>NZ_SLUM01000008.1 GCF_004345265.1 Allofournierella massiliensis
GTTTTTCGCTGCATAAAAAGTGGCCAGCAACCTACTGGCTGCTGGCCGGGAAAACTTTATATTTTTTCACTGTCCTCTTGACGGGTAGCAGTTCATTTGCCGAGGCAGGCTTTTTTCATGCGCAAACGTAAAACCGCTCATCAGGCGGATGGCCGTCTTTAACGGCGGTTTTCCAGCGGAATGTATTCCCGGCGGGGCTGCACCGCCATGTAGGCCGGGCGGATGATCTTGCCCATGTTGATCAGCTCCTCCATGCGGTGGGCGCTCCAGCCCGCCACACGGCCCATGGCAAACAGCGGGGTGAACAGCTCGGTGGGCAGGCCCAGCATCCGGTACACAAAGCCGCTGTAAAAGTCCACGTTGGCGGAAACGCCCTTGTAGATGCGGCGCTTCTCCGCAATGACCTGCGGCGCCAGCCGCTCCACGGCCGCATACAGCGCATATTCCCTGTGCAGGCCCTTTTCGTCGCTCAGCCGCTCCACAAAGCTGCGCAGAATCTGGGCGCGGGGATCGCTGACCGAATAGACCGCGTGCCCCATGCCGTAGATCAGGCCGCTTTTGTCGAACCGCTCGCCTGCCAGCAGACCGGCCAGATAGTCCTTGATGGCATCCTCGTCCTCCCAGTCGGTGAGGCTTGCCTCCATGTCCTCGAACATGCGCACCACCTTGATGTTTGCACCGCCGTGGCGGGGGCCCTTTAGGCTGGCCAGCGCCGCTGCCATGCAGCTGTAGGTATCGGTGCCGGAGCTGGTGACCACATGGGTGGTGAAGGTGGAGTTGTTGCCGCCACCGTGTTCGGCGTGCAGCACCAGGCACAGATCCAGAATCCGGGCCTCCAGCGGGGTGTACTGGCCGTCCGGCCGGAGAAGGGTGAGAATGTTCTCCGCGGTGGAAAGCTCGGGTCGGGGGGTATGGATGTAAAGGCTCTTGCCATTTAAATAGTAATTATAGGCCTGGTAGCCGTAGACCGCGATCAGCGGGAAGATGGCGATCATGTCGATGCACTGTCGGATCACGTTGGGCAGGCTGATGTCGTCCGGCCGCTCGTCGTAGCTGGCCATGGTGAGCACACAGCGGGCCAGGGTGTTCATCATGTCCGGGCTGGGGGCCTTCAGAATCACATCCCGCACAAAGTTGGTGGGCAGGCTGCGGTAAAAGGCCAGCTGGCGGTTGAACTGCTCCAGCTGGGCGGCGTCCGGCAGCTGGCCGAACATGAGCAGATAGGCAGTCTCCTCAAAGCCGAAGCGGCCGTCGGAAAGGAAGCCGTCGGTCAGCTCCTGGATGGAGTAGCCCCGGTAATACAGCTCGCCCGGGCAGGGCTGCTGTTCGCCATTCACCGTTTTGCTGCTGATGATCTCGCTGATCTCGGTGAGCCCGGCCAGCACGCCGGTACCGTCCAGATCGCGCAGGCCGCGCTTGACGTTGTAGCGGAGGTAGTCGTCCCGGTTGATCTGGCTGTTGGCCAGGCAGACCTGTGCCAGCCGTTCGATGGCGGGGGTAACCCGGGAGTATTCGGAAATTTCGGCCATTGTGGTATGCCTCCTTTGCGTGGGATGGGGGCCGCCGCCGGGGCGGGGGCAAAACCCTATTTATCTAGTATAGCATAAAAGTAGCGTGGTGAATAGACCGAAGCGGAAAGCTGAGGGAAGGGGAAAGCTGCGGGAAGGGGCTCGAAAAAAAGATAAAATTTTTTTCAAAAAGGGGTTGATTTTTCTGAAAACGCTTGGTATAATAATCAAGCACTCAGCGATGAGGCAAAACTGAATAACTGATATGTGGGAGTGTTCCCGAGCGGCCAATGGGGGCAGACTGTAAATCTGTTGCATTTTTGCTTCGGTGGTTCGAATCCACCCGCTCCCACCAACAAAAAGCCTTGCAGAATCTCGATTTTGCAAGGCTTTTTGCTTTCTGGACCACGTTTTGGACCACACTTCCGGTGGAATCCTTCATGGCGTCAGATAGCGCCCCAGAATCTGATCAACTTCATTTGCAATACGGGAGTCGTCATCGGTGAGTTTGTGCGCGTATACGCCGCGCGTGTCCATGCTGGCGGATTGACCGCACAATCGGCGCAGATCACCCTCACGAAGGTTTTGCGCCAGGGGAATGAAGGTGTGGCGCATTTCATAGCAGCTGATGGCTGTAATGCCGTTTGAACGTGCGTAGGACTTCCATTGATGATAGCGGCCCTGTTGATTCAAAGCGGGAAATAGAGGGCTGTCAGGCGTTGTGGGCATGCCCAGGGAATGGAGCAGGGACAGTTGCTGATCGATGAGGATTCGGGCGAATGTATTGAGACCAAAGGTGCGGCGCGCATTCTGATTTTTGCCCTTTGTCTTTTCTCCGTAGCGATTGATGGCCCGCTGAATATGAAGCTTATCGCCGTCGATATCGCCGATATGAAGGCCCATCAGTTCGCCGGGGCGCAGCCCGGTGACCACTGCAGACCGATAGGCATAAATCTGGTCATCAAAAACACTCTCACCACGCACAAGACGTGTATCCACACGAAAAAGGGTTTGAAGCTCTTCCGGTTGAAGAATTTCCTTTTCCTGCTTCTCAGCGCAGGTACGTACCTCCAGACCTTCCAGAACCAGATCGGTAAAGTCGTTGATACGGCACCACTTGACGAACTGCTGCTCGGTATTGCGAAGTCCTCGGAGCGTTTTCAGACTGAGTGGACCCTTGGGCGGGCGTGTGGGATGTGGCTGTAAACATCCTTTTTGTGCGGAGAGATTCAGGACCCGCTGCAGATGTCCTTCGTTCAGACGAGAAATTTTCAGGTTCCCGCAGACAGGAAGGATATAGTTTCTGCCGAACTTTCGGGTTTGCTCCAGTGTACTGGTGCCAACACGTTTTTCTTCCTGCAGGTACAAAAGGAAACTGTCCCACAATTCCGCTACCAGGGGATCACAATTTTCATAGGAAAGGCCGGCGCTTCGTTTTCAGCTGTCAGCTTTCCGTTCGGCTTCCTTTTTTCCTCGCAAGCCGGGAACGGTACTGTAGAAGGTTTTTCGTTCCCCATTCCGCTGTGCGTTTACCCGCCAGCGCTTTCGGCACGGTTCCCACCGGACCTCTACTTTTTTCGTTTGCATTGCAGTACTCCTCATTTGGAACAGGCACGGCCAGGAGTGCGGCTGGGATAGTTCTCCTGGGCAAAGAAGTACCGGTAGTAGTCCGATTCCTGAATGCTCAGGCGAGCGGCCATTCGATTGATTTCATTCACACGGAAGAAGCTGCGCCCGGCCATTCGATCTGTCATGGTGGCATCCGCAATACCGGCAATTTCAGCCAGTTCCTCTGGTTGATGTTCTCCCGGATCATCCGGCACCGCAATTCGGCAAAAGTTTTCTGCGTACGCATGATTGAATTTCCTTTCATTATCAAAAAAGTTAATTAAAATGTAGAGCATAATTAACGAAAAAGATAATGTCAATAGGGAGAGATTCACTTGAATGTTAATTTTCTGTTGCGGAATGGGGCAATATGCAATAGAATAGAAGAGAGACAACGAGAGAAGGGGGATAAGACGTGAACATTGGAGAAAAAATACGCAGGATTCGCTCTTTTCGCGGAATGACACAAAAAGAATTGGGTATTGCCCTGGGACTAAAAGGCGATCCTCAGACGCGAATTGCGCAATATGAGACAGGTTATCGGGTTCCCAAGCGGGATCTGATTCTGCGGATGGCAGAGGTGCTGGATGTTTGCGTGTATGCCCTGGATTCAGAGAACGAAGGCAGTTCGACGGTGATGATTGAAATGCTTTTCTGGGCAGACGTGGAGTCGCCGTCGATCTTAACGCTGGCAACGGCCAAGCGGAATGACAAAAAATATAATTCCGTGATGGGATATGAGATTGAATACACAGATAATGATGACTGGATGCCCCGAGAACCCACCATGCTGTGGTTCAATCATATCATTGTGAATGATGCGCTCAGGGAGTGGGCGATCCGTCAGCAGGAATTGCGGGATAAGATCATTACGCGGGACGAGTATTTTGAATGGAAGCTCCAGTGGCCCTATTCCTGCGATGACTGTGGCCGCGTGGAGCCGGTGAAGAAGTGGAGAGGAACAACGGGTCGGTTGTGGAGAAATAGTGATTCGATGAGATGAACATATAAAGTTAATATATTTTAGCTGGCACAGCTACTAGCTATAGTTCGCTATATGTGGATAATAGCATGGGATGATCAGAGTTGTGTATGCTGCTTTCTAGGAAAAATCCGAACTGTTTCTTTACAGAAATCAGTTCGGATTTTTATTTTAGCGAAAATTAAAGTGATGCGTTGTTTCAAAAAGTAACCTTCTGAATGTCACGGATTTGACATTTTTGACCTTTTTGTTGTTTATTCTGTTTAAAAATTTGGTTATGATGATATGCACATAAGGTGCGATGAAAAAGGTTAAAGAAGAAAGACCGGTATTGTCGCAGCAGCCAAACTAAAAACAATAAACAAACAAGGAGGAATGGCTTTGCAACGTCCATGTTTTATTGATGAAGATGCCAGCTTTGTAATGGAGTGCCCGGAGGAAATCAGTCAGCTATATTTTCCGTTGGCATCGGAGACCGGTCTGAAAAGTTGTGTGTCGCCAGATTTGGGCGGTGATGCAAAGCTGTGCCAGGAAACTTTTTTACTGGAACCGGTTAGCGTCGAAAATCTGCATAATAACCGTTCCACACGGAATTTTTGGATGGTTGATTCCGACGGTGTTGCGGTTTCTCTGACAGGAGCTTCAGCAATGCAGCAGGCAACTCGGTTTACGCCGAATCAGGATAGCAGCCGACTGACGGCAGGTCTGATGTGGCATACGCTGGAGCGTACGGTATGTAGTATAGGCGTTCATGCAAAGATGACCAGCTTTGTGCCGGTACAGGATAATGTGGAGATCCTGTCGGTGACGGTAAAGAACTATACGGAGAAGACTCGCCGGTATGTTCCGTATGCTGCGATCCCATTGTATGGGCGCAGTGCGGACAATCTTCGGGACCACAGGAATGTGACGTCGATGCTTCATCGAATCCACACAACAGAGCATGGTGTTCTGGTTTGCCCGACGATGTCGTTTGATGAACGGGGCCACAGACCGAATCATAAGGTCTATTATGTGTTGGGATATCAGGAGAATGGTCAGAAGCCGGAAGCGTTCTATCCCACGGTTGAGGAATTCATCGGAGAAGGTGGAACTTTTACCCGTCCCCGTGCTGTATGCGAGGCCTATCTGGGCGTTCCCGCGGGCACTTCCCGTGCAGGACGCGAGGCGATGGGCGCTTTCCGCTTCCCTGCAATCGAGCTGGCTCCTGGGGAAAGCTGCCGGTTTGTGCTGCTTCTTGGGGTAGAAGATAGTAGTGCAGATGTTGATGCGATTTTCACCCGGTATAATTCCGTTGCAAAAATCGATCAAGTGCTTGAGCAGACGAAGCGCTACTGGAAGCAAAAGGTTAATGTGGCCTTTTCTACCAATAATGCTGACAGAGACCGGCTGATGAAGTGGATCTGTTTCCAGCCCTATCTGCGGCGGCTATTTGGCTGTTCGTTTTTGCCGCATCACGATTATGGCCGCGGCGGCCGGGGCTGGCGCGACCTGTGGCAGGACTGTTTGTCACTTTTGCTGATGGAACCCGGTCAGGTAGGGCAGATGATCGAAGCCAATTACGGTGGTGTTCGTGTGGATGGTACGAATGCTACGATCATCGGTGCGGGCGATGGTAATTTTATTGCAGACCGCAACGGTATTGCCCGAGTATGGATGGACCATGCGCTGTGGC
Source organism: Allofournierella massiliensis (assembly GCF_004345265.1). Taxonomy (GTDB): domain Bacteria; phylum Bacillota; class Clostridia; order Oscillospirales; family Ruminococcaceae; genus Allofournierella; species Allofournierella massiliensis. Next base: position 5,774 of record NZ_SLUM01000008.1, read on the forward strand.
CTCAGATGACCACAAAGTTGTATATTGACCAAACCGGCGACAGCGGGATACTGGAACGTGTGGCCCCCTATTTCAAGGACCCTCAGGCAATGCGCGGGAATGGAATCGATGATACATGGACCCCGGATGAGGGCAATTGGCAACGTACAGCAGCGGGCGAGATCTACCAAGGGACAATTCTGGAGCATCTGCTGGTGGAGCAACTGACCGCGTTTTATGATGTGGGCGAGCATAATCTGTACCGTTTGCGCGGTGCGGACTGGAACGACGCACTGGATATGGCGGCGGAACGGGGCGAGAGCGTTGCGTTTACCTGTGCGTATGCGGGGAATCTGCGCGAGCTGGCGGAAATGATTCAGACAATGGATAAAGCATGCCCTGGGCGTGAGATTGAATTGCTGGAGGAGCTGGCGATCCTGCTGGGCGGAGAGAAGCAGGATTATGACGATATTCAGAGCAAGCAGGAGCGGCTGAAAGATTATCTGGATCGCTGCCGTTTCACAGTGAGCGGACAGAGAATGCGGGTCAAGCTATCCGATCTGGCGGAAGATCTGCAGCAGCGTGCAGATTGGCTGACGGAGCATTTACGCCGGCAGGAATGGATCGATCATGGAGAAGAGGGCTGGTTTAACAGCTACTATGATAACGACGGACAGGCTGTGGAGGGGATCTTCCCTTCGGGGGTCCGCATGATGTTCACTGGTCAGGTGTTTGCGATCATGGGAAAGGTTGCAGACGACGAGCAGATCAAGCAGATCACCCGGAGTGCAGATCATTACCTCTATCGTCCTGAGATCGGCGGATACCGGCTGAACACAGATTTTAACGAGTTGAAATTCAATTTGGGGCGTATGTTTGGATTTGCGTATGGCGAGAAGGAGAACGGGGCTGTTTTTTCGCATATGGCAGTTATGTATGCGAATGCGCTTTATCGCCGCGGTTTTGCGAAAGAGGGCTGGAAGGTTCTCAAAGCTCTGGCGGATGCAGCACTTCACTTTGAAAGCAGCCGGATTTACCCGGGCATTCCCGAATATTTTTCTGCAGATGGCCGGGGAATGTACAACTATCTGACCGGTGCGGCCAGCTGGTTCATGCTGACGATGATCACCCAGGTGTTTGGCGTAAGAGGCCAGGAGGGCAATCTGCTTCTGGAGCCGAGACTGACCGCCGAGCAGTTTGACCAGAACGGTACAGCGCAGGTGAGCCTGCAGTTCGCAGGATGCCCCTTGACGATTCGTTATCACAATGCGGAGGGCAAGGAATACGGCGAGTATGGGATCGCTTCGGCGTGCTGCGGCGAACAGATGTTGACGCAGGATATGCAGGGAAGGATCGTGGTGCCCCGGGAACAGTTCGAACGGCTTGGAGCAGCAGGCGGCGTGATCGATGTGAAACTTGTTTAAAAACGAAGGATGGGATTTCAGATGAAGTATGGATATTTTGATGATTTGCAGCGGGAATATGTAGTGCAGCGGCCGGATACGCCTGCGCCCTGGGTAAACTACCTTGGATCTCCGGAATACGGTGCGATCGTTTCCAATAATGCGGGTGGCTACAGCTTTGCAAAATCCGGCGCAAACGGGCGGATCCTGCGGTATGTGTTCAACCAGTTTGATCAGCCGGGCCGTTATCTCTATCTGCGAGATAATGCCAGCGGGGATTTCTGGTCTGCTTCGTGGCAGCCTGTGGGCAAAGACCTGAAGGAATACCGCTGCGAGTGCCGCCATGGCATGGGCTACACCCGGATGCTGGCCGAATACAGCGGGATTCAGTCAGAGGCGGTGTACTATGTGCCGAAGGACAGCGCGCATGAGGTGTGGGAGCTGACGGTGACCAATCGCTCGGCGGAACGGCGGGAGCTGACGCTGACCGGCTATGCGGAGTTCACCAACCACAGCAATTATGAACAGGATCAGGTTAACCTGCAGTACTCGCTGTTTATCAGCCGGACCTTGTTTGACACCGATCGGATCATGCAGCAGATTCATGGCAATCTGGATGCACAGGCGGCCGATGAGATGGTGGACGGAAAGACCGTTACCGAACGCTTTTTTGGCTTGGCGGGCGCTCAGGTTGCTTCCTACTGTGGAGATAAGGATGCGTTCCTTGGGCGTTATCACACATATGGAAACCCGAAGGGGGTTGCATCCGGAGACCTTGGAAATGTGCTCAGCTACAATGAAAATTCCTGTGGGGCGCTTTCCTGCGTTGTGGAACTGGAGCCTGGCGAAAGCCGCACGGTCGCCTTCCTGCTGGGGATGAAGCCCTCCGCAAAGGCGGCAGAGCTGCTGCAGGGTTACCGGAATGCCGCGGATCGCTGCGAGAAAGAGCTGAAAGAGCTGAAGGAGGAATGGTATGGTCGCCTGGACCATCTTCGGGTCGATACACCGGACCCGGCCTTCAACACGATGATCAACACATGGAATGCCTATAACTGCTTTATTACATTTGTGTGGTCTCGCGCGGCTTCCTTCATTTACTGCGGCCTGCGCAATGGTTACGGATATCGAGACACTGTGCAGGATATTCAGGGGATTATTCATCTGGAACCGGAGATGGCACGCGAGAAGATCCGCTTCATGCTGTCTGCCCAGGTGGATAACGGCGGCGGGCTGCCGCTGGTGAAGTTTACCCATAATCCTGGACATGAAGATACCCCGGACGATGCTTCGTATGTGGCAGAGACCGGGCATCCTGCCTATCGTGCGGACGACGCGCTGTGGCTGTTCCCCACGGTATACAAGTATGTGGCGGAAACTGGCGACAAGGAATTTCTGGATCAGGTGATCCCTTTTGCAAATCGAGATGAAGGCACCGTGTACGAGCATCTGAAGCGTGCGGTTCAGTTTTCCCTGGCTCATCTGGGGCCTCACGGTCTGCCGGCCGGATTGTATGCGGACTGGAACGATTGCTTGCGATTGGGAGCAAACGGTGAATCCACCTTTGTGGCGCTGCAGTTTTACTACGCACTGCGCATCCTGAAATACTTTGCGGAGGATCGTGGTCAGCAAGAGGATTGCCGTTGGCTGGAAAATGAACTGGAGGAAGCGGGCAAAAAAATTCAGGCGCTGTGCTGGGATGGTGACCGCTTCATTCGTGGCTTTACAGAAGAAGGTGAACGCATCGGTGCTGCTCAGGACCCGGAGGCGAACCTGTGGCTGAACCCCCAGAGCTGGGCGGTAATCAGTGGGCTGGCTAGTGAGGAACAGGCGGATGAAGCAATGCGTAAGGTGTTCGATCGACTGAATACTCCATACGGAGCGGTTCTGATGGATCCGCCTTATCATGCACATGCTTTTGATGGTGCGTTGGCGGTCATTTATAACCCTGGAACAAAAGAGAACGCGGGCATCTTCTCGCAGTCGCAGGGCTGGCTGATCTTGGCGGAGGCTCTGCTCGGGCACGGAGAACGTGCGTTCCGTTATTTCACGGAAAATGCGCCGGCGGCGCAAAATGACCGGGCAGAGATCCGTCGCTTGGAGCCTTATTGCTATGGTCAGTTTACGGAAGGGCCTGCCAGCAAGCATTTCGGACGTTCGCAAGTGCATTGGCTGACGGGTACCGCTTCCACGGTGATGGTTGGCTGTGTGGAAGGAATTCTGGGCCTTCGGCCGGATCTGAATGGCCTGCGCCTGGCACCTGCGGTGCCGAAGCAGTGGAAGTCGTTTACAATGGAGAAGGACTTCCGCGGTCGGAAGCTGCATATCCGTGTGGAAAATCCGAATGGGAAAGAATCCGGCTTTGCCGCTTTGCGTGTCAACGGGCAGGAGCTTGATTCCAATTACATTCCGGAGAAGCTGCTGACTGCAGAGAATGAGATCCTGCTGGTTCTTTAAGCGGATAGGATAAAAAATCCCGCCGGGCGGTCAGCCCGGCGGGATTTTTGCAGTTATCAAAAGTGTTAATCCTCCCAGGGGTTCAAGCGGCTTACATCCCGATATTTTTTGGGAGTCATTCCGGTAACTTCGCGGAATTGCTGGATAAAATGGCTTTGGGAGGAAAACGCCAGCTGGTTGGCAATGTCGATCATGGAGCTGTCGCTGAAGCGCAGCAGATTTTTGGCCATGTTGATTTTCTGTTGGCGAATATATCCGCTGACGGAAGTTCCGGTTTCTTTTTTAAAAAGGCGGGAAAGATAGCTGGGAGAAACCCCCAGTTCGTCGGCCAGGTCTTCAATGGTGATGCGCTCTTTGATGTGAGCGTAAATGTATTCTTTGCCCGCGTTGATATGCTTGGAATTGGTGTCGTTGCGCAGATGCTTACGCATCTTTTTGGTGAAATCCATCACCATATCATCGTGCAGCTGACAAACCGCATTCACGGAGTGAAGATCGTCCAGCTTTTGAATATAGAAATCGCTGAGTCGAAAAGCCTGCTCCAGCTCCATGCCGCTTTGAACACAAAGCCGGGTGATCATAGCGGTGGTTATGACAAGGTGATATTTCAGGTTGAGTACGGGATCGCGAGACAGCTGCCCTACCCCTTCCTCCTGGCTGAAACGGCCCGATTCGCAGTTGCGGCGCACATAATCTACATTGCCGCTGGCAACGGCATGATAAAACTGATATTCCTCACTGGGGTTTCGGTGTTCCATTTCATCGATCTCGTCAGTGGCTTCCAAAAGAAGCCACTCCTTCTGATAGCTCATAATTGCCCCCTTTTTGTGCTGGGAGGATGGTTAAATCTGTCCGGTGCAGAAAACTAGGTCGGAAGTTAATACAGAATATTTTATTTTATTATACTATGAAACTAGAGTGGTAGCAATGAAATCAGAGTGGCTGAAGCAGAGGAAGAAAAGTGGGAGATAAGATTTGAAAATGCATAATGGACAAAATCTAGTCATGAATTTGATATTATTTGTTTGATTATAATATATTGGATAAGAGCAGGACGGTATAATAATAGTACGATAACGGATTCGGTACTCCACGCAGGGGTATCAAAAAAATAGGAGGTTTTTAGCATGAACAAAAGAGTAGTTTCTCTGCTGGCAGCAACTGTGGTTGGTGCCAGTGTGCTGACCGGTTGCGGCGCCGGAGCAGGTGCATCCGGCAGTACTGTAAGCGACGGTACTTCGGCGGAAGGTGCGGTCATCAATATCTATAGCTGGAACGATGAATTCCGTACCCGTTTGGAGGCCATCTACCCGGAAGTAGAAAGCACTTCTTCTGATGGTACTGTTACCAAGCTCAAGGATGGAACGGAGATCCACTGGATCATCAATCCCAATCAGGATGGCGTATATCAGCAGAAGCTGGACGAGGCACTGCTGAATCAGGCATCGGCTGCAAACGATGATAAGGTGGATATTTTCCTTTCTGAAACCGATTATGTGTTCAAATACACCGATGCGGATGCAGATGTAGCTATGCCTCTGGAGGATCTGGGCATTGATCCTGCAACTGATTTGGCTGACCAGTATGAGTTTACCAAGACCACTGCTTCGGACCAGAATGGCGTACAGCGCGGTTCCACCTGGCAGTGCTGCCCGGGCCTGCTGGTGTATCGCCGTGATATTGCCAAGGATGTTTTCGGTACTGATGATCCCGTAGCAGTAGGCGAAAAGGTTAAGGACTGGGATACTTTGAAGGGAACTGCAGAAGAACTGAAGGCGAAGGGTTACTTTACGTTTGCCTCCTATGCGGATACCTTCCGACTGTATGGCAACAGCATCTCCGCTCCCTGGGTGGCTGCCGGTGAGACTGTGGTTAAGGTAGATCCGCAGATCATGAACTGGATCAATGATTCCAAGGAATGGCTGGATGCGGGATATTTCGATAAGACGGTTAAAGGGCAGTGGAATGATGACTGGAATAAGTCCATGAGCTCCTCCTCCAAGGTGTTTGCTTTCCTGCTGCCTGCATGGGGTATTGACTTTACTCTGAATCCCAACTGGGATGGCGAAAGCGGAATGTGGGGCGTGACCAATCCCCCGCAGGAATACAACTGGGGCGGTTCCTACATCCACGCAGCCACCGGCACTGACAACCCGGAGCATGTAAAGGACATCATTTTGGCTCTGACTGCCGATAAGGATAACCTGCTCAAGATCTCCCGCGATTACATGGACTTCACCAACACGGTCAGCGGCATGCAGGAGGCTGCCACGGATGCATCCTTTGCTTCTGAGTTCCTGGGTGGCCAGAACCCCTATGAGTACTTCGCTCCTGTGGCGGAGAACATCAAGATCGCGCCGCTCTCTTCCTACGATCAGGGCTGCGTTGAGCTGATCCAGAATGCGTTCAGCGATTACTTCCAGGATAATGTGGACTACGACCAGGCAAAAGCAAACTTTGAGACTGCGATCCGGGAGCGCTATCCTGACGTCACCGAGATCCAGTGGGCGGAGTAATATCCGCCGCGGATGACCCCGAATGAAAATAGCTGCCGCACCGGACGATGCCGTGCGGCAGCCTTTTCCAAAAAAGGAACGGTGAACTATGAAAAAGAAAAATAATCATCTCAGCTATGCCAAATGGGGCTATTTGTTTATCCTTCCGTTCTTTGCTGCGTTTTTCATCTTCTCGTTAATTCCGCTGGTGGATACAGTTCGCTACAGCTTTTATGAGTATTATCGTTCCGGCATCAAAGAGGTAGGCCCCACGTTTGTTGGGCTGGAGAATTATACTGCACTGCTTCAATCCGATATGATAGGCTATGCCGGAAATACCCTGATTCTGTGGCTCATTGGTTTTGTGCCTCAGATTGTCATTGCGTTGTTGCTGGCGAACTGGTTTACAGATATCCGCATTAAGATTCGCGGAATGCAGGTGTTTAAAATTATTATTTATCTGCCGAATCTGATTATGGCGTCGGCATTTGCCATGCTTTTCTTTGCGCTGTTTTCCACCAATGGCCCCATCAATTCGATTTTGCTGTCTATGGGAATGGTTTCTGAACCGATCGATTTTATGGGCACTGCGTTCGGTACCCGTTCGCTGATCGGCTTGATGAACTTCCTCATGTGGTTTGGCAACACGACCATTATGCTGATGGCTGCCATAATGAGCATCAGCCCGGACATTTTTGAGGCTTGCGAGTTGGATGGCTGCGGCAGTGTAAAGCGCTTTTTCTATATCACCTTGCCGCTGATCCGCCCGATTCTGGCGTACACACTGATTACCTCCATCATCGGTGGATTGCAGATGTTCGATGTGCCGCAGATTCTTACTAATGGTCAGGGCAATCCGAACCGCACCTCCATGACACTGATCATGTTCCTGAACAGCCATTTGAAGAGCCGTAACTATGGTATGGCTGGTGCGCTTTCGGTCTATCTGTTTATCGTCAGCGGCGTTCTGTGCTTCTTTGTCTATCGCATGACGAACGGCAAGGATAAAACAGGCACGGCGCGGGCCGCCAAGAAAGCAAAAGGAGGCAGCAAAGCATGAAACATAAAAAAGGTAATTTGGGCGAAACGATCCTCGCTTACTTTATTTTGATCGTGCTGTCCTTTCTGTGCCTGTTCTTCTTTTACATCTTAATCGTCAACGCCACTCGCTCTCATGCAGATTTGCAGAAAGGGTTCAGCTGGCTGCCCGGCAACTATTTTCTGGAAAATTTGAAAAGTGTGGCGAATGACGGGAGCTTCCCCATGTTCCGGGGAATCCTGAACAGCCTGATCGTCTCCACCTGTACGGCGGCATTGTGTACTTATTTTTCGGCGCTTACTGCTTATGGACTGTATGCCTATCAGTTTAAGCTGAAAAAAGTTGCGTTTACATTTATTATGGCGATTCTGGTAATGCCCACACAGGTCACAGCCATGGGCTTCTTGCGCTTGATGACAAACATTGGGCTGTATGATTCGCTGCTGCCGCTCATCCTGCCTTCGGTGGCGTCTCCGGCTGTGTTCTATTTTATGTACAGCTACCTGGAATCCTCACTGCCGCTTTCGTTGGTGGAAGCGGCGCGGATCGATGGTTCCGGCGAATTTATGACCTTCAACCGCATTGTGCTGCCGATTATGAAACCTGCGGTAGCGGTGCAGGCTATCTTTACCTTTGTGGGCTCCTGGAATAACTACTTTGTTCCTGCCCTGATTATTCAGTCGAAGGACAAGATGACCGTTCCCATCCTGATTGCCACATTGCGCGGCGCTGACTATATGAATTTTGACATGGGCAAGATTTATATGATGATTATGGTGGCGATCGTTCCGATCATTGTGGTTTATCTGCTGCTGTCCAAATACATTATCGCCGGCATCACGCTGGGCGGCGTGAAAGAATAATCCCCGGCAAAAAGACCGTCATAGTATACAACACTATGGCGGCCTTTTGTGTATTCATATTTGAGAGGAAGTTTGTTTTATGGTAATAACGCATAATTTTAGCGGCAGCCGGGATGCGGCTCCTGCTGCGCGAGAAATTTGTCACGCCGCACTGGCGAGAAAAGCAGCAGCATCTGGGATCGTACTGCTGAAAAATAATGGGATCTTGCCACTGGCGGCAACGGCGCCAATTGCGCTGTTCGGAAACGGTGCAGGGCATACGGTAAAGGGCGGAATCGGCTCCGGAGATGTGAACAATCGGGAGAATATCTCGATTTATGAGGGCCTTAAGGCGGTTGGAGTGCCTCTGACCAGTGAATCATGGATAGAAGACTATGAGAAACGGTATATGACGGCGCGCTTTCAGTGGAGAGACAAAATTCTGGAAGATGCAAAAAAGGTGGAAAATCCATTCGATGCCTATGCAGACAACCCTTTTGTGCTTCCGCAGGGGCGAGACATTGAACCGGAAGACTGGCGGGGGGCCGCTGCTGCGGTGTATGTGATCAGTCGCATTTCGGGAGAAGGAAAGGATCGAACCGCACAGGAAGGCGATTATCGGCTGAGCGAACAGGAGCGGGAAGACCTTCGCAGGTTAGATGCGGCAGAACTTCCGGTGATCCTGCTGATCAATGCGGGAGGTCCGGTGGAGCTGACCGACCTGATGGAGCAGATGCACCATCTGGCGGCGATTCTGCAGATTTCTCAGCTGGGTCAGCAGGGAGGAGCTGCCGTTGCAGATGTTCTGCTTGGGAAAGTGGTCCCGGAGGGGAAACTTACTGCCACCTGGGCACGTCGTTATACGGATTACCCCAGTGCAGATACATTCGGGGCGTGCAATGGCGATTTGGAGAAAGAAATTTACACAGAGGGAATCTATGTGGGCTATCGCTACTTTGATAGTTTTGATATACAGCCCTTATTCCCGTTTGGGTACGGACTGTCCTACACCGAGTTTTCAGTAGAGTTTGAAGGGCTGGAGGCTGATGCGCATGCTGTTCGGGTGGCAGTTAAGGTGAGCAATACCGGCAAACTTTATGCGGGGCGTGAAGTGGTTCAGGTTTATGCAGCTTGCCCGCAAAACGGGGGCGCAAAGGAATACCGGCGTTTGGTGGGCTTTGCAAAGACGCAGCAACTTGGACCGGGGGAGACTCAGTGTGTAACGATTGCGGTGAATGCGAAGCAGCTGGCTGCCTTTTCTCAGGAAAAGCAGGCGTGGATCCTGGAACAAGGCGTGTATACTCTTTTTGCAGGCAATAGCAGTGTGAACTGTAAGCCCTGCGCCCACCTGAAGGTGGAGACAGAAAAGGTGCTGGAGCGCACACATCCGATCTGCCCGGTGCAGCATCCCTTTGAAGAACTGAAATGTGCTGCGCCTGCAATGGAGAAGGCGGCGCTGGCCACACAGATGAAACTGCCGTGCGTTCGGTTCAACCCTGAACCGGAGGAGAAGGCGCAGGCCGCAATAGTCCCGCTGGCAGACGGCCCGGTGGAGGAGTTGATCCCTCTGCTTTACGGCAATATCACAAAAGGCGCCAGTACCTTGGGTTCCGCGGGAATCCGCGTGCCTGGTTCTGCGGGCGAGACGTCCGAGGCGCTGGAGACATCCCGTGGGGTTCGGTCGCTGATTATGGCGGATGGCCCTGCCGGTCTCCGGCTGCGCCAGAGCTATCAGGTTGATCGGGATACGGGTGAGGTGATTCCCACCGGAGTATTGGGGTCCTTGGACAACGGATTCCTGGATGAGCCGAAGCATCATGACAATGCGGACACCTACTATCAATTCTGTACGGCATTTCCGGTGGGCACGGCGCTGGCTCAAAGCTGGGATCTTGAACTTATGGATGAATTCGGGCGGGCGATTGCCGCGGAAATGGAGGAATTCCATATCGATCTGTGGTTGGCCCCGGGACTGAATATTCACCGGAATCCACTCTGCGGACGTAATTTTGAATATTATGCGGAGGACCCGCTGCTGTCCGGCATGATTGCGGCGGCGGTGACCCGCGGCGTGCAGCATGACGGCAGCCGAGGGGTGACCATCAAGCATTTTGCGTGCAACAACCAGGAGGATCACCGAATGGGCGTGGATGTGCGTGTTTCGGAACGAGCGTTGCGAGAGATTTATCTGCGAGGATTTGAAATTGTAGTCAAGGCGGCAGCTCCGGCAGCAATCATGACTTCGTATAATCGTATCAATGGTGTGCAGGCGGCGAACAGCAGAGATCTGTGTACGGTGGTAGCTCGTAAGGAGTGGGGATTCGACGGACTGATTATGTCTGATTGGAACACCACCGTTCCCGCAGATGGCAGTATTCCCTGGCAGTGTGCGGCAGCAGGGAATGATGTGATCATGCCAGGAAATCCGCAGGATGATGCAGATATCCGGAAAGCTTTGAGGGAAGGCGTCCTGAAAGAGGAAGAGGTGCGTGCTTGTGCAGGCCGTTTGATTGAGCTGTCCCAGCGGTTGAGTCAGGGAAGATAAATGGGAATCAATGCAGCAGAATATAGTGAATGCTCATAGCAGATAAGAGGGGTTATAGAGTATTATGCACCACAGTCCAAACCTGCTGCATGATCGCGGAAACCTGCTGAATTTGCGGATCATCCAGTCGACCGGTTGCATTGGCCAGACGGGTGATCTGGTTCAGATTGTTCCCGATGACGGACAGCTCTCTGGAAAGTTCCCGGTAGCTTTCCGCGGGGCGTGGTTTGATGGAACAGCCGGAAATCAACTGGCGTACAATGGCACTCTTGGATAGGCCGCTCACGGTTTGCAGGTGCTCCAGGTGCTGTGCCTCTTCTTTCGAGAGAAATGTTTCAAAGCGGATGGGTCTGTTTCGCATGATGCAGAATCCTTTCAGATGGAATGGGGTATCAGGGGTTTTCCCCTGACAAGTGGCGTTTGTGTGGACAAATGCCGTGCTTGCTGGAAGTTTACCGGCTGAATAGAGCGGTGTGCCGAAGAAGGCAGCGCAATGGGCTGCGGGAAGAAGCGCCGAGCTTTCGAGCCTGGAATTTTAAAATGAAAAGAAGGTGCTTTCCTCTTTTCAGATAGTAGGTTCCATATTTGGTTCTTTCTATATTTACTCTCTTCTATACTTGGTTGCATCGGAATCTCCGTATTTGGAAAATCCGATCATGGAAAAGCCGATTTCGGGCCAGGGATCGAATCAGGAAAAGGGCTGTTCAAAGATCTGATAATCGTAGTCGATGATATGGCCCTGTGCATCGCGCACCTTTTCGCGCTTTAAGTAATGGTGAGCTTCCAGTTCCTTCAGCCCGGTGCGGACGCTGTCCAGACCATCCCGGTTTTGGCTGGCAAGACCACGAATGCTGTAGTCCCAGTCATCTGGATTGGAGAGCATATAGGAGAGCAGTCCTTTGGCTTTCAGTGAAAGATTGGGATCCCGCAGATGGACATTGCTCATAACGGTGTAGTTGTTCCGTTTCGGAACACGAAAAACAGGCATGGATAAGCTCCTTTCAGTTTTGTGCAGCGATTTCGGACCCCGTTTTTTGGACCACACTTCATTGAAACGGGGCGAAATCAATGGTATTATGGAAAACAGAATCCGCAGAATTTAAGGAAAAAACCAGGGCAGGAAGCGGGGGAAAGAAGAAACGGGAGGTCTCCGGCCGTTCGAATCCACCCGCTCCCACCAAAAATCCCGGATGTGAAAACATCCGGGATTTTTCTTTTGCAAAATTCACGGCTCTGCAAAAATCAGAGCCCGGGCAAAAGAAAAAAATACGGATTTTGGCGGGGATGCAAAAGAGAAAGAAACACGGGAACTGAAAGAATTCTGAAATTCCTGCAAGACAAATGGAACGCAAAACGAAATCTCGGCAGAATGGTACAAGGGGCCGGGGCCGGTTTGGTGATTTTTGTCGATTGTTAAGGCGGCGACAGGCTGGTATGATGGCACTGTGAGAAAGACAACTGTGGCCACGGTTGCTCGAAGCTGTTTCAGCACGCAAAAGAGAAATCAATGAACCGGAGGAATTACAGATGAGTTATCCCGCCATAGTGGGATTTGTGATGATGATCCTCATCACAGTACTCCTGCTGAAAAAGACTGTCAGCCCGATTTTCGCCTTTACGGTGATCCCCATCGTGGGCGCGTTTCTGGTTGGTTCCAGCGTAGCCGAGGTTTGCAGCTATGTGGAGACCGGCTTGGGCAAAACGATGGAGCTGATGTTTATTATCTTCTTCTCGCTGCCCTATTTCGCCCTGATGAACGATGCGGGCCTGTTTAACCGGCTGGTGGAGATCCTGCTGAAAAAGACCAAGCTCAGCGTGGTTACCGTTTGTGTGATCACAGTGCTGGTCTCCCTGATCACCGAGATCGACGGCAGCGTGACCAGCACCTATCTGGTTACCGTGCCCATGATGCTGCCCCTCTACAAAAAGCTGAAGATTGACCCCAAGGTACTGCTGTTCCTGTGCTCGGCCACCATGTGCGCACTGTTCGTGCTGCCCTGGAACGCCCGCAACCTGCGTGCAGCCACCCTGCTGGAGGGCATCGATTCGCCCAACAACTACATCTTCTCCAAGATGCTGCCCCTGATGCTCATCTACATTGCCATGTGCATTGTGGCCGCCGTTCTGATGGCCAAATGGCAGATGAAGAAGGGCGCCGGTGTGGTGGACGGCGAAAGCACCAGCGAAGTGCACATGGAATACAGCGAGCTGGCCCGCCCCAAGCTGTTCTGGTTCAACCTGCTGCTCACCGTTGCCCTGATCGTGGGCCTGACTGTGGTACCCTGCCCGGATTACTTCATCTTTGCGGTGGGCCTGGTGATCGCCATGGCGGTGAACTACCCTGACCAGAAGCTCCAGGGCGAGCTGATGAAGAGCTACGGCAAGCAGATGTACTCCACCGCCTGTGCCATCTTCCTGTCCGGCGTGGTGGTCGGCGTGCTGAGCGAGAGCCCCATGATGGACGCCATGGTCGACTTCCTGATCGGCCTGATCCCCACTGCCATGGGCCCCTGGATGTACCTGATCATTGCGGTGTTCAGCTTCCCGCTGATGCTCATCTTTACCAACGATATCTGGCAGTTCTCCATCGTGCCCATCGTGGCTGCTCTGAGCACCCAGTACGGTGTGGCCAACGAGGTGGTTGTGATGGCTCTGCTGATGAACATGGGCGCCATGATCTCGCCTGTGGCGCAGCCTCAGCTGTATCTGGCCTGCGACCTGGGCGACAAGACCGAACTTGCGGATTATGTGAAGTTCAGCTTCAAGCCCCTGTGGGTGATGAACATCCTCTGGCTGGTATTCGGCTGGGCGCTGGGCATCTTCCGCTGAGTGTGCGGCGTGCGCTGTGCAATGGATTCTGTATGCGGCTCCGGCATTCTGCCGGGGCCGTTTTTTGTGGAACAAGGAAAGGAGCCGCTGACAATGGAAAAAAAGCTGTTTTACGCGCCGGTGGAGCATCCCTGGAAATACGCGGTGCCCGCCTACCGGGCGGCACCCCATGTGTGGCAGGTGGGCGGTCAGGACGACGTGTGCGCCTATCTGCTGGACTGCGGCGAGGAGCTGATGCTCATCGACACCGGTTACCGGGCCTCCTTTTATCTGATGCTGGATCGGATCTGGCAGCTGGGCTACGACCCGCGCAGGATCCGGAAGATCCTGCTCAGCCACTGGCACTGGGACCATGTGAACGGCGCGCGCTATCTGCAGGAACTGTCCGGGGCAGAGGTGTGGATTTCGGCCATTGACGAGGAACAGCACCAGCTGTGGAAGGAGCGCACCGACCCGTTGCCCATGGTGGATTACCGGGCAGACCACTTCTATGATGACTGTGCCACCATTGACCTGGGCCGCTTTTCGGTGCACACCCGCCTGACCCCCGGGCACACCCCCGGGGCCACCTCTTTCTGGTTTGACGACACCGACGAGACCACCGGCGAGACCTTCCGCTGCGCCATGCACGGCGGACTGGGCGTTGCCATGATGGCGCCGGAATATCTGGAGCGATACGATCTGCCCCGGCAGCTGCCCCGTGTTTTTGTGGAGGACTGCCTGGAGCTGGCCGACCGCTGGAAGGTGGACATCTGCCTGCCCAGCCACCTGAACCAGGGCAATGTGAAGCCCAATATCCCCGCGGATCGGACCGACTACCGGGTATGGATCGACCGGGCCCAGTGGGGCGAGACCATGCGGGGCCGGGCCGCGGCGGTGCGGGCCATGTATCCGAAGGGCCTTGGCACGGGTGATGAAACAATTTGAAATACAGATGAAAAGATTGCAACGGGTGAATGAAATCCCGTGCGAAGCGCACAATGTGCCCGCGGGATTTTAGGCGGCATTGCAGATTGCCGCCGCCGCCCGCCGCTGGTATGCTTATACCAGACGAAAGACCGAGCGCCGGGCGGCTGTTTGCGGCCCGCCCGATTCCGAACAATGCAAAGGAGCATCAATTATGAAAACACCCGTGATCACCAAGATGGAAGTGTACCCCGTTGCCGGGCGGGACTGCATGGAGCTGAACCTCTCCGGCGCGCATGCCCCCTACTTCACCCGCAACATCGTCATCCTCACCGACTCCACCGGCACCGAAGGTGTGGGCGAGGTGCCCGGCGGCCAGAAGATCACCAGCGCGCTGGAAAGCGTGAAGGATCTGGTGGTCGGCACCGCCATCGGCGATTACAAGGCCACCCTGAACAAGGTGCGCGCCTGGCTGGATGCCAACATCAAGGACGATGTGCGCGGCCAGCAGACCTTCGATCTGCGCACCGGCGTGCATGTGGTCACCGCCATTGAGGCCCCGCTGCTGGACCTGCTGGGCAAGTATCTGGATGTGCCCGCCGCCGCGCTGATGGGCGACGGTGTGCAGCGGGAGCGGGTGCGTTTCCTGAGCTACCTGTTCTATGTGGGCGACCGCAAAAAGACCGATCTGCCCTACGCTTCGGAGCCGGATTCCGACTGCGAATGGTACCGCCTGCGCCACGAGGAGGCCATGACCCCCGAAGCCATTGTGGCTCTGGCCAAGGCCACCCACGACAAATACGGCTTTGAGGACTTCAAGCTGAAGGGCGGCGTGCTGGAACCCAGGGAGGAGCTGAAGGCGGTGCAGGCCATCAAGGAGGCCTTCCCCAACGCCCGTGTGGATCTGGACCCCAACGGCTGCTGGAGCCTAGCCGAGGCGCTGGAAATCGCCCCCGAGCTGAAGAAGGTGCTGGCTTACTGCGAGGATCCCTGCGGCGCCGAGAACGGCTTCTCCGGCCGCGAGGTGATGGCCGAGTTCCGCAAGGCTACCATGATGCCCACCGCCACCAACATGATCAACACCGACTGGCGGCAGATGTGCCACTGCATCGCGCTGCAGAGCGTGGACATTCCTCTGGCCGATCCCCATTTCTGGACCATGAACGGCTCGGTTCGCGTGGGTCAGCTGTGCAATGACTTCGGCCTGATGTGGGGTTGCCATTCCAACAACCATTTCGACATCAGTCTGGCCATGGTGGTGCAGTGCGCCGCCGCCATTCCCGGTAAGATGAACGGCATCGACACCCACTGGATCTGGCAGGAGGGCCTGGAGCGGCTGACCAAGGAGCCGATGCAGATCGTGGACGGCTGCATCGACCTGCCCAAAAAGCCGGGCCTCGGCATCGAGGTGGATCGGGAGCAGGTGATGAAGGCACACCAGCTGTATGTGGACAACTGCCTGGGCGCCCGCGACGACGCCAAGGGCATGCAGTACCTGATCCCCGGCTGGAAGTTCGATCCCAAGCGCCCCTGCATGGTGCGCTGAGCCGCAAAAGCGATGTTTTTTCAGGGCGGGCCGGCAAGGCCCGCCCTTTTCCGCCTGCCGCTGGTGCGGCGGGGCGAAAGCTGGTATAATTGATTTCAGAATCCTTGCAAATTGATTGCAGGTGTATCACGCGGGCAGCGCCGCTGCCGGAAAGGGGCTGTTATGAGCCACATTGCGATTCTTCTGCCCAAGGACGATCTGGTCCTTCAGGCCAGAGAGCTGGCCAAGGGGCATTACTCCATTGCCGAGATCCGCCAGATCGAGACCGAGAACGCGGTGGAGGAGGCCCGCACCTCCATTCAGAACGGGGCGGGAATCCTGATCTGCCGTGGCCTGCAGGCGCTGCGCATCCGGGAAAATCTGAACGTGCCGGTGGTGAGCGTAAAGCTCACGGCGCAGGGCATCGGCCTGTTGCTGTGCAAGGCGAAGCGGCTCACGGTGGAGCCCCGGCCCCGGGTGGCGCTGGTGGCCGTGTGCGACATGCTGTGTGACACCAGCTGCTGCAGTATGCTGTTCGGGGTGGATCTGCAGATTTTTGCTTACCGCACCGAAGAGGAATACGAGGAGATGAACCGCAAGGCGCTGGCCAGCAAGCCGGACGTGATCATCGGCGGTGATCTGACCATGGACATGGCCCGGCAGGCGGGCTGCGCCAGCCTGTTTCTGGATTTCAGCGACGATTCCTTCAACGATGCCATCCAGAACGCCGAGACCGCCCTCATGGCCAACGAGATGAACCAGCGGGCCAACGCCCAGATCGACGCGCTTTTGAACAACACCACCAACGGCTACATTCAGGTGAACCGCACCGGCCGGGTGACCAAGAGCAACGACATCATGCTGGAAGCGCTGGAATGCAGCCGGGATGCCCTTGTCGGCCGCCCGCTGCAGGAGGTGATCCCCGGCCTGGAGAAGGACGTGATCGACAACGTGCTGGCCGGCGGCAACAGCTACTCCACCTTTCTGCACATCCGGTATCAGGCCATGGTGGCCATTCTGGCCCCCATCCGGCTGGAGGACGGCCAGGTGGACGGGGCAATCCTTTCCTGCCACAAGGTGCACCGTTCCATCCAGCTGGACCCCCGCGCCGAGGACGGCGAACTGCTGCAGGGCAACCTGACCCAGCGCACCTTCGACAATGTGCACCACCGCTCGGCCGCCATGGCAAAGGCGGTGGATCAGGCCCGGCTGTTCAGCCAGTCCAACGCGCCCATTCTGCTGGCGGGGCCCCAGGGGCTGGAGGTGAGCCTGCTGGCCCAGTGCATCCACAACAACAGCACCAACCGCACCGGCCCCTTCGTGCAGCTGAACTGCGCCAGTCTGGAGCCGGAGGATCAGATGACCGCCCTGTTCGGCACCGGCTACAAGAACAAGGACGGCGAGGTGGATCTGGGCGTATTGGGCATGGCGGAGAACGGCACCCTGCTGCTGCAGGAGGTGGACAAGCTCTCCCATACCGTGCAGTCCAACATCTATCAGGCGGTGCGTTACCACCGGGTAATCCAGCGCAATCTGGAGCGGCCGGTGCACGTGAATACCCGCATCATCGTTACCTCCGAGGGCGATCTGTACGCGCTGGCCTGCGAGGGCGCGTTCCGGATGGATCTGTACTATCTGCTGGCGGGGCTGCGCATCGATCTGCCTCCGCTGAAAAAGCGGCCGGAGGATCTGGAGGACATGCTGCAGGCCACCTTCCAGCGGCTGTGCGAGAACCTGCGCCGCTATCATGTGATCACAAACGGCGGCATGGAGCTGCTGAAAAGCCTGGACTGGCCGGGCAACATCATCCAGATCAACGCCTTTCTGGAGCGGCTGGTGCTCACCGCCCGCCACCGCAGCATCGACGAAACCGCCATCCGCAGCCTGTACGATGAGATGTTCCCCCCGCTGGCCCGCGAGGCAGGCCAGCCCGCCGCACCCCGGCAGAGCCGGGAAGGCCAGCGGATTCTGGAGGCGCTGGAGCGCAACGACGGAAACCGGGCCGTCACCGCGCAGGAGCTGGGCATCAGCACCACCACCCTGTGGCGCAAGATCAAAAAGCTGGGCATTGAGATCTGAAAAAAGCACCGCATTCCATTCACGGAGTGCGGTGCTTTTTGCTGGGAAAATGCAGGTTTCTGTTTCAGCATGAAAGAAAAATGAAACGCTTTTCGCACGCTTTTGAAAGACTGGCAAATTGCAATGAAATGCACCCCGGGGCTTTGGCTTATCCGTCAATTGTTTTGCCGGGGCGTTTTTTTATAATGGGAAGTGTCGAGAACGAAGGCGGCGCACAGGCGACGCCCATGTGTGAAAGAAAGGATGATAGACCGTGGCTTTTGTGCCCTATGGGATCACACCCCCCATTATCACCCCTTTCCGTGAGGACGGATCGGTGGATTACGAAACCCTGGCCATGATGAGCAAGCGGCTGGTGGAAAACGGCGTGCACGGGCTGTTCCCCATGGGAACCACCGGTGAATTTTATGCAGTGAACGACGAGGAGTTCGTAAAGATCCTGACCACCGTGAAGGATGCGGTGGCCGGCATGACCACCCGCAAGGGCCGGCCGATCCAGCTGTTCGCCGGCTGCAACCACATTACCACCCGTGGTGTGATCCATCTGATCCACCTGGTGGAGCAGGTGGGCGGTTACGACGCGGTGAGCGTGCTCACCCCCATGTTCATCAGCCAGACCCAGGATGAGCTGTACACCTACTACAAGACCATTGCCGACAGCACCGACATGCCGGTGATCCTCTACAACAACAAGCCCAAGACCAACGTGACCATTGCCCCTGAAACGGTGGCCCAGCTGGCCCGGGACTGCGCCAACATCGTGGCGGTGAAGGATTCCACCGGCGACATGACCAACAGCGAGGAGTACCTGCGCCTGACCCGTGACCAGCGGGATCACTTCAACGTGCTCATGGGCCGCGACACCCTGATCTTCGCCGCTCTGATGTACGGCGCCACCGGCGCCATTGCCAGCTGCGCCAACGTGGCGCCCCGCATCACCGCCGACATCTACGACAAGTGGGAGGATGGCGATCTGGCGGGCGCGCTGGAGGCCCAGTACAAGCTGGCCCCCCTGCGCATCGCCACCAACATGGGCACCTTCCCCCAGACCATCAAGGAGGCGCTGGTGATGCAGGGCCTGCCGGTGGGCAAGTGCCTGGATCCCATTCAGGAGCTGAATGCAGACCAGAAGGCGAAGCTGCGCAAGGTGCTGGAGGACATGGACCTGCTGTAATTTGGAAAGGAGCGAGGACCGATGGAATACCGCCGCTTTCAAAACAAGGTTTTTGTGCGCATCGACCGGGGCGAGGAGATTCTGGAGCAGCTGAAAAAGCTGTGCGAAGCCGAGAAGATCACTCTGGCTGAGGTGAAGGCGCTGGGTGCGCTGAGCGAGTTCACCGTGGGCCTGTTCAACCCCGATACCAAACAATACGACAGCCACACTTACCACGAGCTGACCGAGATCACCAGCCTGTGGGGCACCGTGACCACCAGGGAGGGTAAGCACTATGCCCACCTGCATCTGAGCGCCGCCGGGCTGGACAACCGGGCGCTGGGCGGCCACATGAGCCGCGCAGTGGTGGGCGGCACCTGCGAGATGGTGCTGGACGTGGTGGACGGCACCGTGGAACGCCAGATAAGCGATGAGATCGGGCTGAACCTGTTCAAATTCTTATGATTTCCCCTGAACATTCAGAGAAACACTATACAAAAGAAACGAGGTAATTTATCATGAAAATTGGTTTGATCGGACTGGGCATCATGGGCAAGCCCATGGCAAAGAATCTTTTGAAGGCCGGCTACGAGCTGGTTGTGAACGACCGCAACCAGGCCAGCATTGACGAGGTGGTCGCCGCCGGCGCCAGCTACGCCACCCAGGCTGAGATCGGTGAGAGCTGCGACGTTGTGCTGACCATGCTGCCCAACTCCCCCCAGGTGAAGGAAGTCATGCTGGGCGACGACGGTGTGGCTGCCCACATGAAGGCCGGTTCCACCTTCATCGACATGAGCTCCATCAACCCGGTTGCCAGCAAGGAGATTGCCGCCGTGCTGGAGGCCAAGGGCATCGATATGCTGGACGCTCCCGTTTCCGGCGGTGAGCCCAAGGCCATCGACGGCACCCTGTCCTTCATGGTGGGCGGCAAGCAGGAAGTGTTCGACAAGTTCAAGGATCTGCTGGGCGCCATGGGTGCTTCCGTTGTGCGCTGCGGCGACGTGGGCGCCGGCAACACCACCAAGCTGGCCAACCAGATCATTGTTGCCTGCAACATTCAGGCTCTGGCCGAGGCTCTGACCCTGGCCCAGAAGGCCGGCGTGGATCCCGAGCTGGTGTTCCAGGCCATACGCGGCGGTCTGGCCGGCAGCACCGTCATGGAAGCCAAGGCTCCCATGATGATCGCCGGCAACGACAAGCCCGGCTTCAAGATCGACCTGCACATCAAGGACCTGAACAACGCGCTGGACTGCGCCCACACCGTTGGCTCTCCGCTGCCCATGACTGCCGCTGTGCAGGAAGTGATGCAGTGGCTGCACAACAACGGCTGCGGCCAGAACGATCACAGCGCCATTGCCAAGTATTATGAGAAGCTGACCGGCATTCAGATCGGCCGCTGATCCCATCCAGACAAAAAGTGAGGAATGTGCCATGAACAGCAGCCTGCGCAGCGATGCGAATACCATCATTGAACGGTCCATTCAGGCCGTTCTGCCGGACGAGGCGGTGCGCCGCGCCCTGAGCGGCCGGAAGTTTTCCGGCCGGGTGCTGCTGGTGGCGGCGGGCAAGGCGGCCTGGCAGATGGCCAGCGCCGCTGCCGCCCAGCTGGGCGACGGGCTTTCCGCCGGCGTGGTGGTGACCAAATACGACCATGTGAAAGGGGACATTCCCCATTGCACCTGCTATGAAGCGGGCCATCCGGTGCCGGACGAAAACTCCTTCGCCGCCACCCAGGCCGCGCTGGATCTGGTCAAAGATGCGGGCGAGGGCGACACCGTGCTGTTCCTGCTTTCCGGCGGAGGCAGCGCCCTGTTTGAAAAACCGCTGGTGAGCGGCGAGGAGCTGCAGAACATCACCGGCCAGCTGCTGGCCTGCGGGGCGGACATCGTGGAGATGAACACCCTGCGCAAGCGGCTGAGTGCGGTGAAGGGCGGGCGCTTTGCTCAGCTGTGCGCCCCGGCGAAGGTGTTCGCGGTGGTGCTCAGCGACATTCTGGGCGACCCGCTGGACATGATCGCCTCCGGCCCGGCCTGCCCGGATTCCTCCACCTGCGCTCAGGCGCTGGCGGTGGTGGAAAAATATCATCTGACCCTGAGCGACGCTGCCATGGAGTGCCTGAAGCAGGAAACCCCCAAGCAGCTGGACAATGTGGAAACCCAGATCACCGGCAGCGTGCGCCAGCTGTGCGCCGCTGCGGCCCAGGTCTGCCGCCAGCTGGGCTATGAGCCGGTGATCCTCACCGACCAGCTGTGCTGTCAGGCAAAGGAGGCGGGGAGCTTTCTTGCCTCCATCGCAAAAACCCATGCCCGTCCGGAGCATCCCATGGCCTTTATCGCCGGGGGTGAAACGGTGGTGCAGCTTACCGGCAAAGGCAGGGGCGGCCGCAATCAGGAGCTTGCCCTGGCCGCCGCCGAGGGCATTGCCGGCATGGATAACGCCGCCGTGTTCAGTGTGGGCAGCGACGGCACCGACGGCCCCACCGATGCCGCCGGCGGCTATGTGGACGGAAGCACCCGGGCCGCACTGCTGGCCGCGGGGCTCACCGTGCACGGGGTACTGGCGGAGAACGACGCCTACCATGCCCTGCAAAAAACCGACGGACTGATTGTAACCGGCCCCACCGGCACCAATGTGAACGATGTGGCGCTGGCGCTGGTGCGCTGAGCCGGGCAGACAAACCCAAACTGTTACCGAACCTCTCATTTTAATATTCTCCTTATAAAGCAGACACCGCCCGAACGCTGGATCATGTCCCCTCAGCGCCGGGCGGTGTTTGCTTTGTGTGAAAAAATGAACGATGACGCACGCCCGGTGAAAGGAAGATGAAACGAATCTGAACGGTTTGCCAAAGCGCACAGCCCGATGGGGCATATCCCGGAAGGTTTGCCGCTTGTGGTCGAACGGGGCGTGGAACTACAATAAAGGCAGAAAGAGAACGCGGCACAACAGCCGCGCAACCAGTAAGAAACCGGAGGAAAACAAAATGAACGCAACATCACCCATCATCACCAAAATGCAGGTGATCCCGGTGGCGGGCTACGACAGCATGCTCATGACCCTGAGCGGAGCGCACGCCCCCTGCTTCACTCGAAATCTGGTCATCCTGACCGACAACGCCGGCCACACCGGCATCGGCGAGATCCACGGCGGCGACTACACCTGCGAATGCCTGAACGCGGTGAAGCCTCTGGTGGAGGGCCAGCCCGTGGCCTGCTACCGTCAGGTGCTGCAGCGCATCCACAAGCTGGCCCAGCGGGCCGAAGGCGACGACGGCGAGGGCATCCAGACGCTGGACATCTCCAAGCTGAAGTTTGTGGTCAAGAGCGAGTGGGCCATCGAGTGCGCCATGATGGATCTGATGGGCCAGTTCCTGGGCGTGCCCATGTGCCAGCTGCTGGGCGAGGGCCAACAGCGCACCGAGGTGGAGATGCTGGGCTACATGTTCTATGTGTCCGACAAGAACAAGTACACCGCCCCCGGCATTCAGTATCTGGACGAGAGCAACAGCAGCGACCCCTGGTTCCGCCTGCGCCGGGAGGAGATCCTGACCCCCGAGCGGATGGTGGAGGAAGCCCAGGTGCTGCACGAGAAGTACGGCTTCAACAACTTCAAGCTCAAGGGCGGCGTGCTGCGGGGCGAAGAGGAGATGGAGGCGCTGCGGGCCATCAAGAAGGCATTCCCGGAAGCCCGCATCAACATTGACCCCAACGGCGCCTGGAGCCTGGAGGAGGCCATCCGCCTGTGCAAGGACATGCACGATGTGATCACCTATGTGGAGGATCCCTGCGGCCCCGAGGCCGGTTACTCCGGCCGCGAGATCATGCGGGAATTCAAGAACGCCACCCAGTTCCAGGTGGCCACCAACATGATCGCCACCGACTGGCGGCAGTTCTACCACACCATCAGCCTGAACGCCTGCGACATCATTCTGGCCGACCCCCACTTCTGGGGCTTCGACGGCACCATCCGCATGGCCTAGCTGCTGGAGAAGTGGGGCCTGACCTGGGGCGTGCACTCCAACAACCATTTCGACATCACGCTGGCGGCCTTCGCTCAGGTGGGTGCGGCAGCGCCCGGCGAGCCCGCCCCGCTGGACACCCACTGGATCTGGCAGGATGGCCAGAACCTGCTGCTGGATACCCCGCAGATCGTGAACGGCAAGCTGCAGGTGCCGGATGCCCCGGGCCTGGGCGTGCACCTGAACATGGAGCGGGTGATGCAGGCCAACGCGCTGTACAACAGCCTGCCCAGCCACGACCGGGACGACGCCATGGCCATGCAGTACCTGATTCCGAACTGGAAGTACGACCACAAGAAACCCTGCCTGGTGCGCTGAAGCAGCAGACGGATTTTTCCTCTTTTCTCTCGAAATGCAAAGAACGCCCCGGCTCAAAGCCGGGGCGTTCTTTGGTTTGTACACGCTTTTGCCGGAGGGTGTGAGAAAGAGAAACCGGCGCAGCGCAAAAGAGAAAAGAGGAATGCTTATTTGAGATGACGGTCGAAGAAGTCGATCATCAGCTGTTTGACCGAGGGCTGGAAGAACTCGCGGGAGCCATGGCCGGCGTGATGCAGCACATACAGCTCGGCTTTTTCCTCCAGACCGGCGTCACAGATGGCCTGATAGAAGGGCTCGCTGCTCAGCCCCAGCGGAACAATGGGGTCGTTGTCGCCGTGAAGGATCTGGATGGGGCACATGCCCGGATTGATCTTGCCGGTCACGCTGGCGGCCACCGCACGCTGCTTCATGGTGGCGGGATCACCGCCCAGCAGTGCGCCGCCGTGGGTATCCTCCACCCGGTGCCAGCGGAAGGAAGGATCGGAAAAACGTTTTTCTTCGCTTTCCATCAGCGCCAGCACATCCACCGGGCCGAACATGTCGCAGCAGGCCTGCACTCTGGAGGACTGGTCCAGATGTTCCCCCACGTCGTCGCCATCCAGATTCATGGCGGCCATGGCAGCCAGGTGGCCGCCCGCCGACCGGCCGAACACGCCAATGTGTTCGGGGTCGATCTCAAATTTCGCGGCGTTGGCCCGAAGGAAGCGGATGGCTTCCTTCACATCCCGGATCTGATCCGGGTAATGGCCCTGAGCGCTGCTGCGGTAGTAGATGGACGCCACCACATAGCCTGCGTTGGCAAACTCGGTCATCTCGCCCAGCATCAGGTTTTTGTCTGCGCCGCGCCAGCCGCCGCCGGGAATCCACACCAGAGCGGGCTTTGGGGAATGATCCTCCCGGGGATCGTCTTCGCCGATGGCGAGCTTTTGTTCGCTGTTGCCGTTTTGCAGCAGCACCGAGAGCTTCAGCTCCAGAGGGTTGCCCTCCAGATCGGTGCGGGTGGCATAGACCACGTTGTCGATGAGATTCAGGGCCTTGCGCTTATGGCCCGGGTCGATGTACTGTTTCATGTTGTTGCCTCGTATGTTTGATAAGGTTTAATTGTAGATAGGGAAGAAGAGATTCACGCCGATAATCAGCGAGATCATGAGCAGCAATACCAGAGGCAGGGTGAATTTCATCACCTTGAAGGCATTGTGATTACCAATGCCAAAGGCCATCATGGCACCGGCACAGCCGGTGGGCATTGCAATGGCGAACCAGCTGGAAACAGCCGCCACCAGAACCACGGCCTTCACATTCATGCCACCAGCCTGTGCTGTGGCTGCGGCGATGGGGCACATGAGGGCCATGGTGCCCATGTTGGAAAGGAAGTTGGTGAGGATGGTGGTGACCACACAGAACACGATAGACACAAACAAGCCACTGGGATTGGAGCCCAGAATGTTCAGTACGGTGTTGCCGATCAAATCGCCCACGCCGGTGCTGCCCAGAACCGAGGACATCACAGTCATGCCGGCGATCATCCAGACCATGTCGCTGGTGAGGGTGGAAACGGCTTCCTTAACGCTGAGAACCTTGGTGAGGATCAGGATCAGTACGCCGGCGGCGGGCAGAACATTGGTGACATCGCTGCCCAGCTGATTGGAGAACATGAAACCACCCATAACAAGGAAGAATACCAAGAAGGTGATGATTTCATCCCGTCGACTGAGGGCTTCGGTTTCCTTCACGTCCTTTACCTGGGAGTTGTCGATCTTGCCACTGGGAATCAGTTTATAGCACAGGATGCAGTAAAGGGTGCCGACAATGGCGGGCAGAATGCCAGCTTTGAAGTAATCGGTGATAGCCAGCAGATCCTCAGGACCTACCATGCCCTGATAGAAAGAGTTGATGGTGCCGGGCATGGTGGCGCCCATGCCGATGGGAATTTTGGAAGTCCAGATGGTGTTGATGCAAGCTACCGCAAACAGCATGCGGGCGGGGGAGATGGAGCTCTTTTCGTCCAGCGTCTGCACAAACAGCAGCATGATGGACAGGCAGGCGATCTGGCCCATCAGCTGGGATAGGGCGATGGTGATCACATACAGCGCAACCACCAGGAAAATGCCCTGCTTGCCCTGCAGATTGGTCATCACACCGCGCAGGCGGTGTACCAGGCTGGTCTTGCCCAGGGCAGTTGCCACCACGATCATGGTTGCCACCATGATTGTGGTGCTGTTGGAAAGACCGGAAAAGGCAGTGGAAAGGTCGCAAACACCGGTAAGCACAAAGGCCACGCAGCAGATCATTGCGGTCACACCGTAAGGGATGATGCGGGTCAGCAGCATGACGACCATGAACGCAAGAATGGCCAGAACAATAATCATTTCTATGGTCATGATGATCCTCCTGATTGTTTGGTTGAAAAACAACAGGAAAAAATCGACGATTCCCCTGGGGTGCGGCCGCAAAATTGTGCGAAATGCCTGTTGTTTTTTCTCTATATCACTATATTACAGAGAAAATGACGGACACACAATCCAGCGAAGGCTATACAAATTATAAGCAAAAACTATGGATGTTCTTGCGCCTGACCATTCGCAGCGATACAATAAAGTCAGAACGGAAAACGGGAGGAAACGGGCGTGAACGTGCGAAGCATGGAGTATCTGCTGGCCATCGAAAAAACAGGCAGCCTTTCCGCCGCGGGTCGGCTGCTGAAGGTTTCGCAGCCGACCCTTACGGTGTTTGTGCAGGGGCTGGAGCAGCAGCTGGGCGCGGCGCTGTTCCGGCGGGAGGGTCGCTGCCTTGTGCCCACCGCGCAGGGCCGGGTGCTGCTGAATGCCGCCCGGGAGATCGTGGCGGTGAAGGAGCAGACCTATCAGACCATCCACCGGCTGACCCATCGTCAGAGCAGCCGCATTGTGATTGGCGCCACTCCGCTGCGGGGCTCGCTGATGGTGGCGCAGGTGTTCCCGGCCTTCAACCGGCGGTTCCCGGATGTGGAGCTGGTGATCCGGGAGGGCTACACCCGGGACATCAAGGACTGGGTGCGCCGGGGTCAGGTGGACTGTGCCCTGTCCAGCTACATCAGCGGCGAGGAAGGGTTCGAGATCATTGCAACCATGAAGGAGGAGATCGTGGCGGCGGTGCCCGGCTTTCATCCCATGGCGGCCATGGCCCGGGAGCGGGGCGACGCGCTGCCCTGTGTGGATATCCGCTGTTTTGCGGATTCGCCTTTTGTGCTCATGGCGGAAGGAAATACCGCCCGCGCGGTGTACGACCGGATCATGGAAAAGGAGGGGCTGCGGCCCACCGAGGTGTTCGAGACCAACAATCTGCTGGTGCTCTGCCGCATGGTGGGGCAGGGAATGGGCGTGGCGCTGATTCCCGCCAGCTCCATGCAGAAAAACAGGGAGGACACGGTGTATTTTTCCATCTATCCCCGGTACTACATGCACCTGGGCATGCTGCTGCCCCCCGGCCGCAACGAGCTGAGCGAAGCTGAGCGGTATCTGGCCTATCTGGTGATCCGCGGCGATATGGAGAATCCCGCCTATCAGCGGAGTCTGAATGTGAGAGCCCAGCAGATTTTAAATGAATTCGAGGGGGAGGATACGCCGTGAGCCTGCAAAGCATGGAATATGTGATTGCCATTTCCGAGGAAAAGAGCCTTTCCCGGGCGGCGGAGCGGCTGCTGATCAGCCAGGCCGCCCTGAGCCAGCATGTGAAAAAGCTGGAAACCGAGCTGGACGCCAGGCTGTTCCAGCGCCAGCACGGTCATCTGGTGCTCACCGATGCGGGCCGTGTGTATGTGAACGGGGCGCGCAGGGTGCTGGATATTTACAACCGGGCCCTGTATCAAATCTACCACATGTGAGGAAAACAAGCAAAGAGCCTGTGCGGTGCACAGGCTCTTTTTGCGTGCCGAATCAGTTCAGGCTCTGCAGGTATTCATCCATGGCGGCCGCCACGGTTTTGGAATACTTCACCGCTTCCACCACGGTGCGGGCGCCCAGCACCACGTCGCCGCTGGCAAAAATGCCCGGGCGGCTGGTGTGACCGGTCTCGTCGGTGGCCAGAAGGCCCCGTTCGGTGGTATTCAGGCCGGTGGTGGTGTTCACGATTTTGTCCTTGGGGCCCTGGCTCACTGCAATGATCACGCTGTCCGCCGGAAAGAGCGCCGGTTCGCTCAGCTGGGTTACCTGACCGTTTTCATCGAAGGATGCCTGCCGGTACTCCACGCCCTGATCGGTGATGCGCTCGCTGTGGATGCCGTAAAGAAATTCCACTCCGTCGGCCAGCGCGTAGTCCACCTCCCGCACGCTGGCGGCGGCCCTGTCGGACCGGCAGAGGATGGTCACATGTTTTGCCCCCTTGCGCAGGGCGGTGCGGGCCACGTCCATGGCCGAGTTGCCTGCGCCGATCACCGCCACATCATTGCCCAGATCATACACATCCGGATCCACCAGATAATCGATGGCAAAGTGCACGTGGCCCAGGCTCTCGCCGGGAATGCCCAGCTTTCTGGGCCGCCACACGCCGGTGCCGATGAAGATGGCCTGATAGCCGTCCCGCTGCAGATCGTCCACCGTGAGTGCCCCGCCGATGGAGGTGTTGGGCCGGATTTTCACCCCCAGCTTCACCAGCTGATCCTTGTACCGGTCCAGCACCGACTTGGGCAGCCGGAAGGCGGGAATGCCGTAACGCAGCACGCCGCCGATCTTTTCCCGGCTTTCAAACAGGGTCACATCGTAGCCCTTCTGGGCCAGCAGCACCGAGATGGTGATGCCCGCGGGCCCGCTGCCGATGATGGCGACCCGCTTGCCCCGGTTGCCTTCGCGCCGGATCTGCATCCGGTCCAGATAGGTGTCCGAGATGTAGTTCTCGATGCTGGAAATGTGCACCGGGGCGCTTTTGCGGCCCAGCACACAGTGCCCCTCGCACTGCTTTTCGTGGTCGCACACCAGCGAACAGACCACGCTCAGGGGGTTGTTCTCAAACAGCATCTCGCCGGCGGCGTCCAGCTGGCTGTTCAGAAACAGCTGGATTATGTCCGGAATGGGGGTGTTGATGGGGCAGCCGGTGCGACACTGGGGCACCTTGCAGTGCAAACAGCGCCGGGCTTCGTTTACCACATGAATGGCCATATTGCGTCTCCTCCTTGTTGATGATGAAAAACGGGCGGAAAAAGAACCCCGGCGGGCAGCCGGGGTGGGTGAGGGTTACACGATGTCCAGCGGGGTGCGGCGGGTGGGGGCCGGGAAGGCGGCATCCAGTGCGGCCAGCTCCTCGGCGCTCAGGCGCAGTTCCAGCGCGGCGGCGTTGTCCAGCGTGTGCTCGGCCCGGCTGCTGCGGGGAATGGGGTACACCCCCGGCCGGGTGAGCAGAAAGGCCAGCAACACCTGCCAGAGCGAAACTCCGTGTGCTGCGGCGGCGTTCTGCACCGCGGCGCAGCCCGCCAGATCCCGGCGCAGGCTGCCCGCCTGTGCCAGCGGGCAGTAGGCCATCATGGGCATGCCCTGCTTTTGCATCCAGGGCAGCAGATCAAATTCCACGCCCCGGCTGCCCAGATGATACAGCACCTGATCGGTGGAGCACCGGCTACCGCCGGTCACTTCCAGCAGCTCGTCCATGTCCAGCGCGTCAAAGTTGGAAACGCCCCAGGCCCGGATGCGCCCCTTTGCCTTCAGCTGCTCCATGCACTCCACCGTCTCGGCCAGAGGCACCGCGCCCCGCCAGTGCAGCAGATACAGATCCAGATAATCGGTGCCCAGCCGCCGCAAAGAGTTTTCGCAGCTCAGAAAAATGCTGCGCCGATCCGCGTGGAAGGGGTACACCTTGGACACCAGATACAGCGAGGCCCGATCCATGCCCCGGATGGCGCTGCCGATCAGATGCTCGGATGCGCCCTCGCCGTACATTTCGGCGGTGTCGATCAGGTTCATGCCTGCCTCCACGCCTGCCTGCAGCGCCTTGCGCTCCCGGGCGGCGGTGGCGGCATTCTCGCCCAGATACCAGGTGCCCTGACCGATGCGGCCCACCGCCCGGCCGTTTTCCGTAATAAATTCCATGTTTGTTGTCCTTTCGTGCAGTGAAAATAGGCTGCTTTCATTGTAGCCGCCGCCGGTTGGGGTGGGCAATGGATAAACTGCACATCCGGGCGGCGCAAAGTTGTGGAAGCTGCACAATCGTTTTGAAACCTTGCATCGGGTGTGGAAGATCCTGCAATGGGCTGAAAGAAGGCTGCGAAAGGGGTGAAACCGGTTGCAATTGCGGGGCGGATCCGCAGAAGGTGCACGGTTTTCGACAGATTGTGAATGAAATGTGGAAAAGTACTCCGTGTTTTGTATAATAAAGCCGGAAAACAGCCTGCAAAAGGAGGAAACACGGATGAAACAACGAATTGCCGCGCTGCTCTGTGCCTGCGGCCTGCTGCTGACCGGCTGCGGGGCACAGCAGGAGCAGCCTGCCCCCACAGCCCAGCCCTCGCCCACGGCCCAGCCCGTGATTCAGGATTATCCCTGGGAGTTTGCCTGGCAGGAGGGGGATATTGAAGCCCTCAAGACCCCCTGTGAGCGGCAGGGCACGGTGGTGACGGTGGAATACGACACTCCGGCCTATGCGGTGAACGACCTGCTGGGGAAGGACGAAACGCTGCACAAGCGGCTGCGGGTCTATCTGCCCTACGGCTACGACGAGAGCCGCCAGTACAACGTGCTGTATCTGCTCCACGGCACCAAGTATCCGGGCGACGGGGAGATGGAGGAGTACTGGCTGGACCAGTGGGGCGAGCAGACCCTGCCAGTGCTGGACAACATGATCGATCAGGGCCTGTGCGAGCCGGTGATCGTGGTCACGCCCACCTACTATTCCCGGGTGGAGGGCTGCCCGCTGGGCAGTGAGCAGGTGGAGAAGCTGGCCCGGCGGCTGGATGACCGGTACATCTCCGGCCAGGGCAAGGGCGACGACCGGGAGCAGAACATCTGGCCCCAGTATTTTGGTCAGGAGCTGCGGAACAACATCATCCCGGCGGTGGAGGGCAAATTCAGCACCTACGCCGGCGGTGACACCGGCGAGGAAAGCCTGATCGCCTCCCGGGAGCACCGGGCCTTCGCGGGCCTGTCCCGCGGGTCGATGACCGTCTGCCGCTCCGGCCTGACCCAGAACGCGGACATCATTGCCTGGTTCGGCTCCTATTCCGGGGCATGGCAGGAGTTCGATGCCATGAAGGAGGCGCTGGAGGGGGAGTTTGCCGCGTATCCCATCCGCTTCTGGTATAACGGCAACGGCGTGGGAGACTTTGCGCTGCCCAACCACGAGGAATTCCGGGACCTGACGCTGGAGCAGATGGGCGACCGCTTTGTGGACGGGGAGAACTACGCCTTTGTGACCCTCACCGACGGCGCCCACCGGTACGAGAGCTGGATTGCGGATCTGTATAACTCGCTGCTGGTCTTTTTCCGGTGAGGGGAGAATCTGTGGTATAATACAGAAAAACGGGCCCTGCCACACCGGCGAAAAGGAGCCCTTCGGAAAGGACGGGAGAGCCATGTATCCGGGACGGGTGGAGCTGCATCTTCACATGGACGGTGCGCTGACCGAGGCCTTCGCGCGGGAGTGCCTGAAACAGCAGGGAATCAAAGAGCCGGAGGATCTGGCCGCGGCGCTGGCCGCCCAGCCGCTGTGCGAAAATCTGGTGGATTATTTAAAATGCTTCGACATTCCGCTGCGCATTCTGCAATACGCCGAAACGCTGGAGCGCTGCGCCTTTGATCTGGTCTGCCGGCTGGCCGGGCAGGGCTATGTGTACGCCGAGCTGCGGTTTGCCCCCGCCAGCCACTGCGCAAAAAGCCTGACCCAGCAGCAGGCGGTGGAAGCGGTGCTGCGGGGAATCCGGGCCGCAAGGGTTCAGTACCCGGAAATCGGCATCGGGCTGCTGCTCTGCTTTATGGTGGGCGGTGACGCCGACCACGAGGCTACCCTGAACGCCGCCCGGCAGTATCTGGGGCAGGGCGTTGTGGGCGTGGACATGGCCGGGGCCGAGGGCATGGTGCCCATGGAGCATTACCGGCCCCTGTTTGCCCGGGCAAAGGCGGAGGGCATCCCCTTCACCATCCACGCCGGAGAGTGCGGCAGCTGGGAGAACATCCTCACCGCCCTTTCCTTCGGGGCAAGGCGCATCGGCCACAGCACCGCGGCCATCCGCTCGCCGCAGTGCATGGAACGGCTGCGGGAGAGCGGCGCGGCGCTGGAATGCTGCTTCACCAGCAATTTGCAGACCCGGGCGGTGGCCACCCCGGCGGAGCATCCCATCCGGGCATTCCAGCAGGCGGGGCTGCGGGTGACCGTGAACACCGACAACCCCACCGTCTCGGCCACCACGCTGGCCAACGAACACCGGGTGCTGGCGGATCAGTTCGGCTTTTCCGACGAGGAGTTTTACCGGATGGACCGCACTGCGCTGGAAGCCGCCTTTGTGGGCGAGGGGGAGAGGAAGGCCCTGCTGGCCCGGCTGGAAACACTGTGGGCTGAGGGGCAGAGCTGAGAAAAGAAAAAAAGGGGTGCGGGTCACAAGCGACCCGCACCCCTTTGTGCGTTTTGAAAACGATGCCGTTACCAGAAATTTTTCCGGCGGAAGTACCAGATGCTGCCCAGCAGAATTCCGGCGCTGACCAGAATCACCGCCGGATAGCCGTAGGCCCATTGCAGCTCCGGCATGTGGGCGAAGTTCATGCCGTACCAGCCGGCAATCAGCGAAAGGGGCAGGCAGAGGGTGGTCACCACCGTGAGCACCTTCATGATCCGGTTCTGCCCGATGTCGATCTGGGCCTGGTATTCGCTGGCGATCTGGCTTGCGTATTCCCGCAGCATCTGGCTTTCCGCCCGCAGGCTCTCCACCCGGCGGCCGAAGTGGCCCATGCGCTGGGCGCTTTCCGGCCCCAGAAGATCCCCGGCGTTTTCCAAGAGGGTGTCCGCCAGATCGTTCAGCTGAGCGTAGAACCGGTTGCACCGGTTCAGCTCCTTGCGCAGCGCGCTCATCCGGTGGATGAATCGGTCGGTGCGGCCGGCCAGAATTTCCTGCTCCAGCTGAGCGGCCCGTTCCTCCAGCTGCTGGATGTAGGGCAGGCCGTCCTGAATCAGGGCGGTGAGCAGATCCACCAGAAAATCCCCCGCGCCGCCCTGATCGTGGGGGCGCATGGCCAGCACCTGCGCCAGCAGGGCTGCGCCGGTTTCCTGCGGGGCAACAAGCAGCACGTTGGAGCCCTGCCACACAAAGGCAAGGCTTTTGGCCGGCTGTTTGGCCCGGGCGGGAATGTGCAGTGCGCCCAGAATGCGCCCGGCGTCAAATTCCACCCGGCAGTAGTGCAGCTGATCCGGCCGGGCCAGATGGGCAGGGGGCTTCAGTGCGTCGGGTATGGCTTCGGCGGCGGCTTCGTCCGGCGTGAGCACCGCCAGCACCCGGTCCCACGCGGCGGGCGGCGCGGGCAGAAGGGTCAGCGGGGCGGACAGTTGATAATAAGGCATAACACAGCGCCTCCTTTGCCGCCTATTATAGCACAGCGCGCCCGGCAGGGCAAAGAGCGGCGTTGACAGCGGCCCGCCCGGTGATTATCATGGAGATAATGATCCAATGGCGGCAAACGCACCGCCGCACAGGCAAGGAGGAAAAAACCATGGAAGAGGTTTGGAAGGCCCGCCGGGAGCGGGTGCTGGGCGCGATGGAAGCCCAGGGACTGGAGCAGATGATTGTGAGTGACCCCAAGAGCGTCTGGTATCTGACCGGGGTGGACGTGGAGCCCTTTGAGCGGCTGTTCGCGCTGTATCTGCGCAAGGAGGGCAGCGTGCTGTTTTTGAACCGGCTGTTCCATGTGCCGAATCCCCCCTGCGAGGCGGTGTGGATGACCGACACCGACGACGGCGTGGGCATGATCGCCGCCCGGGTGGACAAAACAAAGCCCCTGGGCATTGACAAGGAATGGCCCGCCCGGTTCCTGCTGCCCCTGATGGCCGCCTGCCCGGGCATGGAGTGCCGCCTTGCCTCGGACTGCGTGGACGACGCCCGCGCCCGCAAGGACGAGGCCGAGCGGGAGCTGATGCGGATGAACTCCCGCCTGAACGACGAGGTGATGCGCCGCACCGTGGCCTTTTTGAAGGAGGGCATGACCGAAAAGGAGGGCGAAGCCTTCGTTCTGGCCCAGTATAAGGAGCTGGGCTGTGAGGACGTGTCCTTTGCACCCATCGTCTCCTTCGGGGCCAACGCGGCGGACCCCCACCACATGCCGGACGACACCCGCCTGAAGGCCGGGGACTGCATTGTGATCGACATCGGCGGCCGCAAGCAGCGCTACTGCTCGGACATGACCCGCACTTACTTCTGCAAGCAGGCGGACCCGAAGTATGCCGCCATCCATGATCTGGTGCGCCGGGCAAACGAAGCCGCCGAGGCGCTGGTGAAGCCGGGCGTAAAGCTGAGCGAGCTGGACGCCGCCGCCCGCAACCTGATCGCCGCCGAAGGCTACGGCGAATACTTCACCCACCGGCTGGGCCATTTCATCGGCCAGACCGACCACGAGCAGGGCGACGTGAGCAGCGCAAGCCCGCTGGTGGCCGAGGAGGGGATGATCTTCTCCATCGAGCCGGGCGTCTACCTGCCGGGCGAATTCGGCGTGCGGGTGGAGGATCTGGTGCTGGTGACCGCCGACGGCTGCGAGGTGCTCAACCAGGTGGACAAGCACTGGAGCCTGATCGGCTGACCCTGAACCGGAACGGAACGCGAAAAAATCCCGGCGGCGCGCAAATTTCAAATTGACGCGCCGCCGGGATTTTGCTATAATAGACGATGCAAATCCAATCTGGAGAGTTGTCCGAGTGGTCGAAGGTGCGAAACTCGAAATCATGTTTTCACTTTGGAAGTCCGAACTGCCGAAAAGCCAGTAACCATGCGGGTTTGCGGGCAAGTTCAAATCGTGAATTGGGGTCTGTTCTATCCTGTTGTTCTTCCCGATTTCCACGGCTTGAATTTTGCGGGAAAATGGCTATAATGAGAGCAGCCATCTGACGGCCACTTTGAGAGGTGTGTTTTGGGGTTCCGTAGTTACCGCTATCGTCCCTGATTTACCGTCATCATCCAAGTTGGTGTAATGATTCGAAATCAGGTTTCCTATGCGGAGTGCCAAACGGCTGAAACCCTTGGAACCATGCGGGTTCCAGCCGAGTTCAAATTGAATAATGTTGCTTGTTCTATCCTGTTGTTCTTCCCGATTTCCACCGGCTGAATTGGTCGGCGGGGCGGGATCAGGGATATGACATAAATTTGGAGATGTACCCAAGCGGTTGAAGGGTCCGCACTCGAAATGCGGTAGGTCGGCTCAAAACCGGCGCGAGAGTTCGAATCTCTCCATCTCCGCCATGAGGTCTGCCAGCGAAAAGCTGGTAGACCTCTTTCCTTTTTATGGAGAAACCGCCGATAGGTTTTGTAGCATGGGCGCCACAATGTCCTGCTCAATGGCTGCGGCGGATTGTTTTTTCGTGGCATATTGCAGATGCCCGTAAATATCCACCGTTGTTGAGATCTCACTGTGTCCCAGCCACTCCTTTACCTGTTCCATCGGAACACCGTTGGCCAGCAAAAGCGAGGCACAGGTATGGCGAAGATCGTGGAACCGAATGTGCCGTAAATTGTTCTTGGCAAGCAACTTTCCAAAGGTCGAGGACACATAGTTGGGTTTAATAAGATTGCCGATCACATCGACACAGACATATCCCAGATATTCTTTGTTGTAGGAGCGCCCGCACAGCTTGCGATTTTCTTCCTGCTGTTTCTTGGTCTCCAACAACCGCTCTTTCAAAAAAGGAATCAATGGATAAGTCCGTAGACTGGATTTGTTTTTTGCCTTGTCCTTCCTGATCGTGACCCGTTCTCCCTTTACATTGCAAGTTGTTACCGTATGCCGAATGGAGAAGCAGTTATGGTTGAAATCAAAGGCACTCCATTTCAGACCGATAACCTCACTGCGGCGCAGGCCGTAAAAAGCAGTCAGAAGAACTACCAGTTCGATCTTATGCCCCTTGATGACTTCAAACAGATTCAGGACTTCCGAATCCAGGTAGTAGTCACCCTTGAAGGGTTCAGGCTTGGAAATGATAATCCGGTCAGCCGGATTGCTTGGGATCAGATTTTTGTCAACCGCATAATTCAACGCCCCATGAATCAGAGCGTGGTAATGTTTAACGGTGGTCGGCTTGACCCGTTCCAATTCTTTCTCGTAAAAAGCGAGAATATCTTGTTTGGTAAGGTCACAAAGGGCGACAGGATGCTCTCGGAAATACGGGGCGATGGGGCTGTTGAGCTGCTGTTCGTATCCCGAATAGGTCGAGAGTTCGATTGGCTTGCTGTCCATCACCCGTCCGGTAGCAGACTTATACTTGTACTCAAGCCACTGATACAGGAAATCCACAAAAGAAATCTTTGCGGATGACGGGTCAGACGGAGAAGCCGACTGCTGTGAGGCCATAGCCTCCTGAAGCAGCTTTTCCGTCCATTCCTTTCGGATGGTGGGAAGCATATTGTTTGCCCAGGTCTTGTTGCCCTTGGCTTTCTTGTGGGTGGGAATCCATTTGGGCTTTCTCTTGCCGTTCTCATCGGTAAGGTTCAGAACCCAATAGAGATAACCTTTTTTCTCGGCCACATGGCCGGAGATTAGTTTGCTGTTTCCTTGCAGGTGTACCGCTGGCATACTGATCTGTTCCTCCTTTTGCGGTATTGAGTTCACCTACCAATGACACCTTTATTGTATCATCGGACAGAACAAAACTCCAGGTAAATCCGCGTCAGAATTGTTAACTTTCTGCGTCTATCCGGTGAAGATCGACACCATATCCTGCTACTCCGCCAAAGTGGAGCAGGTGATTTTCAAATAGCGAAGAATGTGGGCTTTGGGAATACGGTAAGCCCGTCCAATTTTCAGGTACTCGATTTTTCCATCTTTAAGCAGCTTATACCCGGTTTTTGTGCTGACGCCAAGCGCCTCACACATTTGGCCAATGTCCATCACATCCGGGTAGTCTTTTAACATCAATCGGTAGGCATCTCTGGGAGAGAGTAGGCCGCCGTCATTTTCATACATTGTGAGTTCTCCTTTCGTTGGGGTATCCTATGCCGATGCTGATTGCTAGGGCTGCATCTACCTCCAGCATTTTTTCTTTGCTGATACGCCCAATGTAACCACGGAGCCGCTTCCGGTCTATTGTCCGCAGTTGTTCCAACAGAAGCAGAGAGGTAGGCGTAAGCCCCGGCACATTCTCCAGAAGAATATGGGTGGGCAGACTGTTCTTTGCTTTTCTGCTGGTGATGGCTGCCGCGACAACGGTAGGACTAAAGTGATTTCCTACATCATTTTGGATAACAAGGACAGGACGGATGCCGCCTTGCTCGGAGCCGACCACCGGGTTCAGATCTGCATAGAACAGATCACCACGCCGGATAGCCTTTCGCATAAGCTGACCTCCTGAATATTAAGTAAGCCAGAAACAGGGCAGGCCTTATGGCCTGCCCTGTTTCTGGCGAAATACAATATCCGATTTGTTTTCTTGTTATGTGCTATTTGTCCTTGACACCCCGCACATATTGGGAAGTCATCAGCGGCCAGTAGCGAACTGGCCCACGGGAATCTCACCCCTCCGAGGATCTCTCCGAGCTGCCCCCATTGCGTGATCCTGCAACCAGATGGTTTCCAAATGTATAGACTTCTCTGATCTTAAGCAGGGCTGTGGCTGGACAGGAGTACCATTGTACCCCTTGCCGGTCATGGCCGCGCCGGGTGCCACCCGGTTTGTACAGGCTGCCGTTACTCGCTCGTACAGGACATGATTGAATGCTAGACCAGTTAGTAATCAGGCGGGATCTGCTCATCGTGTCCGTACATCATGGCGCGGCCCCTGAATCGGCTTTTGCTTATCGCACTGACAAGGGGGAAGTTACTGATGAATGAGTATGCGGTTGTCAAGGAACAGGTGAAAGGAGAACATTTGTAAGAATGCCTTTCACCTATCGTCCTAAAACTACAGGGGTGTCAACCCTGTGCCGCAAAAAATTTTCTCAATTTTTTCAAGGCTAAGTTTATAGATTTTGCAACAGCTTGATGACTTATCCCTTCCATTTGACTGATCTTTCGAGTAGAACAACCATGAAAGGTATGAAGTATAAATCTTCGTTTTTGAACTTGTGTTATCCCTCCCACAGTAAAAAGTTGTTCCAATGCTTTCCATGCGAATTTGCGTTCTTCTACTTCAATAATTCGCTCCTCCCACTCTTCATCTAAGGGTTGTGTAGCACAATATATAGTATCTTCGAATCCGCAGATCGAAACATTTTTGCGAGTCTGAGCGCTTTCTGCTCGATCTTGCTCATAGTAGATTTGATCAGATAACCGCTTCAGTTGTACAAAATCATCGATTGTTTTATCAGGGTTTTCTTTTAAGTAATCATCTAGTGTAATTTCTATTATCTCGTTATGATAACAGTAAACAATGTTTGGACTATTTTTGTTTATCGCATAATCGCTTTTATTATAGTTATACAACTCTATTACCTCCGATTTGTTTTGTGAAAACAAATCGGAGATTGAGCTGCTTATATCTGAATCGCTGAATTAGAGAAACCCTATTTCGCAGCGAAATAAAAACGCGGGAGCTGAAAAAAGTGCTTAATGGGGCCAGCTAATTCTAATGCTAGGTTAGTTATGTGTGATATCGAGTTATGTAAAAAATAAGCAATGAAAACAGGCGGCTCATAGAATGAGCCGCCTGTTACAAGCAGTGTCGAATTTTAATACTTTTATGCAGCTAACCTTTATCTAGTATTCCTTTCTAGGATAGTCTTCTGGATATTAAAAATTCGGAGGCTATCTATGAAGCATTTACTGAGGAATGCTGCTCATAGTAGCTTCAGGATCATACCCAATCTGAAGGTCAGGGTTACCATCTACGGTTTTTGACAACATCTTTCCGTTTTTGAGGTCGTTCAGGTTCTGCTCATAAATCTTCATTTGAGCGTCTACATCCTCCTGGGACCAAACATATTCTCCACGACTGTCTGAGCATTTCTCGCCAATCATGTCTTCCATATTCCGCTTTTCATCTTCCATCCACAGCTTATATTCGTCATAAGTCCACCATTCAATGTCAGGTGTGTTGAACAGTTCAGCTTCCTCTTCCTCAGACAAAGCTACATAAGATTTCCCATTATCAAAAGTATAGAGAGTGTTCCCACTTTCCTTATCGTAATAGGAAGCCATCATGGTGGGGGAGGTCTGCTCCGGTGTGTTATCGGCGGAAGCATGCGAGGCCGATGTGGCGAACACAACGGTCATGGACAACACAAAAGCTACCGCAACAATAGCAGTAAAGGTGGATAACTTCTTGATCTTCATAATAGCTTCAATCCTTTCTTGCAACGAATTTTTGTTAAAATAGTTTGATAGTAGATAAGACGGACACTTCTGAGTTTCGAGCCTAAGCAAGGTTAGCGCATATGCTGATTGATTACAAGCTGAACTAGAAATCGAGAAATTTTTTACAACTATTTCATCACAATATAGTTCGATATCTTGTGTCGCTAAAAAATACATGATCCAAACAAATGGATTAAACCAGTAGATGCTTACAACAATAGCTAATATTATTTTCTTTATAGCATCACGGTGATGGATATGAGTTGACTCATGCGCAAGGATATAATGCAATGCCTCCTCGTCTTTTATATTCAAATCTATAGGAAGTAAGATAGTTGGATGAAAGACCCCGTATGTTAAAGGCGTTTTGACGTATTCATTTAGATAGATTCGAGGTTTTTTCTGGCAAGCGTAGCTGTTTAGCCAATTAGAAATAAATTCTGAATCAATAGGGATAGATTGATTGAACCTTCGCTTCCACCTGATGTATGCCATAATGAAATACATACCCAGACAGAAAACGCCCAAGAGCCATATTATATGAGCCAAAGATATGCTGCTAAAAATAGTATTGTGGGATGTTGATTGTTGCTCCAATAAATTTCTGGCCACCCCAAAAGTATTTGTGGATTTTATAGAAAGTGGCACTTCTGCTTGCTCGCTCTGTAAAATATGCTCTAATAATGTATAAATGCTGAAATGTGAAGGAATTCTAATGGGGAGCAGAAGCCTGAATACAATAACACCCCAGAAGAAAACAAACACCCTTTTAGGTAATTTGTATAGAGTGATTGACCTAATAACAATCACAACTAGAATTAGGATGCTTGCGGATATACTAACTTGAAGTATACTCATCATGTCTCACCGTCTGTTTCCTCTAGTTTGTTGATCAATTCTTTCAGATATTGGATATCTTTTTCTGAGAGTTCTCCCCCCCCTAAAAGAGAAGCAAAAAGTAAATTCTTTGATCCGTCAAATACTTTGTCTATTAGGTCTGAGATTTCTTGCTGTTGAACTTCTTCTTTAGAAACTAAAGGGTGGCACATAAAATGTGGCTCGTGTCTCTCAATAAATCCTTTTTGGATGCACCGCTTAATGAGAGTATAAGTTGTGTTCATATTCCAGCCAATTTCTTCTTTAAGAATATTTGATACTGCCTTTGCGGTAAGATCACCCTCTTTCCATAATACGGACATGACCTTTAATTCTGCATTTTGAAGTTTGTACTCCATAACGAACCCTCTCTTCCTGCAAACTACATTTGTAGTCTGAACATATAATAGCATACTGACTGGCTTTTGTCAACACTACACGAGTAGTTTGTCTCCGCTGCTTACAGGAAAGCTGGAATCAGGAGATCATTGCTCACCGTATAGACGATTTAGCAAAATGATTTTATCAGCAATTATCTCCTCTAGAATATTTGGGGTAATATTATATTGATGTTTGTAAAGACCTTCTGCGATAGTGAAAAAGACAGTGCTGGCTTGTAGATTTATTTCTATATCATATTTTTCATATTCCATTTCAATAATGAACAAGATATCGCTACGGATGTGCGCGTACAATTTATTTGTAAAAAAGGTATCTATATCTTTTTGGGGAACACAATAAAATTGGTGTGCAATATCATTTGTTTTGGGAGTAAGACAAATAGCCTCCAGGTCATATTTGTGCTTTAATACTTTGATGATTCTGGGTATGTGTTGTATTATTCTTTTGCTGGAAATTTTTATTATTAAAGGGCGTTCTGACTCATAAATGGGTGAACTGGAATATGAGGAATCACAATGAGGATATTTGTTTATCTTCATCAAAATACGAATAATGTCTGATGCGCTTAATGAAGAAAATTGAAAATAGCTGTTGATTATCTCCGCTGCAATGACTGGTACAGCAAAGCTGTTTGATGGAAGTGTGTCAACTCCTGTTAGTCTTGCTAACTCGCTTCTATTATAAGAAACAGAAAAATTAGTTCCTAAAAAATCCCTAGTGCAGACAGTGATGGGAGCATCATTGTTGTGGCGATATCTCACTGCAATTACGTTTTCAAATGAAGCTGGAAATGTAAACACGTTATCGTTGCTGGTAGCGGCTATAATTATTGTACCATCGCTTATTAAAGCTTCACACAATGGATATAAAAGTGAAGCATCCGATGGCATAGTTGATCCTATACTCATGATTACAATGTGTGGTCTTAAAATGGCGCATTCTCGAAGGGCTTTCAAAAGTGTATCAACGTCGAAACAGTGCTGATCGTTGAGAGCAACGATATAGTTGGTAATTGAGTAATGTATGAGTGGGTTTGTATAGGCTTGTAATATTTTGGTTACAACTGTTGAATGACTAATATGATTATTACAGTATCGGTCAGGAAAGTGATTAGTGGCAATGGAAACCTTTTCTACACGGCATCCCAGGCCAACAATATCAGACGCTATCTCATCATCTATAACTGCGATCCTTAATGAATTTTTAGTGTCCATCATATGTTGTCGTTTCATAGTTGTTTAGTGACTTCTTTCTGTATGGTATTAAAAGGGCATCTCCTATTATTTAAGATAGGACAATAGTAGGGAATGAAAACATCCTCTTGTTTTAGAAAGAGGCGGCCACTCAAATGAGTGGCCGCCTGGCGCAAAAGAGTAATTACTCAGTCAGATAGCCTTAGCGCTTGAACACGTTCGAATACGCCTCGGTGTCCCGGTTGTAAGCGTTGCTGTGGTTGCTGGCGCGCTTACGAGAATCGTTCTGGCAGGAGCAGTTACACTTGGGGCTGCAGAAGCAAGCAACGCGGAAGCTAAACTTCTCAACAGTGGAGCTGTTGTTAGCAAACTGCTTGTTAAGCTTTTTCACAAAATTACCTCCTTCCATCTAAAGTTATATATAATCATTGGCGCCGGCACCAACGACTATAACATAATGAAACTACAAGTCGAGAATTAACTCGCTTATTCTTTGAAGAGTGAATTCATTCGCACTCAGGCTTTTGAATATGTTGTGTACAGGGATGCCGGTTGAATCTTCGAAGTTGGAAAAAACATATAGAAAGCAGACTAAATCAATTGCCAGTCTATCACTTAAAAGGTTCTCTGTTATAGAGTCTACTTTCACATTCGAAATATGGTATATTTCTTTTTGCAATAGACGGATAATCTGATCTTGATTCATCATTATCTTTACACCTTAACAGATAGGATTGACGTTTGATTCAAGGACTTCTACAAGCTTTTGAAATGCCTTTTTTCTTCCTATGTGATCTGAATTGTAAAAAACATTATAAATGTTCTCTTGGCCAAATCCAGGCAGGGCTTCGACAAATTCGTTGCTAAGAAAATATGTATCATAGCCATCGCCCGTATCATTCTCTTGAATTTTGTTGTTGGATATACAGAAGGCGAAAATTTCGGTATCAAAGCGGTATCTACACAGCATTTTTAACTGAGAGAAGTAATCTTCGTTAATTACATCTAACAATCCACTGGTCAGTATGCTGAAGTCTGGATGAACTGCATTGCAGACTATGGAAGCAAACTCTCCAAAACTATTATGGATTTTTTGATTATAGGGGATGATCCCATCAGGAATTCCAATAATAATTACATCCGGTTGCTCATCCTTTACAAGTTTGTGTACATAATGGTTAAAACCGTATGTTTTCTTTGCTAATGAATGATCGGAAAACATAAAATCAGGGTAGATATGCATTCCCAAAAATTTTCCGAGAGAGTTAGATGAGATTACAGTGGCTTTATATCCTGCGTCCGAAAATGTTTTTCTCAATTCAACTTGAACATCGAATTTGCTTGAATTAGGCGCCAAGCCCATCACCGCAATTACGGGGACATTGATGGGATAAACTTTTGGCAACTGTTCGCCAAGACAAAACTCATCCAGGGAAATGGTGGAAATTTTAGATTGTGGAGGGAACCCATCAAGTAAACCGGATTGATGCAGTTGCGTGTACAAATATGGTGCAATCTCCACACTTAAGCCATGTTTAACCCCGTCATATATAACTTTTTGGAAAGCACCTAATGGATTGTTCAGAAGGTTATCGCAGACGATGATACTGTCAATACCGCGTTTCTCGAAAGTGGGCATATCAAAAGTGATTCCATCAACTTTTGGAGAAACGCTGTGCAGATCTTCTTTGAAGCAAAGAACGGAGTCAATATAGATTAGACTATCATCTCTGTTTTCAAAGAGGGTAATTGCGTCCGCTGTGTATGGAAAAATCGTTGCCTTCCTCATTATTCTTCCTCCAATGGGAGTTCAAAGCCGTTTTCACTAAGTGCAGTAATGTCAAAGAGATTTGATAATGCCACTTTCTTTCTTACGCCGCATCCGGACAACTTACTTTGACAGTCAATCGTACAATCATGGCACTCAATGTCATTAAGGCAGCTTGAGCATAACCGTAATGCCCAGCAGGATTTGCATTCCTTTTCAGATAGACGGCCGATATTCATGATTTGTTTAATTCTCTCGATATCGAAGCCATTGCTGATATTCCCAATACAAGCATAAGCAAGCTCGGGAACTCTTTCGCAAGGGAAAAACTCGCCGTTGACATTTACGAAGAGCCGCGCTATGCCAGGGATACAAGGGCCTTGCGGGTGCATGACATTAGCAATCGGTGCATGCAATCGCAACTCCTTGTAAAGGTCGTAATATGAGCGCTTGGAATCTATTACAAGGCGACTAACATAGCTCTCGTCTAGTTTTCCTGACATGGATATGAACAGTTTTAGAAATTCAAATTTCCGTTTGATTCGGTAATTTTCGCTAAACGAAACGAGAGAATCTTCCTTGACATTGGATGAAGCGACTTCGTTGAACATGATGTGCGTGTCTTGGAATACAGCCGAAACAGAGAAGAATTCATCAAAACATGATGGGTTTGTTTTGGGGTTTATTACTGTATTGAATTGCACTCGTTCTGCAACATATGAGGGATGCCTTGCTTTGAAGTTACGCACATTTTGCATTATAAGATCAAAAGAGCCTTTGCCAGATTTGAATACACGATTAGCATCATGAGATTCTCTATCGCCATCTAGGCTAATAAGAAGTTGAAAATTATTTTCTACAAGAAAATCCATGATTTCACTAGTAAATAATGTTCCGTTAGTTGTCATGTTAAAATGGAGTTCTTTTCCTTGTATGTTCTCTTTAGCATATGCGACACATTTTTTTATAAGGTCAAAGGCCAGAAGTGGTTCACCACCATAGAAGCTAACGACAAAATTCGAGGATTCCTGGCTGCGTTCCATGCCAAAATCTATTGCTTTTTTAGCGAGCTCAAAATCCATGGTCTTAGGACTATGGGTGCGATTTTTATAATTGCCCCCATATACACAGTACCCACACCGTAAGTTGCAATTTTGCGTTACTTGCAGAATCACATCACTAATTCTGTGCTGCAGCAGGTGACTTAAGAATGGGGTCGAGGGATGAAGAATATCTTCTACTTCACCGGGCAGGCAAATTCCTTTTTCTTGCAGTTCGTTAATGACATGATTGCTGGATGGATCTGCTAATCCAGCTTCGATTTTTACCAGTTCATCATATTGCTCTGTATTCACACGAATAACAGAGTTGGAATATCTATCATAAAGATAGCAACCTTTTGGTGTTTGAAAACATTTGAAAATAATTTGGTTATCCATACTCTAACTCCGATCCTGTTTGATTACTGTTAATTGCCCATTTTCCAATCTAAGTATCTTATCATAACGAGAAAGCTCTTCGTGATCGTGAGTAACAACAAATACAATATCAAAATCTATGGAGTTCAAAACTAGTTCCAGCATTTTCTGGTGGGATGCGGAATCCAAATTTGATGCAGCCTCATCTAATAGCAATATTTTGC
Source organism: Allofournierella massiliensis (assembly GCF_004345265.1). Classification (GTDB taxonomy): domain Bacteria; phylum Bacillota; class Clostridia; order Oscillospirales; family Ruminococcaceae; genus Allofournierella; species Allofournierella massiliensis. The sequence goes on from NZ_SLUM01000008.1 coordinate 50,677, forward strand.
GTTTGTGGCATAAAGCACGGGTGAGCGCAATTTTTTGCTTTTCGCCACCCGATAAAAAACTGCCTTCCGAGCCAGTTGTGTCATGCAAACGATTGATAATATTAGGCCCTAGCATATCGCTGTATCTGCCAATTGCTTTTGCTGGATCTTCTGGTTCTTCATCTTTATTGACAAATACATTTTCGATTATGGTAGTGTTAAACATATTGACTTTTTGCGACACAACACTAAATACTGAACGATAATCGTCAATATCATATTCTCGGATATTGTTTCCATTGAGACAGAGTTCTCCGCTGGAGAAATCTTGCATTCTCAGAAGAAGATTAATCAAAGTTGACTTTCCGCTGCCATTGTCGCCAATAATGGCTACTTTCTCTCCTTTGAAAATTTCAAATGAAATGTCTTTTAAGATTACACTATCATCAATTTGAAAGTTAAGGTTAGTTGCAGAAATTGACTTGACATCATCAGGCATGTGAGTGATGCCATCGCGATTTTCTCGCTCTAAAGAAAAGAACTGTCTTAAACTAGTAATAGATGGACGAATCTCGCTGATAGATAGCCTTAGCCCTAGAACAATATCTAAAGGAGAAACTATGTAGCTTGAATATGATATAAAGGCCATTAACCCTCCAAGGGTTAAATTTTGCGAGAGCATCATCAATACGCCAGTAAGGTAGAGTGCACAGGTAACCAAGTGATCCAATATTTGTGAACAGCTATTATTAGCTTGTTTGACAAGCAAAGATTTCCGAAGGAACCGATGTATTTCCGCCTCATACTGGATTCCTTCAAGTTCTTTTTTCTTCTTAAGATTCCATATTTTAATATCAGGAATGCAAAGAACAGTATTGTTGAACCAATGTGTGTATTTTTTGTGGGTTTCTAGAAGCGATTCACTCTGATGTGCCACTCTTTTTTTGGCAATATTATTTAATAGGATCTTCACTGGAATAAAACATAGTACGACTAATGTCAACTTCCAGCTAATAAGAAGTAAAGCGATAATCGCTCCGACAGCCTTTATGGCAATTCCTCCGATAATAAGGAAATTGTTTTCTACAATTTCCAAAACGTTATCGACGTCATATAAAGCGTCAGAGAGTATCTTTAAGAAACCATCTTTCTGATATTGAGAAGGCTTTAGTTGAAATGCGTGTTCAAAAATTTTCTGCTTTAGTTTGATTCCTACATCAGTCTGGATCTTATTCTGAATGCTCAGTTCTAAAAACTCTATTCCCTTACTGATTGAGATAACCAACAGAAAAAGCACACTGAATCTCAGGACTACATTTGTATCAAGCTTAATAAGGCCGTCATCAATGAGCTGCTGTTCAAGAAGTGGTACTATAACGCCTAAAGCTGTGCTTGCTGCGAAAAGCAAAACTAGCACTACTATTCTCAAAGTGTGTGATTTTAGATTAAAAATGTCATGTAAACTTCTTTTTTGTGGCATATCATCAAGCCTTTCCGCTAGCAAAGTGTTGTGGCCCTGAAGATCATTACCGCAATACTCTATATCTCGATAAAGGCAAAATACGCATATTGTATGTAGCAGTATAATACACTTGTAGTCTAACACAAGTATATTCGACTTGTTCAAGGAAGTCAATTCTGTTTAAAAAGTTACTATCAATGTGTAGTTTATTTGTGACATATTGCCAGTCTGTGCGCTTTTTGCCTTGATGATCTTTCGTTTTGTTTTCTATTTGTAGTCTGAGCGAAGCTGGTTGCGGTTAGCTGATTAACCTCACGCGCGTTTTCCTGAATTGTCATCAAACGGTTATATGTGATATAATAAGATAGTAAGAGAAAAGTTGAAGTCATGTGATACTGTTCTTTCGCTATTATCAACTATCATTTGAATTGATCATTGATATGCTGCAGAAAAAAAACGCCGGATTGAAATCCGGCGTCCGTTATTGTTAACTAGTAAAAACGAAATTTAATCTTTATAAAATTACACTAAAACACTCGAAAGGAATATAAAAATGTCGCAACGACAATCGTCATCAGAATTGAGAATCTTAGAAATATTATGGGAACATGGTGAAATGCCTGCAAAAGAAATTGCTAATATTCTCACAGAAGAAATAGGGTGGAATAAAAACACCACATATACTTTGATAAAGCGCTGTGTTAAAAAAGGGCTGATCCAAAGAAATGAACCAAACTTTGTTTGTTCCGCCCTAATTTCTAAAGATGAGGTAGTCCGCAATGAAACAACTGGACTAGCGGATCGCATATTTGGAGGCAATTTGAACCTTTTATTCGCCTCATTATTATCCCAAAAGGGATTAACTAAAGATGAGATTGACGCACTTATAGTGTTAATTAATCGTCATGAAGATGATGATAAAGATAAGGAAAAGTGATTATTTATTTGCTGGCTCATATTGAATAATATCTTCAACAGAACATTGCAAGACGTGTAACACACGAGCTAAGACATCTAGGTCTAGTCTGTAAATGTTTCCCGTGTATAAGCGATTGGCCACCTCAAAACGAATTCCCGCTAATCTCGCTAACATATTTCTGTTGATTCCCTTTTTGTCCATTATTTCCTTGACATTCAAAAGCACTCTTCCATAGTCTTTCTCTTCAATAACCGTATCATATATGTGTTCCATAGGATTCACCTTGTTACCCTTTCGTTACTTTTATTTAATTTTAATAAATCAGTAGCAAAAAATGTATATCTGTTTTAATAGTATTCGATTGTGCGTTACTTAAATTCGATTACCTAATAAAAATTACTATCTATATGTAGTTTTAGCTTGCGACATTCTCATCAAGATTGTTATTGTAATCGCATCCACCTCTTTCATTCTCTCCCGATAATAGACAATAAAACAAGAAGTCAACGGTAGCTATCAGATATTTCTCTTCCATTCCGGTTGGAACTTGATTTTTTTGCAGCGAGAAATCAATGTAGTGCCATTTCTTTCGTAATCATTGAGATGTTCGCAATGGCGCACTACCTATTTCTATTTTCATTCGTAAGTATCTGTTCACCTGTACGGTTCAAGGGGGTATAAAAATGGACTGCCCCCCAGTCCACATACGAATCGGGCGGCAATTCTGCCGCCCGATTTTTGTTTCAAAGCCATCTGCAAAGGAGTAGGAATCCGCTGTCGGCAAAGTGGCAGACTGCTCCCCAGGTGTGGGATCAGAGGCATTACAGGCATCCGCAGGGGCGCTTTCCGGCTGCACTGCCGGGGATTCATCAGACGCATCATCTTCCAGCACAGGGGCGTTTTCCGGCTCGTCAGGGCAGGGTAAGTCAGAGCATAAAGTATAGAGGTTGCTGGTCTGGCCGCCGTTCTTACGCTCGTCAAACCGGGCCTGTTTGACGATATATCCCGCCTTCACCAGCTCATCCAGCGCTCGCTTTACGGTGGACACCCCATAGCCACACTTGGCGGCTATGGTCTTGATAGAGGGGAAGCACTCGCCCTCTTTGTTGCAATGCAGAACCAGGACTTGCAGCACAAGCCGTGCTCTGGGCTTCAGTTCAGAAGAAAATGCCCGCTGCATATACTCAAACTTTGCCATATTCCAATCCTCCCAATCATGTCATACTGTTACAGGCGCTTTTCTCCTGCAATATACTTCTCCACAAGCGGCCGGTAGATCTGCCCATTGACCCGTTTCGCAAACAGGTCGTGGGATGCCGCCGCAATCTGCACATTTTCCCCAAAGAGTTCCATACAGTATTCCTGAATTTCCTGCGGCACACAGATCGCTACCGGGCGCACCTCCAATGAGCCGCACTCGGACAATGCCTTGTGGAACACCGGAATCTCATAGGGCAGGACACTCCCGCACAGGAGCCGGTGATCCGCGTCACGGAAAATAGAGGTGGGCGTCTGCATCACGCCGCAATCATAGATGATAAACTGATACGCCTTATCCGGCTCGTTGGTCAGGTAGCAGTCGATCCCATCAATGGTGTAATGCTCCCCATCCGGCGCCGCCTCGTAGATGTTCAGCAGGAGTTGCAGGTGGCGGTTCTGATTGACTTCGATATACGCCACCTCCGCACCTCTGGCCGCCAACCAGGACGCCAGGTTAAAGGCTGTCACCGTCACGCCGCTCCTGCGCTGCGAACCGGCCACGGCAATACGGATATTCCGGGCGTTCCAGCGGTACGGAATAATCTCATCCGGCTCCGGGGCTTTCTCACGCCGGGTAGCTGGCTGTTCGTAGACAGGGGCCTTTACCACATACCGCTGCATCCCATCTTCGGAAAGGGCCTCTGTCAGCTCGTCCAGGGCATCCTCCATCGTTTCTCCCGTAACCAGATTCACAACGCCGATGGACAGTAGCCGCTGTACCTCGCCGTTTACATCCTCGCAGCCGGAGAGGATGACGATGATCCGGGCGGAGAACATCATCTGAAAGGATTGCAGGGCAAGGGTGAAATCATTGCCGCTTTCCTCGATACACGCTGCATCCACCACAAAGAATTTGGCGTTGGCATAATTGCGCATATCTTTGGTCACGAAACTTTTCAGGCTGAACCGGCCGACCAGCTTCTTGGCGGGCAGAGTCATATTCCGCACAGCGGGGTCGATCAGGTTGCTTTTCTGGTTACTCGTCAAGTACAACAGCATAGGATTCACCTCCCATATTTTCAGCACTGGTTTTGTCATCCGCCCCACCGGTCAGCAAGAGGACGATGCCCACCACTACGATCACGATGTAGATAAACAGTTCAATCAGCTTGTTTCGGTTATTCATATCGCACCCCTTTAGTAGATCGCCCACAGGGGACCGCCTGCTGCGGCGCCCTTTCTGGCCTCATCCAGAATGATTGATATATCCCATTCCTGTTCGCTTCGTTTTTTACTGGCGGGATCGGCCACCAGGATTTTTCCTTCAGAGGTCACTCCACGCAGCACCATAAAGTGACCGCTGGATGTGAAGTGGCCTTTTGACATGAGTGCCACAATCAATTTCCCGGATGCCAAAGCATCCACCACAGCTTGCGGGTCATCGGTGCTGATGCTTTCCCATTGAAGCCCAAAGCCCTCCGCAGCCCCCGGTATCAACGAGTGATAGGACCCGTTGCCGGAACACCAATAGCCGTTCTGATACGCCCATTCTGCCATTGTGGGGGGATCAACGGTCTGGTCTGTCAGGCTGGATACCACAATCGCCATAGAGGTCGGGCCACATCCATAACCGCCGATATTATCGGTTCCATACGGAAGATCGGCCCAACGCTCATCCAACTGATTGTAGTAGACAACTTCGGTTGCCCCATCTGTAAAGATGACGCCCTCATAGCTCTGACCACTACCGTCTATATAGTCTTTCTCATAAATGCCGAGCTGCTGGTTGTAACCATATTGCTTCTGAAAATCCTCTACCACGTTTACCTCATCACCAATCAACCATTGGGACAGCACAGAAAAGGGGCTGGTAATGAGGTACAGGATGAAGGCAATCAAAAGCAAAAGCCCTATAACCGGGGCCAGGATCATAAACAGGATTCTTTTCCGGCTCTCGGAGTCGGTAGCCGCCTGCACAGCTACCTTTGCCAGAATTTTTGCAGTCAACGGATCAACAGCCAAAAAATCACCTCCATAATCAGTCCGGTTCCATACCGGGGGCTTCCATCATCTGCTCCATTTGCAGATTGAACGCCTCCCGCCGTTTACCGGCGCTGTCGTCGATTTCAAACACCTTTTCTCCTTTGTCATTTTCCCGGACAGATACCATGTAGTCCCCGTTAGCAATGAAGCAGGCCGTAAAGAGCGCCCGAATCGCCGGGGCAGGCATCCGCGAAATCTCAAAAGGAGTAGCAGCACACTTGCTGTTCCAGGAAAAGAGGTTGCGGGCGGCATCCGCCGTAATCTTCATCCAGTCATATTCAAACTCCTCTTTCCGCATCATCTTTGTAAAGTCGATTCCCTCCGGGCAGAGGTAGCGATCCATCTTCTGAAAAAGGGTCGGATGGGAAGCCATCAGGAAAAGGGCGGCATAGTAGGAAGCATCCAAATCACTGCCCCTCCAACGTATGGCAGCCATCTTGTTGACCAGGTATTCGTATCGTTCCGCATGATTCATCTGAAAACCTCCTGTGTGGAATAAGTAAGGCGACCGGGATTGCTCCCGGCCGCCACCGAATTACCGGCCGCCAGCTTTGCCCATATAGGAAAACTTGTAAGCCGGAATCTCAAAGTTTACATGAAGCCGCTTGGACCCAATGATAAAGAGCGCGTGTCCGCGCCGCTTGCTCTCCAACAATTCCTGCTCCGCGTCCGTCAGGTTGTAGAGGTCTTTGGTTTCCTGAAGGTTTTTGCCGTCGCAGCCCATCAGGATTTTATAGCACGGAATATCCAAAAGGGCCTGCCCGTACATTTTGACCTCCGGGGCCAGGAAATCCACCACGGAATGAGAAATGATTGCCAGTCCAGCTTCATACTTTCTTGCCCGCTTCTCCACATTGCGCAGAAACACCAGGGATTGCGGGACCTGCGGGTCGATCATCAGATATGCCTCGTCACATACCAGCAGGCAACGCTCATTCCGGTCGCGGCTCATTTCCTCCCAGCACCAGCTCAACAGGTTCAGATACTGCGTGCGCTTGACATTATCCGACGCATTTTGCAGGTCGTGGGTATCCAGGCAAATAAACCGGGAATTGGCCTCCAGCGTGGTGTGGCCGTTCCACAGAAAGCTGTCGCTGCCAGCTGCGGCGTCGTACAGCAGCATTGCCAGATCACGATATACCGGATTCTCCTTGTTGGCCTCTGCTTTCTTTTCAAGCAGGGCGTGAAGGTCGGACAGAATGGGAAAATCCGTGGCCTTGAGCTGCCGAATATCCGTTTCCCAGAAGATGCCGAACTGATTGTAGAGTTCAATGATCGTCTGCTTGAGGATCGCTTTCTGCATATCCGTCAGGCTGGGCAGATACAGGGAAAATTCAATCTCCAGCGTTTTCATGTGCAGCGCCATATCAGACATACCGTTTCCTTCATCGGTATAGAGTTTGTCAGTTTCATCGTCATCGTCACGGGGCGCCGGTCTGATCTGTAAAAGGTTGGAGCGGCCGTTTTTTCCGCCGCCAGCATTGAGCCAGCTTCCGTTCAGGTTCCGGCACATATCCTTATATTCGGATTCCGGGTCGATGCACAGGATTTTCGTCCCCTTCATGTATTCCGAAAGCATGATGTGCTTCACAACGGTACTCTTGCCGATACCGGCTACACCCATAATCACGAAGCTACTATTGGTGCGGTCGTTTCCGCGCTCCCAGGTATCCAGAATCACCAGGCCGCCGTTGCTGTCTTTTGCAAAATAATAGCCCCGGCCATCGTTGTAACCGGAGCTGGCAAACGGGAATCCGCCCACAAAGGTACTCATGGGAATAATGCGGGACACAATGCTGTCCACCGTGGAGTTGGCCGGATAGGTGGGAGAAATGCTCTGGAACCCTTCCTTTTGGAGATTGGCGAGGGTGCGCACCTTGCACTTCTGGATGTTGAAGGCGCTCTCCACACGGCGGCAGACCTTTGTGAAGTTGACCTCATCCTGTGCAATCGGCATCACGGTCAGCGACATCATGGCAACCGTTTCGCCCTCTTGGTCGATCCGCTGCATGATTTTCTCGCCGTCCTCGGCGGCTTTCTCGGCGCGCTGCCGGGTCAGCGGGTCTTTGGCACTGTCAGCGGCGCCGCGCTGTTGGACAATGCTTTTGGAGATTGCGGAAATGAGCGAACCATTGTCAATGGGGGTAATCCCCACCGAAACAATAGTGCTGGGGATGTTGGTGATCTTGGAAAGCCACCCCATATCCACCTTCTGCGGATAGCGGACGGCGCCGTACACCTTACCCAGATTTTCACCGATGACCAAACTGTTTCGCTTGATTTCCAGCCCCATCGGGGTAATGACATTTAACAGCGCTTCATTGACGGGAAACGCTTCTTCTTTTTTCTTAGAACCTAACAATGATCCACCTCCAACTGTTGATTGCGGTAAGGCACCCCAATGTAGTCCAGCACAGCGCCGCACCCCAATTTATTGATGCAGTAATCATACTGTTGGGGATGCGTCACCTGCATAAGCTGAAATCGGTTCGGCTCATGCTCCAGATGAACGCCGTACATACAATACATACACCCCGATCTGGAAACACCGGTGGTTTTCAGAATCGGGGTGCCGTTCTTCTTGCGGCTTTCAACAATGTCCCCATAGATGGGGGCATAGGGAATGCCGGTCATTTTCAGATACCGCAAAATATCTTCTTCCAGCCAGAACGCAAGGGGCTGGCTGAGAGGCCGCTGGCGCTCGAAGCCGTTGCAGCCAAACTTCATCCAGGATTGCTCCCGCAGTTTGCTTTCGCAGGCCAGGATGCCCGTAATCGGGTGTCGTCCTGACTGCCTTTCAAATTTGTTCAATGGCGCTTTTTTCATGTGGTAACAACACCTTGCCGAAATCTTGAAGGGAGCGTCCAGAAGATATTTGTAATTCTCGCAGTTGTAGATCGACTTCTTTCCGTTCTTGTCCAGCAGTTCTCCATTGAGTCGTGCCAGGCGGTAAGGTTGTCCCTTTCTTGCGCCGTTGATAACATCCGAAACCTCTTTGGAGATGATCGGATAGCCGTATTTCTCAATAATCTGAGTGAACGGATAGCGCGGGCGAAGCCAAATAACATTGTCCTTCGTTTTTACGAAATCGCGCAGTTCGGGGTATTCCAACCCCGTGTCAACATACACAGCAGGAATATCAGGGTAGACCCGCCGTGCCAGATCAAGCAGCACGGTGGAGTCTTTACCGCCCGAAAAGCTGATAAAGACCTGCCCATCGTACCGCATATACCATTCCATGATTCTCGTCTGCGTAACTCTGATTTTTCTTTCGAGGCTCCAACCCTGCATAATTTTCAAATCCTGCCGGGTGTGCTTCATACTTAGACAACACCTACACTTTCCAAAATCGGGATCGCAGCATTGATGCCGGAATCCTCCAAATGCACATAGGCGGGGTTGTTGACCAGGTTGCACAGCCGGACAATATCCTGCTGTTGCAGAATCTCGGTCTGAATGCCGCTGTCCGAAAAATATCCGCCGAGCAGTTTGAGCTTCTGAAGCAGATCGCGCTCAACGCCATCGCTTATCCTATCCCAAATCTTGATGTAGAATTGCCGTTCCACAACCTCGCCGGAAAGAGCAAAGGCCCCCATTTCCACGATTTCCTGCTTCAGCAGTTCCTTTTGCTTCACATCGGAAGAAGAAGTGAGTGTGGCAGACAGCTCCGACAACAGCGGAGAAATATCTACCGGTCGGGATACGGCAAGAAGCTGAAACGGGTACTGTGCGCTGGACAGGCTTACCGTAAGCTGCTTGGCAATCAGCCGCTTTTCGTTTTTGCTGAACAGTTCTGTGCTGATCGGGTAGATCTTCAGATACGCCAGAGCCAGATTGTCACGGGTATAGAGGAAGTTCCCCCGAATATCTTTCACATTCACAAACTCATTGGCGGTGATCTGGGCCAGTTCTTCCTTGTCCTTGTTCTTCGATTTTTTGTGTTTGGCCGACAACTTCAGAAAAATCAGCGTCCCACCGCCCAGCAGCGCACAGACGCAGATCATAATAATCGGCAAAAGCAATTTATCGACCTCGCTTTCTTTGCCATAAAAATAGGCCCTGCTTTTCAGCAGAGCCGTGTCTTATAGTTCCAAATCTTCTTCATCTTCGCTTTCTTCACCGTACCCAAAATCCAACTCGTCCGATTCAAAAGAAAAGCTGTGGTCTGAGATGCAGTCCAGGGCATCGCTGGCGTCCAGCTCGTCAAAATGCTCTCGGAAGAAAGCCAAATCCTCCTCGTCAGCCTGCACGGTTTCGCCATTTCCATAGAGATAGGTCTGAATTTTCGCTTCGATGGTATCTCCCAGGGGCCATTCGGCAAGAACCTCGGAGATTTCATCGCAGTCCAGCAGTTCATCCAGCCCATCAGGGCTACCGGGGACAAAATGCTCTGTCATCAGAGAGTGGGGGGCATCCAGAGTCACCACCGAAAACATTTTGCTCATCGGCCTGCCTCCATATCCTCTCCGGCTCCGGTGTCCATGTCCCATCCCTTGCCGAACATGAGGTTCATAAACTCTTTCAAGTCGGCGGCGGACCGTACTTCAAAGGATACCGCTGCGGGGACCGGCTGCGGAAAATACTCCTGATACATGGCAATCTGTTCATCGGTCAAAGAAACGCCCCGTCCTTCCGGGGTATCGCCATAGAGGAAAAAAGTTCCGTGAAGGGTATCCGGCCCGTACTGTCGGTTCTCCGGCAGACCTGTCAGTTTCCCGGACGCATTGCAGCAGAGAACCGTTTCACAGGGCAGAGGAATACACTCAATATCCCCGCCCACAAGTTCCTGCCGGTGTTCCAGAGAATCCTCCAGCATGGTCGTATAAGGCGCCCGTCCAGGTTCAAACACCATAATCCGAATCGTTCTGTTGTCGTTCATATCCATTCTCCTTTTTCTTACGGATTGCCCGGTGCGATATGCCAATCATCATAGAGGGAGCCGCTGATCGTTACATCATCGGTGAGATTCATGGCGAGCATCCCCGCAGGCGTCCAAATATCCATCACATGGGTATTGACGGTGTAGCTTCCGTCCGGGAACCAAACCGGCGAAAAATGCACCCGCTGGTTATAGGTGCTGTAAATGTTTTTGGCAAACTGGAACCGCGCCGTTGTTCCGCTGGTGAGCCGCTCCAACAGCCGCCAGTAGGTTCCATAGCCAAACTCCGGGAAGTAGGATACGGCTGTCTGCCCGTAGGTATAGTGCGACAGCGGGGCAGAGGTGCTGACGGTTGCCGTTACAGTGTTTGTTACGCCATAGCCTGATTTCATCAAATCGCCCGAAGCGGTGGGAACCTTTTCGTCCGGCTCAATTCGGGTAGTAGCTGTCATACTGGCCGAGTAATTGTTCCTAAAGAAATCATACCACCCTTCATCGCGCCAGAATCCCCGACCGTTTTTTCGGCTGTGCCAAACCCAATGTGGATGCCATTTGGCCCACCAGACACTCCAAGCGGCATAGGTCTTGGTTTCTCGGCTGGGAACGCTGCTGGCCAACCAGCTTCCCATTGTATCGGTGGCTTTCGGGTCGGGCGGGTCGTTGCCGGAGAGATCTACCACCTTTGCCCGAATGGTGCTTTGGCTCAATGAGCCTTTGTTCGTGCTGACATAGATGGTAATGTCCTGTGGCTTTGATGGTGTATGCCACTTTACCCAGGCAATCTGACTATCTCCCGATGGAATCACAATATTGTTCATCCGGTAGGTGCTACCGTTGATACTAAAGGATACCGTAGCTGGGCTATCTGGATTGATTTCTGAACCAGTATAGAGCGTTATAGGTGTAATAACATCCGTATCCACACGATACTCGTAGTCATAGTCCGTTGGCTCCGGCTGTTCGGGTGGTTCAGTGAACCATACGATACCCATACCCAGGTAGGTGATAATGGTATCGTTGGCGCATTTCTGGTCGGTTGCACCTGTATAGGCTGGGAATCCCATGTCCGCATATTCTAGGAACATAGCCAGTGGCAGGTTTTTATGGGTCAAACTTCCCATCGTTTTCCGCAGATTACCACTGCTTTGGTTATCGTAGAGCGCGGCTTCATGGGCAGTCATCGCCATCATAATACCGTTGTGCTTGAAATAGGCGATTGGCTCCAGAAACAGCTTATACTGTCCGCCAATCAGTTCCTCGTATATGATTCCGGTCTGCTGCGCCACCAATTTTACTGCATACTCGGAGCAGAAGTATTTCTTGATTGCTTCAATATTGGCGCTATAACTGCCGGTGCTTATGATACGAGGCAACGCAATATCCGGCTTCTTACAGGTATAGCCACTTGTGCTTGGTGAAATGCTGGCGCCGTTGGCATACTGAATTTTACTGACCTTACCAAAGTGAATCTTGATGGATGGTGTATTGCTGGACAGGTCAAATGGTGTAGACACCGGTTGGCCGGACTCCGCATCTACGACGGTAATCCGCACACCCTCCATACCAGGAGTCCAGGAGTTCTGCGAAGTTCCTTGCCCCATACCGCCGCCACCGCCATCCACGTTTCCGCTGCCTCCGGTATCTGCCAGGGCGCTCATAGGGCAGATACCCAGCAGCAGCACAACTGTGAGCAACATTACAAATATCCGCTTCAAAAACGCACCTCCAATCAAATTAGTTGAGGACAAAAAAAGAGTACGGTATCGCTACCGTACTCTCTGGGGTTGTTATCAGCCCATGTTGCCGACCTGTTTGTTTATATCTCCATCGGAATGAACATTCTCCTGCACAGTGCCGCCGCCCTCATCGGTGATCCAGCCAAAGCCCTCCAGATAGATGGAACCGCCCTGTGTGTCGCCGGTCTGGGGCTGGTTGCTGTCCGGCTCATGTACAATCGGCTCATCCTTTTCGCTGGCCGCCTGCTGTTCCTCTTGAGAAGGCGCCGGGGGCGGAGTGGTTTCGGGTTTCTTTTCGCTGTCGGTCAGGTTGACATCCACCTGATCTTCTTCCTCCACATTCAAAACGGCGTCTGTCTGGTTCTGGCTGTCAGTGGCTTCGGGCTTCGAGGCATCCGGCACCACCACCAGCGGTTCACTGGAGCTGCCGTCTGGGGTATTGCTGCTATCCACATCCTCGGTAGATACATCCGAGGGGGTGGATGCCGGATCAACGGTCGTGGTTTGCCCACCCTTGCCCAGCAGCACTGCGGCGATCACAATTACCACAACAGCGGCTACACCGAGAGCGGCCAGCAGCTTTTTGTTTTTAGAACTCATTTGCAAACCTCCTTGTACGGTAAATTTATATCAAAACAGCGGTAATATTTTCCGCCATCATTATACCATTTGCACAAATATGGCGTCCAGGTGTGATTCCTGCCAAATATTTTTTTGCGCTATGGAAAAGAGACAGGGCGAAATACACAAAATTAAAACCTGGGAACATATTTGGCGTTGAGTTTCATGGTGATCTGCATGGGCGGCAGATGCCCAAACCCAAAGGAAAGCGGCACATCAACAGTGATTGTTCCTGTGACATTGAGCTGCGTAATGCCATCCGGCACAGACGGCGCCAGTGGAGCGTTTTCCACTTCCAGGTGCAGGTCGTACAGTCGATACTCCAAATCCTCGCCGCTGTACTTTACATACTGTCCGTCCTTGTATTCAACGCCCAAAACATTTTGCAGGCGGGCATACACATTGCCGCTGGTAACATTCTGCGACCAGGACGAACCGGCAAGCTGGTAGCCACCAGAGTACCCCTCCCGTAAACCGGCATAGGCTTCATCCCAGTTCTCGGTAGCCACATCCACAATGGCGGACTGGACAGAATCGCGCACCCCCTGTGCAACAATCATCAGCCGCATATACTCAAAGGTCACACAGGCCAGAATCAGGCAGCAGAGGACAACCGCCAAAATCATCGGTACACCTTGACCGGATTTGCTTTTCAGGACTTCTCGAATCTTTTTCACTTCCAATACACCTCCGAAGTCCCGCTGGCCTTTGCTGTCAGAGTCACAGGAAAAGATGCAAACTCACCGAACAGTCCGATGTTGACGGTGGTTGTGAGGGTCACTTCCACCTCGTTGCCAAGCTGAATTTTCCCGGTGTCACTCCATGAGATATTGGGGTCGAGTCCGGTTTGCTCCCGTAAATCCGCCGCTTTTGCGCTGGTAGCAGAGCCAACCTGCCCATTGATTTCCGCTGTCCGAACCAATTCGTCCGCAAAAACATCAAGGTTCTGCTTTGCCACAAACACCGGCGCAATGCGAACCACCAAAGCCAGAACCATTGCAATCGCCAGGACCAGGACACACACATCCACAAAGCCCTCGCCCCGTTTGTCCTTCAGAAGTCGTTTCACGGTTTCACCACCTCCTTTAGAACAGATCGCCAAAGGCTTCCAACACCACATAGCCCAGGACACCCAGATACATCAGCAGGAAACAGCCCAGCAGCATGAAGGAATACTTACGCATTTTCCCCGGCTGCTTCATGGCCTCCAGTTTCAGTTTTTGAAGTTCCAACTGCTTGAAGGTCATAGAAAGCATCTGGAAATACATAATTCCGTTATCGCCGCGCTTGACCGAGATTAAGCCGCGCACCACATCGGACAGCATGGTACTTCCAATCCGGCTCTCCATTCGGGTAAGTGCGTTTTCCTCGTTGCCGGATGCCATATCTGCAATCGTGATTTCCAGTTCCCGCTTCATGGCATGACCGGCATTTCTCTGGTAGGATTTCAGGATGTTCAGCACATCACGAGATGCGCGTAGTTCCTGTTCAATGGTGTTTACAAATCTGGGCAGCTCGGCCTCGATTTCTTCCCGGCGCTGCTGAACGATCTCGTCCGCTCGTTTCTGCTCTTTGAAGTAAACTGCCACCGCCAGAAACACAATGACCGGCGCAAGGATCGGGAAAATCAGAAGGGCCGGGATAATCAGCAGAGCAATCAGCCCAGCCTTTACCCAAGCCGCCGCAATATAGGTTTCCGGGGACATTTTAATTTCAGCGGATTTTAACTGCGCCTCCAGTTTCTTCCGCTTATAGCTATCCAGATGTACCAGCGGAGAGAGCCGTGCCGCCATATCGAACAGGATAGCGTTGATGCTGCCTTTCTGTGACTTTCCACGGCTCGTTACGGTCAGAACCGCCTTAGTGCTTGCGGAAGTCGGCAGCCGGAGCAACCCGGCCAATAAAAAGAACGCTCCCAGGCCAAAGAGCGTCCCAAAGCATAGTAAAATGAGATACAAAACTCGCGTCACCTCAATTCTTTGTAATAGAGCCGTTTGGGGCCGGTGTTGCGGCTGTCGGTTCTGGGGCGCCCCGGCACATTCCAGTTCCCGCCGCCTCGCAGTCCCGGCGCACATTGCCAGCCGGAAGCCCGCAGGCTGGCTCCGTTTTCGCTTGCCAGGGTGTAGGTGATGATTTTCTGATAGCCCATCAGTTTTGCAATCCGGGCGCACCGGCTGTAAAGAAAGCTGCACCCATTGGCAATGCCATCGGTGCAAAGCCGGGTCACTTCCGCTGTTTTGCCATCATCCAGTCGGCGTGCAACGGGGCGCCCCACAATCGCAACTCCATGAACGGCCTCCAAATCATCTACGACAGCCACACAGAATTTACAGCCGCGCACCTGACCACTGTGCCGGTGATGCGCCAGAACAAACGCATTGGCGTCCCGCAGGGAGATCGGTAGCACTCTCGATGGTAACACCTCCTGACGGGATCAACGCTTGTATTCGACGGGCTTGGTGAGCCGGATCACCGCCGCAAACGAGATCAGGAGCACCAGCAGACACACCGCCAGAATTCCTTTGCCAAAGCCCGTATTCACAAGCACATCGTACCAGTCTTTATTCAGAAAGTATAACAATGGGATGTTGCCAATGAGCAGGAACGCCATTGTGATAAATTCCTTGAAAGGCTCATAAAGCAGGTAGTCCAGTTCCGCCGCAACAATCCGCATATCCGAGAGTTTACCGATGATCGGGGTGAGCGTGCTTTTTAGACTCTTATCGTCCTGACAGGCGATAGCTGCGTCCACCCATTCCCGAAACACATAGTTGTCCAGCTTGGGCTTCATGTTGGAGAGTGCCTGTTTCACATCGGCACTTATCATATTGGTTTCGGCCAAAAAGCCCCGGAACACATCTGCCACAGGCGGGTTCAGGTAATGGATGTTTTCTTCCACAGCGGTTATCATGCTCTCGCTGCGCAGATAGGAACTTGTGATGATGGACAGCCCGGTTTCGATCTCGTTGTTCATCAACTTTTTATAGCTGTGAGAGGTAAACAGGACATACCAAAACGGGAGCAATCCCATTCCGGCGGTCAAAACTGGCAGCATAAAGTAGTTCTGAATCACAATGCAGATCACAGCTCCCATTGCCGCCAAAAACAGCGAGAAAGCACAGACAGCAGCAAACTTCCCACCCTTTCCGGTGAGAATCAACATCTCCCGTGCTTCCTGCACGGTTTTACGGATGCCCTTCGGCTCTTTGGGGTGGTTGACCTGCTGGATTCGTTTGGAAATCGGCTGTCGCCGCCCGGAAAGCGGTTTGGTCAGTTCCTCCGCAAAGGTAAAGGGCGTCATGCCCAGAATCAAGAAGATGCCCGTCATCATACCGGCAAAGGCCAGCAAAATCAATACAATCATGCAGTTTCCTCCTTTCCAGTATCCGGTTTTACACCGCCTCCAGCGATACGCTCCAGCAGGCGGGGCGGCATACCGTTTTCCAAAAGCCGCTTTTGCAGGCTGGCCGAGATCGAGGATACCTTTTGAAACTCACCATGCACCTTTACCTTGCCATCTTCGATAGAGGTTTCCGACACATGATAGCGGTACAGGGTGTGAAGCTGCCTGGTGCCATCCTCCAGAATCTCACATTCGGTAATTTCCATGACACGGCGGCTGTTGTCCTCCAGCTTCTTCACAAACAGAACGATAGGAAACGCCTCTGTCACCAGGTTATACAGGGTTTTGTCGCCCATGTCATATTTCTGGGTACACAGCGTCACCATACGGTAATAGGTTGCTTTGCAGCTATTGGCATGGGTGGTAGTGATAACCGCATGGCCGGTACGGGCTGCCTCCTGTGCGGCGAAAGCCTCGGCTGATTTCATCTCACCGACACACACAATGTCCGGGTTACAGGTCAGGGCAAATTCCAAAAGGCGCTCTTGATCGTAGTTCTGCTTGGGATCGTCAGAAAAACGGGTAACGGTATGGACCACATTGTTGATGACATTTCCTTCAGCGTCCTCTTTCACAAGGTCAAATTCGCGGCACCCGTTTTCAATGGTGAAGATTCTCTTTTCATTGGGAATGGTAGAGAGAATCCAGCTCATCAGTGTGGTTTTTCCGCTGCCGGTGGAGCCGGTCACGCAGATGGACAAACCGAACCGGAGAACTTCGGTCAAAAAGTCCAGCATCTCGGCGGTAGCCGTCCCATAGCTGATAAAATCATCCCGGCTCAACTTCTTAGGATTCACGATACGAATGGATGCAGCCACACCTTTTTCTTTGTCCGTAAGCGGATTTCCCAGAACCGTGATACGGATTTTATTGGAGAGATGGCCCACCACTCCAGGCTGACTGTTATCCAAGATCATGCCGGACTTATGAAGGAGTCTGCGGATTACATCGACAGCGTGCTGTGGGGTCTGGAACCGATCTTTGGTGGGAACCACACGCCCGTCTGCATAAGTGATTTTCACATCTTTCCACGAATTGATGTTAATTTCCTCCACATCATTTGCGAAAAGATAGGGCGTCAAGAAGGAGAACTCGGCCATTTCCGTATAGAGTTTGTCGATCAGTTCCTCATGGCTCATACCCTCAACGCCCAGACTGTAATCGTTGAGATACTTTGCGATGTATGCGGTGATCTGCTGGTGCTGCTCCTCCGGGTTATCGGTAATCAGGGTCGAATACTTGCTGGCGAGATATTCCTGAATCTCTGCCAGCACTTCGGGAAATGTCCGCTTGTTCCTGCTGGTATTGAAGAACAGGTCAATATTACTTGCCATCTCCGAACACCTCCCCGGCAATAGCGGCAATGACCGGCTCATAGGTCTTGGCCTCTTTACCGGAAAGCGGTTCCAGCAGTTTCAGCGTCGCCGCCTGTTCCTCCAACGAAGGAAGATACGGCAGCCGGTATTTCACACCGCCAAAGGAGTTCTCGTATTCGCTGCCACCCTGATAAGGGCGCGTGTTGGACAGCACCTTGATGTGCTGTTCCGGTTTGAACTTTCTGTCAGCAACCAGCGACAGATAGGACGAGAAGTAGGAGATGGCCTTCAGGTCACAGCTGCACACCCGCAGCACATCATCCGCCACCTCCAGTGCGGTGGTCGCCAGCACATTGCCGGTCAAAAGGCTGGTGCAGTCCACAATCACATAGTCTGCGATGTGCCGCAGCAGAACCAGCATATCCACCGCCTTTTCCTTGCTGTACTCCGCATGGGTAAAGTCATTTTCACCGGCCTTGTAGCCCAGAAAGCTGATATAGGGATTTTTCTCACAGGGAACACAGGTCTTGAGAACCTGTTCCTGCGTCATTCCGGGAGCCGCCAGCAGTTCGCCTACGGACACATCCGGCAGTTTCTTCTCGCTGACCACAGCCGGAAGCGTGGGCGCCGTCACATCGGTAAACACCAGCACCACATTTTTCTTCCGCTTGGACAATTCCAGGGCCAGTTTGACCGCAGTTACGGTTTTCCCGCCCCCAGGGCTGCCCCACACAGCAAGCATCTGTTTCTGCTTATTCGCCATCGGTATTCTCAACCTCCTGTTCCTCTGCAGGTTTATTGCCGGCCACATTGTTATCATTGGATACCTCACCCTGTTTGCCATCCTGAACTGCGGTATCTTCCTCCGGCGCCACAAAGAACTGATCCTGAGCTGCCAGGAACTTCACGGCGTTCTCACGGGTTCCACGGTACACAAACGCCAGGTGCAGACTGTTGGATTCCTCCAAGTGTGCAAGGAGCTGTGCCTGCTCGGTGTTTACCAGCAAAGTAATGGTGGATGGAAGAGTTTCTTCCGGTTTTTCTTCCTTTTTATTCTGGGGTGCCTGATATTCCTTGTCGACGCCGGAACTCTGGGTTACAGCTAGGACCTCTACATACTTAAGTTCCGGGGGCTGGGTGGTTTCTCCGGTGTCTTTATCGGTTGCAAAGAGCATGATGATGTCGCCCGCTTCCACCTTGCCGGAACCACCTTTGGCAAAGGTGGGAATGGTAACGGAGATCGCCACTTTGGAACCGTCCAGTTTGGTCAGGTATTCGTACTGAGTCAGCGGTTCGGAAAAAAGCCAGCCGGTGTTTACATCCGTGTTTTTGCGAAGTTCTACATCGGTATATCGACCTACTACCTCGTCAAGCGATGTGGCAATGGCGTCAGACATACCAGACGCGCCTCTGGTGTAGACCTCGACCATATCCGCTGTGATATAGGTGCCACGGGGAATCACCCCGACTTTCACCCGTACCGCTTCGGTCTGGGCCTTCAAACCCGCATTGAAAAGGGGCGTGATGCCAAAGCAAACCAGGACGGCGAGCAGGATACAAACCGCACCGATGATAGTCCGGTTCCTGAAAATATTCTTGTTCAAGTTGATACCTCCATTTGTTCAGATTATAGCGGCCGCAGCCGCCAGCCAATAAGCAGTTACGCCGCCAATGCAGAAGAACGGGGCAAGTGGCAGTCGGATGGCAGAAAAGTCCTGTCTGCGTACTCCAAACAACATCACTCCTGTAAGCACGGCCAGGATCAGAGATAAAATGCTGTGCAGCAAACCAGGCCACACTCCCAGAACAAAGCCACAAGCCCCCATCAGCTTAATGTCCCCACCGCCAATGGCAAGGGGTTTCCCATGTGTCAGTAATGCAGCCAACAGGTACGGACCTCCCGTAACAAGAAGCCCCGCCACAGAAGCGGCGGGGCGCAGCTCTATCAAGCCACAAACTAAAATCATGGCCGGAATCAGATTGGGAATCTCTCGTTCTTTCATATCCCAGAGCGCAGCACAAGCCAACAGCAGCCCAAATACCACGCCTTTTACAATTAGAGGATTCATATTTCCATATCTCCAATCTGCTCGTCAATCATGCAAGTTGTTGATGCAACATGGCGATGGCGGTCATTACGACCGCCATGCCAATGATAATGGACCACGGGTTCCAATTTTTCTGAAGCATCTTATTCTCCATGTTCCAATGCCTTCTGTGCGGCAAGAATTTGTTTCCCAATGGCGTAGATTACAGGAACTGTCACGGAATTACCGGCCTGCCGGTATAGCTGATTGTCACTGTTGACTACCCGTGCCTTATCAAACATCTCGTCCGTAAAGCCTTGCAGCCGCCAGCACTCACGGGGCGTTAGCCTGCGGATCAGGCCGCACCCGGCAAAAGCCGTACCTTGATTGCAAGAGGTTTCCAGCGTCATGGCAAGGTCTTTACCAACTCGTCCGCGCCGCGTCTTGCTCTCCGGGAAAGAAAGGTTGATGCTGTCGCCGCAGCGGGCAACATCATATCCTTTCTTTGTCGCTTCTCGAATCCGCATACCGTAGGGACACTCATCGCAGTCTTGAAATAGCACTCCATGCCGATCCTGCGCCGTAATAGTGAAAGACGGCTCCCCACAGTTCTTGATTCTCCGTCCGTTTTGCCGTTTTTCTTCCCGATCTGGGGTCACGACAGCACGGCAACCATAGAACACCCCGGAACTGCCGCCCCAATTACTGATGGTGCGATTATAGGCGGAGAGGATGCAGCGGGATTCTCTGGTAAGTTTTGCTTTCCCAGTGCAAATGTCCACAAAGGACAGAACCGCCTCCTTGTCCATCCCTGCGGGAGAGATCAGAACGCCGGAATTGTCCCCACCGCGGTTGGTAATGCCGCTGTTATACTTGGCCTTGATGCAGCGGGCGTGATCGGTCAGCTTGGGATTACCATTGCAAAGGTCAACGAAATACAGGCCGGTCTTTCCTCCCCAACCACCAGACTGTGCAGCCATTGTTACGCTGATGCCTGCCGGGTCATAGACGCGCTGCCCCTGCATACCACCTATGAGTTGGATAAGAGCTTTGCCACTGCCTGCGGGGACAGGAAATATTTTGGGTCCGCATCCGGCTCCAGGATGTCGGCAAGCGACAATGAACACTCGCTCTCGATTTTGAGGGGGGCCGAAATACTTTGTATTGAGCAGTCCGTATTCGATATGGTAGCCGAGTGAGGCCAGCGTATCGAGAACGGTCGCAAAGTCCCATCCTCCATGAATGGATAGGAGATTCTTAACATTTTCAAGGACAATCCATGTGGGTCGATTTTCAGGACTTTGGCCTTTGACGAGTTGAGCAAGTGTAAAAAAGAGTCCACTTCTTGCTCCGTCAAGCCCTCGCTGGCGGCCAGCGACCGAAATATCCTGACACGGGAATCCTCCTGCCCACAGGTCTGCTCTGGGGAGATCTGCGGGGGCGACTTTTGTGATGTCGGCTGCATACCATTCATCCTCCTTTACATCGTGAATGGCTCTGTAACTGCGGTCGGCATACTTATCAATCTCACAATGCCCCACACAGCGCATCCCGCATAGCTCAAAGCCCTTGCGGAAACCGCCGATGCCTGCGAAGAAATCCAGAAATGTCATCTGCTCCATCGGCAGCCTCACAGTTCTGCCGTCATATCCTCGTCAAGCTCATCCTGCTCGATTTCATTCATGTAGTTGGTTTCTTCCTGTTCGTCCTCAAGCTCCATCAGCTTCACAAAGACGGCGTTAACAACGCACGGATCAATCTCCGTGACATATCGGGTGGTCGGGTCTACCCGATGTGCCTCCCTCGGCTCTCTTGTGTCAGGGAAGTCCGTTTTGCCCGCTCGGTCAAGCACAGCCTGATCGAACCGTGCGTCCCAATCGGAAAACTGGATAGTACGGGACAGCACATACATCGCCCGTTCTGTTCCATAACAGCGCACCAATTCTTCGATAAAGGCGTCCAGTTCACGGGTATTGAAGGCAGTCATGGCCTTATCCTGAATGAAGTTGCGGCAGGACATATTGATGTTGTAGCTGTCACACCAGAGAGCCGCTTCATCCTTTCGGGCGGCTTCCTCCAGCGAGGGGTAGTAGACCGGAATGGTTGCGTACATTATTCAAGCCCCCATTCATCCCCGTAACGATACGGGTAGATTTTCTGTCCGCGCAAAAAGCGAATCAGGTTTTGCACCTGATCTACCACGGACAAATTGCTCTGGTCTTTGGTGGTCATCATCACAGAGCCAAAGATACCGGCCAGGGCCAGGATAACGGTGGTTGTCACATTCCCGGTAAAGAGCCAGGCCAGCGCCGCTATGCCGCCCATCACCAGGGACCCCACAATGGATTGAAAAAGCTGTTTTTTCCCAAAGCCAGTAAACAGTTCGGCCTCCGGCTTCACGCCCAGAGGGATGTAGAGTTTCAAATCTTCGTCCATTTGCACCTCCTGTCAGGAATAGTAGTACAGAATCAGATCTTTGATTTGCCAGATGGATTCTGCAATGATGTAGAAGATCACTGTGTTACGGGCGCGCTTTTTATACTGCGCCGCCTGTTCCTCGGCTGCGGTCAAGCGCACCAGGCAGTAGACGAAACGGGCTACCGCACCAACGCGCACAAGCAGGATGATGGCATTTGAAATATCGTCCATTGTCACCATCAGCCATCACCTCACTTCCCCATGCCCTTGACCATCTGCACCAGCCGTACAGAATGGTATGCGTTGTTGACAATGGCGCCGCCGCCACCGCCACCGGTCGTAATGAGGAAGTCCTGAAGGAACTTCGGTGTCCGCACCGCAAGAATCATACAGGCCACGCCCCAGAAAATGTGCATATTCATCATCAGGCCAACCCCCAATTTCGCAAGAGAAACCTGAATTACCACAGAGAGCGCAGACTGGAAGAACTTACTCATGTAGGGCTTGAACACGCCTTTGTCATTGTCAATCAGACCTACGCAGGCCAACGGAATACCTACTCGCAAAATCAGGATTTCAAGCCCGCGCATCAGGAATTGGAAATATAGGATGAAATAGACGATGACAAATACCAAGCCAAAGATGGCTGTCACAAGCCCCATTGATGAAATGCCGGATACCCAGCCCGCCCAATCGTAAGCGGTGGCAAGGCCGATGGCCTCCAGCATTTTATTGCTCATTTCTTCTACAATCGTGGCAAGCCAGTCATACATGGTGGGAAAGCAGATTGCCACAGCCATAGCCTTGAAAAAGTTTGTGAGAATGGCAATAGGCTCCTCGTCGGCGTCCCCGTCTGACCACAGAACATAGGTTTCAAAGCCTTTTTTCAGGAACTTCAGCACAATCAGGGATACGCCAAAGCCGAATACAATGTCGAACAAGGACTGAAACAAATCGACCCCGGCCAAGGTGGACATATACTGCTCTGCGTACAGGGTAAGAGGGATAATCCCTTCCATCAGCCCATCAATATAGGCGATTGCTCCATTCAGCAGGGCCACGATCAGCAGCACTAAGATATATTCCAATCAGCAACCACCTCCTTTCTGGGGGCGGCGCTCGGCCGCCCCCGATAGGGATTGGAATATGGCGGGCGATCAGGACACGGCAGCTTCTTCGTTCTGTACGGCGGCCTCATACGCTTCCAGTACAGCGGCGGAGAGCTTTGCCCGCAGTTCCTTCGTCATGGGGAAGCAATGCTCCACCCACTCGCCCTTGACATTCCGGCGGCTGGGCAGGGACACAAACAGCCCCTTTTCGCCCTCAACGACCCGCACATTCTTCACCAGAAAGCAGTCGTCCAGGACCACGCTGCACACCGCCCGCAGCTTGTCGGGACCGGTAAAAGTCTTTTTGATTTCCGCTTTGAACTCCATTGAAAAACCTCCTGTTAAAAATTAGGGCGGAGCCGGTGGGCCCGCCGCTTCTTGTTTTGATCAGCCGCGATAGTTAAACATATCCTTGATGCGCTGGGTGATGGTGGGCAGCACGGTGTCATTCACGATCAAATACAGACCGGCCAGGATCAGGGCACCCAAGACGATGGAGATCAGCACGGTGATAGCCACATCCAGCGTACCCTGACCAGTGCGGTCGGTCAGCGCCGCCGCCATACGGTCAGCCAGCTCATGGGCTTTCTGCTTGGCAGCCCAGATAGAAGTCATAGTCTTAACCTGAGTGTTACGGATGAAGTTAGCCATAGTTTTTTCCTCCTGTTAATAAAATGATTTATTTAGTAAGGCGCGGAAATCGCCTGTACTACGGAATGTATCCCGGCTTACTGGTAGTAGCCGAGAATCAGGTTCAGGGTGGCGGAACCGAGTACGGCGCCAATGCAGGACACCACCGCCACCACAATGCGGTTGTTCCACTTTTTCTGATCCATCTCGTCAGCCATGCCGCGCCGGATGCAGAAATAGATGATAAGCAGACCGGCTACCACCGGCGCCAGCACCATCAGCCAGGTTGTCACATCACCGACCAGTTTCTCGGTTCCCTTGACAATCTGACTGTCCTGCACACCAGTGGCATAAGCCGGTGCGGACATAAAAAAAGAGGCGGTAAGTGTGGCAATACCAACACCCACCGCCCGGACAGTCTGTTTCAGCCTGCCCGCCGTCTGGTTGATTTTCTCTTTCATTCAAAACCTCCTATGAGTTAATCATCATCAAGGCCACCGCCCATAGCGCCCTTTTGCTGCGAAAGGCGGCGCATGATGTCCTTCTGGTAGTAAATCCAGATGTTCCACAATGCGATTTCTTGCTTCGTGTCGGTGATGATTGGCCGTTTCTGTTCTCGTTCTTCCCGCAGCCTGCGGTTATGCTCCATATCTCCCAACCCCAACATCTTGTTGAACATCCACTGAGAAAGGTCGGGCGCATACATCATAGCGGGGTGGTCGCGGCTGGTGATGATTTGATGGGGACGCTTGACGCGCCGGACCTCATCCGTATTGAGCAACTTTCTCTCGGTCAGGCTGACGCTCTGGGAGTTAGACGGGGTTGTGTATTTTCCGTTGCTGGCCGAAAGCTGGTAACTGGATGTGGTATAGCTGCCGAGTTTATCGGACATCTCCCGCAGCGTTTCCGGGTCATCGCTTTGCAGGTACGCCCAAACCTGACAGTTGCCCTTGATCGTGTTGGCGATATTGTCGCTGTACTTTTCTTTCAGTTGGTCAAAGCCCTGCACAAACAGGGCATATCGCATCCCACGGCCAGCCGCCACGGTCAGTTTGTTTGTCATGTCGCTGATGGGAGTAAAGTTGCCATACTCGTCAAGGATGAAGTTGACACGGCGTTCCAGACGCCCGCCGCGCCGGTCTGCCGCCTCTGCCAAAAGTTCGTATTGCTGCGACACAATGAGAGAAGCAATGGGATAAAAGGTGGTTTTCTCGTCGGGCAGGATTACAAACAACGCCTGCTTTTTACTGCCCATATCTGCAAGGGTAAAATCGCTGGTATGGGTGATAGCGTAGATGGACTTCGAGGTGAACAGCCGCAAGGTGGTCAGGGCAGAGGTGTAGAAGCTGCCTCTGGTACGGGACGGCGCCACATCGGAAATGGACAGAAGCGCCCGTGCCGGGTGGGATGGAGAGAGCTTCTTGACATATTCCAACAGCGGCATCTTATTTCCGATGGTACGGCACATTTCCGAAATGAACCAATACACATTGGTCATGTTCTGAAATTCCGGTCGTTTTTGGTTGTCGCACACCACGCAAAGAATGGCAGCCGCTATGATGGAACATTCACCGTTCGTCCAAATCTTTTCGCCCTCCGGCTTACCAACCAGATTGTTCGTCAAGTCCCAGGCCAGCATTTCTGCACGGTCGGTGTCTCCCTCACTGATGGCGTCAATGATGGGCTGGAGCAGATTGTAGCGCATACTCTTTTCGGGGTTCTTGAAGTCCAGCACCAAAACCTCATAACCCAACTTTTTCAGGAAATCAGCGGTGTAGTGGAACAATTCGGCTTTGGGGTCGGAGCAGAAGATGGATTCTCCGGCGAGTCCCAAAAGACAGATACTTTCCAGAACCAGACATCTTGATTTACCGGAACGAGTGGCGCCAACGCAGAGCAGGTGGCAGTCATCACCGACAAAATAGATTTTTTCTTTATCACCCTCCTTTCGCATACCTACCACCACGCCGCCTTTTTTCAGCGGAGTATCTGCTCCCAAAGGGTCCTGCTTGGGAATACCTTTGGGGTGAAGGTTCAACTTCAATTTGTCGCCTCCTTATTTTTCTTTGAGAAAATCCAAACCATCGTATCCGGTTTCTAAGAGCTGCCGGATCGCTGGGTCGTGCGGGTCAAGAATGTAGCTGTCAAATGCTTTGTCCTTCTCGGAATCGGTCATCCAGCGGGCCGAACCGTGCTGGTATTGGCCCACAGCTCTGGGTGTCTGAATCTCCGGGGTGATCGTGTCCAAGTCTGATTCATACGGCCTCATATTGGTCAGGAAGAACATAACCGCCAATACACTTACAAACCCTTGCAGGCACAGATACAACATCATGTGCTGGCGGTTGGAAAATAGGCTGGCAAGGCAGTCCCCGATGGGGAGAAGTGAAAGCCGGGTGATCTCTCTTGTCAGCAGACCGTGAACCGCTGTTGAGAAAAACAGGTTGAGAATCGCGCCGGAAACGAAGATCAACGCACAAACCATCAATTTAGGCTTTGTTTTCATAATGCCATATCATCCTCAACAGCAAAATCATCCAGAAACGCTTCATTGTCTTGATCCTCGGTCAGCTTGATTGCCTGCGGCTCCGTTTCGCCCATCTGCATGGGAACCAGGACCGGCAATAGATGCTTTTGCAAAAAGTCCTGATCCTCACAGCGGTCAATGAATGTCCCGAAGGTGTTCAAAAACGGGGTATCCAACGGAGTACAAATCATCAGGTCGCCGCGCTCTTTCCCCATCTTCACAATAAAAGATGCAAGATTGACCGGATCGGGGTCCAGGCAGAACGCTTCATACAGACCGCCCTCCGCAGGGGCATACCCGATTAGAAAAGGATAGTCGCAAGCAGTATGGTTTTGCTTGGCTGCGCTAATAAGTTCAGGGGTGACAAACTTGGTGAGTTCTTCGACAGCCTCATTCCTGACCGGCTTATCCAGAAGCCATTCTTTCAAACTTTCCGGCTTGACGATGCCACAGAAGTCATGTCGTTCCCAATGAATGTATTTGCCGGTCAACAGGCTTTCTGCATACACGGCCTGACCTCTGGCTCCATAAATACATCCAAAACCGTTACGGGCATACCAGATGGAGTCGTCGGCAGTCATGTCCTTGCCCTTGCTGCTCACCCCAGGTTTGAGAACCAGAAATTGATTTTCGTAGTTGTACTGGCTACTGTCGGGGATGCAGTCATTGATGTCCAGAGGGCGATCAGACTGGCGGATCATTTTCTGATTCTTCACCATATCATCGGATACATAGAGAATCGGAAGTTGCAGAAAAGTAGCCAGGCCAATTTCGTCCTTCATACCCTGAGAGATAGTGTCGCCCATTACCCAGAGTTCATCGCAGCGCTCCAGCAGTTCGTGACCCATTCGTAAGCCCTGTTCCCGCTGCTCCGGCACTGCGTCATGCAGATATTGCGTAAAAATCGTGTGCGGCGCCAAGGGAATCACGCCGCAGGATGCTGCATAAGCACAGTAGTCTTTTGCCTTTTCCATGTTCTTTTCCATATTTCCCCGCAAGGGGGAAGAAATATAGACCAGCCTCAAAGTAACACCTACCTTTCCAAGTCCAGACCATCTATCTCATAGTCTGAAACAGGCGGTTCAAAGGCCGTATCATAGGCCACATCATCAAGCTGCCGGATTGCGTCCAGACGGGCCGCTGCCTGCGGATCAGTAACAAGTTCCTGTTCCAGCAGGGCGTCCGCAACGATGGCGTTGGAAACCGGATCGGTAAAACAAAGGTTCTCACCGTCCTGTGCAGCCTGTTCCGTCACAGATTCCGGCAGGATTTCTTCGGCAAGGGGCTTTGGCACTTCCAGCCCACGTTTCTTTGTGCCGACGATCTCGTAAATGCCCACGGCGATCTCCCCGCAGGTGATGATGTTTCCCCAAATATCAGGATTCGGGCGTCCATCACGCATACTTTGTCCCTCCATCTTCCTCATAAGGCATATAGGCTATGACGGTGAGGTAATCCGTACCAAGGCGCCGCAAAAGAGCATCCTGATGTTCCATGACCTGATCGACGATATGCTCCGGGCAGTATTTCATCAGGTCAGCTACATATTGCCCCACATCCAAGCCAATAGGATGCGCCAGGTATTCTTCATCTGTCATGCCCTCAAGCTGCTGGTTCAGCCCGTGTTTATACATCAGGAAACGGGCGATAGCGATGGTCTGATTTCTCTTGCTGCTCATTCTTGCTATCCTCCGATCTCCATTTCTTCCTGCTGGCCGAACTCCATATCAAAGTTAAACTCCATTTCCTGCTCCCGCAGCTCCGGGATAATGTCCTCGATTTTGTCAAGAATCCGTTCCACAGATTCACGGGCCTCGTTGGAAACATCCTGATCGAGTATGCTCATCTTGACCAAGCCCGCATGAAGGACCCGGAGTTCTTCTTCGGTGAACAGCGCACGTTCATCAACCAAACCGCTTCGTTTGGCGAAATCCTGTCCTGCAAATTCCTTGTTGTAAAAAATCTGGCGGGCCATCATTTCGCCGGAATCCGGGGCGGTGCGGTAGGTGGAGAACACATAGCCAAACAGATGATGTTCCTTGCAGGCGAGAGTCACGCCATTGTATTCTGCCAGCTTATAAGAGCCATTGGGAAGTTTCTCATTGGCGTCAGTATAAGGACAGTCGCGGCAGATACCCGCTTTGTTCGCTGTGTCCTGGGCCGTATCGTTGATAAGGCGAATGAGTTTGTCCTTGACTGTGACAAAGGGGTTCTGGATCACCGTATCGGCTTTGGAGAAATAGGCCACAAGCTGGTTCTTGAAATAAATATCAGCGATGTAATCGGAAGATTGGGACCGCTTCACATCAAAGCCGCGCCGGGCAAGCTGTTCAAAGAACAGCCTGTAAAAATCGGTTTTACTTCGCAATCGGTTTCCTCCTTTCCTGATAACCTTTTCGCTTCATTACATCTTTGAGAACTTCAACGAAAGCAAAAATGCGCTCTGCCGCCGCCTGATTTTTGGGGTAAACCGCAGGCAGCGGAGGGCGCCGCTGTTTTTTCAGATCGTACCATAGACAGCCGCCGTCCCTTCGTTCAGGGAACATACAGGACGGGACAGAGGTGCGCAGGGTATAAGGGCAGTTATGGCAGGGGTGTCCTTTGGGGTATTCATATTGGTGAACCGTCAGAGGGGCAATGCCATACGAACCGCTCGGAATCGACACCGGCACACCATTTTGCTTATAGGAAGTGTTCGCTTCTATCATCCTTTCTCCTTTCTGGAACCGGGCGGCCGGTCACTTTTTGCTTTTCAAAATCATTTGAAAACAGAAAAAGCAGCCCCGCAGGACTGCTTTCTGTATGGCAATATCAATTTTTTCAAGGGACTTTTCCGATAAACCTTCATCAGTTTTGCGGTTACAAACCGCAAAACTACTTAAAATTGTCTTTAGCTGCGGATTACTATGGTTCCAATCCCTTGTCCTTATGTCGCAGATACCACTCTTTTCGGGCTGCCTTTGACAGATCGGTACTCATGGCCTTTTGCCGGTCGTCATACTCCATGTCAAAACTCATAGCAGTCTGCTCCAGCGCCATTAAAATTTCGCAAATCATCTGTTCGGTGAAGTAGGCTTTGCGGGCCTCTGTATATTCAAAAGACTGGACCTCACGGTCTTTGCACAGCATGGTGCGGATCACATCGAGAATTTTATTGGCAATCAGCTTATCGGCCTCCGCCACAGCCTTTTCCTGCTGTTCTTTGATGTGCGCCGGGTCGGTGTCATAGAGCATGGCAAGACGGGTCTTGCTCTCTGCATAGTCCTGTACCAAATTGCGGATGTACTCGTTGTTTTCCTTCAAGAAGGCAACAAAGGCATCTAATTCGGCCTTCACATCCTCTGGAAGCAATTTGTAATACAGCCGCCCCTTTTTCGGCATTTTCTCCTTCAGCGCGAACAGGCGTGAGATAAAGGGGGCAATCTTCATTGCACCAACAACGCTATCCAAGGGGGAAGTCCCCAGCTCATCATCCGTGATATGCCCAAACGCTTCACGCAGGCGGCGATATTCCTGCGGGTGAAGATGCTCCATGTACTTCTCAAACTCGTCAATCATTTCGTCTGTGATGGCCGACAGGTGTTCCTTTGCCCGCTGTTTGGCCTCGCAATACTCTTTGATACGCTCGGCAAAGGTATCTCGAATGAGTTGTTTTCGGATTTTATCCGGGATGCTTGGATGGACAAAAGGGACCATTGTTCGCTGATGTTTATTCCAGAACACCACATGGATGTGGGGATGACCTTTTTCGTTATGGTGGGCAGCCACCCATTGCAAGTCCTGCACCCGGATTCCATTGAACTTTGCCAGGGTCAAAATGTGGCGGTCGATATAGTCCTCCCACGCTTTGTGATCGGACAGCCCCAATTCGGCGGCCGTTTCAGGTGAAAAAGAGATAATACCACGATACATATTGACCCGACGATAGGAAAGCTCCCGAACCAGGCGGGCGGCCTCCTGCCAAGTGTCAAACTCTTTGACCGCCGCCCCTGGCTCCAGCTTGCCAAACAGTCCGTGGCGCATCCCCTCATTCTTCACGGCACCGGGACGAGTTGCAATGTAACCGATATGTGCATAGTTGCCTTTTGGAGTTTTCTTATAGTTGGGGTGCCGGTGGCGCTGCTTATAAATCAAAATCGACACGGGAACCTCCTTGTACGGCATGGATGGCTTTCTGCATTTCCTCGTCATCCATGAAAGTACGCAGCGCATCCGCGTTTTTTTGATTGGCAAATGCCAATGCTCGCTTTCGGGCCGCCGACTCTATTTTTTCAAAAGACGAATAGCGGTCTTGGTCAATAAGGTCTGCGATAATGGCAATGTTGGCATAATAGCCCGCAGCCGATATGATCGTCAGGCGATTTATCAGTCCGGCCAACCGGTTTCCCAGGGCTTTGAGCTGCCCGCTGAGTTCCTGCCGGATGACCCCGTTTATCATGTCAATATTTTCGGCGGTGGTTTCCAAATCCAGATATTCGTCAATCGCCCTGCGCACTTCTTTGGAAAAGTCCGTCCCATTCTTGGCTGCCAGTTTATTGAGCGCCCGAACTGTATCTTCCGGCAGATGGAGCGTCTTGCGCTCTGTTTTAATGGGCGATTCCTTCAAATCAACCCTCCTTTCAAACAGAAAAGGCGCCGGATCATCCAGCGCCCTTCTCGTTGATTACGGCAATTTATACTTGGTGTTTTTTCCTTGACCTGTCTGCACAATCAGATTCTTTTGGATCATCTTGCTCAACAGACGGCCAGCGGCAGTTTGCTTCATATCCACAGCGGCCTCCGCTTCTTTACGGGTGATAGAACCATTTTTCTGAATGAACTCCAACACCAGTTGCTCGGCTTCGTTGTCTGCACCTGCCATGGTCGAAGAACTGTTGCCCTCGTTCAAATTGGGCAATACAATCTTAAACGCATTGTCTGTTGCTTCAATGACTGGCTTTTTATCGCTGTTTTCATAAGCACCCATGATTTTTTTCATGCCAGTTCCATACGCTTCAATCAGTTCCAGACGGTAGAACACATTCGCCAATTTGGGATTACGGCAGACTGACAGCCCAATCATAATATCGTTCAACGAAACCCCCGCAGGCAGGCCGCCAATCGAAGTAAACTCGATTCGGTCATCATACACACTGATAAGTGTACTTGCGCTGAAAGAATAGTCCCGATGTACCAGAGAATTGAGCAGAGCTTCACGAATTGCAACTTCTGGATAATCCCGTGTGTCAATCCTTCGCAGCTTATCAAAGGTGGAGCGCACCTGATTTCGACGGTCGATATACTCGTAGACCTCGTTCATCTGCTGAAGGAGAGAACCAGTAAACTCTTGACGATCCCGGAAGATACTTTGGTCGGTTCCTTCAAACACAGCCGCTTTCACGGTATGGGTACATTGCTCCGATAAGAGCAGTCCTAAATTGGTATAGATGCCATCTGTGTTGAGAACCCCAAGAGTTTTCATCTGGGGCGCCTCAAATGCAATGTTCCGCGCTTCAAACTCCTTTGTTGTCGCCTGAAAGGTCAAATTCTGTTCCAGAGAACGCATGGCTTCAAAACTGTCACCATCTGTATCTTTTATCATCCGGCGGATTGCCGTGGTCGTTGCAGGGACAGATGAAGTTCCTTGCCGCACATATACACCCTCCGGCCGCAGTCCCTTTTTCGCCAGATAGTACGGCCGCTCGGTGCCGCGCTGAATCTCAACGGCGACAATTTGTTTCCCATCCACAACCTTTATGTCATAGCGGATAAACATTGTGACATCCGGCTTGATGCTGTCACGCACCATGTTGGAAATCTGCTGTGTTACTGTATCAGGATTATCAACGCCCACAACTCTACCATTATCAGCAACTCCCACATACAGCGTTCCGCCCGCACTGTTCGCAAAGGCTATGATTTCCTTCTTTATATCCTCCACAACAATTTCTTTCAATTCAAGGGTTTCGCTTTCCTGAAAAGTCATATTATCATCTCCTTGAAATCATTCTACCCACATTCTAACGCTTCTAACCATTCTTGTCAACGCAAATGGTTAGAAACGACAAGAACCGAGAAGAACGGAGAGGATATGACTTTCAGTTTGAAGTATGACAAAAATCACACCAGAATCAAAAAATCATACCCTTTGAAATCCTCAAAACCCCGTTGAAAGCACGGCTTTCAAGCTGTCAGCCCGCCGTCAGGTATGACGGCTATTCCTGCCTTAACCGAGAACCGCAGGGCGTGGCCTGCGGATTCCGGTTGCGGGGCGCCCCCGCAGGGGGGCGGTCAGGTACAGATGAAAAGAAAAGTGCGGGATGTCACAGTTCAAAGTCATCTTCCAGATCTTCTTGGGCGGGCGCCCACTCGGTAAAAATCTCCGCCATGATTTCGTCCTTTGTTCCTCGGACAGAGCAGCCCTCATTGGCGTAGTCCTCCAGATTGGAGAGCCGTTCAGGGATACGGTAGAACGCAAACTGCCGTCCCGGTGTCTGAATGAACAGCCGCATTTCATACCCGTCCTTCGGGTTCATTGCGTCCATCAGTTCATCCAGGGTTCCAACCCGTTCGCAGGCTTCGTGTAGGATGGAGTGCAGCATATCTTTGGGGATCTCCGCAGACCAGAGAGAGTAATCGTCTTTCCCGTGACAGGTGATGGTCTGGACTTTTGCAAAGGCAATCCGGTCGATCTTCTCCAGCGCAGAGTTCAAAATTGCCTCGGCCTCCGGCGGATGGTGGCCGCAGAGTTCCATATCCACCACAGTCCCCACGGCTTCCGCCTCTTGTTCGGTCAGAACGATGTCCACTTTTTTCTGTTCATAGGTATTTCCACGGCCATTGAGCATCAGGGAACATTCGGCAGCAATGCGGAACATCCTGTAATAGTCGTCCGCAGTTTCTCCCAATGTCTTGCCGGTAGCAAAGTTTTGAAAATAGCGCTTGCCATCTTTGTCGCGGCAGGCCAGGGAAATGTCCAGATAGATACCTTCGCTGGCCCCAAAATTGGGAATACAGAGCGCCTGATCAAATTCAGGCAGCTCGCCCGTCAGTTCATCGGAGAACAGGAAATACTCATCCGGGAGCAGAGCTTTCAGTTCCAGGTGCGTTTGCAGTCTGTCAAAGGTTTCTTTTGCGTCGGCCATGCCGATGTGCCGGACACGCTGCTTTTCATCCGGCTCACTCCAGCGATCCAATTCAAAGGTTTTGATTTTTGCCAATTTTACACCTCCATACCTTGTTCCGGTTCTTCCTCGGCGCTCTGTTCAAATGCGGTTTCCAGCTCCGCCATACGCTGACGGTCTAAATCCTCCACAGAACGCCCCTTCCGCATTTCCACCAGGTCGGTGTTAAAGTCATTCAAATGTGGCACATGAACCGCGCAGGCATATCCCTTTTCGGTGTATGCCTTCATCCATTTTGCCGCTGTAAGCTGCCCCCAATTTCGCAGTTGCCCATTCTTGTCACGGGACAGATAGTCATTGTCCACTGCAAACACCAGCCGCTTGATCTGCGGATGGCCTTCCAGATAACGGTCAATGGCTCCATTCCAAAGGCAACCGGTAGAGATACGGTGATCTTGCATCCAGTCACGCCCATAAAAGTCAGCGGCAATAGAAGCATGGCTCATCAGGTCGATGGGCGCCTCGGTGACAATCAGCAGATCGGTTTTGCCCTCGTGGAAGAAGGGGTAGCTTTTATCTGAGCCGGTCGCATCCATTTTGAAGGAGCTGTTATCTCTGGCCGCCCGCATGGAGCAGTACCGGGCGGTTCCTTCCGCATCGTAGCCTACAAACACGCAGTTGCCATACTTCTTTTCCTGATAAATCATCTTCCGATTCATAAAGTGGCTTACGATTTTGGGGCTGATACCTCGGACAGAAACCAGATACCAATAGGCCCGCTTCATGTTGTCTGCCTTTTCGGGCAGCACCAGCGGCTCCCGTTCTTTTTTCTCATAGGGAACCACCTGCTTTACGGATGGAGAGAACTCCTTGCCGATCAGCTTGCCCACCGCTTCGGGGAAGGACAGGTTTTCTTCCCGCATGACAAAATCAATGGCGCCGCCTTTGACTCCATCATCAGGACCCGTCCATTGGAAAAAGCGATTGTTTTCGGGGAAGATGTAAAGCCCGCCGCTGTGCTTCATGTGGACAGCTTTGCGGCCTGCCTTTTCCGGCTCATATCCATAGCCACGGGCCAGGGACAGAATATCCACGCTGTTTGCTTTCCGAATCTCATCCTCGGTAAATTTCTGATACGCAGCGGCGCTTCTGCTCATATCATATCACCTCACAATTCCAAATCAGGCTCCTGTTCTTCGCTGCTCTCAATCACAGGCTCCTGAGTCATATCCTGATGAAAATGGTCAACGCCCGGAATAAGCGCCAGCGAAGAACCATTCTCCCAATGGCAATGAATTTGCCCCAGATCGTCAACGGAATCTACGATGCCGGTCAGTCCCGCAGGCATTTCACGGTAGGGATCTTCCATCTTTTCATCCAGCACAACCTTGGTTCCGGGCTGGTAGTTCTGCCGGATGAGCTTTGCCTGCTCGTACTGATATTCCGGCGATCTGGTGGGCGCTTTCTTTTCTCCCGGTTGGATCGGGATGCCCTCTGCATCGTAACAGGCAGGATCGGCAGCAGGAACATTCCAGCCAAACATGGAACCGGCCAACATAGCTGCCGCCTGTGCCTTTGAAATGCCCTCATGGGCATTGAAGTAATTTGCCAGAACCTTGTTATACTCACGGTCGCTGGTGGAGTAGGCACAGGGATAGTAGCCCTTTTCGCCGCGCCTGACCTCTATGAGCTGCCCGGAACCGGGAAGAACTGCATAGCAATGTTCCGGCAGAGCAGAAGAATTAAAGTTCTTCGCCATAGTCAGCCTCCACTTCATACTCCGCAGAGTCCGCCGCTTCGACCTCATAGAACTCATCCAGGTCAAATCCGGCTTTTCCGATTTCCTCGTTGCTCATGCCGAGTTCATCTCTCAAATGGCGGTATAAGTCCCATCCGGCATAGTTCTGTGCCGCCCATGACAGCGCCTTATCCAGAATCAAACGGGTGCGATCTTCGCCCAGGCTCTCCAGAGAACCATTGCGGATGGCATTGAACTCATGGTCGGACAGGTTCAGCAGCCGATATGCTTTCTCAAACTGCGGCTCCTTTGCACAGTCCGGGAGCATCAGATTTTCCGTCTGCTCCACAAAGCCATAGTCCAGATTGCTATACTGAACATCACCGGCACGGCAGGCCGCCCGGAACTGTTCAAAGCCCTTCATATTGCTGAAGCCCCGGTAGTCCATTGTGCCGCCGAGGATTTGGGCGCCGATGATGGTATGCAGCATTTCTTCATCCGTAGTGGCGGCCACGATTCGCATGGAACTTCGCTCCTTGCTCAAGGTGCAGCCATACAGGATGAAAACATTCACTGTGTTATCCAGGCTCACAGTCTAATCCCTCCGTTTCTTCCTGCAATCGCTCCAAATACTCGTCGATGTCCAGTTCCTCATACTGAAATTGGAGCGATTCAACGATTGCCGGATTGCAGTCCTCCGGCAGATACTCCTTTACAGCATCCTGAACATCCCGGATTTCCCCCAGGAATCCCCAGCAGCTATCCACCTCCACATCTTCCTTGAAAAGCTGGAATCCATAGCACTGGTTGGTCAGGTAGTAATCGTACTCCTTGACTTCAGCTTCCAGGGTTTGACGAACCTTCTCCAATATTTCAGGGGTGATTTTCCCGTGTTCCTGCTCGATCATCGCTTTATCTGCGTAGATCCAGCCAACCTGACCGGAATCCCACGGGCAAGAAAAGCCGCAGGTGTTCATGGTGATGCCGCTGTGATCGTACAGGTAAAGCGGAAGAATCACCATGCCATCCATTTGTTCTACCAGCGAAAACAGTTCGCCGGTAGTGAGGGCAGAAAGGCAATCATCCAAAAACCAGTCCGGGACTTCATCTTTCAACGAGGCCGCATAGCTGGAGGACACATACCAATCGCTGTCTGAACTCCAGTGCTGATTCTCCCGCAATTCCCACTCCCGCGTGGAGCGGTTGTATTCCAATCGGGCATCTTTGGCCTTGCCAGATTTGAGAAATGCAAAAACCGGATTGTTCCGGTCATGGCCGCTGGAGTATTCAGAAAACAGCAGGTTCCGCAGGAAATCGCTTGGCTCATCATAATCGTGCTTCTCGCCCAGGCTGTATCTGCTATGCCAGCAGACCATTTTTCCCAGGCAGTCGTGATCCTCACGAGGGTTCAGAGGGGTATCATCATCCAGTATGAAAAGGGTGTAGGGCGCCATTGTCGCTGTCATCGGCATATCGCTTCACCTCCCTCCAGACAGGTCGATTCGCTTAGTTGGCGCCGTGGCGGTTGCGATACCAGCCAAAATAGAAAAGGCCGCCAATCATGGCGGCGGCAGCGGATACGCTCAAAATTGCTTTTTTCATATTGGCTCCTTTCAAAAACCAGATTTACAGTTCCATATCCTGTTCTTCCTCACAGTCCAATACAGGGCTGTCCGGCGGGGACGCCCCATGTTCTTCAAACTGCTGTCGGGTCTGAATCGCAGCGGACAGTTTGGAAAGCAGGTCAAACATTTTGGTGCTGTTCCGGCTGCCTTTGAAATAGCGGTAGTTCCATTCTCCAATTTGGGGGTCGTACCGGATACTGTGAAGCGAATTGATGATCCAGCCCTGTGTTTTGAGAGGAACAGGAATTTCATGCTCACGAAAGAGCTGCATAATGAGAGATTTGCCGTTGATCTCCCGGTTTATCACCTCCTTTCCCGCCATAATATTTCCTTCGGCCTCACGGATGGCGGAATCGTAACGGGCCTGTCGTTCTTGTGCCAACTGCTGTTCACGGGCGTCTTGCTGCGCCCACCTTTCATTAGCTTGCCGCTGCCGTTCCGCAGCAATGGGGGCATTGTGGGCTTTTGCTTCCTCATACCGTCCAAGCAGATTGGCAAATCCCAGATCAGCCCACCGGTCCGGGCCTTCCATACTCTGATTGAAAACCCTCTCGATCTCACCCCGGATGCCATGCTCCAGCGTGGGCAGCCATTTCAGGACTTCCTCAAGCCGGTGCCGCTGGTCAATGCCCACCATAAACCCGTCACATGGAATATAAACTGTTTGGAAGAACTCCCGTTTCTTCTCCATTGTGTAGAGTTCAATGCCGTTTTCGTTGTAGAAGCGGTAGTAGTAGTGCTTGTTGCCCATCAGGTCTTTGGCAAAGACCCGGTTCTCGTCTTTTTCCTTGGGCGGAAAGATGTCCTTTTTCTTTTCATCCGGTCGGGTATAGCGTGGAGAAAGACCGGTGCGCTCCAAACTGTCTGCAATCAGCTTTTGGACTTTTTCAATACCGCCATGCTTCTCAACGAAACCGGCCAAGTCCTCCGCCTGCTGGAGAGAACAGAATTGCAGTCCGGTTTTTCCTTCATAAACGGAGCCTCTATGCTGAAACAGGTCCAGGCCAAACTCATTGCGGACCGGCTTTGTTTCTTGGGCTGGCAAAAAAGCACCTTCTCGAAAGAGATAGCCGACAGCCGAATGTTTCTCGCCCATATATCACCACCTCACATCACTGCTCCAGCTCATGCTCGTTGTCATCGTCCAGGCGCAGAGCAAGGAACTCTTTGATACAGTGTTCTGCCGCCTCGTCGGTGGGGTACAGCAGTTCCAGCGTCAGGTCGTCCAAGTTCTGATCTTCCAGACGGGGATAGCCCGCCAGAGTGTTTTTGATATACGCCGTGAGAAGATCGTGGGGGCTGAATGCCTCCAGCAGCATGATCTTATACTTCGGCAGAAGCGCAGGCAGGAACTCTTTCAGAATCCCAATCTTCCTCGCCATCAGATCGTTGTCCGTTTTCATCCAAAATCACCTCGCTTTCCTGTAATGATTCAAACTCCAACTTAGTGTTGATTTCCGTGAGTTGGGCAACCTTTTCCGACAATTCTTCCTCATAAAGAAACGGCTGTCCAACCTGCTGTTGGGCAACCGCCAGTTGTTTTTGTGTTTCTTTCAATTCGCGCCGTGCATCTTCAAGATAGTTGGGAATCCGTTCAGCAAGATTCTCGATACGGGTAATCGTTCCCTGACCGGAATTGCCTATATCCGTCCCATACAGCAAAGCGCCCCGCAGAATAATATCCCTTTCAAACGGATTGAAGTTCACGAAAAGAGAAAAGCCACGATACGAACCAATTTCAAACTCATATTCATCTTTTCCACGGCCTTCACTTATCATCCGATAAAGAAGGGCAAATGCTTCGCCCGCTGCCGGTCGCTCCGTATAATGCTTTCCATCCAGCACGATGGAGAAATCCTTGCCTTCGGTCTGACCCAACAGAGAAATGTCCTGCGTGACTCGCTCAATTTTCTGCTCATATTCCCGGATGCGGGATGGATATGTCAAGTTAACCTTGTGTTCCAAAGCAAGCTGTTCATTGCTCCACGCACCACGCAGAATTTTCAATTCCGTGACCCGGTTTTCCAATTCCATCTTCTGTGCGACCATCGGATTGTCAGTAGCTGCCGCCTTGAACTGTGCGGCAGACAGGACGGTTTCATCCACATCCTCACAAGAGCGGGCAATGTGTTTTCCGGTGAGAATCTGCGTGATATAGCGCAATTTCTGCTCCTGAATCTGCCAGAGATACGCATCAAATGTTCCTTTGGCTACGAATTGCTTTATCATAATTTCCGGGTTTTCGTTGCCCTGCCGTACCCCACGTCCATTTCGCTGTGTAATATCAGAGGGCTTCCACGGACAGTCCAGATGGTCAATGGAGATTACCTTATTCTGAACATTCACGCCGGTTCCCAGTTTGCTGGTGCTGCCGATTAAGATACGGACTTTTCCTTGGCGGGTACGCTCGAACAGTTCCTGCCGCTGTGCTTCAGAAGTGGCGTCGTGAACAAAGGCTATCTCCGATTCCGGCACACCCTTTGCCAGCAGCACATTTCTTATTTCATCATATACATTGAATTTCCCGGCTTTGGGAGTGCCAACATCACAAAAGACAAGCTGTGTGGAAGCAGAGGCGGCGGTGTCCTTCCAAACCTGATAAACATCCTCAATGCAGACACTCAACTTACTTCCTGTACCATCCGCATCCGGTCGAATCAGGCGCGGGTCAATCGCCATCAGGCGGGCTTCACCGGTCAGCTTCAGCATATTATCTTCTTCCGGCTTCACTCGGCCGGTTCGGATTGCTTCCGCCCTCAGAATAAAATCGGCCATGATCGCCTGCTGTGCGGGTGTGGCTTCCACCGAAACAATCTCCGCTTTACCAGTGCGAACAGCCGGGAGTCCGGGAATATCCAACATATCCGCTGTTTTGATGTCAGCGACCTCACGAAAGACAGCCATCAGTTCAGGGAGATTGTAGAAACGGACGAAGCGATCACGCATCCGATAGCCGCCGCCCTCCGGCTTCAATTCCAGCACAGAGGCTTTCTTTGCAAAATGGGCGATCCAGGTATCGAAGTAGGACCAGCCGAAGCGTTCCAACTCCTGCGGCTGCAAATACCGCTGCATGACGAACAGTTCGGAAATCGAGTTACTGATTGGCGTTCCGGTCGCAAATACTACGCCGCGCCCCTGATTCGTTTCCTGTAAATACTGGCATTTGAGCAGCATATCAAAAGCGCGTTGACTGCTTGAGGTTGTAATACCAGCCACATTCCGCAGCTTTGTAAAGACAAAGCAGTTTTTGAAAAAGTGCGCCTCGTCCACCATCATCATATCTACGCCGAGCTGCTCAAAGGTCAGCAGATCGTCTTTCTTTTCCTCGGCAGACAGCTTTTTCAGCCGCTCATCCAGATTTTTGCGGAAAATGACCATCTGCTTGACAGACCAATTCTCGCCGTTTTCGCTCTTGATCTCATGGATTGCATTTTCAATATCGTTGATCTGCCGTTCCAGCATAGCGATCTGCCGCTCTGTGGAGATTGGGATTTTCTCAAATTGGCTGTGCGCCAGAATCACTGCGTCATATTCTCCGGTGGCGATTTTAGAAATGTAGCGGTTGCGGTTTTTGGGAGTAAAATCCTCTGCGGTGGATACCAAAAGGTTTGCGTTGGGGAAAAAGCGGTAGAACTCTGTTGCCCACTGGCCCACCAGAGGATTGGGAACCACAAACACCGCCTTGTGGATCGCTCCCAGGTTCTTGAGGTACATCCCGGCGGCAATTAAAGCAGCGGTCTTTCCGGCGCCTACCTCATGTGCGGCAAGCCCCGTCCCGGTATAGATGACACGGGCAGCAAAATCAAGCTGGTGCTTCCGCAGCTTCATCTCCGTGTTCATGCCGGGAAATACGAGATGGCCCCCATCAAACTCACGGGGGCGAACTGTGTTGAAGGTTTCATTGTAGATACGCAGAAGCCTATCCCGGCGCTCCGGTTCTTTCCAAACCCAGGACGCAAATGCTTCCTGAATCTGTTGCTGCTTGGCACGGGCAATCATGGTTTCCTGTGCGTTGACTACATATTTAACCGACTTGTTGCCCTTTTCATTGATGTATTCCTGCCGGTCACGGACAGTAGTGGACTGCATATTAAGGCAATCCTCAAAAATCTCATAAGCATTTTTCCGCTTGGTTCCGAAAGTCTGGTTGACCATTACGGAATCCGGTTCCGCATTTTTATTGGTGACACGCCAGGTCGTGGTATAGGAGAAATACTCAATGTCAATGCGGTGCCGGTTGTCGCCGCCCTCGATGACCTTTTCATATCCGCTGGTCTGGAAGGTTTCATACATGAATTGGCGGTAATACTCAATGGGAACCCAGATGGCACCCATATTCACTTCGATGTCGGCAGGAGTCAGCGGCTCCGGCTGTACTTCCTCCAAAGCCTCTACATTCCGGGCAAAGAGTTCCGGTTCTTCCGCTGCCTTCTGACGTGCGTAGAGTAGTTTATCCCGCACATGACCACTGAGATATTCTTCTGCAAGTTCCCATCCTTCCAGCGGATTACCGTAGTATTTCTGGGGATTGAGATAGATGCGAGTATCCAGCTCTTGCACCAACTCCTGTGGGGCTTTTCCTGTCAGGAAGGACATATAGGGCAGATCCACCCGCAGCTTGTGATTCAGGCAGATTTGAAGGGCGTCCTCGGCGGTGTCTGCATGGTTGACCTGACGGAAAGGACGGATGGTGGCTTTGGTGAAGATCGCTGATTTATCCCAACCGGTCTTGTCTTTCCGCTCATCCTCGATAGAGCGCAGCAAGGGGAATTGGTCATCATCAGAAAAAGCGAGGATGTTTCCTTTGCTGTTGATGGCTCCATACTTTGCAACGAAGCGGTCATATACCTGATTGAGTGTGTCCTGTACTTTCTGGAGATCAACCGGGTCATACTCATGGGACTGGATGTTGATAACCTCCAGCAGCGCAGTACGGATTTCGCACAATCCCTTGATTCTTTCGGCCTTCATGCCGGTGTAAGGCTGCGGGATCAGCTTATCTTTTTCACAGAAGAAGATCTCGCCATCCCGCACAACATAGGTGAAGTTTTTGGTTCCGGCCGGAGCGTCCTCATACTCTGTATTGCTTTCTTCCGGTTCGTCTGCCTCAATTTCTTCATCC
Source organism: Allofournierella massiliensis (assembly GCF_004345265.1). Taxonomy (GTDB): domain Bacteria; phylum Bacillota; class Clostridia; order Oscillospirales; family Ruminococcaceae; genus Allofournierella; species Allofournierella massiliensis. Next base: position 92,534 of record NZ_SLUM01000008.1, read on the forward strand.
GGCTCTGCGGTAAAACGGGCGTACAGGGAGTCAACCGCTTGGGTAAGATGCTGGTTCAGGTCAAAATCTTCCGGGGCAACACAGGCCGTCCCATCTTCGTTGCCGTACATATTCCGGCTGCTCACCATCTCGCCCATGAGCATTTCGGGATTATCTTTGAAATAGCGGTTATAGGCGATCCATTTACTGCGGTCCAGGTCAGTTTCAATCCAGGACGGAAGATTCGCGCGATCAAGTTCTATGGGCTGCGCTCTCTTTTTCAAGAAAACAACATCCGCTGTTACATCGGTTCCCGCCAAAGCCTTGAACGCTGTGTTGGGTAGGCGAATGGCGCCGATGAACTCTGCCCGCCGTGCGATATATTCCCGAAGGCTCTCGTCCTTGCGATCCATAATTCCTTTGCTGGTGATAAAGGCAATGATGCCGCCCGGTTTCGCAAGGTCCAGGGACTTGATGAAGAAATAGTCATGGATGTACGGGTTCAGGTCATTGTAGCGCCGGTCATAGATTTTCACGGAGTTGAACGGGATATTGCCCAGAATCACATCAAAGCTGTTGTCCTCAAATTTGGTGGCTTCATATCCCATGATGGAAATATCCGCATCAGGATAAAGCTGCTTTGCGATTCTGCCGGTGATGGAATCCAACTCTACGCCAAACAGCTTGCTCCCTTGAAACTGCTCCGGCAGCACAGAGTAGAAGTTGCCGGTTCCCATACCGGGGTCCAGGATTTTTCGGTCAGGGTCGCCCTCGAAGCCAAACCGTTCCAGAGCGCGGTAAATGTGCCGGATCAGGTCAGGCTCGGTGTAGTAGGCTGTGATGGTGGAGTTCATGGCCGCCTTGTATTCCACATCAGTCAGCAGGGACTTCAATTCCTGATATTCGTTCTCCCAACCAGAGGCCGTACTGGAGAAAGCGTTGGCAAGCCCGCCCCATCCGACATAACGGGCAAGGATGATTTGTTCTTCCGGTGTCGCTGTCCGCTTTTCCAGTTCAATCTGCTTGAGCAGCTTGATCGCCATGACATTGTTTTTATATTTGGTCTTTGCTCCACTTGGATACAGGTCATAGTCCTCGGAAAAACGGAAGTTGTGTGCGGCGACCTGCGGCGCCGCAGGCGGCTCACGAAGGGGCGCCAGATCAGCGGGGGTGGCTTCATCCATAACAGCGGGCGCCTCTGCTGCTGTACCATCGCCCATTCGTACAAAGGCGCGAATGGGGCGCAGTTCTTCCAGCTCTTTTTCCAGCCGGTATTGCGTGTCCTCCAGATCGTCCATGTCGGCAGCTTCTTGGGGCGAGAGAATAGCCCCACCGTCCAGGCGCCGCACATAAGCGTCAAATTCCCGCGTAATATCTTCAAGGTCATTTTGTACCCGGAGATAGTCGGGATTGGGCTGTTCATCCACCACGGCTTGGTACAGGGCCGAGCCATCCTCGGTCAAATACCCCCATACAATTTCCTCATTGGGATATTGCCCTTGCAGATAGCGGAGCATCTGGGTTGCGATACCTTGGCGGCGGTAGTCCTCCAGAACTTCAATCATGCTGATATGGGGCCGCCCCTCAAAAATGCTGTACCGGATGGTTCCAACCGTCAGCTCACCTCGGACCGCCTGCATCAGCATATCAATCTGCCCATGATGGGCGTCCAGGGCTTCGTCCAAAATCTGCGTTTCCTCCTGCGAGGCTTCCGCAGTATTTTCTACCGGCTCCGGGACTGCCATGCGGCGGGCGTAGGCGTTGATTATATCCAGGGAAATCCAATCAGGTTTTTCCGGCAGTTGGGTATATAGTTCCCGCATTTTCTCAATCTGTGCATCCACACTGCCTGCCCACAAATGCTTTTCTGCCCGCTGTCCCGCCCCCAGAAAATACTCGCAGTCAGCACACAGACGGTCTAACAGACGGTATTGGTCACTGAAAGGCTGCACCTCATCCTGCTGTTCCGGCTGGCTGACAACAGGGGTTTCCAGATAGCGGCCTTCATCCACCAGGCGTTGCACGACACCGGCAGCCCGCGCCCAGGACAACTTTGTCTCCTGTGTTTCGCCCTGCTCATCCTGCCATTCGATAGTGACACCTTCACTATTGAACATGGCGTATTTCACACCCATTTCATCACCGGAGAACCCTTCATATCCATATAGCTTTTTTAGGAAAGTAGTAAATTCTGATCCGGTGGGGTGGGTCTGAGCAAATTCGTAGATTTGTTCTTTTTTCCCTGCGGTAAGGGGACCTCTTTGCATGACACGCTCAACAAGCAGATCTTCCGTACTCTTTTCCAAGGACAGAAGGGAGAGCTGTTCCGGCTGTTCTTCTTCCACGACCGGAACAGCTTCGACAGCCGGGCGCAAATCCACATCGACTTCTTCATCGTTGACCATCATAGAGGCCCGCACCGGCTCATAGCCTTGGCTGCGGATATTGTTCAGCCAGGTGGCAAAGAAACTGTTGAACCCGTTGATTGCTTTCTCGTATGCGGGGTCGTCGGGATCAGCCTCGTTATATACACCAATGCCGCTGTTCTCATAACTGAAAGCCCGAAGTGTCCCAGCCTCTTTGTCGATTTGGAAGTCCATATAAGGGTCATACATCCGGTCGCCGTTCTGCATATAGTAATGCTCCATGCAGTAATGGGAACCGTATTTATGGTGAATGACCAGAGGATAGTAGGCTTCTCCGGCCTCCAGCCGCAGATACTCATATTGACCGGACACGATCTCCGGGAACAACTCTTGAAAGCGGCGGAAATTCTTGTGTGCCGTCGTGTTTCCTTTGACGGGCGGCGGTGTAGGCTGCTCCGCTGTATCTGTGGGGAGAGCCGTTTCGGGGGCCTCCACAACAACAGGGGGATTTTCGTCAGGAACGGATGCAGGCTCGTCACCGGCTGCTGGTGTGTTGTTTTCCATTTGAACAATCGCCTGCGGCTTGACCGGTTCCACTACGGTTTCTCCGGCTTCATAGGCAACAGCATCCAGAACATAATCAAAATCCGCTTCTCCAATGGTCATTTGCCGGTGAGGACCGCCCATTTCATCAACTTCATCAGGGATGTTATAATCCCCGATGGGGTCAGGTTGCTCCTCTACAACAGGATTGGGATAGTCGCCATCCTCGATCATGGCATCCAGTAAAAACGCCAGCCCGTTCCAGGGAATGTAGGTATAGCCTTCATCAAAGAAAAATGAAATGCCATCTTCACCATGCAACCGGGTACGATAGAGAAAATCGCCCTGATATTCACGGTCGCCATAGGGAGTAAAGAGAGCCGCAATCTGCCGCCCTTTGTCTGACCAGTCAGGATTGAGCGGCGGTTCTGACAATACGCTGCGAACCGCGCTGTGCAGCTCTGGGGGGTATAGATTGGTGCTGGTCAGGATGTACTCATAATTGCGCCGGACTTCTGCATCGGTAAAATGGCGTGTCGGTTGTTCCGCAGGAACAGAAAAAGAGCCGTCCTTTTCAGACGGCTCTCCCACAGGTGCGGCGCTCGGCGCCACTTCTGTATTTGGCTGTTCTTCGGTCAGCGGGGAATCAGGACTACGCTCTGGAGTACGGTTTCCTCCGCCATCAGTTTCAGACTGTTCAGGTGTCGCGTCCGCTCCATGATGTCCTCGGTCTGCGGAAGCGGCTCCTGCTGGAGCATTTGCTGCGTCAGGGCTTCGATCTTCTTGGTCGCCTCGTCCTGTACCCGGTGCATGATCTCCATCAGACTGCCATCCATTTTCAAAGTCGTAAATCGCTCCGGGTGATTCTCTCTGAGGTATTCCAGGGCCATCCGGCCGTACCTGCCCAGAGGTTGATCTGCTTCGCTGCTGTTGGAGATTTGCAGATCGGGAAGCATCATCCCGTCCTGCTCCCTGTATTTCAGATTGATATTCGGTTTGCTCATGTTGTGCCATCCTTTCACGATTGATAATCTTGATGTTCCGTTCTACTTCTAACAGGATACCTTTGGAAAGGGCGGTTACTGCCGTACCCAGATGTGCAACCAGCGGGAGTGTATTAAAATGGCTGACCGTCGCCATGCCGTCACTCAACTGGATTTCTTCATCCGACAGGTGACACTTTTTGCCGATGAAATAAGAAATGCTGTCGGTCAAAAGCTGGATGTATTGGGCTTCAAAACCACCGGCCGGGATCTCGGTGAACAAATGGCCTTTGGTTTCCTGCTTGAGTTCCTGCAAAAAGTGGTTGTAATTCTCTGCGACAGATTCGCTTGCCATCGCATACAGCGCTTGGGGAAAATCCTGCTTGGGGAAACCGTGTGCATACGACAGGCGCTCGGTCAGGGCCTTTTTCATTTCATCGGAAAGCTGCCAGTCCGTAGGATGAATCTCTTTGCCAGTAGTTTGGCTTACATCAAAGAGATAGTCAAGAGTGAGTTTGGCATTCCGGTAGACGCAAACGGCTACGCCCTTTGCACGGGGAATCAAATTTCTGCCTATGGTGGCCCATTGCTTTCGTGTTGCCAGAATAGAAACATCCTCGTCCTGTGCGTACACAAGAAGTATGTTGTCAAAACTGTGCTTATGGAACTGCGATGCAAATGCCAGATAATCCCGCCAGTTGTGTTCATTTCGGACAATATAGGGAGCCATGACTTCATATATTGTCCGCAGGCGTTCATCATTTCTCAACGGTATCTGACCTCCTTCCTGTATTGGTGATTATGGCCGGTTATCCGGCCTCTTGCTCGGACTCCTGTCCTTTCTGAGCAAAGTAGAGGGCAAGCGCCTCGTCCACAATGCTGTCGAACTCTTTCTGGCTGATGCTGGCGGTAAAGTATTTCTTGTAAATCGCCGGTTTGACCTTGAACGCCGTAGCCGTGGATTTCTTGGGTTTCCGGTTAAACTCGCCGGACAAAATCTGTTCGGTACGCTCCGGGGTCAGCTTTCCGGTATATTCCCGCAGCAGGACAACCTTTCCCTCATTGACCTTGTACTCGCTTCCCAAAAGCACATCGTCAACCATCTGCTGTTCCTGTTCGGTCAGATAAGAGAGCTGCACAGCTACCACAATCGGGAACTCGGCATCATCAATTCTCCTTTTCAGCGGAGTAATCAACTCATTGATGCGGAGATAGTTTGCAACAGCACGGCCTTTCAGGTCATATTCTGCGCCCACAACATCACGGCTTTTCGACTTGTGGCACTCGATGCCACAAGTCCCGTTTTCCCTGATTTCATCAGGGTTTTCAAGCCGTTTCAACTCCTCGACAATATCGTTCCGGCGCCCCTGACAGATCATTTTGGAATAGCGCAGAGTCAGCACCGCCGCTTTTTCAGAGGGCAGCATTTCGGAGAAGGAGCGTTGCAGGACATTGGTTTCGATCACATAAATCCAAGCATCTTCATCGGAGAGATTTTCCTTGACGATACAGGGAAGTTCACGGTTTGCAATGGCTGCGGCGTTCTGCCGGTTATGACCGGCCAGCATTTCATACTCAAAGCCATCTTCATCCCGTTCAATCTTGCGGATGATGGCGGGATTCAGGACCCCATGTTCCGAAATGCTTTCTACCAGATCATTGAGCCGGTCGCCCTCATACAGTCGGAACGGATGGCCTCGGAAAGCACGAATGGCCTGCGGGGGAAGGGTGATGATGGTATTCTTGGTCGGCAAGGATACGGAAGGGGTAGGTTCAATAGGGCTTTCTTCTGCGGCATCCAAGCCCAGAAGATCGTCAATGGACTTGATGCGCGGATTGATTTTAGGCATTTGCCAGCACCTCCTTTGCAAGTTCCAGATAGGCAAGAGAGGCGGGGTTTGCCTGCTCCAGTTCCATGACGCTCATTCCGTAGCTGTTTGCGTCCCCCACCTTGACCGTGTAGGGAATCTGACAGTTGAAGATGGGGAGCGATTGGAACGCCTTTGTGACCTGACCGTATGTACGGCGATACAGGTTCGTCCGCTTGTTGCATTTGGTGAACAGGATACCGCCGATCTCAATGCTGGGATTTAATTTCCGCTTGATTTTCTTGATGGTGTCTACCAACGCCTGCAAACCGGTCAGAGCGAACAGTTCCGGGTCAATCGGGATGATTACCTCGTCGGCAGCCGTTAAAGCGTTGATGGTCAACGAGCCAAGAGAGGGGTTGGTGTCCACGATAATGTAATCGTAGGACAGCCGCAGAGGGTTCAGCAGAGCGGCCAGGTAGTCATTGCTGTCCGGCGTCATCAGCAGATTTGCCTCCGCAACGGTGAGAGATCGGCTGGAAGGGATCAAGTCCACAGAGCCGATTTTCTGGATGAACTCGTTGGTATCCGGCAGAGATTCGTCCAGAAGCAGATTGGTGATAAGAGTCCCGGTATTATAGGGCGCCTGGGTCGGCAGGACACCGAAACTGGTGGTGAGGTTATACTGGGGGTCAAAGTCAACTACCAAGACCTTCTTGCCCATCTCGGCCAGCGCGTAGGACAGATTTCGGACCGTGCTGGTCTTGGCTACCCCACCTTTCTGGTTGGCTACAACAATTATTTTCCCGCTTTCCATGATAGAAAACCTCCTATATTTTCGTGGAATTTTTGTGATTTCAAGCGTTTGTTCAAGTATGCGTCACTGGCCATAAAGTCGATCAGATTGACCTTCGGGATGATAAATGCCGGACCATGTGAAAGAGCTTTTAGCTTTTTCGTTCTGATCCATTTTGCGACCGTAGATGCCGTGGCGCCTGTTAATTCCGCGGCCTCTCTCGTGGAAACTATGTCGGGAATGTCCCGGAAACTCTCTATGTAGTATTTTCGCAGTTCCTCCGTTGTCACAGATTCGGGAAGCAGGGGCTTGACTGCGTATGTCCCGCTATATGAGCCGGGGGGAAGTTTGTATTTTTCGGGGTGGATTTCCCTGCGCTCAAGGTAGCGAACTATGTCTTTCATCTTTATGGTGTAATTCCGGGTCTTTTTCCCACTCTGTACACAGGGAACCAGACCGGATTGCAGCAGATAACGAGCTGTGCGTTTGCTGATATGACAGATAATGCGGAATTGCTCTTTTTGGACTGTTTCTGGGTACTGATTCAGCAAATAGCGATACTTGGATACCTGTGCCACATCACTCGCCTCCTTTTTCCTGCCACAGACGCTCAAATGTATCCATCAATTCCTTTTGGAGAGGGGTCTTTCGGCGGATACGGCGGTAATATGGGCTTATCAGAAAGTCCAGCATAAAATCCTTTGGGACGGTGTACTGCTTTCCAGGCTGGAAAGCCTTCAGAATCCCTGTGCTGATCCACCGCACGATTGCCGAGGACGAAAAGCCTGTGATCTGCTGAATATCCTTTACGGAAAGCAGGTCTGAGTAGGGAGAGAGGTGTTCGTCATAGAATGTTCTCATAGCACAGATATAGGGACTGTCTGCTTCCTGTCTGCACTCACGCCGATAGAGATAGGCAAGAATGTCCGTCAGCTTGATTTTGTGGCTACGGATCAGGTGGTTTTGCTCAATGGTGTAGGGAATCTCACCTTGTTGCTCCAAATTGTAGGCGGTCTTGGGACAGATGTGGCAGATCTCGCATAGTTCCCGTTTGGTTACATAGGCGGGATACTTTGCGGCGATGTCGGGGTAATACTTAGTCAAATCCATGTGCAGCACTCACTTTCTTGTTCATCTGTCATTGGTAGGTGAGGTACTTCACTGGCGTGTAAAATATTGGATTTTGAAGTGGGTTCAAATAAGATCAAGTTGTCTAATCAAAATGGTGATTTGCGTTTTCGTGAAATGGTATGGGTGTGAATACCCCCAATCTGGCGTCCAGTTCTATCCTTGTTCTATCCTCCGGTCATAATTCGGGGCAAAATGGGAAGAACTCGGAAAGCCCTGTGGGTTCAAATAAAAACGAAAAACGGAAGCCAAAATCCGCAGTATACCGCAGCTTTTGGGCTTCCGTTGTGTACTTCCATCTTCGCTTAATTTCCACCAAAAGTCACAAGGGGGAAATGACTCGAAATTTCGTGTCGGGTAAAACCGACCTAGGGTTCGAATCCCTAACTCTCCGCCAAAAAGCCCGCAGGAAGTTTCCTGCGGGCTTTTCCCTTTTTTATCGGAATTTTTAAAAATGGAACCGGCGGCGCACTTCGCTGCGCAGGCCGGGGCGCAGGCGCACCACCAGCAGCGGGGCGATCAGGGCGAGGCAGGCGCCGAAGGAAATCAACGACCAGAAGGGCCGGTAGCTGCCCGAGACGGTGAAGTCGATGAAGAATTCCAGCACCAGCAAAAACAGCCCGATGCACAGAATCACCGCCATGAAGGCGCTGAGCAGCGAGGGCTTTTTGCGGAACACCGCGCACAGGGCAAGCGAAAGGCCGCACAGCGCGGCAGTCACCGGCAGCGCAAGGCTCCAGTACCAGCCAAGGCCCCCGGTGAGCAGGGCAATCAGCAACAGATACAGCGCCAGCGCCGCCCCGTCGATGGCAAGCCGCGCCCACACCGGCAGGCGGCGGGCCAGCAGATGGGGCACGCTCCAGCACCAGAGCAGGGCAGCGGCCCCGGCCACATAGGCGGACCAGGGAATGCCCCGGCCCACCAGAATCAGGTTCAGCAGCACGCAGAACACCGAGGCGGACAAAAGCACCGCCGTCACCGCCACCGCCAGCTCTCGCCGGTCGATGGGGGCCACCTCCTGCCGGATGGCCGGGAAGGGCGGCGGACTGGTGCGATCCACCGGCTGGTTCGGGTTATATACAGGCGTGCCGCACAGGGGGCAGCGCCCGGCGGTGGAATCCAGCTCCACCCCGCATTGCACACAATAAGACATGGCTTGTTTACTCCTTTCGGTTGGAGATGACCTTCACATGGATGCCCTCCCGCACCAGATGGCGGAAGAACTCCCGCTCCATATCGGTATCCTTCACGATGCCCGCGAAGGTGATGGTCAATGTGTCGCCGTAGCTGATGCAGGCGCAGTTGGAGCGGGCGGTGTAGGACTGGCCCAGAATCATCTCCATGCGCTCGATGTGCTCCTCCATGGCGGCGGGCACCTTGAATACGCCGGGATTGGTGAGGGTGGTGGAATAGGGCCGGTTGCCGATGAGCCGGTAGCTCAAATCCAGCGCCAGATTCTTGATGGGCGAGGGTACCAGCTGAAGCAGCAGATTGTTCTGCAGCGCCACGTTGCCGGCGATGGTGGCCTGCATCTCCACCCGGTTGATGTGCAGCCGCATGTGGTGATGCACCTGAGAAACGATTTCCGGGAAGGTGTAGTCGCCCAGTTCCGGGTCGATGGCCGGGCGCACCGTGAGGATGAAGTTGCGCAACGTGGGCGAGGGGAAGTGGGGCCGCAGGTTGATGGGCACTGCCAGCGCCACCTGCTTTTCCTTGCGGCGGCCCTCCCGGCGCTGGCGGATCTGGATGGATTCCAGCAGCACCGCCGCCAGATACTCGGTGATGGAGGCCCCGTAGCCCTTGGCCACCGCCTTGAGCTGGGCCACCGACACAAGGCCCATGGTCACGTTCAGGGTGTAGAAGGGCTCCTTTTCCCCCAGGCAGGCGTAGGCGGGGGGCTCCCGCATGCCCAGGCACTTGCGGGCGTGGCCGTAGCGGGAATAGGCGTCCTCCTGCTCGGCCGCATCGGGCGGGGCGGTCACGTCCAGCACGCCTCCCTCGTTGGGGATGTTGTGCCCGCACAGCCGCAGATACACCGCCAGCAGGGTGCGGAAGAAGGTCAGCGCGCCGGAGCCGTCCGCCAGCGCGTGGAACACCTCCATGGAGATGCGCCGCTCGTAGTAGAAAAAGCGAATCAGCCAGTCCTCGCCTTTGCGAAAGCGCACCGGCTGGCAGGGGTTGGCGATGTCCGGCTGAACGAAGGGGCCGGGGGCGTGGTTGGGCTCGAAATAATACCAGAACACCCCCTGCTTGATGCGCACCGCAAAGCCGGGGAAACGGGGCAGGGTGGTGTCCACCGCCTGCTGCAGCAGCACCGGGTCCACCGGCTGGCGCATCAGGGCCGAAAACCGGTAGACGGCGGAATAGTCCTCCCGCTGCAGGGCGGAATACATCAGGGCGGCATTGTCCAGCCGGGACCAGCCGCCGGAAAGGGAAGGCATGGCATTCACCTCCGAAAAAACTGGAACGATTTCCCTTATTTTACCACGTTTTGGGCAAAGTGGCTGTAAAATTCTCAGAATGTCCATCAAAAGCTGCCGGGGTATGGTACAATAAAAAAAGGCCGGTAAAAACGATCCCGGCCGGAAAAGAGAACCTATGCTGAAAATCAATCGACCCGACGCGGAGCAGAGCGCTCTGTCGCTGGAAAAACGTTTTGAAACCACCCTGACCGCGGCCTTAAAGGCCATCCATTCCGCCACCTCGCCGGATTCCACCACCCCGGAGGATCTGGAGCGGCAGCGCAAGGGGCAGGAGCTGCTGGGCCGCATGGTCACCCCCATGCTGGGCATGCGCTGGGAGCCCTTTGAAATCGGCGGCATGCCCGCCGCATGGGTGCGCCCCGAGCAGGGGGAAAACCCCCGCAAAATCGTTCTGTACTGCCACGGCGGCGGCTACACCACCGGCAATCTGGGCTACGCCCGGCCGCTGGCGGCAAAGCTGGCCCAGGGCACCGGCTGCCCGGTGCTGGCCTTCGAGTACCGGCTGGCCCCGGAGCACCCCTACCCGGCGGCGCTGAAGGACGCGGAAAAGGCCTGGAACTACCTGATGCATCAGGGCTGGGGCGCGGCGGATGTGGTGCTGGCGGGCGATTCCGCCGGCGGCAACATGGCGCTGGAGCTGGTGATGCGGCTGCGGGCCGAGGGCCGCAGGCTGCCGGGCCAGCTGGTGCTGTTCTCCCCCTGGACGGACATGACCGCCACCAGCGAGACCTATGAAACCCGGGGCGAGACCGACCCCATGCTCACCAAAAACTACATCTGCGCGGTGCGGCAGGCCTACGCCCCCGGGGCGGACTGGTCCAAGTGGGAATATTCGCCTCTGTACGGCGATTTTACCGCCTTTCCGCCCACGCTGATTCAGGTGGGCGACAACGAAATCCTTCTGGAGGATTCGCTGGGCCTGCGCCGGGCCATGCAGGAGCAGGGCGTTCTGTGCCGGCTGGAGCAGTGGCCGGGCATGTGGCATGTATTTCAGATGTTCCCCATCAAGAAGGCGGCGGAAGCCATGGACAGCGCCTGCCGCTTCATCCGGGAAGGAAAATAAAATAACAGGCATACGAGGAGAGGGAAAGACCAATGGAAAAGATCACTGTTCTGGGCACCGGCTACGCCATGGCCCTGCGCTGCTACAACACCTGTTTCGCCCTGCATCAGGGCGACGACGTGCTGCTGGTGGACGCGGGCGGCGGCAACGGCATTCTGGTGCAGCTGCAAAAGGCGGGCATCGACCCGGCATCCATCCACAATCTGATTGTGACCCACGCCCACACCGACCACATTCTGGGCGTGGTGTGGGCGATCCGCAAGATCGCCACCCTGATGCTGGACGGCAAATATGAGGGCCAGTTCCACGTCTGGTGCCACAAGGGCCTGCCCGAGACCATCGAGACGCTGGTACGGCTGACGGTGCAGGGCAAATTTGCAAAGCTGATCGGTGACCGGATTCTGCTGCACGGTGTGGCGGACGGCGAGCAGGCGGAGCTTCTGGGCCACACCGTGACCTTCTTTGACATCCACTCCACCAAGATGGAGCAGTACGGCTTCACCGCCGAGAAGGACGGCAAAAAGCTCACCTGTCTGGGCGACGAGCCCTACAACCCCCTGTGCGAGGGTTATGTGAAGGGCAGCGACTGGCTGCTGTGCGAGGCGTTCTGCCTGTACGGCGACCGGGAGAAGTTCAAACCCTACGAAAAGCACCACAGCACCGTGAAGGAAGCCTGCGAGCTGGCCGCCCAGCTGGCGGTGCCCCATCTGGTGCTCTGGCACACCGAGGACAAAACCTACGAGGACCGCCAGCGGCTGTACACCGCCGAGGGCAAAGAGTACTATCAGGGCGATCTGCATGTGCCTTATGATCTGGACGTGATCGCGCTGTAACCGAAAAATGGCGCGAAGCAATAACGAAGCAAGCGAAAGGCAGGGATCGAGTATGAGCGATCTGGAACAGAAATTCTTGCAGGAGGTCACCAACAAGGCAGCCGAGGCCAAGCTGATCTGCGGCTGGGATGGGGCGCATTTTCTGGCGTTTCTGCAAAAGCGGGGCCCGGCGCGGGCCATGGCCGAGCAGGCACGCCGGGGCGCGGTGAGCGAAGCCTTCGACCGGCTGGCCGCCAAGGGACGCTTGGATCTGTCGCCGGAGGCGGTGGCGTCGAAAAACGACTACGCCGACCTGTTCGACGACGAAGCGGTGAACTTCTTTTTAGAGGTGCTCTGCGAAAAGGGCTACTTCACCGCCGGCTGATTTGATACAAGCAAAAAGGCTGCCTGCCTAGGCAGCCTTTTTTGTTTTGGCGTTATTCCTCCGGCCGCCAGCCCTTGCACACGTCCACCCAGCCGGATGCGCCGCTGGCTTTTTCCAGCTCGGCCAGATTCAGCTCTACCGCGCTGGCCGCGGTGCCCGCCGCCGGGTACACCACATCGAACCGGCGCAGGGATTCGTCCAGATACACGGTCACGCCGGGCTTTGTGCCGAAGGGGCACACGCCGCCCACCCCGTGGCCGATCAGCTCCTCCACCTGATCGGCGGGAATCATCTTTGCCTTGGTGTCGAACCGGGCCTTGTAGCGGGGGTTATCCACCTTGGCGTCCCCCGCTGCCAGAATCAGAATAGGCTTGTCCTCCACCAGAAAGGAAAGACTCTTGGCAATGCGGGCGGGCTCGCAGCCCACGGCAACCGCCGCCAGCTCCACCGTGGCGCTGGACACTGAAAATTCCCGGATGCGCCCTTCAAGCCCGAATTGTTCCAGATGCGCTCTGGCTGCTTCCATCGACATGTTCCCATCGCTCCTTTGCTTGCTTTTGCAGGTTAGTGAAATAAAGTATAGCACAAACGCAGCCAAAAGGCGAGAGGGTTCATGCGTTCAAAACAGAACAAAAGTGTGCTATACTTACAAAAGAGTTTTGAAACAAACGGGATGAGGAGAGGATCATACCATGCGATACGGGTTTGTGAAAACCGCCTGCGCCACGCCGGACATCCGGGTGGCGGACTGCACTTACAATGCCGCCCAGACCATCCATGCGGTGGAACAGGCCGCCGAACAGGGTGTGGAGGTACTGTGCCTGCCGGAGCTGGGCCTGACCGGCTACACCTGCGAGGATCTGTTTTTCCAGCCGGTACTCCAGCAGGGCGCGCTGGACGCGCTGGGCACCGTGCTGAAGGCCACCGCCCACACCTCGGTGGTGTTTGTGGCGGGCCTGCCGCTGGCGGTGCGGGGCAAGCTGTACAACTGCGCCGCCGTCTGCCAGAGCGGGCGGCTGCTGGGCCTTGTGCCCAAGACCCATCTGCCCAGCTACAATGAGTTCTACGAGGGCCGCCGGTTCACCGCCGCCCCCGCCGGCAATTTCACGCTGGAAGTGCTGGGCCAGACCGTGCCCTTCGGCACAAAGCTGCTGTTCTGCCACCCCAAGGCGGATTGCCTGAAAATCGCGGTGGAGATCTGCGAGGATGTGTGGGCGCCGCTGCCCCCCAGCGTGGGCCACGCCATGGCCGGGGCGACCCTGATCCTGAATCTGTCCGCCAGCGATGAGGTGGTGGGCAAGGCGGAATACCGCCGTCAGCTGATCGCGGGTCAGTCCGCCCGGCTGCTGTGCGGCTATCTGTACGCGGACGCGGGCCGGGGCGAATCCACCACCGATCTGGTGTTCGCCGGGCACGACCTGATCTGCGAGAACGGGGCCATTCTGGCCCAGACCGAGCTGTTCGGCAGCGGCATGATCGTCAGCGAGGTGGATCTGGAGAAGCTGGCGGGCGAGCGGCTGAAAAACACCAGCTTTGCGGCGGTGAACGACGAGGGCTACACCACCGTGCAGCTGGCGGACACCTGTGCTGACTGGCAGCCGGTGCGCCCGGTGGATCCGGCGCCCTTTGTGCCCGCGGGCGAGAGCGAACGCATGCGCCGCTGCGAGGCCATTCTGGAGATGCAGGCCCAGGGCCTGCGCAAGCGGATGGAGCACACCCGCGCCGCCACCGCGGTGATCGGCATCTCCGGCGGGCTGGACAGCACCCTTGCCCTGCTGGTGGTGACCCGTGCCTTCCGGCTGATGGACAAGCCCCTGAAGGATGTGGTGGCGGTGACCATGCCCTGCTTCGGCACCACCAAGCGCACCAAATCCAACGCGGAAAAACTGTGCGAGGCGCTGGGCGTGAGCCTGCGCCAGGTGAACATTGCCGACACGGTGCGCAGCAACTTTGCGGACATCGGCCATGACGAGTCGGTGCTGGATGTGACCTACGAAAACACCCAGGCCCGGGTGCGCACGCTGGTTTTGATGAATCTGGCCAACCGGCTGGGCGGCCTTGTGATCGGCACCGGCGATCTGAGCGAGCTGGCGCTGGGCTGGGCCACCTACAACGGCGACCACATGAGCATGTACGGCGTGAACGGCTCGGTGCCCAAAACGCTGGTGCGGCACATTGTGGCCACCGTGGCGGCCAACAGCGAGCCCGCCCTGCGGGAGGTCCTGCAGGACATTCTGGACACCCCGGTCAGCCCCGAGCTGCTGCCCGCCAGGGAAAACGGCGAAATTGCCCAGCAGACCGAGGCCATCGTGGGCCCCTACGAGCTGCACGACTTCTTTCTCTATTACGCCATCCGCTGGGGTTTTGCGCCCAAAAAGATCTTCTGGCTGGCCCGGCGGGCCTTTGCCGGGGTCTATGAGGACGCGGTGCTGGTGCAGTGGCTGCGCAACTTCTACCGGCGCTTCTTCGCCCAGCAGTTCAAGCGCAGCTGCCTGCCGGACGGCCCCAAGGTGGGCACCGTGACCCTGTCGCCCCGGGGCGACTGGCGGATGCCCAGCGACGCCTGCGCCACCCTCTGGCTGGCTCAGGTGGAGGAGCTGGAACAGAATCTGTAAGTAAATTCATCGGGAGGGAAAACAGGATGAACGATCAGGAATACATGCTGCAACAGGTGAAGGCGGTGCTGGCCATCGACAGCCCCAGCGGCTTCACCAAAAACGCGGTGGATTATCTGGTAAAGGAATACAAGGCGCTGGGCTATGAGCCGCAGGTTACCCGCAAGGGCGGCGTGCTGGTGCAGCTGAGCGCGGGCGACGGCTCCATGCCCGGCGACGGCATTTTGCAGGAGGCCCATCTGGACACGCTGGGCGCCATGGTGTGCGGTGTAAAGGGCAACGGCCGGCTGCGGCTGACCGCGCTGGGCGGCATGAACCCCAACAACGCCGAGGCCGAGAATGTGCGCATCTACACCCGGGAGGGCAAGGTCTACACCGGTGTGTGCCAGCTCACCGACGCTTCGGTGCATGTGAACGGCGACTACTCCAAGACCGAGCGCAGCTGGGATACCATGGAGGTGCTGCTGGACGAGATGGTCTTTTCCGAGGCCGAGGTTCACGCACTGGGCATCGAAAACGGCGATATTGTCTGCTTTGACCCCCGCACCACCGTCACCGAAAGCGGCTACATCAAGAGCCGCTTTCTGGACGACAAGCTGAGCGTGGCCATCCTGTTGGGCTATGCCCGGGCTTTGAAGGAAAGCGGCAAGACCACCCGGCGGGCGGTGTGGCAGCACATCACCGTGTTTGAGGAGGTGGGCCACGGCGGCTCCGCCTCGGTGCCGGAGGGTGTGGGCGAAGCCATCAGCGTGGACATGGGCTGTGTGGGCGAGGGCCTTGCCTGCAAGGAGCATCAGGTGTCCATCTGCGCCAAGGACAGCGGCGGCCCCTACCACTACGACGTGGTGAGCGGTCTGGTGGCGGCGGCGAAAAAGGCCGGTGTGGACTACGCGGTGGACGTGTACCCCCACTACGGCTCGGACGTGGAAGCCACCCTGCGGGCGGGCGCGGACGTGCGCCACGGCCTGATCGGTGCGGGCGTGTACGCCTCCCACGGCTACGAGCGCAGCCATGTGAAGGGCATGATGGCCACCTTCCAGCTGCTGAATGCCTACATCGAGTGATAAAGAAAACCGGATGCAAGAGATTTTCTTGCATCTGGTTTTTTTATTGTTCGAGATTTTCGCTGGGAAGAGAGGGGGGATTATCAGAATCAGCACCTAATAAAAGCTGGTCATTCCAGGCCCGGAGAATGTGCTTTTCAAAAAGTCTTTGAAGCTGATTTAGTCGATTTGAAACAGCATACAGGCTGTTTTTTATGTCGATTGGAATGAAAGAATCATGAATATGTGAATGAGATACAGCAAGAGAAACGTCGGAGACTGTGCCTGAACCGGAAAGCAAGTTCAGGAGATTTTGAGCAAGTTCCGGATTGTTACTTTGCACAAGTTCAAGAAGGTTGGGATAGGCGTCGATATACCCATAAAAAGGAGAGTAATAGTAGGTGATTTCTCCATCTTCCGGGCTGAGAAAAATATGGCAATAGAAGTCTATGTCGATGATGCATCCATGAATCGTTCCAGTTCCCCCGAATCGTTTTACATAATTCGAAATTTCTTCCTGAGCTTTTCGATAGGGGGAAAGAGCGTTCCAATATGAGCGGATCATATTGGAGAAATTCAGCTGAAAATATCGGATATCTGAGCTTTTGGAAATCTTTTTTAATCTTCCTCCAGCGCAAATACAAGTGCCGGATTTGCTGGTCAAGAAAAAGCCGTAGTATCCTTCTGATTTGATCATATAAAAATGTGAATTGCCTTGTTTTAATTGATACTCGACACGACCGTTTCCGGCAATTGGTTCGCACATATAGTTGTAAAAGGCCAAATAATCGGTGCTGGATACTTCATAACAGCCATCAGGGTAATCAGCGAACGGGTTTCGGTTACGATAAATACTTATCCGCTTTAAATGAAAATGTGTGCCGTGATAACCGATTTGATTATCTGCATAGCAATAAAAGTTTTGATTTGGCTCAGCTTGAAAAAAGTTCCTATGAGTGTGTCCGCTGAAATAGATGCAGTTGCTTAGAAAGGCAGGAGTTGCTTGCCAATCGAATATTGGATTATGAGTCAGTACGATAAGAAGTTTGTTTTGCGCTTTTGCGGATGCAAGCGCAGAAAGATAGGTGCTGTGCCATAGATTCGACTGTTCGATTTCTTCCTGACGCGATAATGCATTTTGATATATTCCGTTGATTGCATTGAACTTTGAATTACAACCTGCAAATCCGATTCCGCCAACAATCATGACGCTTTGAAAAATGTGAGAGTAATAGTGAAAATCATCGTCAATGGCAGAATCATTGTCGACAGCAGAGTCCTCGATGAGCAATTGTGGATGATGGGTATAGTCGTTGCAGAATATACCGTTGGTCTTGCCAAACCAAGCAATGTTATTATGCAGAAAACAGATTTCGAGTTTTTGAAACAGGTCTTGATAAGAGCGGATGCAGTCATCTAAATTATTGAAATCCCAAAGTTCATGGTTGCCTAAAATGGCATATACGAAGTGGAAGTGTTTTTTAAATGGAGAATTCCAATAGAGATCATCAGGCAATTGGGATCGGAGTGAGGAAGCTTGTTCTTTCAATGTGCTTAATGTGGAAGAAGCTTGACGTATTTCTGGGGGAACACTGTCATATTGATCCAAGGGTTTTGTGGCGCGTTTTGTCCAACCGTGATGAGAACTCCACTCGTTTACAGACTGTTCGAGTTCAGCTATCTGCGTCCACAGAGAATCAAGCTCTTGCTGTATGGGGATAAATTGTTTCCGTCTTGTTCTATGAAAATCTCGTTCCAGTTTATCCCACTGAGAAATGAACTTTGCGTAAAACAATTCAGCAAGCTTAAAAGAAGCACAAATGTCCCCGGCAAACAGAACAATAGGGCTGAGGTTGTGGGCGATATCCTCTAGAAATGCTTCCGGAAATAGATTGCGGACAATGGTCTGAAGATATCTTTCGACTTGCTTTTCTGTTGCTCCGTCTGGAAACTTGTTGGCGATTTGATGCTCAAGATGTAAATCGCTTATATAGTATACAGGAGAGCATTCTCTCAAAGCTGTTTCGTTGAATTCCAACAAAGAAGGTAATGTGGAAATGGGAGGCAATGAGGCAAGAGCATTAGTCTCATAATTTTGAAAAACAGCAGGGGGTGATGGGGCTTTTGCCAACCTTAAACACTCGTCGTATAACATTAAAAATGCCCTCCTTTCCCCAAAGTGTAGCACTTCAACATAATAAAATAAAGCTTTTAGGGTCAAAATACTTGACAAGCTGTGGAAAATAGAGTAATATGACAACTAAATTCATATCGCTGTGATAGAGGCGCGGTGTTCAAGAGTAGCACGCGGCATTCGGGGCAGACCCCCGCCGCTGCAAAAGGGAACATCGCCGAAGGAAGCGAACCCGGTCTGGGGGGCGCTTGCCTGGGCCGGCGGAGAAGATCCGCCGGACTGTCACGAATTTTTTCGTGAAGCGCTATCCAAGGGAAACCGAAGGGGCGGCCCGGCCGGGGCTGCCTGCAACGCGCCGCGTTCGTTCGCGGGGCGCACAGAGACTTCCGCGGGGCTGCTTTTCGAAAGGAAAGCAGCCCCGTTTTTTTGCGTGGCGGGCAGCGGTAAAAAAGAGGAGGAGCAACATGAAAAAAATCGCAAGCCTTATGTTGGCACTGCTGCTTTGCACCGGAATTTTGAGCGGTCTCACCGCCGTTTCGGCCGAGGGCAGCGTGCTGGACGACAACACCCTGACCGTGGCCATGGAGTGCGCCTACGCCCCCTACAACTGGACCCAGCCGGATTCTTCCAACGGCGCGGTGCCCATCAAGGACAGCGCCGACTACGCCAACGGCTACGACGTGATGATGGCCAAGAAGATCGCTGACGCTCTGGGCATGGAGCTGGAGATCGTGCGGCTGGACTGGGATTCGCTGGTGCCCGCCGTGCAGAGCGGCACCGTGGACTGCGTGATTGCGGGCCAGTCCATCACCAGCGAGCGGCTGGAGTCGGTGGATTTCACCGCCCCCTACTTCTACGCTTCCATCGTGGGCCTGACCCGCACCGACAGCCCCTATGCCCAGGCGCAGGGCCTGAGTGAGCTGGCGGGCGCCACCGCCACCAGCCAGCTGGGCACTATCTGGTACGACGGCTGCCTGCCCCAGATTCCGGACGCCACCATCCTCACCCCGCAGGAATCCGCCCCCGCCATGCTGATGGCGCTGGAGACCGGCCGGGTAAATCTGGTGGTCACCGACATTCCCACCGCCAAGGCGGCCCTGAATGCCTACAGCGACTTTGTGCTGCTGGACTTCAACGACAGCGAGGATAACTTCGTGGTCTCCAGCGAGGACGTGAACATCGGCATCTCGGTGCAGAAGGGCAACACCGAATTGAAGGACGCCATCAACGGCGTGCTGGCCACCATGACCGAGGACGACTACAATGCCATGATGGACGAGGCCATTTCCATCCAGCCGCTGAGCGACGGCCTGCCCGAAGGCTTCTTCGCCCAGATCGGCTATCTGCTGAAGAACTACGGCACCAGCTACCTGAAGGGTGCGGGCATCACCGTGGTGATCGCGGTGATCTGCACCGCCATCGGCTGCGTGATCGGCCTTGGCTGCGGCATCGTGCAGACCATCCCGGTGGAAAAGCGGGATGGCATGGGCAAGAAGATTCTGCTGGGCGCGGCCCGCGCCGTGCTGCGGGTGTATGTGGAGGTATTCCGCGGCACCCCCATGATTCTGCAGGCGGTGCTCATCTTCTACGGCGCGGCCTTCCTGTTCGGCTGGAATCTGGACATGTGGACCGCTGCGCTGGTGATCGTGTCGGTGAACACCGGCGCTTACATGGCGGAATCGGTGCGCGGCGGCATTCTGTCCATCCCGGTGGGCCAGACCGAGGGCGCCAAGGCCATCGGCCTGACCCATGTGCAGACCATGACCAGCATCATTCTGCCCCAGGCGCTGCGCAACATCATGCCCCAGATCGGCAACAACCTGATCATCAACATCAAGGATACCTCGGTGCTGTTCATCATCGGCGTGGCCGAGCTGTTCAGCATCCACAAGGGTGTGGTGGGCGCCACCTACGCCTACTTCCCCTCGGCGGTGATCGAGATGGCCATCTATCTGGTGATGACTCTGGTCTGCTCGGCCATTCTGCGCTGGGTGGAAAAGCGGATGGACGGCGAATCCAGCTACGAGCTGGTGAAGCAGACCGGCGGCCTGAACGCCCCTCCCTATGTGGAGCACGGCAAGCCGCGCACCGCCAATCTGGATCTGTGAGAAAAGGGGGACGAGCAAGATGAATACCACCCAGAACGGCGCCATCGTAGAGGTGCGCCACCTGAATAAATCCTTCGGCCCGCGGGAAATTCTGCGGGACATCAACTTCACTGTCTGCAAGGGCGACGTGACCACCATCATCGGCCCCTCCGGCAGCGGCAAGTCCACCCTTCTGCGCTGTTTGAACCTGCTGGAGACGCCCTCCGGCGGCGAGATTCTGTTCCACGGGCAGAACATCAGCGAAAACGGCAACATTCCCGCCTACCGCACCAAGGTGGGCATGGTGTTCCAGTCCTTCAACCTGTTCTCCAACCTGACCGTGCTGGAAAACTGCATGCTGGGCCAGCGCAAGGCCCTGAAGCGCAGCAGGGACGAGGCGGAGAAGAAGGCACTGTTCTATCTGGAAAAGGTGGGCATGGCCGAGTATGTGAACGCAAAGCCCAGCCAGCTTTCCGGCGGCCAGCAGCAGCGTGTGGCCATTGCCCGGGCGCTGGCCATGGAGCCGGAGCTGCTGCTCTTCGACGAGCCCACCAGCGCCCTTGACCCGGAGATGGTGGGCGAGGTGCTGAACGTGATGCAGAAGCTGGCCGCCGAGGGCATGACCATGATCGTGGTCACCCACGAGATGGCCTTCGCCCGGGACGTGAGCAACCATGTGGTGTTCATGGCCGACGGCGTGATCTGCGAGGAGGGCGAGCCGCACCAGCTGTTCGAGAACCCCAAAAGCGAGCGCACTGCGGAATTTCTGGCCCGCTTCCGGCAGGGCTGAGCCTCAAGCAGAAAACAAAACAAAAAGGCATCGGGAAAATTCCCGATGCCTTTTTGTTTTGTCTTGCAAAGGAAGCAATCAGACCTTCACGATCCAGCCCTTTTCGTCGGGCAGAACACCCCACTGGATGCCGGTGAGGGTGTCGTACAGGCGCTGGGTTACCTGACCGATGTTGCCGTCGTTCACGGTTACCTCGTCGCCCTCGTAGTACAGCTTGCCCACCGGGCTGACCACCGCGGCGGTGCCGGTGCCGAACACCTCTTCCAGCTTGCCGGCGTGGGCGGCCTCCATGACCTCCTGAATGGACAGGCGGCTGTCGCAGTCCACAGTGTAGCCCCAGTCACGCAGCAGCTCAATGCAGCTCATGCGGGTGATGCCGGGCAGCACGGTGCCAACGGTGGGGGCGGTGCGGATCACGCCGTCGATCTTGAAGAAGCAGTTCATGCTGCCCACTTCCTCCACATACTTGCGCTCCACGCCGTCCAGCCACAGAACCTGGCTGTAGCCCAGCTCGTGGGCCTTCATCTGGCCCGCCAGGCTGGCCGCGTAGTTGCCGCCGCACTTGATGAAGCCGGTGCCGCCGGGGGTGGCGCGCACATACTCGTCCTCCACATAGATCTTCACCGGATCCAGACCCTCGGCGTAGTAGGCGCCGGAGGGGGAGGCGATGACGATGAATTCATAGGTGGCGCTGGGCTTTACACCCAGATGAGGCTCGGTGGCGATGGTGAAGGGCCGCAGATACAGGCTGGTGCCGGGGGCGCTGGGCACCCAGTCACGGTCCATATCCACCAGAGCCTTCACGGCCTGCACAAAATCCTCCACCGGAATGGTGGGGATGCACAGACGCTCATGGGTGCTCTGCAGGCGCTCGGCGTTCTTCTCCGGGCGGAACAGCTGCACCTGACCCTCGGCGGTGCGGTAGGCCTTCATGCCTTCAAAGCTCTCCTGCGCGTAGTGGAACACCATGGCGGCAGGATCCAGCGAAATGGGCTGATAGGGCTCGATGCGGGGCGAATGCCAGCCCTGGCCCTCGGTGTAGTCCATGCGGAACATGTGGTCGGTGTAATGGGTGCCGAAGCCCAGATTGTTCTGATCGGGCTTTTCCTTGGGGGTGGTGGTTTTGGTTACTTTGATCTCCAACATGAAACAGGTCCTCCCTTTTGCGGCCGGTGGATATGCGCCGCCGTCTGTGATTGGCTTTTATAATGTGACCATTATAGAACCTGTTTGGTACTTCCGTCAAGGCTTTTTTGCTTTAAAAGGGTGATTCGATAGCATAAAACAGCGGAACGTGCCGCCAACGGCCCATATATATAAGGAAAGCACTGCCTTTTCCGGGTCTGGCCGGTTTGAAGGCGGTGAAATTGCTCACAAACATAAACTTAACATTCCCCCGGATGGAAAGGGCGTGGATTGGTGGTTTTGTAAAATTTCTTTACAAAAAATTGGGCGGTTTAACAAAAGCCTAACCGAACCATGCGGGCGGATTTTGCAAAGCGGGCGGTATAATGATACCAGTTTCGCGGGAAAGCGAAGCGCAAACGAGACCGAAACTCCGCTTACAGGAGCGGGGAGACCGGATGAGATTCATTGGAATGAATTGAGAAGAAGAGGGAGTAAGACAAAATGAAAATGAAGCGTTTTATGGCAATGGCTATTGCATGTGTTATGGCTGCCGGTCTGGTAGCCTGCGGTGGCTCTGAGAGCACCGCTACCACCAGCACCACCGACAGCACCGCTGCCACCAGCACCACCGCCAGCACTGCCGAAGAGACCACCGCCGATCTGAGCGGCGCGGTAGCCACCGGCGGTTCCACCAGCGTGGAGAAGGTGATCGGTGCTCTGGGCGAGGCCTTCATGGAAGCCAACCCCAGCGTGGACGTTACTTATGATCCCACCGGCAGCGGCGCCGGCGTGACCGGTGCTGCCGACGGCACCCTGGACATCGGCCTGTCCAGCCGTGCGCTGAAGGACGAGGAGAAGGCCCAGGGCCTGAAGGAGACCACCTTCGCGCTGGACGGCATCGCCATCGTGGTGAACACCGAGAACACCGTTGAGGACCTGAGCCTGGAGCAGATTGCAAAGCTGGCTACCGGCGAGATCACCAACTGGAGCGAAGTGGGCGGCCCCGATGCCCCCGTTGTTCTGATCGGCCGTGAGGCCGGCAGCGGCACCCGCGACGGCTTCGAGAGCATCGTTGGCGTGGAAGACAAGTGCGCTTACGAGCAGGAGCTGACCAGCACCGGCGCCGTTCTGGCCGGTGTGGCCGCCAACCCCAACGCCTTCGGCTACGTTTCTCTGGCCAGCGTTGACGACACCGTGAAGATGGTCACCGTGGACGGCGTTACCGCCAGCGAAGAGACCGTGAAGGACGGCAGCTACAAGATCCAGCGCCCCTTCGTGTTCGTGACCAAGGACGGCGAGGAGCTGAGCGCTCAGGCCCAGGCTTTCTACGACTTCGCCCTGAGCGAGGACGCTGCTGAGCTGATCGCTGCCGCCGGCGCGGTACCCATGGTTTAACAAGAAGGCTACATGCCTTCGCCTGACACCCCCAAAGGTCGGCATGCCGGCGAAATGAAGCAAGTTTGTTAGGCATCGCCGCCGGAAAATACGTATCTACGCAGGTTCCGGCGGCTTTTTGCGGCAAAAAACCGCAGTGTGTGCAAAGCGAGTAACGAAGAGGAAAAGCGCTATGAAACTGAAACAGAGCATCGAGCGGATCATGAACGCAGTGTTCTTCATCTGCGGAATGGTCTCCATCGCGGCGGTGGCCCTGATCACCATCTACATGGTGTGGGCCGGCCTGCCCGCCATCGTCAAGATCGGCCCTGTGGACTTTCTGCTGGGTACCGTCTGGAAATCCACCGCTGCCGAGCCTCAGTTCGGCATCCTGCCCTTTATCCTGACCAGCGTGTGGGGCATGCTGGGCGCGCTGATCATCGGCGTGCCGGTGGGTGTGCTCACCGCCGTGTTCCTGGCAAAGCTGGCCCCCCCGAAGCTGGCCGCTCTGGTGCGGCCCGCGGTGGAGCTGCTGGCCGGCATCCCCAGTGTGGTTTACGGCCTGATCGGTATGATCGTGCTGGTGCCCACTGTGATGAAAACCTTTGATCTGAAGAGCGGCAGCTGCCTGCTCAGCGCCATTCTGGTGCTGGCCATCATGGTTCTGCCCAACATCATCTCGGTGAGCGAGACCGCCCTGCGGGCCGTTCCGCCGGAGTATGAGGAGGCCAGCCTGGGCCTGGGCGCCACCTGGATCGAGACCGTGTTCAAGGTGAGCGTGCCCGCCGCCCGCAGCGGCATTGCGGCCGGCATTGTGCTGGGCGCCGGCCGTGCCGTGGGCGAGGCCATGGCCGTGATGATGGTGGCCGGCAACGTGGCCAACATGCCCGGCCTGTTCAAGAGCGTGCGTTTCCTGACCACCGCCGTGGCC
The DNA here is from genome assembly GCF_004345265.1 of Allofournierella massiliensis. GTDB lineage: Bacteria > Bacillota > Clostridia > Oscillospirales > Ruminococcaceae > Allofournierella > Allofournierella massiliensis. Next base: position 116,982 of record NZ_SLUM01000008.1, read on the forward strand.
AGCGAGATGAGCTATGCCGCAGACGGCAGCCTGCAGAAGCAGGCCCTGTTCAGTATCGGCCTGGTGCTGTTCGTGTTCATCATGCTGATCAACTGGCTGCTCAATACCTTTTTGAAACGGGGGGAGAAACAGTGAGCCATTCCGCAAAACGCAAAGCAAAGGCGACCGTGCTGAAGGTGCTGGTTTACGGCAGCGCCTTCCTGACCGTGGCCGTTCTGGTGGCTCTGCTGGGCTACATCTTCGTGCGGGGCATCCCCAACATCACCTGGCAGCTGCTCTCCACCAAACCCAGTGTCATCAAGGACACCATCGGCATCCTGCCGAACCTGCTCAATACCCTGTACATCATTCTGCTGACCCTGATCATCGCTCTGCCTCTGGGCGTGGGCGCGGCGGTCTACCTGACCGAGTACGCCACCAGCAAGACCTTCATCAAGGTGGTGGAGTTCACCACCGAGACGCTGGCGGGCATCCCCAGCATCATCTACGGCCTGGTGGGCATGCTGGTGTTCGTGCAGATGCTGGGCTTTGGCTCCAGCCTTTTGTCCGGCAGTTTGACGCTGGTGATCATGATCCTGCCCACCATCATCCGCACCACCCAGGAAAGCCTGAAAACCGTGCCCGCCGGGTACCGTGAGGGCGCGCTGGGTCTGGGCGCCACCCGGTGGTACATGATCCGCACCATCGTGCTGCCCTCCTCCATCAGCGGCATCATCACCGGCTGCATTCTGGCAGTGGGCCGCATCGTGGGCGAAAGCGCCGCCCTGCTGTTCACCGCGGGCAGCGCCACCATCATCGCCTCCAACATTTTTGAAGCCTACACCCGGGGCGGCGGTACCCTGTCCGTCGCGCTGTACATGTACGCCGCCGAGCGCGGTGAATTCGAGGTGGCCTTTGCCATCGCGGCCATTCTGCTGATTCTGGTATTCCTGATCAACATGGCCACCCGTCTGGTACAGGTCAAAATGAAGCAGAAGAAGTAAAGGAGCAGCCAACATGAGCGAAAACGCGATCCTGCAGGCAAAGGACCTGCATCTTTATTACGGCGAGACCGAGGCGCTGAAGGGCATCGACATCGCCATCCCTGAAAAGAAGATCACCGCCCTGATCGGTCCCTCCGGCTGCGGCAAGTCCACCTTCTTAAAGACCCTGAACCGGATGAACGATCTGGTTCCCAATGTGCGCATCACCGGCGAGGCTCTGTTCCACGGCAAGAACATTCTGGATAAGGACGTGGACGTGACCGACCTGCGCCGCCGCATCGGCATGGTGTTCCAGAAGCCCAATCCGTTCCCCATGAGCATCTACGACAACGTGGCCTACGGCCCCCGCCTGCACGGCAACCACAGCAAGAAGGAGCTGGACGAGCTGGTGGAGAAGAGCCTGCGCGGCGCCGCCATCTGGGACGAGGTGAAGGACCGGCTGAAGAAGAGCGCGCTGGGCCTTTCCGGCGGCCAGCAGCAGCGCCTGTGCATCGCCCGCGCGCTGGCGGTGCAGCCGGACGTGCTGCTGATGGATGAGCCCACCAGTGCTCTGGATCCGGGCAGCACCCTGCGCATCGAGGATCTGATGGACGAGCTGAAAAAGGATTACACGGTGGTCATTGTTACCCACAACATGCAGCAGGCTGCCCGTATTTCTGACCAGACCGCCTTCTTCCTGCTGGGCTCTCTGATCGAGTACGGCCCCACCAAGGAGCTGTTTGCCAACCCCAAGAACCCCAAGACGGAAGAATACATCACCGGTCGGTTCGGCTAAGGGAGGAATCTGAATATTATGATGACACGCATCAACTACAACAACGACCTGCAGGCGCTGTACGACGCGGTGAAGCAGATGGGCCTGACCATCGAGACTTCCATCGACCAGACCTGGAAGGCCCTGCAGAAGCTGGACATGAAAACCGCCCAGGCCATCATCGACGGCGACGAAGCCATCGACCAGATGGAACGCAACATCGAGAAAGCCTGCTTGGAGCTGGTGCTCACCCAGACCCCGGTGGCCGGTGACTGGCGGCGCATTGCCTCCATCATGCGCATGATTTCGGATCTGGAGCGCATTGCCGACCACTGCAGCGATATTTCCGAATACATCGTGCAGCTGGCGGCCAAGCCCGCCGTGGAGCTGCCCGCTCCCATGGAGAAGATGTTCTGCCTGATGAAGACCATGGTCAAGGAGACCGTGACCGCCTTCGTGGAGCTCAGCGAGGACAAGGCCCGCGCCGTGATCGGCCAGGACGATCTGCAGGACGACTACTTCCTGCAGGTGTGCGAGGAGCTGTGCGACCGGATGCAGAAGCACCCGGAGGAGGTGCGCCAGCGGGTGGATCAGCTGATGATCGCCAAGTATCTGGAGCGCATGAGCGACCATTCCACCAACCTGGCGGAGTGGGTGGTCTACATCGTGAGCGGCCAGCTGGTCAACAACTAAACCTTTTCGTTTTCTTCGCATATACACAAAACAGAAAAAGCCCCGGTGGATTCTGCCGGGGCTTTTTCTGTGTGTTTCCGATGAGAAGAAACGAAAAAAGGCGGCACGGATTTTCCGTGCCGCCTTTTAAGGGTGAAGGGGTTACTTGCTGCGCTTCTCGAACTGCTCGGCGCCCACACCGCACAGGGGGCAGGTGTAGCCCTCGGGCAGCTGGGCGCCCTCGTACACATAGCCGCAAACCGAGCATACCCATTCGGTGTTCTCGTCGGTGTCGGCAGCGGGAGCGGCCTGCTTCTCGAAGAACTCGGCGCCAACGCCGCACAGGGGGCAGGTGTAGCCCTCGGGCAGCTCGTCGCCCTCGTAGACGTAGCCGCAAACGGTGCACACCCACTTGGTACCGGAGGCGGAAGCGGGCTTTGCCTCCTCGGCGCTCACCTCCACGCTCTTCTTCTCAAAGAACTCGGGGCCAACGCCGCACAGGGGGCAGGTGAAGCCGGCGGGCAGCTGGTCGCCCTCGTAGATGTAGCCGCACACGGTGCACACCCACTGGGTCTTGGTGACCGGCAGCTCAGCCACCGCCTCGGGGGCCACATAGGTGGGGGCGGTCTTGGGGCTGGAGCCCTTGATTACCTTATGATAGTATTCGTAGGTCATGGCGGGGGCAGTCTGGGCGAACACGCCGGTGTCGATCACCTTGCCCAGGAACACGGTGTGGGTCTCGGTCTCCATCTTGTCGATCACCTTGCACAGGCCCCAGCCCATGGTGTCCTCCAGAACGGGCAGGCCCTGCTCATAGTGCCAGGCCACGCCGGCGAACTTGTCCACGTCACGGCTGGAGCGGAAGCCGAAGCCGCCGATCAGGCCCGGGTCGCTGGCCTCGCTGAGCACGTTCAGCGCGAACATGCCGCTTTCCGAGATGGCCTTGTGGGTCAGGTTTTCATGGTTGATGCTCACCGCGATGGTGGCAGGCTCGGCGGTGATCTGCATGGCGCTGTTGGCGGTGCAGCCCACGGGGGTCTCGCCGTTCATGCTGGTCACGATGTATACGCCGTACGACATGCTGAAAAAGAAACGAACGTCCATTTTTATGCTCTCCTTTGCCGCGCGGCAAACACCGCGCACCGTTGTTTGAATTATATTTAGGATATATTATCAGTATAGCAAACAAAGGGCAAAAAACAATAGGTTTTGCGTAAAATAAAAAAGAAAGTTTCCCCGCGCTCCAACTGCCCTGCGGGCGGGTGCCCTTGCAATTGGCCGCCGCCGGGCCTAAAATTGAACAGGAAGATAAAAACCGGCCGGAGGCCGGGTGTGAGGGAAGTGTTTTATTTTGGAAGCAACGTGTGAAAAGCGCGTGCATTTTACCCGGCGGGATCTGACCCGGCTGCTGGCCCCGCTGGTGGTGGAGCAGTTTCTGGCGGTAACGGTGGGCATGACGGATACGATGATGGTGTCATACGCGGGCGAGGCGGCCATCTCCGGCGTTTCGCTGGTGGATATGCTGAACGTGCTCATTATTAACATCTTTGCGGCGCTGGCCACCGGCGGCGCGGTGGTCATCAGCCAGTATCTGGGCGCACGGGATGTGGAAAGCGCCAAAAACGGCGCGGGCCAGCTGTTCCATCTGGCGGCGCTGGCGGGCGTGGGCATCATGGCGCTGGCACTGGCCTTTGCCCGGCCGCTGCTGGGCCTTCTGTTCGGCCAGATTGAGCCGGATGTGATGGACGCGGCGCTTTTGTATCTGCGTATCTCGGCGGCCTCCTACCCCTTCATTGCCCTGTACAACGCGGGTGCGGCGCTGTTCCGCAGCATGGGCAACAGCAAAATCAGCATGCAGGTGAGCATTCTGATGAACGCGGTGAACGTGGCGGGCAACGCCATCTGCGTGTTCGGTCTGGGCATGGGTGTGGCCGGTGTGGCCCTGCCCTCGCTGGTGGGCCGTGCCATGGCCGCGGGGCTGATTCTGTGGCGGGCTTCGAACCCGGCCAATCTGGTGCATGTGAAGGCTGCCCAGTGCCTGCGGCTGCACCGGGGCATGGCGCTGCGCATTCTGAACATCGGCATTCCCTCCGCCTTTGAGAACAGCCTGTTCCAGCTGGGGCGGGTGCTGGTGGTGAGCATCATCGCGGTGTTCGGCACCGCCCAGATCTCCGCCAACGCGGTGGCCAACAATCTGGACAGCATCGGCTGCATTCCGGGGCAGGCCATCGGCCTGGGGCTCATCACAGTGGCGGGCCAGTGCATCGGCGCGCAGGATCAGAAGGCCGCCATCTCCTATACCAAAAAGCTGGTGGGCCTGACCTATCTGGTGGACGGCGCGCTGAATCTGGCGGTGATTCTGGGCATGCCGTTGCTGCTGGGGCTTTACAACATCTCGGCCGAGACCCATCAGCTGGCCTGGCTGCTGGTATTCATCCACTGCGCCTGCGGCATTGTGCTGTGGCCGGTGGCCTTTGTGCTGCCCAACGCCCTGCGCGCAGCCAACGATGTGCGCTTCACCATGACCGTGAGCATTGCCAGTATGATGATCTGGCGGCTGGGCTTCAGCTATGTGCTGGGCATCGGCTTCGGCATGGGCGCCGTTGGTGTGTGGATCGCCATGGTCATCGACTGGGTCTGCCGCAGCGCCTTCTTTGTGGGCCGGTTTGTGAGCGGCAAATGGAAAACCAAATACAAAGCCTGAGGGATAAACGGAAAAGGAGCAAAGCAATGAACGTATTCAACCACAAACGGCCCCTGCGCCGGGATAACTATGATCTGGCCGCCGCGCTGCTGGAATTTCTGGATCGGATGAAGGCGGAGAAAAAGGAGGCGGCGGCCCCCTGCAGCCCGGAGCAGTTCGCCCTGCTGCTCACCGGCCCGGCGGCTCTGCGCAAGGTGCCCGGCATCCCCGGGGCCATGGGTGCGGAAAAGCTGTTTCTCTGCAGCCGGGACGGCGGCGACGCCGCCGCGGTGCGGGAGCACTGCCGCAAGCTGTATGGTGCAGACGATGCACAGGGCCTTGCGGCCTTTGCGGAAAAGGAATACAACACCCAGAACGACTACACCCAGTTTCGCAGCTTCTGGAAGGGCCGCCCCTGCTTTGACGTGAACGCACTGGACGAGCGGGGCCGGTTTCTGTTCAATGCCTGCAAGGATTTTGCCGAGCTGCTGGCCCCCATTGCCGGGCGCAAGGGCTTTTTTGCCTTCGACTGCGCCGAGCGGCTGGGCCTGTGGCGGGCAGCGGCCGCGGCGGGCATCATCACCGAGGAGGAGTTCTGGCAGAAGGCCCGGCCGCTGGCCTCCGCCGCTTCCGACCGGTACGACAGCTTTCTGGAATACGCGGCGGGCTATTTGTGCGGCGCCTGCTACGACATGTTCCGGGGCCAGATGGCCGAGGAAAACAGGGTGGACAAGGACGAGATGCGCCAGTACGTGGAGCTGAACTGCCGGGTGCTGGAGCAGCTGCTCACCGGCCCCTGGCAGGCTGCCGCCTGGTACAAGCGCCCGCCCAAGCAGTATAAGCTGAACCCCGGCCAGCTGCGGCCGGTGCTCACCGGCTACGAGGGCGGCGACAAGGTGGCCTGCATCGCCAGCGACCGGATCACCGTGGACGGACTGCCGGTGGGCTACCTGTTCCGGGAGCAGCCCCTGGACCCGAACGCGCCGGACAGCGGCTGGCGCATCTTTGCCGGGGACGAGGACGCCGACTACATGGCGGATGCCGCCCATTTTGAGTTTTACCACCTGAACACCATCTGCAACTATGACGCTTCCATTCTGGAGCTGCTCAACGCCCCTGCGCCGGTCGCCTTCCGCCGGGCGGGTGACGGCTGGCAGCAGGAGGAGCGCTGAAGCCTGCCCGTGCCCGGTTTCCTTTTTTCGGAGACCGGGCATTTTTGTGGGGCAGGCGGGCAAAATACCGTGCAAGTTACACAAAGAAGGGGGCGCAAACAGGCGTTTTACTTGACAGAACGCCCCCGAAAGGATAGGATAAAGGTAGAACGCGGGGCGTGTGAAAAAACCGGCGCCCCCTTGACCGGAAAGGATTGGCTCTATGCTGAAAAACCTGTATCTGATGAGCGGCACCGATGCCTTTACCAAGGGCGGGCTGGATAACGTGGCCCTGACCGAGAACGCCGTCTGCCTGGAGCAGTCCGGCGGGCGGTATGTGCTGTACGGCTGCTTCACCTCGCCGGAAATCCGCTTCCCGGCCTTCCGGCAGCTGACCGTGAGCTGGAATGCGGAGACGCCCAACGGCACGGTGGTGGAGGCCCAGGCCCGGGTACTGGTGGACGGCGAGTGGACCGGCTGGCTGACGCTGGGCAAATGGAGCCCCTACATCCGGCGCGAGAGCCTGCATCAGGAGGCGGCAAAGCCCGCCTATGTGAACGGCGATACCATTCATATCCCGGCGGGGCGGGCCAGCCTTGCCCAGCTGCGGATCTACCTTTATACCAACGACGAGCAGCTCACCCCGCTGGTGCGTCTGCTGGCCGCCAGCGTGCGCCCGGTGGACTGGCGCTGGGAGGACGCCGAGCCCTACGGCCGGCTGCTGCGCCTGCCCGCGTACAGCCAGCAGCTGCGGGATCCGGTGTTTGCCGGGAGCATGAGCGCGGCGGTGACCCTGGCCTCCATGATCAACCGCTGGGGGCAGGATGCCCTGCCCGAGGAGCTGGCCTGGGGCATGCGGGACTTTGCGCTGGGCGACTGCTTCAACTATGCTTTCATGACGGCGCTGGCCGGCGGCTACGGCTACCAGGCCTACCGGGCCTATCTGGACCCGGCAGCAGTGTGGCAGCAGGTGAAGGCGGGGCATTCCATCGGCCTGCGCATGCACTACGCTGCAAACAGCGAGGATGCCGCCCGCCTGGGTTTGCCGGTGCTGCCGGGGGCCTTTGCCACCGGGGCGGATCAGTGCATGGCTCTGCGGGGCTTTGCGCTGGAAAACGACCAGGTGTATGTGCTGGTGAACGACAGCCTGGCCCCCACCGACCGGCAGGCGGAGACCCGCTATCCGGCAAAGGAATTCTGGGCGGCTTACAGCGGCGAGGCGGTGATCATCACCGGCAAGCACCCCGGCGAGGATGCGGGCCATCCCATCCGCCGCCGGGTGGGGCTGCGGGCGCTGGAGCAGCTGGGCTGCTACCTGTTCCAGAGCGCCGAGGGCGAGGATCTGCCCCTGCCCGAGGACTTCGAGGGCACGCTGGCCTGCACCGTGCCGGACGGCGTGGCCCACGCCACCACCGCCCACAAGGCCTTCCACTACCTGCGCCGCACGTCGGCGGGGGCGGTACAGCTGCCCCCTGAGCTGCTCAGTGAGGCGGGCCGGCTGACCGTGTACGCCATTGATTCCAGCGGCGGCGGTCTGGTGGGCGAGGTGCATACCGGAAACTGACCGGCCATTTCTGCGAACGCGACGGCGCGAAGCCTTGCGCCGTGCACAATAAAAGCCACAAGGCGGAAACACCGCCATAAAGGGGGTCAATTGTATGAAGCGCAACATCATCACCATCAGCCGTGAGCACTGCACCGGCGGCCTGGACATTGCCCGCAAGGTAGCCCAGGATCTGAACATCCCGTTCTACGACAAGGAGCTCATCACCATGGCCGCCAAGGAGAGCGGCCTTTCCGAGGAGTCCATCGCGGCGGTGGAAAAGCGCCACTCCGCCAGCCTTTTGTACAGCCTGTACACCATGGGCGGCGATCTGCCGCTGAACGATCAGGTCTACATCATCCAGTCCCACATCGTTTCCCAGCTGGCGGAAAAGGGCCCCTGCGTGATCGTGGGCCGCTGCGCCGACTATGTGCTGCGGGATCGGCCGGATGTGCTGAAGGTCTTTCTGCACGCCACCATGGATTTCCGCAAGAAGTTCGCGCTGGCGGCGGGGGATTTCGCTCCCGGCACTGAGGACCGGGTCATGGAACTGAGCATCCAGAAGGAGGATAAGCGCCGCGCTTCCTACTACAATTACTACACCCAGAACCGCTGGGGCGAGGCCCAGTATTACGACATGTGCCTGAACGCGGCGCTGGGCATCGACGCCTGCGCCGAGCTGATCGAGAAGGCTGCTCAGCTGGAGGGCTGACCTTTTCCCCGGTGGGAACACCGGAAAAAAGGGCGAATGATACCATAACGCTTCGCATTATGCTATAATAGCCGCAGAGGGCGGCCCGGCGTGCGGCTGTGCGCCAGGTCGCCCTTCTTTTTTTGCGCGGGCGGTTCTGGCTGCCCGGATCACAAAAACAAAGAATGGAGAGATTTTACTATGGTACGCATCACCATGGAAAACGGCAAGACCATCGACCTGGAGCTGGACGCTCAGGCCGCACCCATCACCGTGGAGAACTTCCTCAAGCTGGTGAACGAGGGCTTCTACAACGGCCTGACCTTCCACCGCATCATCCCCGGTTTCATGATCCAGGGCGGCTGCCCCGAGGGCACCGGCATGGGCGGCCCCGGCTGGCACATCAAGGGTGAGTTCGCCCGCAACGGCTGGAAGAACCCCATCAAGCACGAGCGCGGCGTGATCAGCATGGCCCGCGCCATGGATCCCAACTCCGCCGGCAGCCAGTTCTTCATCATGCACGAGGACGCCCCCCATCTGGACGGCGGCTACGCTGCCTTCGGCCGCGTGGTCAGCGGCATGGACGTGGTGGACGAGATCGCCAACACTCCCACCGGCTTCCAGGATCGCCCCGTGACCCCCGTTGTGATGAAGACCGTGGAGGTCATTGAGGGATGATCGAAAAGCTGAAAGGGCTGATTGAGAAGTATTACGAGCAGCTGGCCTACCTGTTTTTCGGCGGGCTGGCCACGCTGCTGAACATCGTGCTGGCGCTGGTGTTCCGCTGGATGGGCATGCCCACCACCTGGAACACCCTGCTGGACAATGTGGTCTGCATCCTGTTTGCCTACTGCACCAACCGCATCTGGGTGTTCCGCAGCCACAGTAAGGGAATGGACGCGCTGCGGGAGTTCGCCTCCTTCATCGGCTGCCGCCTGGGCACGCTGGTGATGGACGTGGCCATCATGTGGATCGGCGTAGATCTGCTCGGCGCGGCGCTGGTGCCGGAAGGCTGGCAGGGCGTGTGGTTCCTGGCGGTAAAGCTGGTGGATCAGGTGCTGGTCATCCTGTTCAACTACATCTTCTCCAAGCTCATCATCTTTAAAAAAGGGCAGAACAGTTAAATACGATCCCGAAGGGAGCCCCGGCGGCATGCCGGGGCTCCCTTTTTAATTTCATAATATTATATTGACATTTAATATTATACGAAATATAATATTATCAGAAACAGAAAGGGAGGCGACGGCGTGGCGTTCAACAACGGAGCGGCGCTGATGGATGCGCTGGTGCTGAGCACGGCGGCGAAGGAGCCCACTTACGGCTACCGGATCACCCAGGACGTGCGCAGAATCATGACGGTGAGCGAAAGTACCCTGTACCCGGTGCTTCGCCGCCTGCAGAAGGAAGGGTACCTGGAAACCTACGATCAGGCTTTTGCCGGGCGCAACCGCCGGTACTACCGGCTCACCGAGGCGGGGGCCCGGGCACTGGAGCAATACCGGGCCGAGTGGATCGAGTATAAAAAACAGATTGATTCCATGCTGCTGGAGGGAGAAGAGCAATGACGAAACAGGAATTTTTGCAGCGGCTGAACCGCCTGCTGGCGGACGTGACCCCGGAGGAACGGGAGGAGGCCCTGCGCTATTACGAGGAATATTTCGACGAGGCCGGCCCGGAGCAGGAGCAGGCGGTGCTGGCCGAGCTGGGCAGCCCGGAAAAGGTGGCTGCCATCATCAAGGCCAACGTGCCGGGCAGCCGCATTCCGCCCCGTTATCAGGCGCCGGGCGCCGGGCAGGCTGCGGCCGGCGGTGCAGCCCGCTATGCAAACCCGCCCCAGTACCCGGGCGCAGCGCCGAAAAACGACAACCGCACCCTGTTCTGGGTGGCGGTGGTGGCGGCTCTGCTCATTCTTTCGCCCCTGTGGCTGAGCGTGCTGGGCACGGTGTTCGGGGCTCTGCTGGCGGTGATCATCACGGCGGTGGCGCTGGTGTTCAGCGGCGCGGCGGTCGTCATTGCCGGAATCATTGTAACGGTCAAGGGCTTTCTGACCATCGGCGCCGGCGTGGGCACCGCCCTGCTGGTGGCTGGCATGGGCGTGCTGGATGTGGCCCTGGGCTTTGCGATGCTGGGCGTGGGGTTTGCGCTGTGCATGCTGCTGGTCTGGCTGTGGCGCATGGCGGTGCGCGGCTGGAACCGGGCAAAGGAAGCGATGGCACAGAAAAAAGCGAGGGGGAATGAGCAATGAAACGTCTGGTAAAATACTGCTTCATGGCGGCGCTGGGGCTGCTGATCCCCGGCATTCTCCTGTGTGTGCTGGGCACCGTTGCCGGCGGCGTATGGGGCGAGGCCTTCAGCCGCAACAATGTGATTTCCGGCTCCAAGCCCATTTGGGGCTGGGGCGACCGGGATCACGACGACTGGGACTGGGACGATGAGGACGACTGGATGTGGGGCTGGAGCTGCAGGGCCGGGAATTCGACAGCGGCAAGAGAGCCTTCTCTGGCGCTTTCCGGGTCGGACAGCGGGCAGATTCCCCGCGGAACCGGCGAGATCCGGGAGCTGGATTTCAACGTGCAGGCGGGCCATCTGGAGCTGACGCTGGGCGATGATTTCGCATTGAACAGCGACGGCTGTGACGGGGTTCTGGTGGACAGCACCAGAGAGAACGGCGTGTGGAAGCTGAAGGTGTGGAGTGAACACAACCACAGCCAAAACCACGGCAGCGACGACACCGTGGAGGTGGTGCTGCCCCGGGATGCCTGGTACGATGCGGTGGAGCTGGAGTGCAGCGCCGGAGCCATCACCGGCGAGGAGCTGGCCTGCGGGAATCTGGAAGTGGATGTACAGGCGGGCAGCGTACAGCTGCGCCGGGTGCAGGCCGATTCCATGGACCTGAGTGCCGATGCGGGCAGCGTGGATGTGAGCGGCACCGTGAACGACACCGCGAAGGTGGAGGTGAACGCGGGCAGCGTGACCCTGCGCACCCCCCGGCCGGAGCAGTACGGCTATGCGCTGGAATGCAACATGGGCCAGGTGGAGATGTTCGGTGAGGTTTCCTCCTCGCTGTACAAGCGGGTGGTGGAAAACGAGGAGCTGCACCCCTTCTTCGACCTGGAGGTGAACACCGGCAAGGCGGTGGTAAAGGCGGACGATAATCTGTAACAGAGCAAGCAAACGGCTTGGGGCCATGCCCCGGGCCGTTTTTCATACAAAACGGCTATACAAAAACCGCCAAAGCCGGTATAATGGGAAAAAACAACAGCGCCGGGCGTTTGCGGCGCGGAAGGAGCGGTGCCATGGAGCGGCATGTCATGCGGGTGGAAACCTTCGGCGGGCTGGCCGTCTGGCTGGACGACCAGCCGCTGGTGCGCCACGGCGAGCGCATCAACAAGAATCTGGAGCTGCTGGCTTTGCTTGCCATCAACGGGCGCGCACCCCTTTCCAACGAGGCGCTGGCCGGCCTGCTCTGGACCGGGGAGGAGAGCCATAACCCGGCGGGTGCGCTGAAAAACGCCGCCTACTCGCTGCGCCGGCTGCTGGAGCAGCGGGGCGCGGGGCGGGAGCTGATCACCGTGGAGGACAAGCAGTACCGCCTGGCGGGCGACCTTGTGCTGGAGGTGGACCTGTGGCGGGCGGGGCAGCTGGCCGAACAGGCGGTGAACCAGCCGGACCCGGCCCGGGCGCTGGAAGCCTGGCAGGAGCTGGACGGCATCTGCTGCGGGGATTTTCTGCCCCAGCTGGCAGACCGGCCCTGGGTGGCCGGGCAGGCTTCCCTTGTGCGGGACGGCTGGCTGGCTGCCGCACGGCGGGCCGCGGCCCTGCTGCTGGACGGCCCGGAACGCACCGGAGCCCGGCAGGCACTGGCGGTCTGTGCCGAGGCGCTTTTGATCTTCCCGGACGATATGAGCCTGCAGATCATCCGCTTTGCGGCCATGCAGCGGCTGAACATGAAGGCGGCGGTGCGCAGCCAGTATCCGCTTCTGGCCGAAATGCTCATGGAGCGGCAGGGTCAGGCGCCACCGGCCCGGCTGCGGGCCATCCACCAGTGGGCCACCGAGGGCGAGAGTCGGGGCCGGGAGGAGATGCTGCGCATTCGCCAGAAGCTGGCAAACCACGAAAAGAACGCCCCTCCGGGGCCCTATTTCTGCGAGTACGACCAGCTGCCCATGCTCTACGCCATGGCCCGGCGTCAGGCGGCCCGCACCGGCCAGACCACCGTGCTGCTGCTGGTGAGCGCGGAGAGCCAGCCGGGCAGCGCAGCCGCCGGCCCGGATCAGGAGCTGCGCTTTTTGCTCAGCCAGACCTTGCGCCGGGGCGATGTGTGCTGCCGCTACGGCCACGACCAGTATCTGGCCCTGCTGATGCTGGCCGACCCGGCCCACACCGACGCGGTGGAGCACCGGCTGCGGGCGGGCTGGAAGCCGGTGAACGGCCGGCTGGAGCTGATGTTCGATTTCGGCGGCCCGCTGCCCCAGATCACCGGCGAATAATTTTCTGCCCCCATCCGATGGATGGGGGCTTTTTTGCGCTCGAATTGGGAAATTTTTGGGCGGATTTCTTAAAAAATTCACGGATTGTATCAGGATCGTTGGTTGTGTGGCCCAAAAACTTTGTTTATAATAAAGGTAACGACCGGGGAGCCATTCCCCCAAAAGGAGCGACGCAATGGAACGGCATTTTGTGGAATTCGATAACGTGTGCAAGTATTACCAGATGGGCGAAAACCGCATCGCGGCCGCGGATCACGTCTCGTTTTTCATCGAAAAGGGCGAATTCTGCGTGATCGTGGGCCCTTCCGGCGCGGGCAAGACCACCGTTCTGAACATGCTGGGCGGCATGGACGGCTGCGACGAGGGCCGCATCTATCTGGATGGCCAGGAGGTGAGCGCCTACAACCAGAAGCAGCTCACCCGCTACCGCCGTTACGACGTGGGCTTTGTGTTCCAGTTCTACAATCTGGTGCAGAACCTGACCGCACTGGAAAACGTGGAGCTGGCCAATGAGATCAGCAAGGACCCCCTGCCCGCGGAGCAGACCCTGCGGCAGGTGGGGCTGGAGCACCGGATGGACAATTTCCCCGCCCAGCTTTCCGGCGGTGAACAGCAGCGGGTGTCCATCGCCCGGGCGCTGGCCAAAAATCCCAAGATCCTTTTATGCGACGAACCTACCGGCGCGCTGGACTACAAAACCGGCAAGCAGGTGCTGGCCCTGCTGCAGAACACCTGCCGGGAGACCGGCCGCACCGTGATCGTGATCACCCACAACTCCGCCCTCACCGCCATGGCGGACCGGGTGATCCACATCCGCAACGGCCAGGTGGCCGGTGTGGAGGTGAATGAGAACCCCACCCCCGTGGAAAGGATCGAGTGGTAAACCATGAAACGTACATACCGCAAAACGGTGGTGCGCACCATCCGCCAGAGCCTGAGCCGGTTTCTGGCCATTTTTGCGATTGTGGCTCTGGGCGTGGGCTTTCTGGCGGGCCTTCTGGCCACCACGCCGGACATGCGCTATTCCGCCGACCGCTTTTTTGACGAGACCGACCTGTTTGATCTGCGCATCGTGGGCACCCTTGGCCTGACCGACGAGGATGTGGAGGCGGTGCGCGCCATTGACGGGGTGGAGCAGGTGATGCCCGCCTACTCGTCGGACGCCATCGTGAACACGCCCTCCGGCGACGCACTGGTGGCCCGCATCCAGAGCGTGCCGCTGGATCAGATCGAGGCAAAGGAGCCCCAGGGCTACCTGAACCGGATGGAGGTGGTGGAGGGCCGCCTGCCGGTGAAGGAGGACGAGTGCGTGGTGGAGGAGGGCTCCGACTACCATGCCATGGGCTTTTCGGTGGGCGACACCCTGACCATCTCGCCGGAAAATGAGGACTGGGAGGACACCTTCGCCCGCAACGAGCTGAAGGTGGTGGGCGTGGTGAGCACCAGCGCCTATTTTTCCATCGAGCGGGAGAGCGCCAGCGTGGGCGACGGCACGGTGGACGTGGTGCTTTACACCGGTGAGCAGAATTTCACGCTGGATGTGTGGACCGACATTTATGTGCAGGTGGCCGGGGCCAAGGCCTACGACAGCCTGACCGATGCCTATACCGATTATGTGGATCTGACCGCTCAGAAGATCGAGGACATCAGCGGCGAGCGCAGCCGCATCCGCTATGAGCAGGTGAAGACCGGGGCCGAGGAGGCGCTGGCCGATGCCACCGCCGAATACGAGGACGCCAAAGCCGAAGCGGAGCAGAAGCTGGCGGATGCGGAGGAGGAGCTGGAGGACGGCCGCAGCGAGATTGAAGAAAACGAGAAAAAGCTGGAAAACGCCCAGAAGGAGATCGACAGCGGGCAGGCCGAGCTGGATGCAAACAAGGAGAGCCTGCCCGGTACCCTGAGCGCCAAGCAGCAGCAGCTGGCGGACGCGCAGGCCAAGCTGATCGACGCCAAGGCGGAATACGAGGACGGCGTGGCCCAGGTGGAGCAGAAGAGCCAGGAGCTGGAGAGCGCCAAGCAGCAGCTGGAACAGGCAAAACAGCTGGTGCAGCTGCTGGAGCCCACCCTGACCCAGGCCCAGGAGGCTCTGCCCAAGTTGCAGGCCCGGGTGGACGAGCTGCAGCCCACGGTGGACAGCGCAAAACAGCTGGCCGACCAGCTGGAAGCAGCCCGCGCCGAAGCCCAGACAAAACGGGATGAGGCCGCCTCTGCGCTGGACGCGGCCAACGCCGAGCTGACCAATGCTCAGGCGGCCATCGACGCGGCCCGGGGCGAGCTGACCGAAGAGGAATGGGCCGCCCAGAAGCCGGAGGAGGCCGCCCCGCTGCTGGCCGCCCGCACCGAGGCTGAGGCCCGGGTACAGACCGCGCAGGCTGAGCTGGACACCGCCCAGCAGGCGCTGGATCTGGCGGCCGGCCAGGCCGAGACCGCCCGCGCCCAGGCGGATGCGGCCCAGGCTTTGCTGGACGAAGCCAACAAGGCGCTGGCCGAGGGCCAGCAGACCCTGAACGACACCCAGGCCCAGCTGGACGAAGCCAAGGCTCAGATCGCGGAAAACGAGCCCAAGATCACCGAGGGCGAAAAACAGCTGGAGGACGCCAAGACCCAGCTGGAGGAGGCAAAAAAGCAGATCACCGAGGGCGAAAAGCAGATTGCTCAGGGCGAGAGCGCACTGAGCATGGCCCCCGGCCTTGCCCAGCTGGAGCTGGAACTGGCCCAGGAAAAGCTGGATTCGGCCAAAGCCGAGCTGGAGGACGGCACCGCCCAGCTGGAGGACGCCAAGCAGCAGCTGAGCGAGGGCGAGGCGGAATACGCCGAGCAGAAGCAGAGCGCCGAGGAGCAGCTGGCCGACGCAAAGCAGCAGCTGGACGACGCCCAGAAGCAGATCGACGAGCTGGAGGAGCCGGAATGGTACCTGCTCACCCGGGATGAAAATGTGAGCTTCGCTTCGCTGAAATCCAACGTGCAGAAGGTGGAGGCCATCGCCCGGGTGTTCCCGGTGTTCTTCTTCCTGGTGGCGGCGCTGGTGGCCCTGACCACCATGACCCGCATGGTGGAGGAGGAGCGGCTGCAGATCGGCACCATGAAGGCGCTGGGTTACAGCAAAAAATCCATCATGGCCAAGTATGTGATCTACGCCATGACCGCCACCGTGGCCGGTTGTGTGTTCGGCTTGCTGGTGGGCTTCAATCTGTTCCCCACGGTAATCTGGAATGCCTACTCCATGATGTATACTCTGCCTAAGATATACTGTCTGTTTAATGTTCCCTATGCGGCCATCGCCTCGGGCGCGGCCATCCTGTGCACGCTGGCGGCTACCCTGAACGCCTGCTGGGCCACCTTGATGGAGACCCCCGCCACCCTGATGCTGCCCAAGGCCCCCAAGGCCGGCAAGCGCATTCTGCTGGAGCGGGTGCGCCCGGTGTGGAAGCGGATGAAGTTCACCCACAAGGTCACCGCCCGCAACCTGTTCCGCTACAAAAAGCGGTTTTTCATGACCGTGGTGGGCATCGCCGGCTGCACCGCCCTGCTGGTGACCGGCTTCGGGTTGCACGATTCCATCAGCGACATCGTGAACAAGCAGTTCGGCAAGGTGTTTACCTACGATTTCACCGTGAGCGTGCGGGATCCGGAGGAATTCGAGGGCAGCGAGCTGGAGCAGGTGCTGGGGGACACCTCCCTTGTGACCGACTGGACGCTGGTGCATCAGGAGCAGAGCGAGAACGAATTTGGCGACATCACCTTCGAGACCTATCTGTTCGTGCCCGAGGAGAGCAGCCACATCGGCAGCTTTGTGGATCTGCACGAGCGAAAGAGCGGTGAATCGGTGGCCTTCTCGGAAACCGGGGTGGTCATCACCGAAAAGATGAGCGAGCGGGCGAATCTTTCGGTGGGCGATACCGTGACGCTGGAAAACAAGGACGGCCGCACCGGTACCTTCCGGGTGGACGGCATCGTGGAAAACTACGTGGAGAACTACGTTTACATGAGCGCCGAGACCTATGAGGCGGCCTTTGGCCAGGCGCCGGAGTTCGATCTGGTGCTGGGCCATGCGGCGGACGATTCCGACGAGGGCCGCGCCGCGCTGAACAGCACCCTGCTCAAAACCGAGGGCGTGGCGGGCGTAAGCCAGATCAGCGACTTGAAGAATACCTTCAGCGGCATGATGCAGAAGATCGACATCATCGTGGTGGTGCTCATCGTCTCCGCCGGTGTGCTGGCCTTTGTGGTGCTGTATAACCTGACCAACATCAACATCACCGAGCGCACCAAGGAGATTGCCACCATCAAGGTGCTGGGCTTCTACGACAGCGAGGTCTCGGCATACGTGTACCGGGAGTCGGTTGCACTGTCGGTGATCGGCACGCTGGTGGGCCTTGTGCTGGGCATTTTCCTGCACATGTTCGTGATCCACTCGGTGGAGGTGGATGCGGTGATGTTCGGCCGCACGATCAAACCGATGAGTTATGTGTTCAGCGCCCTGCTCACCCTTGTGTTCAGTGCGCTGGTGAATCTGGTGATGCACCGCAAGCTGCGCCACATCAGCATGGTGGAGAGCATGAAGGCCCCCGAATAACCGGGAAAAAACACCCGGAACACTCCCCCAAAGGGTTACAAAGATTTGATTTGACGGGACCCGGCGGCACATACTATAATAGTTTATATGGGGCGCGGGGCTTGGCCTCGCGCCCCACTTTTTGCAGAAATCTGCAAACCGGAAAGGAAGTGACCCCTGTGTTCTCGTCAACTGTGACGCAGACAGATTCCGCAGCGCCGGAGACCCTTCTCATCGTGGATGACGACGAGATGAACCGGGCGATTCTGGAAAATATATTTGCCGGGCAATACCGCATCGAGCAGGCGGAAAACGGCCGCCAGGGGCTGGAAAGCATTCTGGCAGATCCGGGGCGGCTGTGCGCCGTGCTGCTGGACGTGATGATGCCCGAAATGAACGGCCTCGAGGTGCTGCGCCGGCTGCATGAGCAGGGCATCACCAGTCAGGTGCCGGTGTTCATGATCACCGCCGAGACCGGCGACGACATGATGAAGGAGGCCTATGCCCTGGGCGTGATGGATGTGATCGGCAAGCCGGTGGTGCCCTATCTGGTGCAGCGCCGGGTGGGCAGCGTGGTGGAGCTGTTCCGGGCCCGGCGGCGGCTGGACAGCGTGGTGGAGCGCCAGAAGGATGCCCTGCTGGCCCAGGCCAGCAGGATCATCGAGCTGGGCCACGGCATGATCGCTTCGCTGGCGGCGGCCATCGAGTTCCGCAGCGGCGAGTCCGGCGACCATGTGCGCCGGCTGCAGCGCATCACCCGGGAGCTGCTCACCGGCACCGAGCTGGGCGAGGGGCTCAGCGAGCAGACCGTGGAGGACATCGCGCTGGCGGCGGTGATGCACGACGTGGGCAAGATCGCCATCCCGGACGCCATTCTGAACAAGCCCGGCCGGCTCACGGCCGAGGAATTTGAAATCATGAAAACCCACACGGTGCAGGGGGCAAAGCTGCTGGAGAACATCCCCCAGATGCGGGATCACAGCGCCTACGAATATGCCATCGACATCGCCATGCACCACCACGAGCGGTGGGACGGCCGGGGCTATCCCCACGGTTTAAAGGGGGATGAAATCTCGGTGGGTGCGCAGATTGTGTCTCTGGCGGACGTGTACGACGCGCTGGTCAGCCCCCGGGTGTACAAGGCGGCCTTCTCCCACGAGAAGGCGCTGGAGATGATTCTGAACGGGGAGTGCGGCGTGTTTTCGCCCCGGCTGCTGGAGTGCTTCCGGCAGATGCATCCCCGCATCCGCGCGCTGTATGAAACGAAGTCTGCAAATAAAAAGTCAACAGGGAATTGAGGAAAGTTTGCAACCTTAGTAGGAGGCGAAAGAGAGCAAAACAAAAAGACCGCCGCGCAAGC
>NZ_SLUM01000009.1 GCF_004345265.1 Allofournierella massiliensis
ATCACGATTAAGGTTCCGTTCAAGCTTCGATATTGTTCAATTTTCAAGGTCCTGTGCCGCTCTCCCTCGCGGGACAGCTTGTTTATTATATCTCGCAAAGTCTTGTTTGTCAAGCACTTTTTTGAAATATTTTTTATCAGCTTTTCAGCGGCTTGCCGTTTTTGACGGCTCAGTTATAATACCACACCTGTTTTCAAAATGCAAGCGTTTTCGACAAAAAAATTCAAAAAAATTCAGGAAGCCATCCAAAGCCTCCTGAAACCTTTATTCCTGCAGCAGTTGCCCCCGTAGATTCTGTAAGATTTTCCGTTCTCTGCGGGAGATCTGCACCTGCGTGGTCCCCAGTACCTTTGCGGTCTCGCTCTGGGTCTTGCCGGAGAAAAAACGCAGAAAGATCAGCTGTCGGTCCTGAGGCGGCAGAGTTGCCAGCACCTCCTGCAGGCTGATGCGATCCGCCAGCTCCTCTTCCGGGGATTCCACCGGGATGTCCACCTCCCGGCCGCCTTCCTCCTCCGCCACCGGAGTAAGTGACAGTGCCGGCTGACTGGCTCGAATAGCCAGGGCCACCTGCTCCGGCTTTGCCTGCACCGCCTGGGCCAGCTGGCTCACACTGGGCTCGCAGCCGTTCTGCTTGATCATTCGCTCCCGGGCAGCACTCACCCGCAGGCCCAGCTCCTTGAGGGAACGACTCACCTTAACGGTGCCCCCGTCCCGGAAAAGCTTTTTGATCTCGCCCAGAATGACCGGCACCGCATAGGTGGAAAACTGCACCCCGCGTTCCTGATCAAATCCATCGTAGGCTTTAATCAACCCCATACAGCCCGCGGAGTATAAATCGTCGTATTCCACGCCTCTGCCCCGGAACCGGCCGGCACAGGCATGGACCAGCCCCAGATTATTTTCAATGAATTCCTCCCTTGGGCCAAGTGTTGTGGGCATTGTTCCCTTCCCCTTTCTATTATCTTATGTAAAAGGGGGATCATTGTTTTGTGCTCAGCGCCTTGGTCATCACCACACGGGTGCCCTTGCCCGGGGTGCTGGTCACCCGCACCTTATCCATAAAGCTCTGCATCACCGCGAACCCCAGCCCGGCCCGTTCCTCCGGATTGCCGGTGGTGAACATGGGCTGCATCGCCTTTTCCACGTCGGGAATACCCACGCCCCGGTCGGTCACGGTGATCTTTACCCCGCCGCCTTCATACAGAGCCGCAGTCAGGTAGACCAGCCCCACCTGCTGGGGATAGGCATGGACGATACAGTTGGTCACCGCCTCGCTTACCGCGGTTTTCATATCCGCCAGTTCGGGCACGGTGGGGTCCGCCTGAGCCAGAAAGGCCGCCAGCGCCCCACGGGCAAACCCCTCGTTCACACTGCGGGAATAAAAGCTGATCTTCATCAGATTATAGGCTTTCATGCTTGCCGCTCCTTTTCTATTGATATTCCACATGGGCCAGATCCAGCATCTTTTTGATGGATTCCGGCGCCTGCTGCACCACCAGCTGCCCTTCGGTGGCCTGCATTCGCCGGGCACGGCCCAAAATCAGCCCGATGCCGGAGGAGTCCATAAAGGTCACCCCGCCGAAATCCAGAATCAGCCGGGCGGGCATCCGGGCAGAAAGCTCCGCGTCAATCTGCTGGCGCAGCATCTGGGCGGAATGATGGTCGATCTCTCCGCTTAAATAAGCCGCCAGCAGATCATCCGCGCTGGTAAACATCACCTGTGCCATTTCCGTTCTCCTTTCACATCCTTTTTTCGGGGCAAAAAAAGACCCCGTATTCTTGGCACTTACCAATATACGGGGTCTTGTGTGAATATTTTGCCGCAACCGGTCAGCTGCGGTGAATTTTTTAGTGTCGTCTCTCCTCTTCAGGAAAGCCGCTTCAGCAGCTCTAGCCGGGCCTGGGCCGCCAGATACAGCGAGCCGCACACCACTGCGCCATTCGGATGGGCCAGTGCCTGATCCAAGGCTTGATTCAGGTCTGCACAGGCGGTCACCTTCGCCTTGGGCGCTGCGGTTCGAGCCAGTTCCGCCAGCTCCTGCGCCTCCATCGCCCGGGGGCAGGGAGGCGTTACGGTGTAAATGGCATCAAAGCAAGAGGCCAGCGTCTCCAGAATCTGGGCAGCCGCCTTGTCTGCCAGAACGCCCAGCACCGCCGCCGGCTTCTTTTTGGTATGAGTGCGCAGCACACCCGCCAGAGCTTTTGCCCCCGCCGGGTTGTGGCAGCCATCCAGTATCACCAGCGGTTCCTTGCGCAGCACCTCAATGCGGGCCGGGAAGCGGGCGGTCTCCAGCCCTTTCAGAATGGCTTCGTCGGAAATTTCGTAGCCCTTGCGCCACAAGGCCAGGGCGATCTCCACCGCCATGGCCGCGTTGCAGCTCTGGTGAGCGCCCAGAAAGGGCAGCTCCACCTCGTAACCGCCATAAGAAAACGGGTTTGTCAGCGGCTCAGACTGTTCGGGCAGATTCAGATCCTCCGGCTGGGGCTGCACCAGCTCTGCCTTCTGGCGGATACACTCCGCCACGATAGCCTGCTGAGCCTCGGGGTCCTGCAACGGATAACAAACCACCGTGCAGCCGGGCTTGATGATGCCAGCCTTTTCCTTCGCAATGGCTTCCAGCGTATCGCCCAGCACCTCGGTGTGATCCAGATCGATGCGGGTAATGGCCGCCACCAGGGTATTGTCCACCCCATTGCTGGCGTCGTTTTTTCCGCCCACGCCGGTTTCCAGCACCGCCAGATCGCACTGCTCCTGATAGAACCACAGCAGTGCCGCCGCGGTAACCGCGGTGAACTGTACCGGCTCCTCATCCAGCGTTTCAGCGGCAGCACGTACCTGACCTGCCACCTCTTCCAGCACATCCGCCGGGATCATCTCGCCGTTGATCTGCATCCGCTCCCGGAATTCCAGCACATAGGGCGAGATGGTCAGCCCGGTCTTATACCCGGCCTCCTTTAAAATATTGGCCGTCAGAGTGGACACCGTGCCCTTGCCGTTGGTGCCCGCCACATGTACAAAATCCAGATAATTCTGAGGGTCCCCCAGCTTTGCCAGCAGCTGGCGCATCCCCTCCACCCCGGGCTTGCCGTTGGTGCGGGGCAGACTTTGCAGCCACTCAGTATTCGATTTCGATGCTGGTGTCATAGCTTTCCTCTTCCTCCTTCTGCTGTTGGGGAACCGGCTCCCATTGGGGCTGCGGCTCCGGGGCCCGCCGGGTGGTCTTTCGGGCGGATCGTACAGGAGGCTCATACTGTGACCGGGGCTCTTCCTGCCACTCTTCTTCCTCCTCGTCCTCCCATTCCTCCTGAGGCTGAGGCGCGGGGCGGGCCGCCGGGCGCTTTTTTGCCGGGCGCGGCTGAGGCTCCGGTTCCACAAATTCCCGATCATCATGCCGATGTACAAACAGAATCACGCACATGCGGAAGAACATCAGGATTACCAGCGCCACAAACAGACCCACCAGAAAACCGGCAAAGTCGATCCATACGTCCTTCACACTGGAACCGCGACCATCCACAAAGATCTGAATAGTCTCGTCGGTCACTGCAGTGCCCAGCCCCAGGAACAGCGGCCAGCTTATATGCTTGATAAAATGCCGGGTATACACCCGCAGGCAGAGCATGAACCAGAAGCCCATCATCATAAATTCGGTAAAATGGGCCATCTTGCGGATCACATGCAGGCTGAAGGGGCCAAGGCCCACGGTGCCGGCCACCTCGTTGACCACCTGCTGTACCTGCTCGCTGCGCAGGCTGGACTGCTCTGCAATCTGCAGAGAGTTTTGAAAAATGAACACCACACTGTAAATCAGACAGGCAGTGAAGAGGATTCGAAAAAAGATTGTGAACGGGCTCGTTCGTTTCTTCTGATACAAAAATCCATCCCTCCTAAATGATTGTTGAACACACAACACTTTCCCTTGTGTCTTTCGCCATTATAGCACATCTGTCAAACCCCGGGTGCTCCGGGATTCTGCCTGATATACGAAAAAGGAGCCCGGTTTTCTGCAAACCGGACTCCTTTTTCATGAATTTTTTACAAAATCACAACAGTCGCTCAACCCAGAGCCGCGATGGACTCCTCCACGCGAGCCAGCTTTTCCTGGGCACGGGCCAGCTTCTGGCGGATCTCCTCCACCACATTGGCGGGGGCCTTGTTCACAAAGCCCTCGTTGCTCAGCTGGCGGCTGAACATGCCGATCTCCTTCTCAGCGCCGGCCTTTTCCTTGTTCAGGCGGGCCAGTTCCTTCTCCCGGTCAATCAGCTCCATCATGGGGATGAAGCCGCGGGCCGCATGGGTGATGACCTGCACCATGCCGGCGGTGTCGCCGGTGTACTTCTCGGTGAGGATCACGTCGGTGGCGAAGGCAAACTTGGCCAGATAATCGCCGCCGCGGCGGAAGGCCTCGGTCTCGCTGGTCTCGATGATCATGCTGCTGCGCTTGGCAGGATGCACGTTCATCTCGGCGCGGATGGTACGAACCGCCTTGATGTAATCCATCAGCTTCTCGAAGTCCGCTTCCTCAGCAGCGTAGTTCAGCTCCTCGGTGAATACCGGCCACTGCTCGGTCATGATGGTCTCGGAAGTGCCGGGCAGAGCACGGTAGATCTCCTCGGTGATGAAGGGCATGAAGGGATGCAGCAGCTTCAGCGCCTGGGTCAGCACATACACCAGTACCTTGCGGGCGTTGTCGGCCTCCTCGGGATCGGTGGAGTTCAGGCGAACCTTGGCGATCTCGATGTACCAGTCGCAGTAAACCTCCCAGATGAAGTCCTGCACCTTCTGGGCAGCCAGACCCAGCTCGAACTTGTCCAGATTGTCGGTGACGGTGCGGGCCAGATTGTTCAGGGTGGACAGAATCCACTTGTCGCTCAGATCCAGCTTGTCCGCAGCGGGCAGACCGGCCTGAAAGTCCTCGGGCAGGTTCATCATCACGAAGCGGGTGGCGTTCCACAGCTTGTTGGCGAAGTTCCGGCTGGCCTTGATCTTCTCGTCGGAGAAGCGCATGTCGTTGCCGGGGGTGGAGCCCAGAACCAGAGTCAGGCGCAGGGCATCGGCGCCGTACTGGGCGATGATCTCCAGCGGGTCGATGCCGTTGCCCAGGCTCTTGGACATCTTGCGGCCCTGGGCGTCACGCACCAGACCGTGGATCAGCACGGTGTCGAAGGGCACCTTGCCGGTGTATTCCAGACCGGAGAAGATCATGCGGCTCACCCAGAAGGTGATGATGTCGTAGCCGGTGACCAGCGTGTTGGTGGGATAGAAGTAGTCCAGATCCTCGGTCTTGTCCGGCCAGCCCAGGGTGCTGAAGGGCCACAGAGCGCTGGAGAACCAGGTGTCCAGGGTATCCTCATCCTGACGCAGCGCGCCGCCGCACTTGGGGCAGGTGGTCATGGGCTCGTCGCTCACATGCACTTCGCCGCAGGCGTCGCAGTAGTAGGCGGGAATCCGATGGCCCCACCACAGCTGACGGCTGATGCACCAGTCACGGGTGTTTTCCATCCAGTGGTAGTACTGCTTGTCGAACCGCTCGGGCACAAACTTGATGCGGCCATCCCGCACCGCGTCGATGGCCGGGCCGGCCAGAGGAACCATGCGCACGAACCACTGCTTGGAAACCATGGGTTCGATGGTAGTGCCGCAACGGTAGCAGGTACCTACGTTATGGGCGTGGGGCTCGATCTTCTCCAGATAGCCGCCCGCCTCCAGATCGGCCACGATGGCCTTGCGTGCCTCGTAGCGATCCATACCGGCGTACTTGCCGCAGTCGGCGGTCATGTGGGCGGTTTCGTCCAGAACCTTCACAATGGGCAGGTTGTGGCGCTGGCCCACCTCGAAGTCGTTGGGGTCATGGGCAGGAGTGATCTTCACAACGCCGGTACCGAACTCCATGTCCACATAGGTGTCGGTGACGATGGGGATTTCCTTGTTCAGCAGGGGCAGCAGCACCTTCTTGCCATGCAGGTGCTTGTAACGCTCGTCATCCGGATGGACGGCCACGGCGGTATCGCCCAGCATGGTCTCAGGGCGGGTGGTAGCCAGAACCAGGAATTCGTCGGTGCCCACGATGGGGTACTTCAGGTGCCAGAAGCTGCCCTCCTGATCCTCATATTCCACCTCGGCATCGGAGATGCTGGTCTTGCAGTGGGGGCACCAGTTGATGATGCGCTCGCCGCGATAGATCAGGTCCTTGTCGTACAGATACTTAAAGACCTTCAGCACCGCCTTGCTGCAGCCCTCGTCCATGGTGAAGCGCTCGCGGTCCCAGTCGCAGGAGCAGCCCAGCTTTTTCAGCTGGCTCACGATGCGGTCGCCGTACTGGTTCTTCCAGGCCCAGGCGCGCTCCAGAAAACCGTCGCGGCCCAGCATTTCCTTGGTCAGGCCCTCTTCCTTCATCTTGGCCACAACCTTGGCCTCGGTGGCGATGGAGGCGTGGTCGGTGCCGGGCACCCACAGGGCGGCGTAGCCCTGCATGCGCTTGTAGCGGATCAGGATATCCTGCCAGGTTTCGTCCATGGCATGGCCCATGTGCAGCTGACCGGTTACGTTCGGCGGCGGCATCACGATGGTGTAGGGCTTTTTGTTCTTATCCGCCTTGGTGTGGAAGTAGCCGCCATTCAGCCAGAAGGCATAGATGTCGTCTTCCACACGGGCGGGATCATACAATTTTTCCAGTTCTTTCATTGTATTCCCTCCTGTTTGGTTTCTGCCGGGGCAAACAAAAAGGCCGCCCCAGGCGTGTGTTCACACTTGGGACGGCCTGTACAAAACAATACAATACCGCGGTACCACCCAAATTGCCGCCGGAAACCGGCAGCCACTCGGAGCCCTTAACGCGGGCGACACGGGCAGAGGCTACTGAAGGTTCACCCCGCCTGCTCAAAAGCGACAGCACCCGGCGCGTTCTGCCGGGCTTTCACCTGCCCCCGGCTCTCTTTTCCAAAACGCATTGCCGCGCGCCCTCTTTTTCAGCGCATTTGTAATAATGATTATAGCAACATCCGGCCGCCGCGTCAATCACCGGCGGCGCAAAAGCCTTGCAGTGCTGCCTTTAGCCCAGAGAGATGCCCATGCGGCGGGCAACCTCCAGCATGCCGTGGCCGTCCGGAACCAGGCGGCTCTTGCCGGCAATCTCGTCCAGCGGGTTCTCGGTGACGTGGATGTTGCGCATGGCCACAGTCACGCCGTACTTCTCGTGCTCCACCAATTTTGCGGCATAGGTGCCGAACTGAGTGGCCAGCACACGGTCATACGCCGAGGGAGAACCGCCCCGCTGCATGTGGCCAGGCACGCAGACGCGGGTCTCAAAGCCGGTCATCTTCTCGATCTGGGCCGCGATGCGGTTGGTGGCGGTGGTGTAGCCCTGCTCCTTGCGGCGGGCGGCACGCTCCTTCTTCTTCATGCGGGCTTCCTCGTTGTCGAAGGCGCCCTCGGCCACCGCCAGAATGGAGAAGGTCTTGCCCTGAGAAGCACGGCGCTCCACGGCGGCGCATACATTATCAATGTTATAGGGCATTTCGGGGATCAGAATGATGTCCGCACCGCCGGCCACGCCCGCGTACAGGGTCAGCCAGCCGGCCTTGTTGCCCATCAGCTCCACCACCATGCAGCGGCGATGGCTGGAAGCGGTGGTGTGGATGCGGTCGATCACCTCGGTGGCGATGTCCACGGCGGTGTGGAAACCGAAGGTCACGTCGGTGCCGTAGATGTCGTTGTCGATGGTCTTGGGCAGACCGATCACGTTCAGGCCTTCCTGGGCCAGCAGGTTGGCGGTCTTGTGGGTGCCGTTGCCGCCCAGGCACAGCAGGCAGTCCAGCTTCATTTCCTCGTAGTTTTTCTTCATGGCGGCCACCTTGTCCACCTGATCCTCCCCGATGACACGCATCAGCTTGAAGGGGGTGCGTTTGGTGCCCAGAATGGTGCCGCCCATGGTCAGAATGCCGGAAAACTCCTCCGGCTCCATCTCCCGCCACTGACCGTTGATCAGACCGGAGTAGCCGTTGGTGATGCCAACGATCTGCACATCATCGCCCATGCGCTGATACAGCGCCTTTGCCACGCCGCGAATGGTGGCGTTCAGGCCGGGGCAGTCGCCGCCGGAAGTAAGAATACCGATCCGTTTTTTCATTGTTCCAATTCCTCCCTCACAGCCCGGCCGATCCGCCGGGAGAGCGGCTTTGGGCTGCCGCCGAAAACCGCATACATTTTCTTTTTTTAGAGTATCGCCCTTTTTGGTGGTTTGTCAATCTTTTTTGCCGAAAAAGGACTGTAAAAAAATTGAAAAAAAGTAGTTGACATTTTCCCGTTCAGTGCTATAATAAATTATCGTTGGAGCAAACGCTCCGGCAGATGAATATTGGAGAATTGTGTAAGGGTAGCACGACAGACTCTGACTCTGTTTGTGAGGGTTCGAATCCTTCTTCTCCAACCAGAAATAGCAGCAGCCCGCACGCTGTTGCTATTTTTTACATCGGGGTGTAGCGCAGCTGGTAGCGCGCCTGGTTCGGGACCAGGAAGCCGTGGGTTCAAGTCCCGTCACTCCGACCAAAAATCGGCAAGCACCGTCAGGGGCTTGCCGATTTTTACTTATTCACTTTTCACTCTTCACTTTTCACAAAAAGTAGTACAGCTTTTTCTTTGGATACCGCCGAAGCTTCGGCTTCTGCGGTATTTTTGTTTGTTCAAATCATTCCCCGGCCAGACTTGTCAATGTATCGCCTGCAATGCGATAGACCGTCCATTCATCCATGGGCTGTGCTCCCAGCGACCGGTAAAATTCAATGCTGGGTTTGTTCCAGTCCAGGCACCACCACTCCAGGCGGCCACATCCTCGCTCCACCGCAATGGCAGCCAGCTTCTTCAAAATAGCCTTGCCGTAACCATTGCCCCGGTACTCCGGCTGCACATACAAATCCTCCAGATACAGCCCCGCCCGGCCCAGGAAGGTGGAGAAGTTGTGGAAGAAAAGCGCAAAGCCGATTTCTTTTCCATCCACCACGGCAAAGATGACCTCTGCCTTCTGCTTGTCGAATATCCACTGTTCCAGTGTGGCCTCATCCGCCACCACCTCGGAAAGCAGCTGTTCGTAATCGGCCAGCTCCCGGATGAATTGCAGGATCAGCGGAACATCTTCCCTCCGGGCAAACCGGAATTCAAGCTCTTTTTTCATCTTGATCCCTTCCCTTTTCGTTTTGCGCATACCAATAACCGGCAGCGCCTGTATGAAACAAATTTTATCACAACACAGCAGTGAAGTCCACATTGCTCCCCTGTTCCTCACCATTGTTTTTCGGTCTGCTGTGCGCCAGTTCGCCATTCAATGACACAATCGCTCCACACTCCCCCAAATTCTCATTTTTTGTTCCCCTTGTGGGCACAGATATGGTATAATAAATAAAATAACAATCTGTCCGGGGCTGGCAGGCACTCGCCGGTTTCCGGGTTCTCTTGGATGTGCAAGGAGGCAATCTGGCATGGATATTATGGTACTGGGTGTGGCCGGCGGCACCGGCAGCGGAAAAACCACGTTGACCCGACGGCTGAAGGAACGCTTTGGAGACCAGATCAGCGTAATCAGCCACGACAATTATTACAAGCGTCAGGATCATCTGACCTACGACGAACGCTGCCGCACCAACTACGACCATCCGGATGCCTTTGATACCGACCTGATGGTGGAGCATCTGGCCGCGTTGAAACGGGGCGAAACCATTTACTGCCCGGTATACGATTTCTCCGAACACAACCGTTCAGACGATCTGCTGGAAATCAAGCCCGCGCCGGTGATTCTGGTAGAGGGCATTCTGATTTTTGCCAGCCAGGAGCTGTGCGACCTGATGGACATCAAGGTCTTTGTGGACACCGACGCCGATGTGCGCATCCTGCGCCGCATTGTGCGGGACGTGAAAAAGCGCGGCCGCACACTGGACAGTGTGGTCTCCCAGTATCTGACCACCGTGAAGCCCATGCACGAACAGTTTGTGGAGCCCAGCAAGCGCCGGGCCGACCTCATCATTCCCGAAGGCGGCAAAAATCCCGTTGCACTGGAAATGCTCATCCACCGGCTGGAAAGTCATCTGAATCAGGCCTGATCTGCACAAATATAGCGGCCCCGCGTCCTTTTTCAAGGCACGCGGGGCCGCTTTTCTATGCTCTGTCCATAGGCTTTCGTAAGCAATCAGTCATTCAAAATGATTTCAGCCGCCAGCTGACCCACCTGCTGCATCCGCTCGCGCCCCTCCTCCGGGAAGGAGACCTCCTGATCTCCCCAGTCGGTGAACATGGAGATAATGTAGGGCCGCTCTGCATACACAATGGCCATGTCGTGCAGGGCCTGATCCCAGCTGCCGTATTTTTTCGCTGCCGGGGCCGGGCAATACAGAAGATCGTGATCTGCCGCAAGGAATGCTTCCTGCAATTCCAGCGCATTTTCCGTTCCGGTTTCAAAGTAATCGTACAACGCACGCATGGCCCGGCCGCCATCCGCACCGGTGACCCAGCCGTGGATACCTTCTTCCACCACTTCACATCCCTCCGGGCTGGCAAATCCCAGCTCGGTGAGAAAATCGGAAAAGCCGGTGTCCAGACTGCCCGGCCACATGGCTCCCAGATCATGGGCTGCGCCATTGCTGCTGTGGGCAATCAT
This sequence comes from Allofournierella massiliensis, assembly GCF_004345265.1. GTDB lineage: Bacteria > Bacillota > Clostridia > Oscillospirales > Ruminococcaceae > Allofournierella > Allofournierella massiliensis. The sequence goes on from NZ_SLUM01000009.1 coordinate 10,647, forward strand.
CGGATAGATCAGATCCCATCCGCTTCCGCTGCCCACTGCAGCATCCAGATCGATCAGCCCGTCTTCATCCCGCTGGCAAAGCCACAGGGCATAGGGCGCCTTCAAGGTACTGGCACAATAAAATCCATTGTCCGGCTTGTATGTATAGGTCTGACCCGAACCAATGTCCTGAATCCACACCGAAATGCTGCCGGGCATACTGTCCAGAAGTGCATCCATTTCAGCAGCTTCCTCTGTGGTAATCGGGCGATCGGTTGCCAGCTCCGGCTCCAGTGTAGCCGTTGGCACAGGCGTTGCCGTTGGTTCCGGCTCCGACTCCGACTCCGGGGCCGGTGCCGGATGTGCCTGACTGACACTGCTGCTCTGCGCCGCACTGCTGTCGGTATTCGAAGCCTGCCGCATCATGGAATGGGCCGCTGCCGCAATGACCAGAATCATGATCAGAATCATCACAACCCAGGGCCAGCGGGTACGTTTCTTTCGTTGTTTTCTCGTCTGCGTTTTCATGGTTCCCTCGGGCGAAGCTTTTGCCGCCGCTTCTTCCTCTTTCCCCCCAAAAAACATATCGCCGGCAGGCGAATCACACACCGGCTTGTTTTTAATATTATACTACAATTCTGTCGAAATAGGCCAATTACACAAATTTTTCAATTTCTGCCCCGCTTTGCAGCAAAAGAAAGCCACGCCAGCAATGCTGGCGTGGCTTTCCGCTACTGATACGTTCGATCCTCAGGCGCCCTTCTTCCAGTTGTCGCTCATGCGTTCCCACCAGGTGGGCTCGTAGGTTCCCAACTGCTTGTGGTAAGCCTTTTCCGCAGCGCGCATTGCCTTATCCGCTTTGCGCTGCTCGGTGGTGTAGTTCACCATTCCGTAGCTGTTCACATCGATCTCGATCTCGGGTTTTACCCGGCCGGATTGTGCAGGCATCAAAAACAACATAAAACGCGCATCTCCTTTCAACAGCGTTCGTACCAGCATGCGCACAAGCCCCGGTGGCTGTGCGCGAAAAACGGGGAATGCCTTCGCATCCCCCGCTTTTTCATTTGAAGAATTTGTGCAGCAGGGTCTGCAACCTTTCGGCCATGCCGGGCCGGTAGGTTCCAAGCTCTTTCTGATAGGCCGCCTGAGCGGCTTTCATCTGCTTTTCGGCTTTTTTCTGTTCCGCGATCCGGCGGCGGGAATATCCGGTCTCATCGAACTGCCGCATCTCCGCAGCTGTGCGGGGAATTCTGCTGTTCACGGATCTCGCCCTCACGCGCTGCGGAACATGGCCTTGATCCGCTCCAGAAGGGTGGGCTTATAAATTCCAAGCTCCTTCTGATACGCAACCTCGGCAGCCTTCATCGCCTTTTCCGCATTCTTTTCTCCGGCAGAGGCAAAGCCCTCCGTCTCGTTATACAGCTTGGCGTTCAGCCCCTGCTGGATCTGATTCGGCCCGTAATTCATAATTCCTACCTCCTCTCCTCGCCTTTAGAATATCACACAGAATTTCAAAAAGCAAGAAGAATTCTTTTGGCCAGATCACCAAAGAGTGGTCACCTGATTGTACATGTCGATGTAGCTCTGGGCAGAAACGTTCCAGCTGAAATCGCAGCACATGGCGCGCCGCACCAGAACCGGCCAGCCCTCCTTCTGCCAGTAGCCTTCCTTGGCGCGCCAGCAGGCCTCGTACAGGTCGTGGGCGTTGTACTGGCTGAAGGTGAAGCCGTTGCCGTAACCGTCGCCGGAATCGTGGATGGAATCCCGCAGGCCGCCGGTCTCGCGAACAATGGGAATGGTGCCGTAGCGGCAGGCCACCATCTGGGCCAGGCCGCAGGGCTCGGACTTGGAGGGCATCAGGAACATGTCCGCGCCCGCATAGATGCGGCGGGCCAGCGGCGGCACAAAGCCGATGTACACACCCACCCGGCCGGGATGACGGACTGCCAGATCGCTGAAGAACGCCTCATAGGCGTGCTCACCGTTGCCCAGGATCACCAGCTGGATGCCCTGCTCCAGCAGGCCCTCGGCCACGCTGCGCACCAGATCCACGCCCTTGTGGCCCACCAGACGGGTGACCATGGCCATTACAGGGCTGCCGTCCTGATCCAGATTGAATTCCTCCTGCAGCGCTTTCTTGCAGGCGGCCTTGCCTTCATGGAAGGTATCCGCGTTGTAATGGGCGGCAATGTTGGGGTCGGTCTCCGGGTTGTAGGAGTCCACATCAATGCCGTTCAGGATACCGCACAGCTTGTACTGCTTCTGGCGCAACAGGCCGTCCAGCCCATGGCTGAACCAGGGATCCAGAATCTCGCCCGCGTAGGTGGGGCTCACGGTGCTCACCTTGTCGGAGGTCTCGATGGCGCCCTTCATGAAGTTGGCGCAGCCATCGTATTCCACAATGTGTGCATCCCGTCGGCCAATGCCGCAGGTATCCTCCAGAATATCCAGGCCGTATTTGCCCTGATACTGGATGTTGTGGATGGTGAACACCGTCTTGATGCGGCTGAACTTGTCCAGATGGCGGTAATACAGGTTCAGGAACACCGGCACCAGAGCGGTCTGCCAGTCGTTGGCGTTGATCACATCCGGCACAAAATCGGTGTAGAACAGCATCTCCAGAATGGCCCGGCTGAAGAAGGCGAAGCGCTCGCCGTCGTCATAGAAGCCGTACAGGCCACTGCGGCGGAAGTAGTATTCGTTGTCCAGGAAATAGAAGGTCACACCGTCCCACTGGCAGGTAAACAGGCCGCAGTACTGGCTGCGCCAGCCCACCGGAACGCTGAAGTTGGTCACATAGGTCAGCTTATCGCGGAATTTCAGATCACCGTACAGCGGCATGACCACCCGGCAATCCACACCGTTTTTCACAAGGGCCTTGGGCAGGCTGCCCGCCACATCGCCCAAACCGCCGGAGGCGGCAAAAGGATTGGCCTCGCTGGCGCAAAAAAGAACATTCATCGTGTTGTCCTCCTTCAATGAGGGATATATATGGGATAGGGCGGGAGCCGGCGGAATCCCCGGCTCCCGCCCCGGGGAGAGAGATCAGGGAATGTTGCCATTCCCCTCAAGGCTTTATTTATACTGTGTGCCCCTTGGCCACATATACCGGGAAGGTATCTGTGCCGGACAGCTTCTTATCGGCAGTGATCTTCACGTTCTTGTCGGTCACAGCGTATTCCACTTCGGCGCCGGCTTCCACGACGGTGTTCTGCATCAGAACGCAGTTCTTCACCTTCGCGCCCTTCTTGACCTTGACACCGCGGAACAGAACGCAGTTCTCCACTTCGCCCTCGATGATGCAGCCGTCGGCCACCATGCTGTTCTTCACCTGGCAGTCCATGGCGTAGCGGGTGGGAGCATTGTCATGCACCTTGGTATAAATGGGCTTGTCCTCTGGGAACAGCGCATCCAGATTCTTGGGATCCAGCAGACGCATGTTCTCTTCGAAGTAGCTCTTGCGGTCCGCGATGCGGGCGGTGTAGCCGGTGTATTCGAAGCCCTGCACATTCAGCAGCTCCAGATTACGGGCCAGAATGTCCTTCTCGAAGTACAGCAGGCCACGGATGGAGGCATCCTTGATCATGGCAACCAGGCTCTCGCGCTGGATGATGTACACGTTCATGGACAAGTTCTGCACACCGGGACGGTAATCGTTGGTGAGCAGCTCGGTCACACGGCCATCCTGCAGCTTCAGGGTGTAGTTATCCTCTTTCAGGCCCTGAGGAATGGCGCTGCGCTGATACATCACGGTTACGTCGGCCTGGCTGGCCACATGAGCGGCAATCAGCTCGTTGAAATCAAAGTTGAAGGCCACGTCGGAATCGCTCATGATCACGAACTCTTCCTTCTGATCCTCCAGAAACTCCACCAGGCTGGCCAGTGCTTCCACACGGCCGCGGTACAGCTTTACGTTGGCTTCCGCATAAGGGGGAACCAGATTCAGACCACCGCGCTTGCGGGTCAGGTCCCATTCACGGCCGGACCCCAGATGATCCATCAGGGAGTGGTAGTTCTGCTTTACCACGATGGACACGTTGCTGATGCCGGAATTCACCATGCTGGACAGCACAAAGTCGATCAGGCGGTAACGTCCGCCAAAGGGTACGGAAGCCATGGTACGCTCGGCCACCAGTTCCTGCACCAGGGAGTCATGCGCGTTGGGGAAAATAATTCCCAGAGCGTCCGTGTTCGATTTTACCATTGCTCCTCACCATCCTTAACATCTTTAACAACCATTGCCTTGGGGCCAACCTTCGCATTTGCGCCAATGGTCACACCCTCACCCACAACGGCTACGCCCCAGTCGTCCACGTTCTCCATGTCCTCCGGGCGTTCACCGACAACCGCGCCGCTCTTCACGACCACGTTCTCGGCAATAATGGAATACTTAACGGTAGCACCGGGCTCAATCACCGCACCGGGCATTACGATGGAATCCTCCACCACGGCGCCCTCGCCCACCTTAACACCGGCGAACAGAACGCTCTGAATCAGCTTGCCTTCCACGCGGCAGCCCTCGGTAACCATGGAGTTGTCGATCACTGCGTTGGCGCCGATCCACTGGCCGGGCATGCCGGAGTTGCGGGAGTAGATCTTCCAGTCATCGCTCCACACATCCAGAGAAACGTTGGGGTTCAGCAGGTCCATATTGGCATCCCACAGGCTGCTGATGGTTCCCACGTCCTTCCAGTAACCCTCGAAGTGGTAGGCCACCATCTTTTCCTTGCTGGCCAGCATGCTGGGGATGATGTTCTTGCCGAAATCGTTGTCGGAAGCGGGGTTGGCCTCGTCCTCGATCAGGAATTTGCGCAGCTTCTCCCAGGTGAAGATATAGATACCCATGGAGGCCAGATTGCTCTTGGGCTCCTTCGGCTTCTCTTCAAACTTGGTGATCACGTTGTTCTCGTCGGCGGTCATGATGCCGAAACGGCTGGCCTCTTCCCAGGGCACTTCCATTACGGCGATGGTGCAGTCGGCGCCGTTCTCCTTGTGGAAGTCCAGCATTTTGCCGTAGTCCATCTTGTAGATGTGGTCGCCGGAAAGGATCACCACATAGCCGGGGTTATACCGGTCGATGAAGTTGATGTTCTGGTAAATGGCATTGGCAGTGCCCTTGTACCAGTCGGAACCGGTTGCCGTCTGGTAAGGGGGCAGCACATGAACGCCACCATACAGACGGTCCAGATCCCAGGGCTGGCCATTGCCGATGTACTCGTTCAGCACCAGAGGCTGGTACTGGGTCAGAATGCCAACAGTGTCGATGCCGGAGTTGACACAGTTGGACAGGGGGAAATCGATGATGCGGTATTTTCCCCCAAACGGTACAGCCGGTTTTGCCAGCCGTTGGGTCAGGGCATAAAGCCGTGAGCCCTGGCCGCCGGCCAGCAGCATTGCGATACATTCTTTCATAATTTTTTCTCCCCTTATCGGCGGTTTTTCCGCCTTAATGTGCTGTTTTATTCCAAAGCGCCCAGAAAGAAGCGGTTACTTCTCCTTGGGAGCCGCCTTTTTGGAGGCGGCAGGCTTCCTGGCTTGTTTGGTTCCCGCTGCGGTAGTTTTTGCGGTTTTAGCTGCCGTTGCGGCGGGCTTTTTGGCAGCAGACTTTTTGGCGGCTGTTTTCTTGGCCGCGGTCTTTTTGGGCTGCGCTTTCGCTTCAGGCACGGCCAAGTACACGGTGCTCAGCGGAGGCAGCGTAAGCTGAATGCTCTGATCAAAGCCATGCAGAGGCTTTTTGCGGGTACGCTTGGCCGGGTTGTGCACACCGCCGCCGCCGTACTTCACATCATCGCTGTTCAGCAGCTCCTTGTATGTACCGGGATTGGGCACGCCCATCTGGTAATCCACGCGCTCGATGGGGTTGAAGTTGCAGACCACCATGATCATCTTGCCCTTGGCGTCCCGCCGCAGGAAAGCAATCACCGATTGCTGGTTGTCATCCGGCACAATCCACTGGAAGCCCTCCCAGCTGTAATCCACTTCCCAAAGCTCGGGATGCTCGGTGTAGAAATGGTTCAGATCCCGCACATAGGCCTCCATCTGGCGGTGGCTGTCGTATTCCAGCAGCATCCAGTCCAGGCCCTTGGCCTCGTTCCACTCGCTGAACTGGGCGAATTCCTGGCCCATGAACAGCAGCTTTTTGCCGGGATGCGCCATCATATAGCCATAGAAGGTGCGCAGGTTTGCGAACTTGTCCTTGTATTCGCCGGGCATCTTGTTGATCAGGCTGCCCTTGCCGTGTACCACCTCATCGTGACTGATGGGCAGAACAAAATTCTCGCTGAAAGCGTAGAAGAAGCTGAAGGTCACCTTGTTGTGGTTGCCTGCGCGGAACAGCGGGTCGGTGCTCATGTAGCTGAGCATGTCGTTCATCCAGCCCATGTTCCACTTGAAGTTGAAGCCCAGGCCGCCGTCCTCCGCCGGCTTGGACACCATGGGCCAGGCAGTGGATTCCTCGGCGATCATCAGCTTGTGGGGATGGCGGCCCAGCACAGTGCTGTTCAGCTTGCGCAGGAAGGCGATGGCCTCCAGGTTTTCCTTGCCGCCGTGGATGTTTGCCTCCCATTCCCCGTCGCGCCGGTTGTAATCCAGATACAGCATCGAGGCAACCGCGTCCACACGCAGGCCGTCGATGTGGTACTGCTCGATCCAGAACAGCGCGCTGGACACCAGGAAACTCTCCACCTCGGGCATGCCATAGTTAAAGACCATGGTGCCCCATTCCTTATGTTCGCCCCGCCGGGGGTTGGGATCCTCGTAGCAGGGCGCGCCGTCGTACATGTAAAGGCCGAAGGCATCCTTCGGAAAATGCGCAGGCACCCAGTCCATGATCACGCCGATTCCGGCCTGATGGCACTTGTCCACAAAGTTCATAAAGTCCTTGGGGGTGCCATAACGGCTGGTGGGCGCAAAATATCCGGTTACCTGATAGCCCCAGCTCCCATCGAAGGGGTGCTCGGTCACAGGCAGCAGCTCCACATGGGTGTAGCCCATGTACTGCAGATACGGAATCAGCTGATCCGCCAACTCGGAATAGTTGTAGGGATCTCCGTTTTCCTTCACCTTCCAGCTGCCCGCGTGCAACTCGTAGATGTTCATGGGGCCGTTAATGGGATCCGCCTTTTTCTGCCTGGCTTCCCACTCATCGTCCTGCCACTGGTACCCGTCCAGGTTGTACACCTTGCTGCCGTTGGACGGCCGGGTCTCTGCATGGAACGCATAGGGATCCGCCTTAAACAGAAGTTCGTCACCCGGGGTGGTGATGCAGTACTTGTACACATCATATTCCTGAATCCCCGGAATGAATGCTTCCCAGATGCCGGTGTCCTCCAGCTGCTGCATGGGATGACTTCCCGGCACCCAGCTGTTGAAATCGCCTACGATGCACACCGCTTTCGCGTGGGGGGCCCAGGTGCGGAACACGACCCCCTCCCGGTCTCCCTGCCGTTCCATGTGGGCGCCAAAGAACCGGTAAGCCTCAAAATTGTTGCCCTGCTTAAACAAATATATGGGCAGCTCCGCATGTTTATGTTCTTTCTTCACGCCTGTCTCCCTCCCTGGGGCTTTTTACCCCAATACGTTACCTTTATCATACCATTTTTAAGATATTTTTCAAGTATTTTATGTCATATAGTGCCAAAAAACCATTTTGCATTTTTTTCGTTTTGGCATATTTGCACAATGCTTTTTCCACTTAGTTGGGCAAAGCGGCGGATTTTCCGAACGCTTTCGGTTTTGGGTTTTTCCTACTTTTTTACTGCCATTTTATACATTCTTTTCCCAGCTGGAGCAGAAGATTTTCAGGGCGGACAACCGTGTTTCTCCCGGGTACATTTTTTATGGTAAAACATGTTCTTCTTTTTGTATACAGGATATTTTTCTCTCTGTACACGCAGAACTGTAAAATGTGCGTTAATTCCAAGTTTTATACTATGTTTTTTGTTTTTTCACAAAAAGAACCCCCGTACCGGCAGTTCCGATACGGGGGTTCCTGTTTCTGGTTGATTTTCCGCCAGTTGAATCAGCGGGCCAGGATCTCGTCGATCAGCTGATCCACCATCATCAGGCAACGGGGCAGATGGAAGGGGCCCTTGAAGGTGGAACCCTTGCAGGCAGGCTCGGTGGGCTTGCCGTCGCGGCGCAGGTAGCCGTACCAGTCGCCGTACTCGGGATCGCTGAACACCTTCTTGCAGTACTCCAGAGTCTCATCGAAGATCTTCAGATACTTCTCATCCTGGGTATCGCGGTAGATCATCATGCTGGCGATGAGCAGCTCGTTGTGAGGCCACCACAGCTTCATGTCATGCTCGTAAGCCTCCGGGGGCAGACCCTTGCAGTCGATGAAATACAGCAGGCCGCCGTACTCCTTGTCCCAGCCGCCTTCGTAAGCGTAATCGAACAGGGTCTGAGCCTTCTTGCGCAGCTCCTCGTCGCCAGTGTGCTTGGCCTGCTCCATCACGAACCAGCTGCACTCGATGTCGTGGCCGGGGTTGACCACACGGCCGGCGGTGTAGTCCATCTGCAGCTCGCCGTTCATGCCAACCGTCTCCAGAGTGCACTTCAGTTCGGGCTTGAAGTGATACTTGAAGATGGTCTCACAGCACTCCTTGGCGCGTGCTTCGTACAGCGCGTTGTTTTCGGGGTCACAACGGCGCATCACGGCGGTGATGTTCAGGTAGATCATGGGATCAGCCAGAGCGCGGCCGGTGCGGGTCTCGGGGATGGTCTTGGGGCCCATGCCGGTGGGATCCTTGATCAGGCCGTTGTTCAGCTGATAGATCAGCTCGTAGGCGCGGCGGGCGCGCTCGATGCACTCCTTCTCACCGGTCACGCCGTAGTACTCGGCGTTGGCGATGGCGTAGAAGCCTTCAGAGAAGCAGTAACGGCGCTGACGCAGAGGCTTGCCGTCGGCGGTCACGGTGAAGTACATGCGGTCGCCGGCTTCCCGGTTGATGCAGTATTTCTCCATGAAGTCCAGGCAGCTCTTGGCCGCATCCAGCCACTCCTGCTTTTTGCCGTATACATGGCACAGGTAGGAGAAGGTCCAGGCGCAGCGGCCCTGGAACCAGACGCTCTTATCGGTGCTGAACAGCTTGCCGGTGCGGTCCAGGCAGGTGTAAACGCCACCATGCTCGTGATCCATGCCGTTCTTCAGCCAGAAGTTCACGCTGCGCTCCAGCTCCTCGCGAACCCACTTCTGATACTCTTTCAATTGCTCTACATGCTTATCCATGATAATCACAACTCCTTGTGCGAAGCGGCCGGAAAACAGCCGCTTTTTAAAATCTCTGAAAGCCCGGGCCCCGTTGCAGGGTCCGGGCTGAAAAACAAAGTACGATCAGCAGAACTTGGCAATGGCCTCGTCGATCATCTTGGCGCACTTCTTGACCTGCTCCATATCCTCGGGGAACAGGTTGGGCAGGGGCTTGCGAACGCCGCCGATGTCCAGATTCTCGCGGATGCGCAGGATCTCCTTCATCACAGCGTACAGGTTGCCCTTGCAGGCGCACATGGCGTAGATGATGGCGTCGATGGCGTACTGAACCTCGGCAGCTTCCTTGACCTTGCCGGCCTTCAGCAGCTCGTCAGCCTTCAGCAGCAGCTCGGGCATTACAGCGTAGGTACCGCCGATGCCGCCGTCAGCGCCCATGGCGCGGCCGGAGATGAACTGCTCGTCGGGACCGTTGAATACAACAAAGTCCGGGCCGCCTTCCATCTTGAACATCTGGATGTCCTGTACGGGCATGCTGCTGTTCTTCACAGCGGCAACGCGGGGGTTCTTGCGCATCTCGCGGAACAGGGGCATGGTCAGGGCCACGCCGGCCAGCTGCGGGATGTTGTAGATCACGAAATCGGTGTTGGGAGCAGCGGAGGAAATGTCGTTCCAGTACTGAGCGATGGCATGCTCGGGCAGCTTGAAGTAGATGGGAGGAATGGAGGCAATGGCGTCAACGCCCAGGCTCTCGGCATGAGCAGCCAGCTCCATGCTGTCGGCAGTGTTGTTGCAGGCCACATGGGCAATCACGGTCAGCTTGCCCTTGGCTTCGCTCATCACAGCCTCCAGGGTCTGCTTGCGCTCTTCCTTGCTCTGGTAAATGCACTCGCCGGAGGAACCGCAAACGTATACGCCCTTAACGCCCTTCTTGATGAAGTAGCGGGTCAGCTCTTTGGTGCGCTCAACGCTGATGTTGCCTTCGTCGTCATAGCAGGCGTAAAACGCGGGAATAATGCCCTGGTACTTGGAAATGTCTTTCATGTTTTTCCTCTCCTTTTTTGGAAATACACCTTAAAAATTTGTCCGCAAGGACTATTTAAACTGCGGGATCAGGCCCGCACTTTAAACACAGCTTTCTGTACGTGTGCCTCACCGTTCAGCTGCACCTTTACCATGTGCACGTCCTCGGGGAATACCACCAGAACGTCACCGGGGTGCATGGTGAACCAGGTCTCCACCGGGCCTTCGTAACCGATGAAATCGGTGGCTTCATCCCGGGTGGTGGCCTTCAGACGGGAAACATCGGTCACACCGATCTTTTCCTCGCCGCTGAGCAGCACATGGATGTCGGCATACTGGGCGTGTCCCTCCCAGGCGGCCTTCTCCAGCGGCAGCGTGTCGTAATCAAAACGGTTGATGTAAACGTTGTCGCCGTCCACATCGTTGCGGCCGAACTGCAACTGACTCAGGTCGGCGGTTTTCAGATAGCGGATGGCGGTGTCCAGTGCGTCACTTACGCCCAGGTAGCGCTCCATCTGCTGGTAATTGGTATAAATCATTGTTTTTCAGACCTCTCTTCTGCAAGGTTCTGTTCAAAGGCGGCGCGGGCTGTGCTGCCCTCCAGCCGAACCAGAATCCGCCGCTCCATGGCAGGATTCCGTTCCGGGTAGTCCGCCCGGTAGTGGGAACCGCGGCTCTCGGTGCGCATGCACTGCGCGCTGAGAATGGCCTGTGCCAGGTGCAGCTGCGCCCACAGCCGGCGGCTGGCCGCGATCTGCGTGGCGTCGTCGCCTTCGGTAAACGCGCATCCGTCTGCCAGCTGCGCAAGGCGCTCCATGCCCTGCCGCAGCGCTTCGCCGGTACGAACCACCATGCCGCATTCGCTCATCACGTCCTGCATCCGGCGGCGGCGCTCGGCCTGATCCGGAATAATCCGGGCGTCAAATTCCACCGGGCCATCTGCCCTGGGCACGGGCTGTGCTGCCGCAAAAGCCGCCGCACTCTCGCCCGCTTTTCTGCCGAACACCAGCCCGTTGGCGGTGGAAAGACCGCCGATCCGATCCGCGCCATGCATGCCGCCGGTCACCTCACCGCAGGCAAACAGCCCGGGCACTCCGGTAAAACCGTTGGGATCGATGCGCACACCGCCATTGGCCGCATGGGCAAAGGGAGCAATCTGCACCGGGTCATCCATGGTCAGATGCTTTTTCTCCCACAGCCAGTCAAAGTAAGTACGCACGAACTCAGGCGTGTTTTCCCGGATTTCAGGGCCGTAGGTCACGGTAACTCCCTGCTCCGGCGCGGCCTGCGCGGCTTTCACCATGGCCAGATCCACCCGCCTGGAAATAAGCCGGCTGGTGAACGGCCCGTGGGTGGACCGGCATTCCAGAAGGGCCTGCCGGTCCGGTTCGTTCTCCAGAATATCCCTTCCGTCCGGCCCTGTCAAGCGGGTGTAGCGGAAGGTTTTTTCGTTGAAAATGGTTTTGCGGCAGGGGTTCAGGTAACCGGGCATCATCTGCATGAACTCCAGATTCACCAGCTCCGCCCCGGCTTCCAGCGCCAGCCACTGGCCGGCGCCAGCCACATCATCGGTGGTGAGGCGATCCCGGAACAGGCCGCCATAACCGCCGGTGGCCAGCACCAGCGCACCGCACCGGATGGCGGTCAGCTCTTTGCCGCAGCAGACCACTGCACCGCTCACCCGTCCGTCGGTTTTGATCAGCTGCAGCAGCTCGCAGCCGGGCAGCTGCTCCACGCCGGATTCCTCCATTTTGCGGGAGAACACCTGGCGCATACTGTCGAACAGCAGACCGTTCCAGCTGCGGTGCTTGCGGTCAAAACAGGGAATAAAATCCTTTTGATTCTGGTCGGCAGCAGCCTTCAGCTGAACGCCCATGGCCTTCACGCCCTCGATGGCCGGGGCAATGCCCGCCACAAAGGCCCGTACCATGGCTTCATCCGCCATGCCGCAGCCAACCTCCAGAATGCTCTGAACCAGATCCTCCTGGTCGGCTTCGTTTTCCGGCCCGATCAGCCCGAGACCCCAGGTTCCAGGGTAGAAGCTGGAGCCGGAGAACACCGGGCCACTGCTTGCCAGAATCACCGAACGGCCGGCCACCGCCGCAGCAAGGGCCGCCATGATTCCGGCAATGCCAGAGCCGACCACCAGCACATCACAGTGCCTTGAATATTTCAGCCGCATCTCAGGCCTTCGCCGCCTCTTTGTCATACAGATGGCAGGCGACCATGTGGCCCTCTGCACCGTGGTGCACCATGGCGGGATCCACAGTCTTGCAGATTTCCATGCACTTGGGGCAGCGGTTGTGGAAGGCACAGCCACTGGGCTTGTGGATGGGGCTGGGTACCTCGCCCTCCAGCACCTGACGCTTCTTGGTCTTGTGAATGTCAGGCACAGGAATGGCGCTCAGCAGCGCCTGGGTGTAGGGATGCAGGGGCTCGTCGTACAGCGCACGGCTGTCAGCGATTTCCACAATCTTGCCCAGGTACATAACCACGATACGATCGGACATATACTGCACAACGCTCAGGTCGTGAGCAATGAACAGGTAAGTCAGGTTCATTTCCTTCTGGATGTCCTTCATCAGGTTCAGAACCTGCGCCTGAATGGACACGTCCAGCGCGGAAACGGGCTCATCGCACACCAGAACTTCGGGCATAACCTCCAGCGCACGGGCAATGCACAGGCGCTGGCGCTGGCCGCCGGAGAACTCGTGGGGGTAACGCATCAGGTAGTCGGGCTGGATATTAACCATCTTCAGCACCTTCTGCATCACGGCCTCACGGTCAGCCTCGCTCTTCACACCATGAACCTTCAGGGGTTCCTCGAAGGAGGTGTAAATCTTCTTCTGGGGGTTCAGGGCGGAATAGGGATCCTGGAATACCATCTGCACCTTGCGGCGGAACTGGAACATTTCCTCCTTGTTGAACTTGGTCACGTCCTTGAACTCGCCGCCGTAGTTGAACAGCACCTTGCCGCCGGTGGGCTTCTCCAGCATCATAATGGTCTTGCCGAAGGTGGACTTGCCGCAGCCGGACTCGCCCACGATGCCCAGGGTCTCGCCCTTGTACACTTCCAGGCTCACGTCGTCCACGGCCTTCACATGGCCCACGACTTTCTTGAAGGCGCCCTTGGTGATGGGGAACCAGGTTTTCAGGTTTTCGATCTTAAAGATAACTTCACGATTTTCGCTCATGATCAGTCCACCTCCGGGAAGTTCTTATACTTCAAGCAGCGAACCCGGTGGCCGGGGCTGATCTCGAAGGTCGGGATATCCTTTTCACGGCAGGCGGCGGTGCATTCGGGGCAGCGGTCCGCGAACTCACAGCCGGGCTTCAGGTTGGCCGGGTTGGGGGTGGAGCCGGGAATGGTCTCCAGCTTCTGGCCGTCGGCCAGGCCCAGCACGGGCACGCTGCGCAGCAGCGCCTTGGTGTAGGGGTGAGAGGTGCGGTCGAACACATCCTCCAGGCTGCCGAATTCCACCACGCGGCCCATGTACATGACGCAGACCTCATCGGCCATCTCGGCCACCAGGCCCATGTTATGGGTGATCAGCACGATGGACTTGCCTTCCTTCACCTGCAGATCCTTGAGCAGTTCCATGATCTGTGCCTGGATGGTAACGTCCAACGCGGTGGTGGGCTCGTCGCAGATGATCAGCTCCGGGTTGCAGATCATGGCGATGGCAATCACCACGCGCTGCTTCATGCCGCCGGAGAACTGATGGGGGTAGTTGTCGATGCGCTCCTCGGGATCGGGAATGCCCAGCTTGCGGAACATTTCCAGCACCTTCACACGGGCTTCCTTCTTCTTCATGCCGGTGTGCTGGATCAGACCCTCAGCCACCTGGTCACCCACCTTGTAAACGGGGTTCAGGCTGGACATGGGATCCTGGAACACCATGGACATGTCCGGGCCGCGCAGAGCGCGCATTTCAGGGCCGTTGGGCTCCTTGATCTTTTCCAGATGATACTCGGTCACCTTGCCGTCCCGCAGGGCGTTGTACTGGATGTTGTCCGCTTCGACCCGGGCGTTCTTGCCCAGGAAACGCATGATGGAGTTCATGGTCACGCTCTTGCCGCAGCCGGACTCACCCACAACCGCCAGCGCGGTGCCGCGCTTCAACTGGAAGGAAACGTTCTTTACGATCCGGATCTCCTTGCGGTCGGAAATAAAGGTGGTATTCAGATTTTTTACGTCTAAGATGATCTCTTTTGTATCCATACTGCCGCCTCCTTACTGCTGTTTCGGGTCCAGAACGTCCCGCAGGCCGTCGCCGAAGAAGTTGATGGCCAGAACGAACAGGCTGATGGCAAGACCGGGGAATACCCAGATCCACCACTGGTTGGTAACCACGGAAACAGACTTTGCAGCGTTCAGGATATTGCCCCAGGTGGGGGTGCTGTCGGCAACGCCCAGGCCGATGAAGCTCAGGGAAGCCTCCTGCAGGATGAAGAACGCCACGTTGGTGGTGGTGGAAACGATGATGGGGCTCATCACGTTGGGCAGGATCTGCTTGAACATGATGTTGCTGCGCTTCATGCCAAAAGCTTCGCAGACCTTAACGTAGGTCTCGTTCTTCAGGCTCATGAACTCGTTACGCACCATACGGAAGGTGGTCATCCAGCCGGTGACCACGAAGATGAACAGCAGGTTGCCCAGACCGCGCTGGTTGAGAATGGCAACCAGCATCATAACCAGAACCAGCTGGGGGAATGCCTGGAAGATCTCGGAAATACGTACGATCACGCCGTCTACCCAGCCGCCGAAGTAACCGGCGATGGCGCCCAGCGCTGCGCCGATCACGCTGCTGAGCACGGCGCAGAACACGCCGATCAGGATGGAATAGCAGCCGCCGATCAGCACACGGGCCAGCAGGTCACGGCCGATGGTGTCGGTGCCGAAGATGTGGCCTGCCTCGGGAGCGGCTTTCATGTTGGTCAGGTCGGGGGTGGCGTAGTCCACGCCCATAATGGCGCCGATAATGCAGGCCAGGGTCATGACTACCACGACCACCAGACCAAACACAGCCAGCTTGTTGTTCAAAAACTTGCGGACATTCTTTTTCAGCAAAGAGGAGGCCGCGCTTTTGTTTTGTTCCTTGATGCTTGCTGCCGCATTGGGATTGCTCATATTCTACTCCTCCTCTCGCTTATTCGCCCAGCCGCACGCGCGGGTCCATGATGGCGTTCAGCACGTCCACCATGAAGGAGCACACCAGCATGGTGGCGGCGATGATCAGGGTGGTCACCATAACCACGTTGTAGTCGTTGGCAACGATGGCGTTGGTCATTGTCATACCGATGCCGGGGTAGGAGAACACGCTCTCAACAACCACGGAGCCGCCGATCAGGGTGGGGATACGGAACATCAGAATCACCAGAACGGGCTTCATGGCATTGCGGAAGCCGTGCTTTAAGTAAACCTTCCACTCGGGGATGCCCTTGCTGCGGGCGGTCTTGATGTAGTCGCTGTTCAGCACGTCCAGCATGGTGTTGCGGGCGTAACGCATCAGAACCGCCACCATGCCGATGGTCAGGGTGGCCACAGGCAGGAACAGATGCATGAAGGCGTCCACAAAAGCGTTGGTGGCATCCGGGCTGACACGGTTCGCCGCCGGGAAGATGCCCAGCTTGATGGAGAAGATCTGGATCAGGATGATGCCCACCAGGAACTGGGGAACCGCCTGGCCCAGAACGGCCAGCACGCGGCCGATGTAGTCGATGATGCCGTTCTGACGGATGGCGGAGATGATGCCGATGCCGATGCCGATGATGGCGGACAGCACCAGGGAATAACCGGCCAGCTCCAGGGTGTAGGGCATGCGGACCGCCAGGGTACTGGCGATGGAGGTACCGTCGGTGATGGAATAACCGAAGTCACCGTGCAGCATGTTGCCCAGCCAGTTGAAATACTGAACGATCAGAGGATCGTTCAGGCCCAGCTCCTCACGCAGCTGCTCCACCACCTCGGGGCTGGCGGAAAGCTGTTCGGGACTGAGCATGAAGTTGATGGGATCGATACCGGTCGCCTGCAGGCCGAAGAACACGATCAGGCTGATGACGAGCAGCATCGGGATCATCAGAAGAAGCTTTTTGAGAATGAACTTTAGCATGTTCTCACTCCAATCTCGGTGATTCAAATGGGGCGAAGCACAGGCCCGTCGCAGGAGCCTGCCGAAAAGGGGAAAGGGAGAGACGAAAGGCAAAGGCCAATGTCTCTCCCTTTCCAGCAATCACATTATGCCAGGGATCGCAGCGATATCAGCGGATCAGGCCATTTCCCAGTTGGCGAAATCCAGATCGCAGCTGTACAGGGGGTTGCAGAAGGTGACGCCCTCGGGGATCTTCACGTTGCTGCTGGTGAACACATAGTTACCAACGGTGAACAGAGGAACCTTGTACAGCTTCTCCTGCTCCAGATCCTGCAGGGTCTTCAGAGCAGCATTCTTCTCTTCCTCGGTAGTGGCAGCAGAGTAGGTGGCAATGGCCTCGTCGAAGGAAGTGTCGCCGCCCCAGATTTTCTGGAACAGAGCATCGGTGCTCAGGTACTCGCTGTACCACTCGTCCAGAGAGAAGGAGCTCTTGCCCTTGAAGCCGATGTCGTACTGGCGGGTAGTGAACAGATCGGTGGTACCGTCGTTGGACAGGGTGGACTCAACAGTCAGGCCAGCCTGCTCCAGGTAGTAAACGATGGTGTTGATCAGGTCGATGCTGGTCTGATCGTTGTTGTAGTAGCAGATGCGGATGGGACGGCTCATGTCGTAGCCGGAAGCAGCGATGTCAGCCTTGGCCTTCTCTGTGTCGAAGGTGTAGGTGAAGCCGTTGTAAGCGGGATGAGAATCGGGCACGCCGGAGTTCAGCACGGTTGCGCTGGGATACAGGGTGGCCAGAGTGGCGCGGTCGATGGCTTCCATGATAGCCTTGCGGACCTCAACGTTCTGCATGGCCTCGTTCTGGGTGCCGTCGGTGCCTTCCATGTTAAAGATGAAGTACTTGTAGAACAGTACGTCAACCTCGTGAGAGGTGTAGTTGCTCATGCCCTGCATGGCTTCCACCAGGTCGGTGGCGTTGCCGTACAGGTAGTCGGCGTTGCCGGACTGAGCGGCGGTCAGGTAATCGTTCACATAGGAAACGGTAACCTTCTGGATCTTGGCGGGAGTGCCCTCATAGTTGGGGTTGGGAACCATGGTGAAGTAGTTGCCCACGTTGAACTCGCCAACCATGTAGTAACCGCTGGTTACGGGGTTCTGCCAGAAGGTGGTGTCGGCGTCCAGCTTCAGAACGTCCACGTTCTCCAGGCTGTGCTTGGGCAGGATGGCGAACTGGCTCAGAATCTGAGGCAGGGAGCTGTAAGGCTCGCTCAGGGTCAGGGTGATCACGTTGCCCTCGGCGCTCTTGTCAGCGATCTTCTTGAACGCGGAGGTGTAGATGGAGTTTACCTGAGTGGTCTGCAGAGCGGCATCGATGGACCACAGAACGTCGTCAGCGGTCAGGGGCTCGCCATCGCTCCACTTCAGGCCGTCCTTCAGGGTGATGGTGTAGGTCAGGCCGTCCTCGCTGACCTCATAGCTCTCGGCCAGGTCGGGGCTTGCCTCGTTCAGGGTGCTGTCCGAAATGAACAGGCTGCGGAACATCAGGTTGGTGGGCATGGTACGATTCAGCCAGGGGATGGGCACCTTGTCGTCGGTGCTGCTGCCGTCGGTGGTGGACAGAATCAGTTTCAGGGTGCCATCGCTGGCGGCAGCGGCAGTGCCGGTGCTGGCTGCGCCGCTGGTTGCGGTGGAACCGCTGGTGGTGGTGGTCGAGCCACCGCCGCAGGCTACCATGGAAAGTGCCATGGCAGCTGCGAGAACAAGTGCAAGAACTTTCTTCATGTTTTTTGCCTCCTTCAAAAATCGAGAGCACCTTCTCCAATCGCTTATTAATAAGTATGCATCAGAGCCAAGGTGCTCCATTTCCCTTGGAACAAGGTGTGCGCTCACGCGCCCCTTGCTTTACTCTTATGGTACCATCTATGAAAAATTTTTTCAATTATGAAATCCTACGAATCTACCCGAGGCAAATTTGTCATTTTGCACAAGCCATTCTTTCAAAAGTCATTTTTTGGCTATCTGTGGGCAATTAACAGCTTTGAATTGTTATTTTTTGTTACTTTTGACGCTTCCATTGAAACGATTTTTCTGATTCATCCGCTTCCCGTTTCTCCTTCCCTCTTTTTTCATTTCCAGCAGAAATGAAAATTTTTTTCATCATTTGGCCCCATTCTCCGTCGCTTTTGCAGATTTTTCACTCATTTTTTCCATTTAAACCTCACAGACAAAGGGTCCCGCCGCATTCCCTTTTTCGGAATGTGGCGGGACCCTTACCCGCAAGCCCTGATCAGACCTCGTCGTAATATTCGTTGCTCAAAATCTTGAACACGGCTTTTTTCACATGGGTGCAGCTGCCGTTGCTCAACGTGGGCATGTGCGGTTCGCCGGCCAGAAACAGCGCAAATTTGCCGCCGCCCAGATGACCCAGGTCGCCCACCGGGCCATCTCCGAAGCCGATGTCTGCCGCATCGTCAAAGCCTTTTTCGTCCTGGCAGTAGCTGCTGGGCACTTCGAAGTCCTCACAGCCCTCGATGTCCATCTGCAGATCCATATACTTATGATGCACTTCATAATGGGCGCCTGCTTCCGGGCGGGTATCCGCTTCCATCACATTCACGAAAACCCGGCTGCCGTCGATCTCGGTACGGCCCAGGGGCAGCTCCTCCACCTTGTGGGTTTTGGCCCATTCGATCACCTTGTCCAGGCCTTTGGAAAAGCCCTTGTAGGCGCTCAGATTGCTGAAATTATCGTAGATCATGGTATTCTCTCCTTTTCCGGCCACCTGTTCACACAGCAGCCGATATTGACAAAAAAACCAGGTGGCGGCAGCCACCTGGTTTTGGGAAACAAACGGGTTCTGAAAATCAACCCTTTACCGCACCCATGGTGATGCCCTGAGTGAAGTACTTCTGGAACATCAGGAACACGGCCAGGATGGGAATGGCAGCAACCGCAGCACCGGCCATGATCAGGCCGAAGTCGGTGGCCATTTCAGCCTGCAGGTTCGCAATACCCAGCGAGATGGTCAGGCTGGTGTTCTTGGTCAGCATGATCAACTGCATGAAGTAATCGTTCCAGGCGGTGATGAAGGTGAAGATGGCCAGAGCACCGATACCGGGCTTGACCATGGGCAGAATGATCTGCACAAAGGTGCGGATCTCGCCGGCGCCGTCGATGCGGGCAGCTTCCAGCATCTCGTTGGGGATGCCTTCGCTGAACTGCTTCATCAGGAATACGCCGAAGGGCCAGCCGACGGTGGGCAGGATCACGGCCCACAGGGTATCGTGGATGCCCAGGAAGGACATCTCCTTCAGCAGGGGGATCAGGATAACCTGCTTGGGCAGAGCCATGGCGCAGACGATCAGGCTGAAGATCACGGTACGGCCGTAGAATTTCTTCTTGGCCAGCACATAGCCGGCCATGGCGGCAGTGATGCAGGTCAGGGCCATGGCAACCACAGCAATAAAGATGGTGTTCCACAGCCACAGCAGAGCCGGGTTGTCAAACAGCTTCTCGTAGTTGGCCAGAGTGGGGTTGGTGGGGAACCACTGGGGAGTGGGGGTGTTGATGTCCGCCGCAGTCTTTACGGAACCGGTGAAGATCCAGTACAGGGGGAACACCAGGAACACGGTCAGAATGGCAAGGATGATGCCGGAGATGACCTTATAAGGAGTCATTTTGCCAGTTACAGTATTCATCTTCTATGCCTCCTTAGTCGTTGCCCTTGCCGGCTACCTTGAACTGCAGGGCAGACAGCAGAGCGATGATGATGGCCAGGATCACGCCCATGGCGTTGCCGTAGCCGTACTGATACAGCTTGAAGGCCTGGTAGTAGATGTAGTACATGATGGTATCGGTGGCATGGTTGGGGCCGCCGCTGGTCAGCAGCTGAATCAGAGCGAAGCACTGGAAGCTGTTGATGGTGGTGATAACCAGGATGTACAGGGTGGTGGGAGTGATCTGGGGCCACATGATCTTCCAGAAGGTCTGCAGCTTGGTGGCACCGTCCACCTGAGCAGCCTCGGTCAGGCTGGCGTCCACGTTGCCCAGAGCGGAAACGTACAGAACAATGGGCTGACCGATGCTGGTGGTGAACAGGATCAGGATGATACACCAGATGGCAGTCTTGGGGTTGCCCAGCCAGTTCACGTTGTTGTCGATCACGCCAACGCCCTTGGCCACATAGTTGATGATGCCGTAGTAGTTGTTGAACATCCACTTCCACACCACGGTAACGGCAACGGTACCGGTTACAACGGGCAGATAGAAGATGCAGCGGAAGAAGGAGCAGGAAGCTGCCTTCATTTTATAAATGGCCGAAGCCACCCACAGAGAGAACGCGGTAACAGTGGGCACGGCCACCACCACGATCAGTGCGGTATTCATCAAAGCCTTCCAGAAAATATCATCCTGGAACATCTTGATGTAGTTGCCAAATCCAACGAAAATATCCTCACGGGCCATGGTGGAATCGAAGAAGCTCGTCCACAGGCACATGACCATGGGGATCAGAACAAAGCCGACGAAAACGATCAAAAACGGCAACAGGAAAAGGTAGGCCGCAATGGTCTCACGGCGTGCCTCCGCCCGGCTGATGCCAAGGCCGGAGCGCTTGCTGGGTCCTTTTACAGGCTGCTTGGTTGCAGATGTAGTCAAATGGATCCTCTCCTCTCATCTCTCACAGGTTCCTCTAACGCCGGAACAGCGGGTGAATCATGTTCATGCCTTTTAAGAAAGAGCGCACCTCTCTTTTTGCGCATCGGGCGAAAAAGAGAGGTGCGCGTCCCTACTCTAACGAATCAGTCGGAAGGGCTGTTCCTTAGCCGATGGCGGCGTTGGAAGTCTCAACGAACTTGTCAGCAGCAGCCTGAACGTCGCTGCCGTTGCCAACTTCCTGCAGCATGTTCCACCAAGCAGTGCGCTGCTCGGTCCAGCCGCCGGTCACGTTGTAGTAGTCACCCATGTTGGGCAGGAAGGTCTGGAAGGTAGCCATACGGGTCTCATCCTCGGTGCCGGCATACACGTTGCCGAAGGAAGAACGCACGGGGAAGAAGCCGGTAGCCTGCACGCTGGCAGGGCCCTGAGTGGCGTCGTCACAGATGAACTTGATGAAGGTCTTGGCAGCCTCGATCTTGGCGTCGTCGCCGTTGTCGAAGATACCGAAGCCCCAGATACCGCCGCACAGCTCAACCTTGCCGTCATCGGTGGGGAAGTTCATGGCGTAGGGAGTGAAGGTAACCTGCTCAGCGTAGGTAGCCTCGTTGGAAGCGTTCCAGCAGAAGGTCATGGCAGCAGTGCCGTTGGCGAACATCTGCAGCTCGTCGGAAGCCTGCAGAGCGGGATCGAAGGTCAGGGCCTTCTCGTTGTTCAGCTTCTGCAGCAGCTCCAGAGCCTTCACGTTCTCGGCGCTGTTGGCAGTGTAAGCGGTGTGATCAGCGTTGGTGTAGGTGCCGCTGTACAGGTTGTTCACCAGAGCGCGGGTGCCCTGGTCACCGCCCTGGCCGCCGCAGTAAACGATGGCGGGGGTCATAACCTTACCGCTGTCGCGCAGGGTTTCCAGAGCCTTCACGAAGTTATCGGTGGTCCAGGTGCGGGTCTCCTCGTCGATGTACTGCAGAGCACCGGTCTCCTTAAACAGCTCGTAGTTGATGGCCATGTTGTGGGCGGTCATGCACAGGGGGTACTCGTAGTACTTGCCGTCGGCACCCTTGCAGGCATTCACAACAGCCTCGCTGGTCTTGCTGATGTCGGCAGTGGCCTCTTCGGTCCACAGGTCGCTCAGATCAACCATCAGGCCCTTGGCGCCCCAGTTGGATACCAGACGCTCGGGACCCTCGAAGATGATGTCGGGGGTGTTCTTGGCTTCGATGGCGGTGGTTACCTTATCGTCGCCGTTGGTGTAGTCCAGGTACTCCACATTGACCTTGATGTCGGGGTACTGCTTGTTGAACTCAGCGATGAAGCCGTTCACGGTCTCCTCTTTCTGCCAGGAGCCGATGGGGTAGGTCCACAGGGTGATCTCGGTAGCAGCGCCGGAAGAAGCGGTGCTGGTGCCGGTGCTGGCAGCGGTGGAACCAGAGGTGGCGGTGCTGGTGCTGCCGCCGCCGCAAGCGACCATGGACAGCGCCATTGCGCCGGCCATGACAAGTGCTAACGCTTTTTTCATTTGAAATTCTCCTCCTTAAGGATTTTTCAGTCTGTTCGACTCGATCAGGGCACGGAAAAACCATGCCGTCTCGCTTTACTCAAATTCTACCATTCGTGAAAAATTTTTTCAATTGTGAAGTCCACCTATCTTTTCTATGAATATTCAGTGAACTTGCACAACAGCTTTTTAGGCCTTTTTTTCTTGTGATTCCGTCACTTTTGCCTTATAATATATAGTACTGTTGATTCTATTTTGTAATGATTACATAAAGTTACAAAATATTCGCATTCTCTTCTTTCCACATTATGTTTGAAAAATTTTTTCGCAGGAAACAGCGGAAAGGAGCATTTTCCGGGGAGTGTATCGCTTATGTTAGATGTTATGTATCAAATTAATACCCACTACGATCAATTCACCCCTTCTTCCCGTAAGATCGCAGATTATCTGCGCGAGCACTGTGCCCAGGCGCAGTATCTGTCCATCTCCGGGCTGGCCAGCGAATGCGGGGTGGCCGAGGCCACTATCTTCCGGTTCTGCAAGCAGCTGGGTTTCGGCGGCTACAACGAATTCAAGCTCGCCCTGGCCAAGTCCAGTATTCTGAATCAGCCCAACCCCTATGCGGCCTACGGCGAGCTCACCCCCGAGGACAACACCGTGGAGGCCATGTGCCGCCGCCTGTATGAAGCCAATATTCAGGCCCTGAACCAGACTCTGTCGCTTCTGGACGAGGCAGCGCTGATCAAGGCGGGCGATCTTCTGGCCGGGGCCGGCAAAATTCTTGGCCTGGGCTACGGCGGCAGTATGGCCACCGTGCGGGAGGCCTGGAGCCGTTTTCTCACCGTGACCCCAAAATTCTTTACCATTGAAGACAACCACATGCAGATCATGGCCGCCAGCCTGCTGGAGGAAAACGACGTGATTCTGTTTGTTTCCTATTCCGGCTCTACCCGGGATGCGGAGGATGTGCTCCGGCCCGCAAAGGCCCGCGGCGCAAAGATCGTGCTGATCACCCACTATGCCGACTCCCCTGCTGCCAGCATGGCGGACGTGGTGCTGCTGTGCGGCGGTCACGAACGCCCGCTGCAGACCGGCAGCATTGCTGCCAAGATGGCCATGCTGTTCGTGGTGGACATGCTGGTAAACGAGTTCTGCCGCCGCGACATGGATACCACCATGCGCAACAAGGATCTGACCGCCAACGCACTGGCCATCCGCCACCTGTAACCCGGCTTTTTACACAAAAAAGGCTTGCCTTCCACATGGAAAGGCAAGCCTTTTTCATTTTTCCGGAAGATTCAGGTCCGGCCGGATTATTTTGCGTTCATGAAGCATTCCCGGTTCTGCCACAGGTAGATACCGCCGGAGAGCAGGGTCACCAGCGCCACCAGCCAGCACAGCACCATGGAGATCAGACCCACGGCCATGATATCTCCGCCACTGGAGAAAGCCGCCGCGAAATAGTAGAACAGGATTGTGAGCATCTGCAGCACGGTTTTCACCTTGCCCCACATATTGGCAGCGATCACATGATTGGAGGAAGCCGCCACCATACGCACGCCGGCCACAGCAAACTCCCGGGCCAGAATGATGGCCACCACCCAGATGCTGCACACGCCGTCCCGCATCATGTACAAAAAGGCAACGGTGGTGAGCAGTTTGTCGGCCAGAGGATCGGCAAACTTGCCGAAATCGGTTACCAGATTCCACTTGCGGGCCAGATAACCATCCAGAAAATCGGTGAAACTGGCAACGGCAAACACCACGCCTGCCGCCAGGTACCAGGCCGGAACAAAGTTCGAAGTGCCGTACTGGCTCATCTGGGCCAATACCATAAATACCGGCACCAGCACGATGCGGGCCAGTGTGAGTTTATTGGGCAGATTCATCCTTCTCATCCTCCACTACATAGCCATACAGATCGTACATGTCGCTCTCCTCGATGTACACCTGATAAAACTCGCCGGGATACATCGGATCCTCGCTGGACACGCACACATTACCGTCAATCTCCGGGGCATCCGCCTCGCTGCGGCACAGATACAGGCCGCTTTCCTCGTCGATGCCGTCGCAGATCACGGTGAGGGTCTTGCCCACCTTCTCTTCCAGCTTGGCGGCGCTGATGTTGGCCTGGGCACGCATGATGATGTCGGCCCGGCGCTGCTTCTCCTCCTCCGGCAGCTGATCCGGCATGGAGGCGGCCACGGTGTCCTCCTCCGGGCTGAAGGCAAAGCAGCCCAGCCGCTCGAAGGCGGTGTCCTTCACGAACTGACACAGCTCGTCGAACTCCTCCTCAGTCTCGCCGGGGTAACCTGCAATCAGGGTGGTGCGCAGGGTGATGCCGGGAATGGCCTGCCGCAGCCGCTGGATGGCGCTTTCCACCACCTGACGGTCGCCCTTGCGGTTCATGGCCTTGAGCACCCGGCTGTTGCAGTGCTGAATGGGCAGATCCAGATAGGGCACAACCTTCTCGTTGCGAACCATAGCCGCGATAAAGGCGTCGGTAATGCGCTCGGGGTAGGCATACAGGATGCGAATCCAGCGGATGCCCTCGATCTTGTTCAGCTCATCCAGCAGCTCGCAGATGCTGTTCTTGCCCCAGTCGTCGCCGTAGGCGGTGGGATCCTGGGCCACCAGCACCAGCTCTTTCACGCCCTCATTCGCCAGCCAGCGGGCCTCGGCCAGGCAGTCCTCCATGGGGCGGCTGCGCAGCGGGCCGCGAATCAGAGGAATGGCGCAGTAGTGGCAGCGGTTGTTGCAGCCCTCGGCAATTTTCAGATAGGCATAGTGATGGGGGGTGGAGATCACCCGTCGACCGCCCAGGGGGAGATCGGTCTTGGGGCCGTAGTACTCCCGGTTCTGGTCCTCCGCGCCGCCGCACAGCCGGTCGATGATCTGGGGAATGGCCTTGTTGGAGCCGATGCCCACCACCGCATCCACCTCGGGAATCTCGGTGCGGATCTCGTGCTGGTACCGCTCGGCCAGGCAGCCGGTAACCACCACCTTCAGGTTGGGGTTCTGTTCCTTATAGGAGCAGGCGTTCAGGATATTCTCGATGGCCTCAGTCTTTGCGCTCTCAATAAAGCCGCAGGTGTTCACGATGATCACATCCGCCAAGCTCAGGTCGGCGGTGGTGGTGTGGCCGGCAGCGATGAGACCGTGGCACATCACGTCGGCATCCACCTGATTTTTGGGGCAGCCCAGCGAAATGATTGCGATATTCAATGCAGTATTCTCCTTTTTGCTCGTTGGTTCACGCCGCTTCGCGCCCTGTGTGCATTTTGAACAAACCCGGGCGGGCGGCCATACAGGAAAAGGCGAGGGAGAACACTCCCTCGCCCTGTTATTCTATCATGTTTATAGGGGCAAAGTCCAGCATTGCAGGGTGGAAGTTGGCGGAAATCCGGCCATTTCCCCGCCCTTTTCACTCTTTGACGGCTCAGAACTCCGGCTCCCAGTCCGGCTGCTCCTCTTCGGTTGGATTTTCCTCCTCCCAGCGGGCCAGCGCCTCCCGGATGTGCCCCATGGAAAAGCCCCGGCGTGCCATGGCAGCAATCACGTTCTGGCGCTTGCCTGCCGCCAGCTTGCGGCCATAACTGCGGCACAACAGCTGATACACCGCGTCGGCGGGGCTTTCCTCTTCAAAAAGCTCCTCCAGAACCTGAGCGGCGATCTGCCGGTCCACGCCCTTTTCCGCCAGATGAGCCCGGATCTGGGCCGGGCTTTTATGGCGGGCCAGCAGGTATTTCGCCCGGTGGCGGGCAAAGGCCTCATCATTGATCAGCCCAAGCTCCACGCAGCGGGCCACAGCTGCGGCTGCTGCGTGGTCATCCTCCACCTTTTTGCGCACCTTGTCATACAGCTCGCCGCTGGAATGATCCCGCAGCGAAAGGTATTCCATGGCCTTGTCCAGTGCGCGGCGGTAGGTTTTGTCCTCCTCTTCAAACAGCACCGGCTCAGTCCTCGACCATGATGTCCAGGTCGGCCTCGCTCACCGCGGCCGCCTTCTCCTTGGCGGGGGCTTCTGCTGCGGCGGGCGCGGCCACCACCGGGGTCACGGAGCCCTTCGCCTTCTTGCCGCCCTTTACCAGTTTGTCGGCATTCTGGCGCACCAGCTCCTCGATCTCCGCCATCAGCTCAGGGTGTTCCTTGAAGTAGATCTTTACATTGTCGCGGCCCTGGCCCAGACGGGTCTCGCCATAGCTGAACCATGCGCCGCTCTTCTGCACAATGCCCAGGGTGACGGCCAGATCCAGAATCTCGCCGGTCTTGCTGATGCCCTCGCCGAACATAATGTCGAACTCGGCCTCCTTGAAGGGAGGAGCCACCTTGTTTTTTACCACCTTGGCACGGGTGCGGTTGCCGATGAAGGCGCCGGTGGAATCCTTCAGGCCTTCGATGCGGCGCACGTCGATGCGCACGGAGGAGTAGTATTTCAGCGCACGGCCACCGGCAGTCACCTCCGGGTTGCCGTAGGTCACGCCCACCTTCTCACGCAGCTGGTTGATGAAGATGGCCACGGTGTTGGTCTTGCCGATGACGCCGGTCAGCTTGCGCAGCGCCTGGCTCATCAGGCGGGCCTGCAGGCCCACATGGGAGTCGCCCATCTCGCCCTCAATCTCGGCGCGGGGCACCATGGCGGCAACCGAGTCGATGACGATGGCGTCAATGGCGCCGGAGCGCACCAGCGCCTCGCAGATTTCCAGCGCCTGCTCGCCGGTATCCGGCTGGCTCACCAGCAGGCTGTCGATGTCCACACCCAGGGCGCGGGCATACACCGGATCCAGCGCATGCTCCACGTCGATGAAGGCCACCTCGCCGCCGGCTTTCTGAGCCTCGGCCAGCACATGCAGTGCCAGAGTAGTCTTACCGCTGGATTCCGGCCCGTAAATTTCCACCACACGGCCGCGAGGCATACCGCCCACACCCAGCGCCAGATCCAGCGACAGGCTGCCGGTGGAAATGGCATCCACCTGCATGGCCACATTGCTGCCCAGCTTCATCACTGCGCCCTTGCCGAACTGCTTTTCAATCTGGGCCAGCGCAGTCTCCAGCGCGGCCTTTTTGTCGCCCGCAGCCTTCTTGCTGGGGGAAGGAAGAGGTTTCTTGTCTGCCATAATGCTTCTGCTCCTTTATTCAAACCGGATTGATGTTTTATCTTTGCCGCCACAGGTCAACTGACCGGGCCGCTTTTTGTTTCGCATGTTCTTATTATACACAAAAGAGAAGAAACTTACAACTGCAAGTTGTAAGTTTCTTCTTGATCGACCGTTTTATCGGACCAATACTCCTGTTTTTCAGGCTTTTTGCCCCAAAACCACCCGATCTTTGCCCGCCAGATCCTGCCGGACGGCCACATTCCGGTAACCTGCGGCCTCAAAAATACCGCGTACTGCCGCCGCCTGGGCCCAGCCGATCTCCACCGCCAGCCAGCCGCCGCGGCGCAGCGCACCGAAATAGGCGGGGGCAATGTGCTCGTAAAAGGCCAGCCCCTCATGAGGAGCTTCCAGTGCCATTTCCGGCTCAAAGCGCAGTTCCGGCTCCAGGGCCTTCATCTCGTCGCCGGTCACATAGGGAGGATTGGAAAGGATCAGATCCAGCGTTTCCGCTCCCAGCTGCTGCTGGTAGCAGAACACATCTCCTGCCACCGGCCGCACCGCCGGATGCTCCGGGCCAGAGCCGGGCAGAGCCCCGGCAGCGTTCCGGCTCAGATAGGCAAAGGCATCCGGGCTTTTTTCCAGGCAGGTGACCCGGGCGGCGGGAACCAGCCGTTTCAGCCCAAGGCCAACACAGCCGCTGCCGGCGCACAGATCCAGAACCTCCGGTTCCGCTTTGCCTGCCAGCAGCTCGGCGCCGGTCTCGCACAGAAGCTCGGTGTCCGCCCGGGGAATCAGCACCCCGGGACCCACCTCCAGCTCAAAGTCCAGGAAGGGCCACCGGCCCGCCAGATATTGCAGCGGATACCGCTGCGCCCGCTTTTCCACCAGCTGTTCCAGCCGATTTTTCTGCGCCTCGGTCAGCTCGCCGTCCATCCAGCGCCAGTTTCTGCCTGCCACCAGCTCCATCAGGCAGGCGGCATCGAAGGCGGCATCCTCCACACCGGCCTGTTCCAGCCGGGTCCGTGCCCATGCATGGGCAGCCCAGGGCGCGCCGCTTACCACAGCCCGTCCTCCGGGCGGCTGGGCAGCACCGGCTTCACCGCAGCAATGGCAACCTCAATCATGGAATCGTCCGGCTCAAAGGTGGTCAGCCGCTGAAGCCACAACCCCGGTGCGCTGATGATGCGGGTGGCCAGATTGTCGTACCGGCCGGCCAGCTTGATCAGCTCGTAGCTGATGCCCATGACCACCGGCAGCAAAAGCAGCTTGAGGAATACGCGCAGACCGGTGCTGCTCCAGGGCAGCACGCTGAACAGCAGAATGCTCACAATCAGCACCAGGATCATAAAGCTGGTACCGCAACGGGGATGGAAGCGGCAGTGACGGCGGATGTTTTCCACTGTCAGCTCCTCGCCCGCTTCATAGCAGGCAATGGTCTTGTGCTCTGCACCGTGGTACTCGAACACACGATGAATGTCCTTCATGCGGGTGCACAGGAACAGGTAGATCACAAACATGGCAATCTTGAGCACGCCCTCCAGCAGCACCTTGCCCCAGCCCAGATTTACAAAGTGGTTCACACCGCCCACAATGGCGGTGGGCAATACCATGAACAGCACGATGGCCAGCATACCGCCCATTACCGCGGCAAGCCCCATCAGAAAATTCTGGAACTTCGGGCCGGTATGCTCCTGCAGCCATTTGTCCAGCTTGCCGGGCTCCTCCTGCTCCTCCTCGGGCATACTCACCTCGGCGGAGTGCATCAGATACCGGTAACCCAGCACCAGATTCTCAATCATGGAAAAAGCACCCCGCACAAAGGGGATCTTCTGCCATTTGTGGTGTTTCACGTCCTCCATGGTCAGGTCGATCTCCCCGTCCGGCTTGCGCACGGCCACACAGATCTTTTTAGGGCCGCGCATCATGATGCCCTCCATCAGGGCCTGACCGCCCACGCTGGTTTTAAAACATTCCTTTGGTTTTTCCATTCTTTCTCCTTCGGGGCGGTCTGCCGCCCCCTGTTATGTTCATTGAATTTCCGGTCGGCCTCAGGCCGTTGCCGGAGCAGGCAGATCCTGGAACCAGCTCAGGGTTCCATCCACCTTCAGGCAATAAACGGTGTTGGCCCGCAGCGGATTGCCCGCTTCATCGGTCAGGCCAATGCTCTGGGCCACTTCCTCGCCGTCCGCAGCGCAGTAGACCATTCGCAGGCCGGTTTCCTCCCCGGCCCACTGCTCATACCGGCTGCGCATGGTTTCGCTGTCGCCGTATTCCACCGGGTTCAAAGCCAGCGTGCGCCCCGGCAGCAGATAATATTTGTACAGCCGGGAATAGTGGCCCCACTGGGGCTGCTGGGTAAGAATCAGGATGCCGGTCTCGTTCTGCCGCAGCAGGTCGAAAAACGCCTGCCGCACCGGTTCCAGTTCGTTTTCCTCCTTGGCCCACTGGGCTTCCTCCGCATCCAGCTGCCGGTGCTGCAAAAACAGCCCCGGCACAAGCTCGGTGGCCGCCACCCAGTTCACGCAAAACACCAGCGATGCCGCCGCCAGCGCGCCGGCTGCCAGCCTGCGCTTTGCGGTGTTCAGCATGGGACAAAAGACGCTCAGCGCCCCCAGCCCCCAGTAGATCATGGCGGTGGGCAGCGGCATGATGTAGCGGTGATAGGCCGCCAGCTGCTGGGCCTCGTCCGGGTCAAACAAATACAGATAGGAGTAGCACAGCATTACCGCATAGATCAGAAACACGGCGGTGAGCAGCAGAGCCGCCCGCCGCAGCACGGCGCGGCGCTCCGGGCACAAACGGCCCAGAAGCCACACCATGACCGCGAACACCAGCAGAAAGCCCAGGGCCGAAAGCCCCAGCCCCCGGTTCAGCGGGCTCAGGCAGAAACACTCCAGATAATGGCGGATCACCGGCCCCGCCTCGCCGCTGCCGGTGAAAAACTCCAGCAGATTGGCCGGGCTGTATGCTCCGCCGGCCACGTCCTGGCTGAAATAGGAACTGGTGCCCTTCAGCCGGCACAGCAGCTGCCAGCTGAGCCAGAAGGCAGGCGGTGCGGCCGCTGCTCCCAGTGCCAGCAGGCGGGCCCATCGGGACGCGCCCTTTGCAAACAGCGCACGCAGCGGCCTCCACCAGAGCACTGCCACCGCTGCCATTCCGGTGAAGGCATACAGCGGGCCGGTGCTCTTGGAGATAATCAGCAGGCTCAGCGCCCCGCTCACACTCACCAGATCGATGAGCGTGGGGTTCGGGCTGCGCCAGGCGGTGAGCAATGCCCACCCCAGCAGAAGGGCCATCACCGGCTCCACCACCAGGCTCATCTGATGATACTTGGTGAAATACGCCGGAAAGATCAAAAGAAATGCCGCCTGGCCCAGAACCAGAAGGATATTTTTCCAGCGGCTTTTTGTCCATTGAATGGCTTCAAACAGCGGCAGAGTCAGGCCGATGTACCACACAAGCTGCCCGGTAAACAGGCCGGGTGCATCCGGCACATCCCGCGCCCCCTGATACAACAGCACCGTGAGCATCTGGATGCCCGGCGGGTAGTCGCTGAAGGTGGAGGCGCTCTGCGCCGCATTCGGGAACTGGTCAATGCCGCACATCTGGCGGGTGAACAGTCCCCAGTGGGCGACGTCGTCAAAAATGGTCAGCTGCAGGTGCCCGGTGCACAGCAGCGCCGGAATCAGCGCCAGCAGAAAGGCCCAGAACACCGGCCCCAGCCCCCGCAGGGAAAAAGACCACCCCTGCTTCGTTTTCCGCAGCCACCAGAGAAGTGCCAGCGGAACCAGAACCATGGGCAGAGTCATGAACTCCTTTTCGCCCACGGCGGTGAACAGATAAATCAAAAGCGACCCCATGGTAAGCACCAGGGGCAGTGTATGGGCAAAGCTGCGCTTCAACAGCGATGCAAGAAGCACCGCCGTGAGCACCAGCATAAACAGATTTCCAACAATCGAAAGCATTCCGTTTCCTCTTCGGTTTTGTGGTTTGCCCGCTCACCGGGCCTGCTGCACCGCCCAGGCCGGCGGCTCGCCGCCGCCCCGGTAGATGGGCAGCCGAAGGGTCACGGTGGTGCCCTTGCCCAGCTCGGAGGAAATGTCCGCCGAGCCGTCCAGTGCGGTCATGATCTCATCCACCACCGCAAGGCCGATGCCGCTGCCGCGCACCGCGCCCTTTCCCTTGAAAAATTTCAGCTTCACGTTTTCCAGGTCGTCCGGCGCGATGCCACGGCCTTCATCCTGAATCAGCACATACACATTTTCGCCGTCCTGCAAAAGGTCCAGCGTAATGGCCCCGCCGGGTGAAGAATATTTCACCGCATTGTCCATCACGTTGATGAATACCTGCCGCAGCCGGCCCGCGTCCGCCCAGATGGGCAGGGGCAGCTCCGGCTCCTCATACACCAGATGCAGCCCCTCGGCACGGATGCGCGCTTCCATGAAGAGGGCCGCATCGGTAAGCTCCGCCACCAGATCCAACGGGCAGCAGTCCAGCTTCACACCGCTCTGCAGCCGGGAAAAGCTGAGCAGCTCCTCCACCATGTCATACAGCCGGTCGGTTTCCCGCCCGATGATGGACAGGCCCTTGCGGTAATTTTCGTCCTCCGGATCCCGGATATGAGCAATGGTCTCCACCCAACCCCGGATGCTGGTAAGCGGCGTGCGCAGCTCGTGGCTGACCGACGAGATGAATTCATTTTGCAGACGCTCGGTTTTGGACAGCTCCCCCGCCATCTGGTTGATGGTATTGCACAGCCGGCCAATCTCGTCACTGTCGCTGCCTTCGGGCAAACGGGCGCTCAGATCGCCCCGGGCGATGGCATTGGCGGTCTGGGCCACCTCATCCAGCGGGCGCACAATGGAGCGGATGAAAAACACGCCGCTCCATACGCTGAACAGCAGAATTGCCGCCCCGATGCCCAGCGCCAGCAGCACCCGCTCCACCATCATCTGATCCACCATGGTCAGACTGGTCACCATACGCAGCGCCGCCACATCCTCCGCCGGGTAGGGCACCATCACGGTAAGAGCCATTACCCGTTCGCCGGTCACACTGGTATACACACTTCGCCCGGTACTGTTGGGCGATTCCATCGCCAGGAAAAAATCCTCCGGAATTTCCTTGTAGCCGAGGGTTCCGCCTGAGGAGGTGGCAATCACCTGACCCTCGCTGTCCAGCAGCATGAACTCGAACTTGTCCTTTTCGTCGAACTGTTCCACCATACGCCGCAGCAAACGGCCCCGGTTCTGCGCCGTCTGCTCCGCCGTCTGACCGGTGGTGATCTTCAGCTGGCCGCCCATGCTGAAAATTCGGCTGAACATGGCCTGCTGCACCCCGTTGTAGCTGCTGGAAATGAGGGTGTAGATGTAGATGCTCACTGCTCCCGCCACCAGCAAAAAGGTGATCAGAAGGCTGCTGCGCAGCCAGCGTTTGGTGATGCTGTTCATGGCAGCCCCCTTCCCTTGTGCCTGCTTGTCAGCCATTCCAGCGGTAACCGTAGCCCCACACCGTGAGGATATGCTTGGGGCTGGAGGGCTCGTCCTCCACCTTCATACGAAGGCGGCGGATGTTCACATCCACGATCTTCACATCGCCATAATAATTTTCGCCCCAGACCCCTTCCAGAATCTTTTCCCGCACAAGGGCGGTGCCGGGGTTCTGGAAAAACAGCTCCATGATCTGGAACTCCACCTGAGTCAGGTCGATGGGCTTGCCCGCCTTATACAGCACCCGGCTCTTCTGGTCCAGAATGAACTGACCGCTTACCATGCGGGTCTCATCCGGCACAGGGCTTTCCGCCGTGCCCCGATTCACCCGGCGGCACAGCGCCTCGATGCGGGCCAGCAGTTCAGACACGCTGAAGGGCTTGGTCATATAATCGTCCGCACCGATGGAAAGGCCGCGGATCTTGTCCTGCTCCATGCTCTTGGCACTCAGAATAATAATGCCGATGTTCGGGTCGTCCCGGCGAATGGTCTCGCACAGGGAAAACCCGTTCATGCCGGGCAGCATCACGTCCAGCACGGCGGCATCGCATTTCTGGCCCTGGCTCAGCAGCGCAAGGCCCTGTTCGGCACTTCCTGCTTCCAGCACCTGGTAGCCGCCCATCTGAAGATTCAAGGCGATCAGCTCGCGAATGCTGGCCTCGTCTTCCACAACTAACACTCTACGCATGCAATCAAACCTCCTATAAAAACGGAGCGCAGTGCCTGCCGCTCACAAAACCCGGAAACAGTCGGTCAGTGCAGCCGGCTGCAGGTTTTCGCCGTTTTCTCCAATGTGTGAGGCCAGAATCCTGGCCTGAACCTTCTTGCCGCCCACATTTCCCAAACGGAAATAGGACCCACCCTCGGTGCTGGGGTCAACCACCCGCACCTCCAGGTATCCGGTGCCGTCCGTCAGGCTGCGAATGGCCCAACTGCCCTCCTGGGCGCCCTCGGTAACCAGCACATTGCCCTCCCAGTTGGGGGGCAGCTCCAGATAAAATCCGTTTTCCAGATCCGCAATGCCGAAGCTTTTTTCCGGTGCGGTACTGGTATAGTCCATCCACTGCAGAAAAGTCAGCCGCCCCACAGTGATCTGGCTGTTATCCTCGGCCAGCTCAACGGGAATTTCCACGGTTCCGTCGCCATCAATGTCCGTGCTGGTGAGCAGGCTGGAATACCGCGTGCTCTCGGTGTAGATATCCACCGGCAGCAATGGGATATATTCCTCCAGCTTCTGGGTTGCGGCATTGTAGCTGAGCAGGATACTGGCAAGAGCCGTGCCGGTGCCGTTGTAGCCATCCAGCACCAGATAATATCCGCCATCCGCTCCGCTGCTCAGGTGCAGCCCTTCGCAGCTGGAAAAACGGCCCGGCCCCAACCACAGCTCCTGCGCCATGGTAAGCTCACCCTGGATGGCAGTAAGCAGCTGAACCTTTACTCCTTCTCCGCTCTGCGGCCCGATCAGAATCAGATCCTTCAGCCCGCTGCCGGTGATGTCCTGCAATTCATACTGGGAATATGCCTGCTCCATCACCTGCGTAAGGGTGTGCTCCTGATAGGCATATACCGAAAGATATTTTTCCCCGCTGGTGCCCACATAGCCCACCAGCAGCTGCATTCCGCCGTCGCCGCTCATGGCCGCGGTGCTTATGCTGTCCACCTCGGCGGACAGGCCCTCCAGCTCCTGGGTCACTTCCCAGGAACCGCCGGTCTGCTCCAGAATCGCCAGGCAGACGTTCTGCATTCCGGAGCTTGTATACAGTGCCGCAGCATCCATGCTGCCGTCTCCGTTCCAGTCGCCAAACAGAAAGGGCGACAGAATATCGCCGGTCTGAGGATACTTCAGCTGCGGGGCTTCGCCCAGATATGCGGTGATGGCCTTCTGCACGCTGCTCTGCGGCCCCGCCAGCTGGGGCGCACGCAGCAGCTCTTCCACGCCGCTGCTCATGGAGCCGGTGCAGCCGCACAAAAGGCCTGCTGCCAGCACAAGAAGTGCCAGAACCATCCGTTTCACAGCCGTCGCCCCCCTTTCCGTTTGCGGCAGCTCGTGCCGCAAGCCAAAAAAGATAATCTGCTTTATTATATCACGTTAACAGGCTGATTCCAAGTAGCATCGTCAAAACCCCGGCCGCAAAGCCCGCTGCGGCCCGGGGCGCAGGCCCCAACCGGTAGGCCATGGGCAACAGCTCAAAGGCGGACGCCCAGCACATCACACCGGCCACGCCGGCCAGCAGCCCGTTCAAAAAGCCGGGCGTGAGGAAGGAGCCCAGCAGCCCGAAGGCCAGCACCGCGCCCAGCGGTTCGGCCAGCCCGCTGGCAAATGCCGCCCCCACCGCCTTTGACCGGCTGCGGGTGGCGTAGTACAGGGGTGCGGCCACCGCCATGCCCTCGGGCAGGTTGTGCAGCCCCACCGCCAGGCTCAGCCGCAGGCCCGCCGCCGGGTCTGCCACTCCTGCAAACAGGGTGAGCGCGCCTTCCGGCAGATTATGCGCCAGCAGCGCCAGACCGGTGACCAGTGCGCCCCGCATGGCGCTGGCCCGCCCGCCGTCGCTTTTGCCCGTTTTTGCCCGGGGCAGCAGCTGCTCCAGCAATGCTGCCACCCCCATTCCCAGCAACACCAGGCTGGTTACCGCCAGCCCTGCTCCCAACGACCCCATGGCCGGCCGGTAACCCTCCAGCGCATGAGGGAGCAGATCCAGCAGGCTCATCGCCAGCATCACCCCGGCCGCAAACCCGCCACAGAGGGCCATGGCCCGCCGCCCCGGGCGAAAAAGAGCCGCCACCAGCCCGCCGATGCCGGTGCTCAGCCCGGCCAATATCGTCAACGTGAGCGCATGCAGCATAAAACAACACCCCATATCCCTTTTTTACAAGGATATGGGGTGTTCAAAACGCCTATGCAGCGGTTCAGCCCCGGCTGCCCAGAAGCACCCGGATCTTTGCCTCCAGCGCCAGCGCAAAGCGGGCCTGACTGGCCGCGTCAAAGTGCATCCAGTCCGCCTCGCCCGGCTGCACATAGGGGTTGCAGTCCATGAATTCGCAGCCGGTCTCCCGGGCGGTCTGCTCCATCAGGCCGGGCAGCAGGCGGGATTTTTCCACGCAGCCCTCGCCCATTTCCTGACCCACCCGGGGCACCTGATGCACCCGGGGATCGATCATGATGGGCGCCACGATCAGCACCTTGGGCTCCCCTGCCCACACCGGCAGCTGCTTTGCCCTCGTCACCAGCCGGGCCAGCCCGTCGGCAATGTTCTGGGCGGTGGCAGAATAGCGCTGTTTGCAGTCGTTGGTGCCCAGCATTACCACCAGCAGATCCAGCGGGCTGTTCGCATACAGCGCCGGGGCCAGATGAGCAAAACCGCACAGCCCCTCGGTGAGGGGGTCCTCAAACACGGTGGTTCGGCCGCACACCCCTTCCTCGGCCACCAGCCAGCCTTCGCCCAGCTGCTCCTGCAGCAGGCGGGTCCAGCGTGCGTCGTCCGCATAGCGGCCGCCGGTGGCCGCGCAGTAGCCCCAGGTGTTGGAATCGCCGTAACATACAATATGTTTTCTGTTCATGGATGTTCAACCGCCTTTTTGCGTTGTTTTCTGCCCCTATTGTAGCAGAGTGGGAAAAGCAAAACAATGCCCGCGGGCAAATTTCACCTGCCATACACCCAGGTAAAATACCGGTACTCGGGCACGCTGTTCCAAAAATCCTCCTTTTTGATGAGGGCGTAATATTCCCGCGTCTCCTTCGACCGCTCCGGTTCGCCCGCCTGGCTCATCCCTATGCCGATGAATTCATTCCGCCGGCATACCACCACATAGCTGTCCTCCAGAGGAGCCTTGGCATATACCACAAATTCTCTGCCGTCACTTTCCCATTTTCCCCGCAACGTCATCACCTGTGTGCTGCCATCGTTCAGATCCAGTGAATAATACCGCAGGGGCCGTTCCACACTCATTAAAAAAGCATGGTCATCCCACACATACTGTACCCCCAATCCCTGATCCGGCTCCCCCGGGCGCCACAGGACCTGCCGCTCACCGCTGGCCAGATCCACCGCACAAAGCTCCCAGCTTTCATCGTCCTGCAAATACAGTATCCCATCCTGCACCAACAGGTTGGAATGGACCGGTTCCGGAAAATCGGCCAGTTCCCGCACCGTTCCGGTGGCAAGGTCCAGCTGCCAGTAGACGCACCGCTCCCCCTCAAAACTTTGGAACACCGGCTGGTCATCCATTTCGCCCGCAAACGTTCCCTGCGCAAGCGGCTCCGGATATTCCACCGGGCGCGCCTGGGTTTCGCCGTTCCCACAGCAGAGCACCTGCGGGCTGTCGATCCAGCCTTCCTGCCTGATGAAAAACCAGACCGCATCCTGCCATGCAAACACCACCAGCCGGCCAATGTTGTCCGACCAGCCGTTCAGTGAGGCGCTAACGGGCGAAATGCCCGTTTCGGCTTCGCTCTGCCAGAGCAGCACAGGCTCACTTCCATCCAGCCCGCTTCGCCATATCTGTGTGCGGTGTTCCGGCGCTTCCAAAATCGTTTCTGTGGAATAGTACAGGAACTTCCCATCGGTGACCGGATAACCGCTCAGCATTCTCTGCCCGTCCATCTGCAGCACAAGGTCGCGGGCAGTCATATCGGCAGAATCACAAATCACATTTGCCTTTGTGTAATAGCGCCGCCCGTCCCATGCGGTGAGCAGCCCTGTAACCGGCTGCTCCTGATTTTCCGGTGCCGCCGAAGCCGCCGGGGCCGTGCCCGCGGTCGGTTTCCCGCAGCCCGCCAGCAACACAAACGCCAGTGCCGCCGCCCAAAGCCGTTTTGCCGCCTTCATTCCGTCTCCCTCGCTTCCCGTTCAAACGTCTGATAATCGGGCTGGCCCGCCCAGTAGTCCTCCTTGGCAATGAGGGCCAGCTTCCGGCCAATATCCCGGGAATATACCGGTTCCCCATTCTCGTTCAGCCAGAGGTACTCCGCCATCTGTTCGCTCGGCACATCGATCAGGTAGTATTCCCCGATCTGCGCCCGGATGTGCAGCGGTATGCCGCTCTCATCCGCCAGCGCGCCCTCCACCCGCTGACCGGTGACGCAGTCCACATACCACAGACCCGACTCGTAGCCTTCTGTGCCCCGAACCCGCAGCTTTCCGTCCCAGATATCCTGCATGCGGATCAGCAGATAACCGTCATCCGAGCTGGCAAGCTGCCGGATCGCCCCGGTTTTCAGGTCCAGGCAATACACCCGCTCCTTGCCATCCGGATTGTCAGCAAACATGGTACCCATACAGACGAAATTCTCCCGGATCAGCAGCGGCGGCCCCAGAAACAGCTCGGCTGCCTCGGTGTTTTCGCCGCTCAAAAGAACGGTAAGCTCCCCGGTGTCCGCATCCAGCTGGAACAGGCCCGCCTCCGGTTCCCTGGAATCCTCCAGTACCGCCCGGCCCTGATACTCGCCCCAGAAGCGCACATGGCTCCCCAGCTGCTTCACCGGCTCACAAACTCCGGATTCCAGATCCCATCCATAGAGCCAGGTGGAATTCCCCTCTTCCCCGGTCCACCGGTGTACAAGAAAGCAGCGCCGTTCGCCGCTGCGCAGCAGGACGGGCCGTTTGCAGTCCTCGCCCGCACCGTCGGTATAAGCAATGCCGATCTGCTCGCGCTCGCCGCATTTGTAAAGAATCTGCACGTCTCCGCCTTCCAGCGGCATCCGGCCCAGCGCCTGCCCGGTCAGATCCCCTTCCCGGCTCATAAGAAAGTACAGAGCCTGCCCGTCCGAGACC
Source organism: Allofournierella massiliensis (assembly GCF_004345265.1). Classification (GTDB taxonomy): domain Bacteria; phylum Bacillota; class Clostridia; order Oscillospirales; family Ruminococcaceae; genus Allofournierella; species Allofournierella massiliensis. The sequence goes on from NZ_SLUM01000009.1 coordinate 49,456, forward strand.
GGGCCCTCGCCGGTCATCTGGTATCCTGCGGGCAATTCCGGTCTCCAGTCGCAGGCGGTCATGGTTTTCAGATCATAGCATGTGGTTTGGGTGTAATAGCTCTGGCCGTCGATGCTCCGCAGCACCTGGGTCTGCGACACTTCCGGTGTGGGGGCCGGCGTCGCCGGGATACTCACCATCTCGGCAGCAGGCTGCCCACAACCCGCCAGCAGCGCAACCGTCAGCACCAGTGCCAGAATTCCTTTTCTGCTTCTCACAAAACCTCGCCCTTTCCCTGTCATTCCTCCATCAGGCTTGCGCCGAACTGGGCCAACTCCTCCTGCTCCAGCGGGCAGACCCCCAGCGCCAGAACGCCGTCCACATAGTTTGCGTACAGATACAGCTTGGCCCCCGGCGAATACCGTGCCCGCAGCGTGGCGGTAATCCCTTCCGCCACATAAAACTGGGGCGCCACATCCACTGCCTGCCAGTCGTCAATTTCTTCCAGCCCGGTGGCCGCCAGATATTCATCCATCATGTGCTCCAGATCCTCCCAGGTATATTCCTGTTCGGTCATCATCCGCAGCCGGACCAGCCGATCCTGGGCGCTGAGCTCCCATTCCAGCTCCGCCCATTCCGCATCTTCCCACATGGTGTACACCCGCCAGGCAGAGAAGCCCACACTGTCGGATATGGTCTCCCACCGCTGGGCCTGGCTGATCTGCTGCTCCAGCTCCGCCTGATTTTCGCTGCTCCAGAAATCCAGCTGCTGCAAAAAGTCGTACAGCCGGTAGGGGGCTGCGGCTTCGATTTCGGCGGTGGTCGTTTGCAAAATCGCACCCGCGTAGTTTTTTACCCGCAGAAGCTGATCCCGGTCATAGAGCTGGCGTGCAAATTCATTGCTGCGGGCCTGGGCACTGCGTCCATCGTCCGCCAGCTGGCGGGTCATGACCTGGGTATACAGCTCCTGATCACTTTGCTCCATCAAAGGCAGCGGCGCAGCCAGCGCCAGTGCCAGAAAGGCAAACGCCGCAAGGAATGCCGCCGCCGTGAAAAGATTCTGTTTCATTCCTCTCCCTCCCGCAGGATCAGTTCCACCACGGTACCCTGCCCCAGCCTGCTTGTAAACCGCAGCTCGCTGCCGTGCAGCCGGGCAATGCGGGCGCAGAGAGCAAGGCCCATGCCGCTGCCGTTCTGAGCACGTGCGCGGGACTTGTCCACCATGTAAAAGGGCTCGGTGATGTGAGACAGATCCGCTTCCGGGATACCCCGACCCCGGTCCGCCACCCGCAGCGCCACACCCTCTTCGGTACGGCCCGCCGTGATGTGCACCCGGCCATCCTTCGGCTGGGCCCGGGCCGCATTGATCACCAGATTGCGCACCAGATCGGCCAGCAAATCCCGGTCGGCCATTACCGTGAGCGACGGGTCACACCGAATATCCAGCATGGGGGCGAGCTCCGGCAGGCTGGCCGCCGTATCCCGCAAAACCAGCACCAGGCGCACCGGCTCCAACGTGAGCTCCTCCTGCTCCACAAGGCCCATCAGCTGCATCAGCTTGCCGCTCAGGGTTTCCAGACGCAGGGCCTCCCGGTGGATGTACTGCACCGCCTGCCGCTGATCCTCCGGGTTCATCTCGCCGCTGCGCAGCAGGTCGGAATAGCCCAGAATGCTGGTCATGGGGGTTTTCAGCTCGTGGGTAAAGGCCGACACAAACTGCTTTTGCCGCAGAATGGTGTCCTCCATCTGATCCACCTTGTCCCGCACGGTGGCGGTCATGGCATCAAAGCTGCGGCTGAGCGCGCCCACCTCATCCCGGCTTTTGGTGGCGGTGGAAAGGGTATAATCCCCCGCCGCCACCGCCCGGCTGGCCTTTTCCAGCTTTTTCAGCGGGCGGATCATCCAGCTTACCGCCAGCGCCGCCGCCGTACCTGCCAGTGCCAGTGCGGCCAGCTCCAGCCGGAACAACTCCCGGAATTTTTCCTCCCGGGCCCGGAACAGATTTGTCACATCATAGGCGCTGACCAGCCAGTACTGCTTGCCCGCCGCCTGCACCGGGCTGGCCATCAGCATATAGCTGTTCTGGCCTGCCTTTCGCAGCAGCAGTGCCTCCTCGCCTGCCTCAATCGCCTGACAGGCAGCCTCCTGCCCCAGGGCGGCGGGCAGGCTGGAATACATCACTTGTTCGTCCTGATACACCGCGAAGCCACCCTGCTCCTGCCCCACATACAGCCCCAGGCTGCTGCCGTAATCCGCCACCTCCTGGCTGGTGATCTCCCCGCTGCCTGCTTTGGCCAGCAGACCGTTTTGCAACGAATAGGTATCCCTGCGGTGTGCAAGGGTGTTCTGGGTGCGGGCCTGCTCAAAATTCCGTTCAAAATCCGTTTTGGTCAGCCAGCCGCCGCCTGCCGCCAGCAGAACGCCCAGCAGCAGAAGGATGGTCAAAACCAGTTTCGGTGCAAGTTTCATGACGTTTCCTCCAGCCGATAGCCCACCCTTGGGATGGTTCGGATCATCTGCTGCCAGCCCAGCTTTTTGCGCAGCCGATGAATGTGGATATCCAGCGTGCGGGTGTCCAGCTCGGCGTCCCGCCCCCAGACCCGTTCATACAGGGTGTCCCGATAAAGGGCAATGTTCTTGTTGTGCAGCAGCACCAGCAGCAGATGGTACTCGGTGGGGGTGAGCGCCACCTCCTGCCCGGCTTTTTTCACCTGACGGGTTCCCACGTCCACCGTTACATCGCCGGCCTGCAGCAGTGCCTGCCCCCGGCCGGAAAGCCGCAGCACGTTCTCCACCCGGGCCAGCAGCTCCTCCGGCGCGAAGGGCTTCACGATGTAATCGCAGGCGCCCAGATGCAGCCCCTTCACCCGGTCGGCCACGGTGGTTTTTGCGCTGATGAAGATCACCGGGATGCCGGTGGGGCGGATGAAATCGATCAATTCATAGCCGTCCGCCCCGGGGAGCATGATGTCCAGCAGCACCAGATCATACTCGTTTTTCTCCAGCAGCTCGGCAGCCTTCAGGCCGTCGAAGGCCATCTGACAGGTGTAGCCCATCCGGGCCAGCGTCATGGCAATCAGCTGTGCGATGGCAACCTCGTCGTCCACGATCAAAATCGGCTTCATTTTTCATGCCCCCTGTTTTCTTTTCCATCCTGATGATAACAGCGCCATCTTTCCGAGTTGTTACAAGATTCTCCGCTCTTCTCCATGATATCAAACGGCACAAAGAAAAAACAGGCCCCGGACCCTTTCCTCGGGTCCGAGACCTGTTTTCTCAGTTTTGCCGCGCTGCGTGCCGGTGTTATTGTTCGTGGGACTTCCTGTCATTCAGGGCTTTCTGCACAGCGTCCAACTTTTGCAGCAACGCCAGCGTGCAGCCCACCACCAGGCCCGCCAGCAGCGCTAAACCGGTCATGATAGGGGCAAAATAGGAATTCACAAAGGCATCGCCCCCGATCAGACACAGCTGACCCAGCCCGCCCAGAAAATAGCTGTTGCCAAAGAAAAATACCACAAAGGTCAAAATCCCCGCCAATGCAGACTTCATATCCGTTCCGTCCTTTCCTCTTTTGTGGATTATTCTTTCCGGAATGCTTCAATCACACTGAGCGCGAATCCGGCCAGTGTCACAGCAATACAGACCCCCAGCGGAAGCTGCAGCTGCATCTCCAGCAGGTAGCCGTACCAGCCGGTAATTCCGTTGTAGCTCCATGGATTCATGGGGCTCAGTACCATGGTTCCAATCAGTAAAATCCCGCCCAAAAACCCCATACACATGAGGACCAACCCCAAAACCATTTTTCTGCTCATGCGTTCTCCTCCTTCTTGTTTGCCGTTTCCAAGCATTCCATCACTGCGTTTCTGTTTGCCTTGAGTATAGCATCTTATCCGGCTGGTTTTCAACCAAAAACGGGCCGCCGGTGGAAAACCCCGGCGGCCCGTTCAAAAATTGATGCAATTAGTATCCGCTGGACTCCAGGCCCTGCAGAATCTTCACCGCACGGCTGGTGCCCAGACGATCGGCACCCAGTTCCAGGAACTTTTCGATGTCCTCGATGGTGGAGATGCCACCCGCAGCCTTGATCTTGCAGCGGCCGCGGCAGCAGCGTGCAAACAGCTCGATGTCCGCAAAGGTTGCGCCGCCGGTGGAGAAACCGGTGCTGGTCTTAATGAAGTCCGCGCCGGCCTCGCACACGATGTCGCACATCTTTTCCTTTTCCGCATCAGTGAGCAGGCAAGTCTCGATGATGACCTTCAGCACCTTGTCGCCAATGGCCTTCTTGATGGCGGCGATCTCGTCACGCACAAAATCGTACTCGCCGTTCTTCAGGCGGCCGATGTTGATGACCATGTCCACTTCCTCGGCGCCGTTCTCGATGGCGGTTTTCGCCTCGAACACCTTGGTGGCAGTGTCGGTGGCGCCCAGAGGGAAGCCAACCACAGTGCACACGGGGATCGCGCCCTTCATGTATTCGCAGGCCTGCTTCACATAGCCGGGGTTGATGCAGATGGAAGCGGTGTGGTTTTCCATGGCCTCATCGCAGATCTTCTGAATGTCCGGCCAGGTGGCGTCAGCCTTCAGCAGGGTATGATCCACCTTTGCAAGGATTTCCTTTTTCTCCATTACTTGATCTGACCTCCCAACTTGCACTGCTTGCACTGGCGGGCCTTGAACATGCCCACCGCGCTGAACACAATCGCCGTTACAGACAGGATCAGGCCAACGATCCCGAGGATCAGGCCGGTCAAACGAAATGCTTTCATAAACTCACGATCTCCTTTCCCTGGGGTGCGGGGCAAAATGGCCTGCCGTTGCATCAAGGTCACATGCCCTGCTCTGGAATAGTTCCAGTATAGCATGTTTTTGCCCTGATTCCTAGTGATTTGCATGTAAATACGCATGGCAAACAAAAAAGCCGCCCGGCAATTGCCGGGCGGCTTGGAAGCCATGTTGATTATTCAGCGTCGCTGTTCTCGTCGTCCAGCAGAGCCTTCATGGACAGGCTGATGCGCTTCTTGTCGAAGTCGACATCCAGCAGCTTCACGTTGACCTCATCGCCAACCTTCAGCACGTCGCCAACCTTCTCCACACGCTCGTTGCTGATCTCGGAGATGTGAACCAGACCGTCCACACCGGGCAGGATGCGAACGAAAGCACCGAACTTGGTGATGCTCACAACGGGAGCGGTGAATACGCTGCCGATGGGATACTCGTTCTTCAGCTTCTCCCAGGGATTGTCCTCGGCCTTCTTGTAGCCCAGAGAAACCTTGTGGTTCTCGGGATCCAGAGCCTTCACATACACCTCGATGGTATCGCCCACGGAAACAACCTCGCTGGGGTGCTTGATGCGGTTCCAGCTCAGCTCGCTGATGTGGCACAGGCCATCCACGCCGCCGATGTCCACGAAGGCACCGTAAGCGGTCAGGCTCTTCACAACGCCGGTGTAGGTCTTGCCAACCTCAACGTCAGCCCAGAAGGCCTCGCGCTTGGCAGCGTTCTCCTCGGCGGTAACCTTGTTGATGGAACCAACGATCTTGCGGCCGGCGCACTCGGTGATGATCAGCTTCACGTTCTGCTTTACCAGAGCGTTGATGTCCTCATCACGGCGCATGGTGGCCTGGCTGCGGGGCACGAATACCTTCACGCCCTTCACCAGAACGATTACACCGCCCTTGTTGGTCTCGGTGACAACGCCTTCCATGACGGTGCCTTCCTCAGCGGCCCTGGCCACCTCTTCCAGACCCTTGCGGGCTTCCAGCTTCTTGCGGGACAGGTAGGCAACGCCTTCCTGATCGTTCACTTTTTCAACGACGAGGTCCAGCTTGTCCCCAACCTTGACCAGATCCTCCGCACGGGCTGCGGGGTCGTCGGTAAGCTCACTCAGTTTCACAAAACCGGTGTGTTTGGTGCCGATATCAACCTGCACCTCATTGGGCGTAATGCTGGTAACAGTGCCCTCCACTACCTTACCTGCGAAAACAGGCTTGAGATTGGCCTCGCTTTCTGCGAACATCTCGGCAAAGCTCATCTCTTCACGGATTTCTTCACTCATACTGTTAAGTACCTCCTCAATTATAGACGATGGCGTGGAAGCCCCGGCTGTGACGGCCACTGTGCCCACACCCTCAAACCATTCCGGCAAAAGCTCTTTTGCAGTTTCCACCGTAACGGCCTTTGTGTGTTTTTCAGCGACTTTTACAAGCTTCTGGGTATTGGAAGAATGATGACCTCCAATAACGACCATAAGGTCGCATTTTCGGCTGAGGTCTTCCGCCTCCTGTTGCCTCGTCCACGTCGCATTACATATTGTATCAAAAATCTCGGCGTTTGTATAGTCTTTTTTTATAAAGTTTGTACATTCTAACCATTTTGTTACCTGAAATGTGGTTTGTGCCACCACGATTATACCATTTTGCCCATTTTTCGGGCCCTGCCAGGCCTTTAATTCATCCAAATCGGCAAACACAAACACCTCGCCTCTGGTGTGGCCAACGATGCCCTGCACCTCCGGATGGGTCTTATCGCCCGCCACCAGCAGGGTTTTGCCCTCGTCGCTGGCGCGCTTTGCAATGCGATGAATCTTAGCCACAAAGGGACAGGTGGCGTCGTGAAGCACCAGGCCTCTTTCGGCAATGGCTTCGTACACATCCGCTCCCACGCCGTGGCTGCGGATGACCACCTCGTATCCGGTGGGCACATCGTCCAGCCCGCTGGCGGTAACCACACCTTTGGATTCCAGATCCGCCACGCACTGGGGGTTGTGGATCAGCGGGCCCAGGGTGGCCACCTTGTGGCCCTCTTCGGCCAGCTGATAGGTCAGCTTCACGGCCCGGTCCACGCCAAAGCAGAACCCGGCGGTCTTGGCTTTCAAAATCTTCATGGGTGCTTCTCCCTTTATTCTGCCCCGCGCATGCGGGGTTTATTCATACTTATTCTGCTGATACAGCTCTTCCCAGGCATCCGCCAGCATGGCCTTGCACTCCCGCAGCTTTGCGGCAGATTTATGTTCGCCCATATCCAGCACGGCGGCGGGAATGGGCTTGCCGAAGCACACCTTCACCCCGCTGAACAGCTTCATGCGGCCGTGGCGGTAGATGATGCGGCAGGGGATCATATCCACCCCGGCGGCGCTGGCCACCACGAAGGCACCGCTCTTGATCTTACCGGGTTCGCCGGTCTTGGAGCGGGTGCCCTCCGGGAAGATCAGAAGGCCCTGGCCCTTCTTCACCTTCTCCACGGCCACTTCAACCGCGCCGGTATCGCCCTTGCCCCGCTCCACGCCGAACACACCCACGTTGCGGAACATCCAGCTCAGCAGCGGATTCACCTCGAACAGTTCCTCCTTGGCCATAATCAGCATCCGTTTGCCCCAGAACCGGGCAATGACCACGAACACCGGGTCAATGGCGGAGATGTGATTGGGGGCCAGCACAAAGCCCCGACCATCCCGGGGGAGGTTCTCCTTGCCCACCACCCGGATGCGGAACACCAGATGCCAGATCAGCCAGGCACCGGTCACCATAATACCATAAAACATGCTTGTTTCCTTTCTCGATTGGCTTTTCCGGGGGGTTCAAACCCGGCTGAGGATCAGCGACTTCAATGCCTGAAAGCTCTCTTCCAGATCCATCTCGCTGGTATCCACCAGAACAGCGTCCTCCGCCTGCCGCAGCGGTGCGGTGGCCCGGTGGCTGTCCTGATAATCCCGGCGGCGGATGTCCTCCAGAACGGTTTCGAAATCAGTGTCCACACCTTTTTCCTGCAATTCCCTGAAGCGGCGGGTGGCCCGGGCCTCAGCGCTGGCCGTGAGGAAGATTTTCACACTGGCGTTCGGCAGGATCACGGTGCCGATGTCCCGCCCATCCATCAGGATATCGTGGGTGCGGGCCATGCCCCGCTGCAGCTCCAGCAGAAAGGCGCGCACCGGCGGATGAGCCGACACTGCACTGGTGGCCATGCCCACCTCTTCGGCCCGGATGGCCTCGCTCACGTCCTCACCGCACAAAAGCACACGCTGGGCGCCGTTCACATAGCGCAGCTCGATTTGGATCTGGGGCAGAAGGGCCGTAACCGCGGCCTCATCCTTCGGATCCACACCCTGGCGCAGGGCGAACAGACCGATGGAGCGATACATGGCGCCGGTGTCCACATACAGATAGCCCAGCTCCTTTGCCAGGCGCTTGGCAAGAGTCGATTTTCCCGCCCCGGAGGGGCCGTCGATGGCAACAGAGATCATGTTTTTTCTTACTTCCTTCTATTTATTCTATGCAAAGCGGCCCCGCCGCTTATGTTACAGATTTGTGGCAAACGCCTGAGCGGTGCACCAGGCAATCTGCAGGTTGTAGCCGCCGGTGTAGGCATCCACGTCCAGCACTTCGCCGGCAAAGTAAAGGCCCGGGCAGAGCTTGGACTCCATGGTTTTCGGGTCCACCTGCTTCACATCCACGCCGCCGGCGGTGATCACCGCGTGGGCAAGGTCGCCCCGCTTAGTAATGGGCACCTCCCAGTGCTTGACAAGCCGCACCAGCTCCCGCTTCTGCTCCTTGGTGATCTGGTTGGCCCGGGTGGCCGGATCCACCCCCCAGCGCTTAACCATCACCGGCTGCATGCTGGCGGGCAGCAGCTTCACCAGCGCGCCCTGTGCGCTCTTGTTGGCCAGCAGGGCAAAATCGTTGGTGACCCGCTTATACAGCTGCTCCTCATCCAGAGCGGGCTTCAGGTCGATGACCGCCTTCCAGCTGTGTTTCTGCATGTCCTTGATGTAGCTGGAAGCCATCAGGGTCAGCGGGCCGGAGATACCGAAATGGGTAAACAGCATCTCGCCCATTTCGGTAAACACGGCCTTTTTGTCCCGGTAAAGGGTCAGGGTCACGTTTTTCAGTGAAAGGCCCATCATGGCCCGGCAGTCCTCGTCCGGCGAGACCAGGCTGCACAGGCTGGGTACGGTGGGAACGATCTTGTGGCCCGCCTGCTTGGCCAGCTGGTAGCCGTCGCCGGTGGAACCGGTCACCGGGTAGCTCACACCGCCGGTGGCCACCAGCACCGCATCCGCGGTCAGCGTGCGGCCGCTTTTGGTCACAACGCCCGCGGCCCGGCCTTCCTCAATCAAAAGCTTTTCCGCCCCGTCGTACAGGATCTGTGCCCCGTCCGCGTAGCGCAACAGGGCCTGGCGGATATCCTCCGCCTTATCGCTCACCGGGAACACCCGGCGGCCCCGCTCGGTTTTTAAGGGAACGCCCAGCTCCTCGAACAGCTCCATGGTCTTTGCTGGCGGAAAGGCGTAGAGCGACGAATACAGAAAACGCGGATTGGTGCGCACGTTCTGCAAAAAGGTATTTTCGTCGCAGTTGTTGGTCACATTGCACCGGCCCTTGCCGGTGATAAGCAGCTTCTGGCCGGGCTTTTCTGTGTGCTCCAGCACGGTGACCGAATGGCCCAGCCGCACGGCCGCGCCCGCAGCCATCAGCCCGGCCGCACCCGCGCCCACAATCAGGATGTTTGCCACTGATTTTTCCTCCAAAGGGTCAGGATACCGGCCCCGCTGTAAAGGAGCAACAGCGGATGCACGGTGGAAAGGTACATGGTGGAGGTGCCGATGTTAAAGGAGGCCACCTCCACAAACGCGATCATAAAGCAGCGCAGCAGCGCCATGGCCACAAGGCCCAGCAGCAGCACCCACAACAGGGCCTGCCCGGGCTGGATGGCCTTTTGCTTTCTCAGCTGCAGCAGCCTGAATCCCTGCCGGATCTGCAGCACCACCGCAGCCGCAAACAACACCGGCAGCCCCATCGCATACACAAGACAGATGGCTTCCATACCGGCAAACACCAGCTTCTGCAGCGGGCTGTAATAGGGCAGATCGCTGCCCGCCTGGGCCGCGCTGTTCACCTGCTGGCCCAGATACGCCTCATAAACCGCCTCGTCCTCCGGCAGGATCAGGCTGCGCTGGTCGGCATAGTAAGGTGCGCAGTCCCGGAAGGTGAGGGTATGCAGCAGGCTGCGCACTCCCTCCGCCAGCACGTCCGGCACATATTCCATCCGGATGGGCGGGGTGGTGCTGCTGCGCTTTGGCCCATTGGACTCCAGCTGACCGGAATCACACAGAGCATTGATGGCGTCCGCCACCTGCTGCCAGTATTCCTCCGCCTTCTGCGAGCTGTCGTACACGCCCTCGTTCCAGGCAGCCTTGCGCAGCGCCCAGTAGAAGCTGCCGGACTGGTAATCGTCCAGCTCCGGGTTGCGGAAGCTGTTCTGCAGGTTCTCGTCCTCCTCCAGCCAGTATTCCAGCGGCTTGAGTTCGGGCACCGCATCGTACAGCTTCATGCGCACGTCGGTGGGTACGCTGCACAGGGGCTTCCATTCCTCGGCCTTCACCCGGCTCATGGCCCCCACCGCTGCGGCAAAGCTGCCGGAGGAGAAATCGCTCACCGCAAACAGACCGTAGCAGGCGTAGTTTACCGCACTGTAAACAAGGATTGCCGCTGCCAGCAGACCATAAGGCACCGCCAGCAGAGCGCAGCGGCCCAGCTTTTTTACAAGAGAGCCCTTATCCCGCAGAGCGGTGAGGATCAGAATCAGGGTGCCCGCCGCCGCGAAGGGCAGCAGCCACACGCCGTCCTCCCGGGTGAGCCAGGCGAGGCCCAGCCCCACGCCGGACAGCACCAGCCAGCCGATGCCCTGTTTCACCGGCCGGCGGCAGCGCAGCGCATAGCCGCACAGCCCGGCAAAGAACAGCATGCACAGGCCGGGGAAGATATTATCCCGGTAGACGCGCAGAGTGAAGGATGCGGTAGCCGCCGGGCTGAAGGCCAGCAGCGCGAACAGGGCAAACCTGCTCTTCCACCGGCGCATCACCGGCGCAAAGGCAAAGGCGCAGGCCAGCGCCGCCCCACAGGTGAGCAGCTGGCCCGCCGCCAGATACGGCAGGTGCAGCAGGTTGCACACAGCCAGCCACACCGCAAAGAACATGTGCTTGGAAAGGGTGAGCCAGTCGTAGGCGCCCAGCCACTGGCCGTCGGTGATGCTCTGAGCCGCCCGGAACATGAGTTCATCGTCCAGCGGGGCGCCGCCCACCCAGACATAGGCCATCTGGAAGCGGGTCATCAGAAGCTTGACGAGCACCACCAGCGCCACCAGCACCCAGAAGGCCCGGCGGCTCATATCCTGTTGCAGCGCACTGCGCAGCCGTTTGTTCATGGCGTTTCTCCCTTTGTAGATGTAGACATATCGGTTATTTCTGGATCTTTTCGATGCCCTCGATCAGGTAGGCCTGTTTGCGGAAGGAAAGATCCACCAGCAGGCTCAGGTACTTCACCGCAATGGTCAGGATCACGAACATGCCGGCCAGACCGCCGCTGAGCACCAGCATGGTGGTGGTCCAGCCGGTAACCGGCTCGCCCACCAGCCATACCACCACAGTGTAGACCAGCGCAATCAGGGTAAGCACCGCCATCATGCAGGAAATGCCGAAGCTGATCTTGTAGCCGGCATTGGTGTAAAGAGCCAGGCTGTCGATGGCCTTGTCCAGCCGGGCTTCCCGCTGGCCGCGGATGCTTCCCTCGAAATGCAGCGTTTTGCAGGCAAGGCCGCTAGCCGCATAGGCCGCCTTGCGGTAGGGCAGGTTCTCGCTGATGGCCTTCACCCGGTTGATGGCCCGGCGGCTCACCAGCCGGAAGGCATCGCTTTCCAGTTTGTAAACGCTGTTGCTGAAGGCATTGAACAGGGTGTAAAAGGCCCGGCTGGCCGCCTTCTGGCTGCTGGGGCTGACGGTCACCACATCAAAGCCGGTGAGTGCCGTCTCGTATGCCTGCCAGACCAGCTCGGCGGGATAGGGGGTGTCCAGACTGTCGAACTCGAACACGAAGTCGCCGATGGCTGCGTCCAGACCGGCGTTCATGGCCTGCTCCACCCCCTGATGCAGGCTCATGTTCAGAATGGTCAGGGGCTTTTCCATTTTTGCGGCGGCAAAGGCCTTCAGGCGGGCCACGGTGTCGTCGGTACAGCCGTCGTTCACCGCCACGATCTCGTAGTAGGTGAAATGTTCCTCCAGCTGAGCCAGCAGCCGGTCAAAGAACGGCTCCACCTGCCCGGCACAGTCGTGCAGATAGACCACCGCCGAGACAAAATTCTTTTCCTTATTCGTGATCTGCGCCATATTGCAGCACCTCATCCAAATCGTAAACGGTATTGATCTTGCCGGACAGCACGCTCACAAAGGCCGGATCCGACGTATACTGCCGGATTACCGTGGGGCGGGAGTCGTCGATCTCGCTGGCCTTCAGAATGGGCTTCATGCTGAACAGGCTCCCGGCATACTGGAAGCCGTATTCCGGCTTCAGATATTTGCGGGCCAGCTGGCTCATCATGGGCCAGGCACTGGCGGGCTTTGCCGGGCACTCGTTGCAGTTGTAAAGGTCGCCCGGGCGGCATTTTCCCCCGCTGCGGCTCTGGCACTCGAAGGTGGCCACACTGTCGTAGCTGGTCACATGGGGGGTAAAGGTCACGCTGGTCAGGCTGTGGTAGCCGGTCTGACCGAAGGGCATAATGGAGAAAAACGGCCCGTCCATCACGGTGATGCCGGTGTTTTTCAGCCTGTCGTCCACGGTGCAGAGAATGATCTCGCACAGCTCATACTTGATTTTAAAGGGCTCGAAGCCCAGCATGGCGTGCAGCTCATTCACCCCGGCATAGGTGGCGTTCAAAAGGAAAGGCGCTTCGGCGGCGATGTCCCCCGCCTTCACCCGCCAGGCACTGCCCACCCGCTCCACCGCTTCCGGCTTGTGGCCGTAGGCAATGGTCACGTTCGGCAGCTTGGCCAGCTCCTTCAGAAAATACTCCTTGAGCACCTGAGCGTCGTAGGTGTATTCGGTGGTCAGAAACGCGCCGTCGCACTGGCCCGGGTTGAAATATTTGGTGGGGGCCACATCGTCGCAGCGGATGTTCGCCGCAGCGCAGAAATCCCGGAACTCCCGGGCATTGGTCCAGGAAAAATGGGCGCTGGTGGCATAGACCTGATCGAATTCCTTTAAAAGGCAGAAGTCATAATCCCGGCAGAAGCGCTCAAAATAATGGGCGCTCTTGATGGCCGTGGAATAGCTGCGGGGGTAGTGGTAACCCATGTGCACCCGGGCCTGGTTGATGTAGGTGGCCCGCATAAAGGGGCCGGCATCCTTTTCCAGCACCAGCACCCGCTGGCCCGCAGCGCCGCATTTCTGCGCCGCGTACAGGCCATAAAGGCCCGCGCCCACAATGATCTTATCGTAAACCTGCATGTCGCATTCTCCCCTTTAAGGGTTGTATTTTCCCCGCAGTGCGGCGAACAAAATTTTCAGCAGATTGGTGTTGCCCTGCAAGCCCTTGATCTTGGTGGGGGTGGGCTCGTTCCTGGGATAAGCTCGCTCCACCGGCACCTCGCAGGCCTTGAGGCCCAGCTGGGTGGCACGCACGCTCAGGTAAGCCAGCAGTTCGTAGCCCACGAACACATCCCGCAGGGGCTTCACCAGCGGATGGGTCAGATAGGCCCGGCTGTAGCCCCGGTAGGCGTTGGTGGTATCGGTAAACCAGTGGCGGGCCGCCAGACTGATCACCGGCGCGTGAATCAGGCGCACCGCCCAGTAACGGCTGACGGGGGTATTGATGGCTTTGCCGCCGGGGATAAACCGGCTGCCCTGAATCAGGTCGTAGCCTTCCTCCAGCTTTTCAATAAAGAGGGGCACGCTCTCGATGGAATCCTTGTTGTTGCCGTCGATGGTCAGAATCCCCTCGTAGCCCCGTTCCAGCGCATAGTGGATGCCCATGCGCAGCTGGGCCCCCTGCTTGCCGGGGCCCTTTTTGGTGAGCAGAGTGTTCACGCCCCGGCGCTCCAGGCCCCGGGGCTCCATGCTGCCGTCGGTGGAGCCGCCGTCGCACAGGATGATGTCACACAGACCATCCACGGCGCCCTTCTGGGCCCGTTCCAACTCGGTGAGGATGCGCTTGCCCTCGTTGATGATGGGGATGAGCAGGCAGTAGTCACTGCGCTTTTCCCGGAAGGCGTCCACCGTGTAGTCCGGCACGCCGGGCACGTTTTTCACCCATTCGCTCATGCGCCGAACACCTCCGCCACATATTCCAGGCTGCGGCGCACGGTGTCCGTGTCCGCGGTTTTCATCTCCAGCGACACATAGCCCTGATAATCCAGCGCGCCCAGCAGCAGCGCCAGTTCCCGGTGAATCGCCCGCTTTTCGATGGGGGCAAGGCCCGGCTCGCTGATGTGCACATGGCTCACATATTTCATATCCGCCGCGAAGTCGTTGGGCCGCTCGCCATTGGCGATCATGGTGCCCACGTCCAGCGTGACGCCAAGGCCGGGGCTGTCCAGCTTTTTAGCCATGGCGAAGGCATCGGCGGTGGTGTTGATGTAATTGGTGTTATACACCGGGGGATTCGCCTCCAGACCGATGACCACCTGCCGCTGGGCCGCCATCCAGGCAATGCGGCTTAAAAAGTCCTCACCCTGCTGCGGGTCGGCGCCTTCCGGCATATTCCGGTTGCGGGGGCAGCCGAACACCAGATTCCGGCAGCGGCAGCTCACCGCGAACTCAATGGCCCGCAGGGTGTATTCCTCCAGCTCCTTCGCCTCGTCCGGGTTGAAGATATTGCCGGTTTTGCCGAACCAGATGCTCTGCATGCTGGGGACGGCAAAGCCGTATTTCTGGTGCATGACGCCGGCAAACAGGGCCGCGCCCGCCGGGCAGTCATAGGGGTTTTCCGGGATCACCCGGGTGGGGGCGATCTCGATGCCCTGATAGCCCAGGTCCTTCAAAAGCTGCCAGACCTGCTCGTCGTTTTCAGCGGCCCAGCCGATGTTGGAAGCCGATAATTTCATTCCGTCCATCCTTTCATAAAGGCGCAGATATTCGCCAGCTCTTCTTTCTCGGTGCAAAGGTAGCCATCCCTGCCGCCGAAGGCCTCGGCGTGCAGGGTGCGCAGATCGTAGTCGAAGGGCTGCGCCGCCAGATGATTTTCAAAATGGCCGCCGGCCACCGCCTCATATACCCGGGCGGCGCTCACCGGGGGCGTTGCCAGATGCAGCACCCGCAAATCCAGCTCCAGAGCCTTCTGAATGTCCGCCCAGAGGCGGCGCAGGTCGTAGAACTGGTAGGCCGAGCGGCTGTCGGTAAAGGCCAGCGCGTTGAAGTCGTTGGCCGCAAACCACTGTTTCAAGGCTGCGGAGTCCTGACTGCCGTTCAATTTATAAAAGTTATTGCCCGCGTCGGAGTAGGCGTTTTTCACCAGCTCACTCTTTGCCGCCAGCTCCTCATACTTGGCCGGGCGCAGCAGCGCCGGGGTAATGGTGTGCAGGTCGTACAGAAAGTTCTTTTTCAGGCCCAGACCATACAGGGCGGGCAGGCGCACGATCAGAGCGTCCGGCCAGTCCTCGCGCACCCAGCGCTCCAGCTGCAGCCGGTTGGCCCCGTAGGCCGCAAGGCCCTCAGGCTGGGGCTCGTCCGCTTCGGTTTTGCCTCTGCTATCTACATAAACACAGATGGAGGAGATCAGCACCAGCTTTTTGGGCGCAAGGCGACGCAGGTTTTCCCGGGCCGCGCGCATTACCGCCAGATCCGCCTCCGGGTCCTGATTGGCCAGAAACATGGCGGCGGGCACACCGGCATAAACCACCAGATCGTTCTCCCTGCCAAAGCCCTGTTGCACATTGCTGGAATGGTAGGCCGCATCGAAGGGATGACTCGCCATCAGGTTGCCTCCCACAAAGCCGGTACTGCCCACCAGAACACTGTTTGCCATGCCGCTGCTCCTTTCGCCGCTTTTTCTCATAGTCATACAGGGTACATTATACACAAAAAGCCCCGAAGTTACAAGGTTCGCGCCCGTTTGAGGCCCTTTTTCCATTGTAAGAAAACCGTAAGAGAAACCACCCTCCGGCTGTAAGAATCCTTTGCTATAATAAGGATGCGCTCAAAGGGGCCTTGGAAAACGCCCCGGTTTTGGCTACAATCAACAAAAGAGCGGTTTTGCAAAGAGGAGGCGGTTTCATGGACCAGCAGGCCTGTATCCTGGTGGTGGACGACGACGCCGACATCGTGAACGCGGTGCGGCTTTATCTGGAAAAAGAGGGTTTTTGCGTATACGGCGCGTCGGACGGCTTTGAAGCGCTGGATGTTCTTGAACAGCGCACAGTACACCTGATTTTAATGGATGTGATGATGCCCCGGATGGACGGTTTTTCCGCCATTCTGCGCATCCGGCAGAAACACAACCTGCCCATTCTGGTGATGAGCGCAAAAACCGAGGACAGCGACAAGGTGCTGGGGCTCTCCATCGGGGCGGACGACTACATTTCCAAGCCCTTCAGCCCCACCGAGCTGGTAGCACGGGTGAAAAGTCATCTGCGCCGGTACCTGACCCTGGGCGGCGCGCAGTCCGGCGGCCCGCTGGTGCGGGTGGGGCGGCTGGAATACGACTTTGAAGCCCATCAGCTCACGGCGGACGGCGAGCCGGTGCGGCTGACCCCCACCGAGACCCGGATCATGGAACTGTTCTTCCGCAGCCCGGGGCGGGTGTTCTCGGCGGAAGAAATCTATGCCGGCGCCTGGGGCGAGGGCAATGTGTACGCCCCGGAGAATACCGTGATGGTGCACATCCGGCGCATCCGGGAAAAAATTGAACTGAATCCGAAGGAACCGGAATATGTAAAGGTGGTGTGGGGTCTTGGCTATAAACTGGAAAAGCACTGAGGGCAAAAAATGGCCGCTGATCGTTCGCATTCTGGCGGGCTGGATGGCGGCGGTGTGCGCGTTTCTGATCTTTTACTGCATCCCGCTGGATGACCGGCTGGTGCAGATTTTTCTGCAGGGGCCCCGCTCCTATTCTGCGCTGATGAACCGGGAAATCGAGGCGGTACCGGAATACCAGTATTTTTTGAGCACCGTTTACTACCATGCCCGGGTGCTGTGCGCCGACGGGCTGGTCACCCCCAGCGGTGAGGCCCTCGCTCCCCAGGCGGTAGCGCAGCAGAAGCTGCTTTCCCGGCAGGCGCTGGAACAACTGCAGCAGAGTGAGGAATACACCAGCCGGGACATCCTGCTGTATCTGAGCGCCGAGGGCGAAGAGACCATCTCATCCTCCCTGCTCCGCTCTCCGGATGAGATCCCCCAGGGCTACGAAATCGTCTTTCAGTTGAAGGACGGCAGCATCGGCGGCAACAGCCTTTTGCTGGACGTCTGTGACCAGATGTCTTATCTGGTCAGTGTAACCGCCTTCAGCAGCACTCAGGAGATTCTTGTCGAGGACATCACCCCCACCCGGGTGGAACCGCAGGGCTTTCTGTCCAATGCGAAGCTGGTGATCGCGGTCAAGCAGGTCCCCTCCAGCGACACCGGCACCCTCGGCTTTGCCTACCGGTGGATCAACAATTCCACCGTGCCCATCATCGCCCGCATTCTGGTGGGGCTGGGCGCCTGGGGGCTGCTCTGCCTGGCGGTATGGCTTGCTCTGTGGAAAAAGCGGCGGGCGGCAGCCCAATGGGCGGCCGGGCTTTTGCGCCGGGTTCCCTTGCTGGTGAAGCTGCCTGCTCTGATTTTCCTGCTCTTCTCCGGCTATCTTCTGCTGGCCATCCTGAGCTGCGCGGCGCAAAGCTACCTGTATGGCTACTCGGTCACCTTCTTTGCGTCCCCCTTCCTGACGGCGTTTCTTCTGGTGATCGATCTGCCGCTGGTCTGGCTGTTCTGGCTGGAATTCCGCTTTAATCTGCGCCACACCCTGCGCACCAGCCTGACCGCCCGCCTGATCCGCCGATACAAGCAGTTTGCCGCCGCCCAGCCATGGAAACGTCAGGCAGCCCTGAGCCTGTTGGCGCCTATCCTGATCGGGCCTCCCTGCCTGATGGCGGCGCTGCCTCTGTCCTTCTTCTGCTATTACAAGGTCTTTTATTTCTTGGATTTGCAGCTGGCTGTTCTTCTGTTTCTTGCCCTCTTCCTGGGCGGTGCTTTCCTTTTTGTAGCCGGTATTGTTCGTCTGCTCCGTTTTCTGGAGCAGGCGAATCAACTGGCGGATAAGCTGGCCGCCCTGCGCGCCGGGCAGCATACCGCCCCGCTGGCCCTGCCCGAGGGTTCTCTCTGTGCGGTGCCCGCGGCGGACCTGAACGCGCTGGAAGAAGGCATTCAGGCCCGGGTGGAACAGCAGATGAAGGCCGAACGGCTCAAGCTGGAGCTGATCACCAATGTGTCCCACGACCTGAAAACACCCCTGACCAGCATCATCAACTATGCGGGGCTTCTCTGTGAGGAACCGCTTGACCAGCCCGCGGCGGACTACGCCAAAATCCTGAAGGTCAAGGCTGACCGGCTGAAAACCATGGTGCGGGATGTGTTCGAGGTGAGCAAGGCCGCCAGCGGCGAGCTGCCGTTGCAGACCCGGCCGCTGGATCTGGCAAAGCTGATCCGCCAGACGCTGGCGGATATGGATGAAGCCATTGCAGCCAGCCCCCTCTCCTTTGTGACCCAGCTGCCGGAACAGGCCTGGGTCTGCGCGGATGGCGACCGGCTGTATCGGGTGTTCCAGAATCTTTATACCAACGCACTGGCCTACTCGCTGCCCGGCAGCCGGGTCTATACCCAGATGGAACGGGGCGAAAGCCGGGTTTCCATCAGCATCAAAAACGTGACCCGGGATCCCATTGCCCCGGAGGATGCGGAGCATCTTCTGGAACGGTTCGTGCGGGGGGATTCCGCCCGCAGCGGCGAGGGCAGCGGCCTTGGCCTTTCCATCGCCAAGAGCTTTGCCGAGGCCTGCGGCGGCCGGTTCTCGGTTCACGCGGTGGCGGATCTGTTCTGTGTACTGGTGGAGTTTCCCCTCTGCCCGCCGCCTGCATCGGAACCGGAAACAGAGTATCCTTCTCAACCGGCTTATGAGCCATCTGACCCGGCAGAGCCACCCGTCTGATCATATCTCCCCGGCTTTCAGGGCCGGGGAGATTTTTTATTCACTGGTGGAAAATCCACCGTTTTCCGCCAACAGTAACCGTCAAATCCCTCCGCGGCTCTTTCCTTCCGTTCAAAATTCGATTATACTGTATAAAATACAGTTGATTTTTTCACAATACATCCCCCGTACACTTGCCGGGGGAGCTCTGCCAGGAAGGGAGCGTTGCCCGTGACCAAACATATTCATCGCCAGATCGTGGTGGCTTTTTCGCTGATTACCGCTGTTTGTATCGCGCTCACCGTTTCCTTCTATATTTTTTCCCGCAACGGCGCGCAGGTGCAGCACGAAGAAGCAGCCCATTCGCTGGAAGCCACTGCGGAAACCGCCCGCAATATTGTGAATTCCCACATTCAGGGGAATCTGCAAACACTGGTAACTCTTTCCTCCTTTATCGGCTACGACTCCGCGGATGGGCTCAATTCGCAGCAGCTGCTTCACGATCCCGCCTTTCTGGACCAGCTGGATGTGGTAAACTCTCAGAATGCGTTTCTGCGCATGGGTGTGGTGGACACCGCCGGGCAGGGCAGCTTTGTTCTGCTGGACGGCAGCGCCCAGCTGGAGCAGGACCTGAGCCAGGATTCCGCCGTGCAGCGGGCACTGGCCGGTGAAGGCAACATCTCCTTCACCTTCTGGGATGATACCCTGGGCTGCTATGTGAACCGGTACGCGGTGCCCATCTACCAGGGCGGCGTGGACGGTCCGGTGATCGGAGTGCTCACCGGCACCAACAACACCGACGCATTGCGGGAGCTGCTCAGCCCCAGCCTGCTGCTGAACGGCCAGGTCCACGCCCATATCGTAAACTCTGAGGGCAAGTTCGTAGTGCGCAACCAGACCTATTTCATCAGCGAAGACGCCCGCAGCATCTTCGATACCCCCGCCTTCAGCGATGAGCTGCAGCAGACCATCCTGAGCGCCTTCGCCGTGAACGAATCCGCCTTTTTCAGCCTGACCAACGAGCGTACCCTGTATGAGGTGGCGCTGATTCCCATGGGAGTCAACGACTGGTACATCATGTGCGTGGTTCCCCAGCGCATTCTGGTCACCGATCTGAGCCAGTGGTTTAACCTGCAGCGCATCACCTTTTTTGTGATTTTCCTGCTGGTGATCCTGCTTACCCTCTATATCTACCGGATGATGCGCCAGAACAACCGCTCTATGAACAAACTGACTTATTTCGATTCCATCACCGGGGCCTACAACCGGGTTCGCTTTTTGCAGGAGATGCCCAGCAAGCTCACCGCCGACCCCAAAGCCCTGATCGTGCTGGACATCGACAACGCCCCCACCATCAAAGACCTGTACGGACTGGAGCGCTTCAACTCCCTGCTGCGGCATATCAAGGAGGCGCTGGACCAGCAGATAGGCCCCACCGAGCTGTTCTGCATGGGCCGCAACGAACGCTTTTTGCTGCTTCTGGACTGCTCAGACCCGGATCAGGTACATCAGCGCATGAGCCGCTTTTTTGCTCAGATCCGCCGGTTCCGGGTGTCGGAGCATCAGAACTATCAGGCGGTGTGTTCGGCAGGTGTGCGTTTTGTGACCAACACCACCCCGGACCTGGAGCGGGCGATCACCGAAGCGGCCATGACCGCCGAAACCACCTCCGGTTCCCGGCAGGACGAACTGCTTTTCTTCGACCCGGCCATCTACGAACCGGTCATCCTGCGCAATCAGATTGAGGAAAGCATGGACGCCGCACTGATGAGCGGTGAATTCGTGATGAAGCTGCAGCCCAAAATCGACCTTGTCACCGGCCGCCCCGGCGGTGCCGAAGCGCTGGTGCGCTGGGTCCGGCCGGACGGGCTTTCCTTCTACCCGGACCAGTTCATTCCCGTATTCGAAAAGAACGGCTTCTGTGTGGATCTGGATTTTTACATGGTGGATCAGGCCTGCCGCACCCTGCGCCGCTGGCTGGACGAAGGGCGCGATGTGATTCCCATCTCGGTGAACCAGTGCCGGCTGATGCTGTATGAGGCAGGGTATGTGCAGCGCCTGTGCAGCATTCTGAACCGCTGGAACATTCCGCCCCGGCTGATTGTGCTGGAGGTGACCGAAAGCCTTGCGCTGGAAAGCATCGACCGGGTGCGGGCCGTGCTGCTCGGGCTGCATGGTCAGGGGTTTTCCATCTCGATGGACGATTTCGGCAGCGGCTACTCCTCGCTGAATACCCTGAAGGATCTGCCCATCGACGAGCTGAAGCTGGATCGGGTATTCCTGGCCGCCCGGGATGAAACCGACGAGGAAAAACGGGATCTGGTTCTGAAAAATGTGATTCATCTGGCCCAGGAGCTGCACATCACCACCGTGGTGGAGGGTGTGGAAACTGAGGCTCAGCTGGATTTCATTCGCCGCATGCACTGCGATCTGGCCCAGGGCTACTACTTCGACCGGCCCATCAGTGTGGAGGAATTCGAACAGAAATACCTGCCCATCCCCCATCCGGATCGGCATATTTCATAAGATTTTCACTGCATTTCCGGCAGAACTTCCAAAGTTTTTTTCGCCCCTGTTTTTTTATTGACAAGGCTTTCCCACCTGTGCTATTCTGTGAACAGTTCAAAGTCGATACGGCTTGTGACTGGTAATGCAGGCAAGACCAAACTTCTCCCGGTGCGATTTGATCGCCGGGTGTGGTTTGGTCTTTTTTATTTGCCGAAACCGGTCGTTTCAAGGCTACGTGATGGAAGGAAAGGTGATAAAACGCATGAAGCATGGCATGTCTGCCGGTGCGTTTTCCGGGGGGATGCACGCATGACCTCCCCCATGGAACAGCACGGCACCTACAAAATTGTGCGGGTGATCGGCAGCAACTTCGTCTGCTCCCAGGACTCCAGCGGCCAGGAAATCATTCTGCGTGGGCTGGGCATCGGGTTCAAAAAATCTGCCGGAGATCTTCTGCCCGCCGCCCGGGTGGAAAAGATCTACGCCCTGCGGGATCCCGGCCAGTGCGACCGGCTGATGCAGCTGATGCAGGATGTTCCCAGCGAATATCTGGACATCAGCACCCACATCATCGAAACCGCCGAGCGGGTGCTGGGGCGGCGGCTCAGCGAAAACGTGTATATCACCCTCACGGACCATATCTCCTTTGCGGTGGAGCGGCTCCGGAACGGGGTGGAATACCCCAACCAGCTGCTCTGGGAGATCAAAAACTTCTATCCCCAGGAATACGCACTGGGCCAGCAGGCGCTGGACGTGATCGAAAGCGTGCTGGGCCTGCGGCTGCCCGAGGACGAAGCCGGATTCATGGCGCTTCATATCGTGAACGCCGAGCTGGACGGCCGCATGGCGGACATGGTTCCCATCACCAAGCTGATCCGCGAGGTGGTCAACTACGCCCAGGCCTACTACGGCGTGACCTTTGACGAAAGCTCGGTGGACTACGAGAGATTCGTGGTGCACCTGAAGTTTCTGGCCCAGCGGCTGTTCCAGGGCCGCTACGCGCCGGATGGCGATACCGGCTTCCAGAATCTGATCGCCCGTCACTACGCAGCCGACTACGAATGCGCACAGGCCATCGGCCAGCACATCCGCGAAACCTTTGATTTGAACTTTCCCAGCAGCGAACAGTTCTTTTTAACCGTCCATCTGCACCGGCTTTCGGTGTCGATGGGCCTGAGTACAGAGGAGGAATGAAACCTATGAAAGACAAAATCTTCGGCGTATTGCAGCGTGTGGGCCGCTCCTTCATGCTGCCCATCGCCATCCTGCCGGTGGCCGGCCTGTTTCTGGGCATCGGCGGCTCGCTGACCAACGAGACCATGCTGGAGGCCTACGGCCTGATGGGCCTGCTGGGCCCCGGCACCTTTGCCAACGCGATTCTGCAGGTGCTCAACTCCGCCGGCTCGGTAGTGTTCAACAACCTGCCCATCATCTTCGCCATGGGCGTAGCCATCGGCATGGCCAAGCAGGAAAAGGAAGTTGCGGCCCTGGCTTCCGCCATCGCCTTCTTCATCATGCACGCCACCATCGGCGCCATGATCGGCGCCTTCGGCGCGCCGGATCTGGCGGGCGCCACCGCCGATGTGCTGGGCATGACCAGCCTGCAGATGGGCGTGTTCGGCGGCATTCTGGTGGGCCTTGGCACCGCGGCGCTGCACAACCGGTTCTATAAGATCCAGTTGCCCCAGGTGCTCTCCTTCTTCAGCGGCACCCGTTTCGTGCCCATCATCTCCTCCGCCGTTTACCTGCTGGTGGGCATCGCCATGTACTACATCTGGCCCACCATTCAGATCGGCATCAACGCTCTGGGCGGCTTTGTGCTGGCCTCCGGCTACGCGGGCACCTGGCTGTACGGCTTCATCGAACGCGCACTGATCCCCTTCGGCCTGCATCATGTGTTCTACATCCCCTTCTGGCAGACCGCCGTGGGCGGCACCGCCGTTGTGGGCGGTCAGCTGGTGGAAGGCGCGCAGAACATCTTCTTTGCCGAGCTGGCTACCCCCGGCATCACCCATTTCTCGGTATCCGCCACCCGTTTCATGACCGGCAAGTTCCCCCTGATGATCTTCGGCCTGCCCGGTGCTGCCTTCGCCATGTACCGCTGCGCAAAGCCCGAGAACCGCAAGGCTGTGGGCGGCCTGCTGCTCAGCGCAGCCCTCACCTCCATGCTCACCGGTATCACCGAGCCCCTGGAATTCACCTTCCTGTTCGTGGCTCCCGCCATGTACATGGTGCACTGTGTGCTGGCCGGCGCTTCCTACATGATCATGCACATCCTGAACGTGGGCGTGGGCCTGACCTTCTCCGGCGGCCTGATCGACCTGACCCTGTTCGGCATCATGCAGGGCAACGAAAAGACCAGCTGGCTGTGGATTCCCGTGGTGGGCGTCGTCTACTTCGTGGTTTATTACTTCGTGTTCAGCTTCATGATCCGCAAGTTCAACTACATGACCCCTGGCCGCGACGACAACGCCGAGGCCAAGCTCTATACCCGTAAGGATCTGGAAGCCCGCAAGAAGGCCGGTGAAGTAACCGAGGCCGAAGCGGCGGACGAGCTCTCCGCTCAGATCACCCAGGGCCTTGGCGGCAAGGACAACATCTCCGACGTGGACTGCTGCATCACCCGCCTGCGCTGCACCGTGAAGGACCCCGCCAAGGTGGACCAGCAGCTGCTCAAATCCACCGGCGCTTCCGGCGTAATCTGCAAGGGCCAGGGCGTTCAGGTGGTTTACGGTCCCCGGGTATCCGTGATCAAGTCCGATCTGGAGGCCTACCTGAAATCCTCCGCTTCCGATCATCCCGCTCCGGTGGCAAAGCCCGCGCAGGAAGCGAAACCCGTTGAGACCAAACCCGCCGACGCCCCCAAGGCCGGAGGCGGGCGACTGACCGTGGTAAGCCCTCTGGCCGGTAAGATCATCCCAGTGGAAGAGGTTGCCGACGGCGTATTCAGTGAAAAGATGGTGGGCGACGGCTTCGCCGTGGAACCCGAGGCGGACGAGGTTCTGGCCCCGGCGGACGGTGAGATCACTCTGGTGTTCGACACCAAGCACGCCTTCACCATGCGCACCGCCCAGGGCGTGGATCTTCTGGTTCACATGGGCATCGACACCATCCGCCTGAACGGCGAACCCTTCACCCTGAGCATCAAGCAGGGCGATGTCGTGAAGGCCGGTCAGCCCATCGGCACCATGGACCGCGCCGCCATTCTGGCCGCAGGCTACCGCACCGTGACCCCCGTTGTGGTGGGCAATCTGGCCGATCTGGGCGGCTTCAAGCTGACCCGCACCGGCGAGGTAAAGGCCGGCGACGCGGTGATGGAAGTTTTCTGATCTGCTATCCTCTCAACTCCTAAATACACAGATGCGCAAAGCCCCGGCCTGTTTTCAGGCCGGGGCTTTGTGTTTGTTTTGATGTTTTATAGGCTCAGCCCTCGCTCAGATACTGGCGGGGGTCCTCGTAATTGCCGCCGCGCAGGGTTTCCAGATGCAGGTGCGGCTCCAGTGCGCTTTCCGCCGGGGCCTGATCCAGCGTAGCGATGGCCTGACCGGCCAGCACCTCGTCGCCTGCCTTCACCAGCACGCTTCCGCTGGCAAGGCCGCAGTAGCGCCAGGTGATGGCGCCGTCGTCGATCTCCACGATCTGGCCCCACATGCCGTCCTCATACACGGCGGTGACCCGCCCGGCCACCGCGCTCTTTACCGGGCTTTCGGCCTCACAGAAGATGTCCAGTCCGTTGTGGGTGCGCCAGTCCTTCAGGGTCTCGTTATACACCAGCTCATCGCCGCTATATTCCTGCCCGGTCTGCCCATCCACCGGCCACACGAAGGAGGGCGCCGGCGCAGCGGCAGGCTCTTCGGGTGCGGCAGTAGGCGCGGGCTGCTCCGACGAGCCAGAGGAGGAAGCCGGCGAGGGCGATGGCCTGGCCGAGGCGCTGGGCCTGGGCGTAGCGGTGGGGGCGGGAGTGGCCTTGATGGGCACATCCTCCACATCCTGTTCTACCGGCGCTTTGGGCAAATCCCATACTGCCTCACCTCCCTGATCGGTCTGCGGTTTGTTTTGTTCCACAATGTTTTTCACGGCAAAAAAGCTGCACGCCGCCGCGATCACGATGCACAGCGAAAGGGCCCAGTACAGCCCCCTGCCCCGAAACAACGAAGCGATCCATTTCATTCCCTTTGCTCCTTATCTTTTGCAGTTTTGCGGCGGCACAGCCGGTTGCCTCGTCGGTGTTCCGTTGCCGCTTTGCCTTTAGTTTTGCGCCAAAGCCGCCGGTTTATACATGTGCCGTCTGTCACTTGAAATCCCCTTTTGCGGATAGTACAATAAGGTTGAAAAACCTCACCGGCCGCAGGCGGCGGCCAATTCAAGGAACGGGGGGCTGTTTTTGACGAAACCTTACATTGCCGGCATCGGCGGCGCCAACGTGGACATTCACGGCCAGAGCTTCGCGCCCCTGATCATGCGGGATTCCAATCCCGGTCGGCTGCATCTGTCCATGGGCGGCGTGATGCGCAATATTCTGGACAACCTCACCCGTCTGGGCGAAGCCTGCCAGATTGTAACTGCAGTGGGCGACGATGCCTACGGTCAGATGCTGCGCACCGGCTGCCAGGCACTGGGCATGGGCACCGACGGCATGCTCACCCGGCCGAGGCATTCCTCCTCCACCTACATCTCCATCATGGACTCCGCCGGCGATATGCTGGTAGCCATGAGCGACATGCGCATTCTCACCGAGATGGACGAGGGCTTTGTGGCCGGCCAGATGGAGCTTCTGAACGGGGCCGAACTGGTGGTGTGCGACGGTAACCTTTCCGCCAGCGCGCTGAATTATCTGACCGCCCACTGCACTGCGCCCCTGTGTGTGGACCCGGTGAGCACCACCTGGGCCCGCAAGCTGGTGCCCATTCTGGGCCGGTTCGACACCATCAAACCCAACCGGCTGGAGATGGAGATTCTGGCGGACATGCCCATTGCCACCGAAGAGGATCTGGAAGAGGCCTGCACCCGCGTGCTTGCCGCAGGCGTACGCCGGGTCTTTGTGAGTCTCGGCGCGGACGGCATCTATTACAAGGGGCCGGGCGGCAGCATCCACCGGCGCAGCCGCCGCTTCGACAGGATGGTCAATGCCACCGGCGCAGGCGACGCCACCATGGCGGGCATCCTGCACGCCACCCGCAAGGGGCTGGACGAAAGTGAGATTCTGGACTGGGCTCTGGGCGCCGGCCTTGTGGCCATCAGCGGCAAGGACACCATCAACCCCGACATGAGCGAACAAGCCATTCAACAAATGATAAAGGAGTATGTGAAATGAATCTGAAGCAGTATCTGGACATCACCCCCGAGATTAAGACCGCTCTGGAAGAGGGCAAGCCCGTTGTTGCGCTGGAGAGCACCATCCTCTCCCACGGTATGCCCTACCCCCAGAACCTGGAATTCGCCGCTGAGGTAGAGAAGATCATCCGCGCCGAGGGCGCTGTTCCCGCCACCATGGCCATCATCGACGGCCGCATGAAGGTGGGCCTGTCTGCCGGGGAGCTGGAGCTGATGTGCAAGGGCGAAGGCGTTGTGAAGGTAAGCCGCCGCGACCTGCCCATCATTCTGGCCGAGGGCGGCACCGGCGCCACCACTGTGGCTTCCACCATGATTCTGGCCAGCCTGGCTGGCATCAAGTTCTTTGCCACCGGTGGCATCGGCGGCGTACATCGCGGCGCCGAAACCACCATGGACATCAGCGCCGACCTGCAGGAGCTGGCCCACACCTCTGTGGCCGTGGTCTGCGCGGGCGCCAAGATGATTCTGGACATCGGCCTGACTCTGGAATATCTGGAGACCATGGGCGTTCCCGTTCTGGGCTTCCAGACCAGCGACTTCCCCGCCTTCTACTGCCGTAAGAGCGGCTTCGGCGTGGACTACGCCGCCAAGGACGCTGCCGACGTTGCCAGGATCGCCAAGACCAAGTGGGATCTGGGCCTTGCCGGCGGCATGCTGATCGGCAACCCGGTGCCCGAGGAGTTCGCCATGGACTTCGACGAGATGAGCGCCATCATCGACAAGGCTCTGGCCAGCGCCAACGCCGACGGCGTGCGCGGCAAGAGCATCACCCCCTACCTGCTGGCCCATATTGTGGAATACACCCAGGGCCGCAGCCTGGCCACCAACATCCAGCTGGCCTACAACAATGCCCGTGTGGCTGCCCGCATCGCCCGCGAGTACACCGCGCTGTAAGCGTTTTTCTCAAACCCGCAAAAGCCCTCTGCCTGCCGGCAGGGGGCTTTTTTCTGCACAAACAGGTTACCCGCCACGCAGCCCCGTCTGGCCGCCGTGATATGGTTCATGATCCGCTGCACCGCGTTTTTCTCCAGCCAGGTGTCCGCATCCACCGTGAGAAAATGGCGGGTGCGCACCCGACTGAGACCCAGATTCAGCGCATTCGCCTTGCCCGGCTGGCCGCAGTACAGATACCGCACCGGCCGATTCTGCGGCGCAAGGCGTGCCATAGCCTGAATCCGGGCCTTTGTGCCGTCGGTGGAGACATTGTCCACCGCCAGAATGCAGATGCGCCCGCCGTAGTTCTGGCACAACAGCGCCTGAATGGTGCCGGCGATGCTTTCCTCCTCGTTGTGGGCGCACAGAATGACCGTGGTATCCTCATCGGTTTTCGGATATTCCCGCACCCTTCGGTGCAGCAGATTGGAAAAGAACATGGCGCTCATCAGATAGCCCGGCAGAAAGGCCACCCCCGTGACCACCGCCCACACATAGGCCGGTGGCAAAAACTCTGCGGCCGACTGAATCCACGGGATCGACAGCCATATCGACAGTGTGAGCCACAGCACGCCGAACCCCACGGAAAGGATGAATTTTTTCTTCACCCGAATCCCTCCCTTTTTTCGACAGACTATGCCGAAAGAGGGGAAGAAGTTTCGGGCAGCCCGGGCAATACTTCGCCCGGAGTCGCCCTTTTGCGCAAAAAATCCCCCTGCGGCTTGCCGTCCGCAGGGGGATTTTTATGGAAAAATAATTTTTTCTGTTTTCATTCAACGCCGATCCCGGCGCAGGTTGCTGGGCTTCATGGGGATGGACATGACCACCGCAATTCCCATTGCCAGCGCCACGGCGATCTTCAGCGTCTCGGCGCCCTTGGCCGCGCACTGGGCGGTGTCGCCGGTGATGAAGGCGTAGGCGGTGTAGTAGATGCCTGCACCGGGCACCAGCGGAAAGATGCCGGGAATCAGAAACAGGGTGACCGGAGCGCGGCGTACCACCGCGAACACCCGGGTGGCAACGGTAAGCGGAATCACCGCCACCAGACTTGCCAGCACCGCGCTGGGCTGCACCAGCATCATGGCCCAGTAGACCAGCCAGCCGATGGCGCCCACAATGCCACAGGCGGCAAAATGCCGGGGCGGCACATGGAACAGCAGGCCAAAGCAGACGGTGCCCAGAAAAGCCAGCGCCAGCTGGCGGAGAAATTCAATCAGCATCATCATACGTTCACCCCCGGAATCATGGTGGCCAGACCAAGGATCAGGCCCACACCGCAGGCAATGCAGGCGGCAGTGAGCAGAGCGTCCAGCATGCGGATGGTTCCGGAGAGAAAGTCCGCCATGATCAGGTCGCGAATTCCCAGCGTGAGCGCCATTCCCGGCACCAGCGGCATCAGCGCACCGATGATGGATTTGTCCATGTTTTGCCCGAAACCGGTGAGGAACAGCAGCATGGTGGCCAGCGCCACAAAAGCCGCCCCAAGGAACTTGGTGATCAGCTTGTTCAGGCCCCAGCGGCCCATCCACAGCAGAAACACCTGCAGACCCAGGCCCACCGCCAGCGCGATCAGGCCGTCCTGCCAGATGCCTCCGAACATCAGCGCAAAGCAGGCACTGCCCACACCGCAGGCCAGAATCTGATCCCGGTTGGGCGCGTAGGGCATGGTTTTAATGCGCTGGAGCTCCTCACGGGCCTCCTCCAGGCTCACCTGCCCCTGGGCGATTTTTCGGGAAAGGGCATTCACCGCCTCCACCCGGCCCAGATGCACCTCGCTGGCAGGCACACTGCGGACCTGGGCAGGCTGGCCGTAATCCAAGCCCATGCTGGCAAACAGACCGTTGGTGAGCACATAGCCGTGGAAGCTGTCCACTCCCAGGCTTTTGGCCATGATCTCCATGGTCTGTTGCGTACGGCTCACCTCGGCGCCGTTTTTCAGCAGTACCTCGCCTGCCTCCATCACAAATTCCAGCACGCTCTGCTGGTCGTTCATATCGTTTCTCTCCTATCCTTCTGGGTTTTGTATCGCTGCGCTCCATACCAGCCCAGCACGGCAATCAGGCACAGGCCGCTTACTGCCGCACCAACAGCCGCACCCGGGTGATGGTAGGTCAGCCGGATCTGGTTTTCGCCCGGTTCCAGCCGCACGCCCATCATGCCCTCAAACACCTGCTCCACCGCCACCGGCTCGCCGTTTCGCTCAGCGGTCCAGTGGGCCTCATCCTCCCAGGCAAAGGGCAGCACCAGCAGATCATTCTCTTCGCCGCCCTGCGCGGTCACCCGGATGCTGCCCCTCTCCCGGATGGTCAGATCAACAGGGGCGCTCGCCTTCAGCCGGTCAACGGCCCCGGCCAGCACCGATTCATTCAGGCTGTAAACCTGCAGTTTGTCCAGATACTGCGCCGGATCCTCCACGCCCAGCTGCAGGCATACGGTCTGGCCTGCTTCAAAGCTGCCCAGCGGGAACACGCCGCCCAGAGAATCCCCCTGGAAATACTCGCCCAGCAGCTCGCCGTCCACCTTCACGTCTGCCGGCAGGAAGTTGCCGGTATCCGGCACCGCCAGATAACAGGGTCCGCTCACCGGTGCAGTAAAATACACCGTGAGCCCCTTGGCCTGCTCGTCCACCGTAACGTTCCCGGCAGGCAGCAGCGCGTCGGCCGTGCCGGGCACCAGCGCCTGCAGCATTTCGTTTTGCAGCTGGAAGGTATTTCCGCTGCTTTCCACGTCCACAGCCAGCGCATCGGTGCTGCCCACATAGGCAAGCGGCAGCGCATAGGGGTTTTCGTACACCTCCAGCTCGGTGCCCAGCTCCAGCTTCTGATAGGGCCCGGGTATCGGGCGGCTGCCGTCGGTATATAAGTATTTAATGCCCAGCAGGCTGTCTGCCACAGCGGTGGAGCCCCAGCCGTAGGTGGTATAGTTCACATAGCCCAGCTGCTCCAACATGGGCTTTGCGGTGCTGGCCTTGGTGGAGGAATAATGGCTGATGCCCCAGTAGCCCAGCAGCATGGGGTCGTTGAGGGTGCGCATGTAGTTCTTTTCCAGCCGGTAGTATCCCTCGTCCTTCTGCTCCAGCGCCTCCACAACCTGGCGGCCCTGATCATAAAAGGTCTCAAAGCCGCTTTTGGAGTAGCTCTCGAACTTGCGCAGGCTCAGCATGCTGTTGGCGCCCATGTCCGCCGCAGCAAGGCAGCAAAAGCCCGCCGTGCCCAGCAGGGCTGCGCTGCGTTTTGCGCCCAGCAGCCACACACAGATCAGAACACCGTAATACAGCCCGCCGCACATGACCAGCTTGAGAGCGGAGAATTCCTCACCGGCGGTGGCGGTGTAACCCGCCAGCCAGAGTGCCCCCAGCACAGCGGCAGCGGCGAAAGCCCAGAGCTTTGGCCGGGCTGCCAGCAGTGCCCGCGCCGCCAGCAGCAACAGAAACAGGCTGGCCAGAAAGCTGTAACGGTAGGGGAACCAGACCGGCTCCTTGAAGCCGTGCCAGACAAGGTCAATACCGCTGACCCAGAAGCTGAGCACCAGCGCCGCCAGCACCCCGGCCGCGGCCAGCTTTTCCCGCAGGCGAATCCGGTCGCTGAAAAAGAAGAACAGCCCCAGCGCCACACAGAATACGCCGCAGTAAATGTTGGGCAGGCCACCGGTCACGTCCTCCCAGAAGAAATTGCCGAAGAACAGCTGCCACACCAGCCGGGGCAGGCTGAAATTCGTTTCCAGCGAAAGATCCATGGCGAACAGCGCGCCCTTGCTCTCCTCAATTTCCGTCAGTGCCGGATACAACAGCACCATCCCCAGCCCCGCCGCCAGCACACCGCTGACGGCAAACCGGGCGAATCGCCGGGCAAACAGCTGTGCCGTGCGCTGCGCCAGCCGCTCGCTGGTGACCCAGTAATAGAAAAAGTAGATCACGCTGAACAGACACACCGCCCAGGCGCTGTAAAAATTCAATACCACGCAGGCAAACACCAGCCACAGAAAGTGCCAGTGGCGGCCGGTGTCTACCAGCCGCTCCAGCGCCCACAGCACCAGCGGCGCCAGCAGCACCACGTCCATCCAGATCACATTCTGGCTGTACACCACACAGAAGGCGCACAGGCCGTAGCCTTGACTGATTGCCGCCAGCAGCGGGCTGGCGCTGTTCAGATGCTTTTGCAAAAAGAAGCAGCAGGCCGTGGCAGTAAAGGCGGTGCGCAACCAGAACATCAGCTGCACCGCCACCGGAATCATGCGCAGCGGCAGCGCCAGCAGGATCAGATTGAAGGGGCTGGCCATGTAATAGGCGAACAGCCCCAGCGTGCTGCCGCCGCACAGCTTGGCGAAGCTGTAAAAAAAGCCGCCTTCCGCTGCCCGGCGTTTGAGATCGGCCAGATAGGCCACATACTGGCCGTTCAGGTCACCGGTAAGCATGGTTCCATCGCCAAAGGGCCAGAAGCCCAACAGCAGATAGATGCCGCCCACCAGCACCATGGCCAGTGCAAAGCAGAAAATCAGGTTATTCCGCTGCGCGCGGGCGCAGGATGTTTGTGTCTTTCCCATGGTATCCCTCGATAACAGATTTCAGCGCGAGGGCATTTTGCCCCCGCGCCGCGTCTTATTCCCGAATGTTGTCCCGCACCTGGGCAAACTCCGACAGCGTTTTGAACAGATGACCCGCGATAACCTCCATCAGCAGGAAATCCTCCTCGCTGTCGATGTCCAGCACGCCGGTGTCCAGCATTTTGCTCACGCCGATCTTGCCGTCCCACAGAATGCCGGTGGTGTTGTTCGTCAGAAAATCCCGGCGGAACACATAGATGCTGGCGTTCACATCGTAGAACACCGGGGCCTGCTGGCGGGCGGTGTAGGTGGCGTTGTCGATGCCCTTTTCCACATGGTCGCCGCAGTCCCGCACCATGTTGAAGCAGGGGTTCCGGCGGGACTCGGTCACGCTGAACACCAGATCCAGATCCGGGCGGGAAGCCTTCATTTCGAAGGCGTTCTGCACGTCCTTTGCGGTGCGCAGCGGGCTGGTGATGTCCAGATCCATCACATAATCATAGGTGCAGCCGTTGGCTTTTTCCATGCGGGCCAGGCTGTCCTGAAAGACGGCCATCTTGGGCACGGTGTCGCCGCCCAAAGCCTCGCCGCGGGGCAGGAACACCACCTCCGGGTATTTGGCGGCCACCAGATCCGCCAGCGCCTGGCTGTCGGTGTTCAGGCAGATGTCAACCTGCACGTCCGGCCGGGTGGCCTTGAACAGCGAAGCGGCGCTCAGGGTGTAATACACCAGCGGCTTTTCGCAGAACACCTTCAGGTTCTTGTTTTTAAATCCCTTGCTGCCGGCACGGCCGCAGATGGTGATGAGCAGTTTTTCCACGTTTCGTTCCTTCTTTCGGATTGATTCCTCGGGAGCCACCGCATGATTGCAGGCGGCCCCCCTTGCTTTATTCCTCGCCCAGAGTCAGCTTGAGCACATCCAGCGCCATGGCCGGGCTGTTGATGCTCTCGCCCTGGCCGTTGATGGCATAGTCCAGGAAGTATTCCATCTCCCGCATATAGCGGTCGTTCACCGGCTCCTCAAAATGCTGCACCAGACCGTTGGCCAGCGTCAGGGTACCCGCGCCGAAGTCGGCAGTCACGGTGCCGTCGGCGCAGAACAGCTCGATGGTGCGCCGGTAGGTGCGGCCGAAGTAGTCCAGATGGATCTCCGCCAGCATGTGGGGATACCGGGCGATGTAGACGGACAGATCGTCCGAATCGATTTCCAGATCAGAGTAGGTACCCTTGAAGTTGTAGCTTTCCAGAGGTTTTCCGAACAGCTCCACCATATAGTCCCACTCGTGGATCAGGTCGATGGTCACGCCGCCGCCCATGTCCTTGTGGGCGGAGTAGACCTTCCGGTAGTCCACGCCGGGCCGCCAGTCCGGCAGATAGGACGAGCAGATCACCCGGGCAGAATAGGGCCGCAGGGTGGGCATCAGCTTTTTCAGCGCCAGAAAGGTGCCGCACCAGCGCATGGGCGCGGCCACATAGGCCTTCTGGGTTTCCAGCCCCAGCTCGGCCAGATCGTAATTGGTGTGGTCAAAGATGGGCTTTTCGATGAACAGATTCTCGGCCTTGCCCGCCAGATCCGCCAGCGTGGAAGCGTGCAGACTGGTGGGGTTGGTGATGAAGGCCACGTCGTAATGGCCCAGCTGCTCAAAGTCGATGTACTGGTGCTTGATTACCGCCGCCAGCTCCGGGGGCAGGGGCTTCAGGCTGGAGCGCAGCGCGTCCACCTCCAGCGGAATGCCCCGTCGGGAGGCGATGTGGATCAGGTTGTTCAGATGCCGCTTGCCGATGGAACCCAGGCCCACAAACAATACTTTCATGGTGCTTCCTCCTTTTCTTTGTGTTGGAGATTGGCCAAAACAGGCTTACGCCTCCTCGATGGCCTCGATCAGCCGGATGGTCTCCAGATCCTTTTCAAAGCTGTAACGGGGCTGCTCGGCGCCCTTGAGCACCGCGAAGAAGTTGGCCAGCTCGTCCACATAGGCGTTTTCCACGATGTTGTCGCTGTAACGGGAATCGTGCTCAAAGCTCTCGTAGGTGTTCACCGGCAGCTTTTCGCCCTTGTCGTGGTCGAAGGTGTAAAGGCTTCTGGGGTTGCCCTCCCAGAACAGGTGCAGCCCTTCGCCAAAGCATTCAAAGTTGCGCACCGCCTTGGGGCTTACCACATCCACCGCCAGCATGCCCTTCACGCCGTTTTCGTGGCGCAGGGTCACAAAATAGCTGTCCGGGTAGTCCACCTCCAGCTGGCTGATCTTATCCTTTTCCACATGCAGGCTCTTCACCGGTCCGAAGGTATCCAGCAGCCAGGGCAGGTCGATGCCGAAGATCTCCCGCACGCCGCCGGTGCGCTTGTCGCCCACGAAGAAGTTCTTGTAGTTCTCCCAGGGGTGCCAGTCCGGCAGGTACTGGCCGATGTGGTAGATGTAGTTCACCGGTTTATCGAAGGCTTCCACCTGCCGCTTGATGTACTGGGTCTCGCCCCGGTAGAGCATGGTGGAGGAAAGGAACAGGGGCAGGCCCTTCTCTCTGGCCTTTTTCATGTTCTCCTCGTAGCCGTCGCTCACCAGATTCAGCTCGGTGAACACCGGCAGGCCGGCGTCCAGCAGCTCGCTGATAATGGCCGCATGGGTGATGGGGGCGGTGCAGACCAGCGCCGCGTCGAATTTGTCCGCCGCCACCGCTTCGCCGATGCTGGCATAGGCGGTGATGCCCAGGCCCTCGGCCTCGGCCCGGCGGGACTCGGTGGTGTCCACGCCGCTGATCTGGATGGATGCGTCCATTCCCCTGGCCAGGCGGGCACGGCGCTTGCCCATGCTGCCCAGACCCACGATCAAAAGTTTCATTTGTTCACACCTCGCGTTTTTGTTCCGGCGGTTCTTTTGCCGCCCGCCGGGAATCATTCCAGTTGCAGCCGGTCGGCCGGAACCCAGCCGGGCCGGTCGCCGGTTTTGATAAGGGCCCAGTCCCCTGCCCGGGCGGCAAGGCCCACCTGCTGGCCCGCTTTCAACGGCGGGCGGTAGTCGGTGTAATCGTCCGCCAGCTTCCAGCCGGTTTCCGTCTGCTTCACCAGCTTTGCAGGGGCACGGAATTCCCGGCCGGTGGCCTCGTGGCGGCAGCGGCACCAGCCGCCCTGCCATTCCAGCGGCTGCACCGCGTAATTGGGCCAGTTGATGTTCACGGTGGCGGGACTTTCCGTCTGCGGGCACAGCACCCGCACGGCGGGCAGATCGTCCACCCACTCACAGCCCAGGTATTCTCCATCCTGCAAAACCGCGCCGTTCAGCTGGCCGCCGGTCTTGACCCGGTTTCCCCCGTCGATGCAGAGGATCTTCCGCGCCTTATCCTCATAAGGGGAAAGGCGGCACTCGGTCAGGTCGTAATTGCAGGCCGGGTAATGGCCCACCACCAGCAGCCGGTCAAAGGCCCCGGCACTTTGCAGAAAGGCGCGCCGGGTAATCACATCCACCGGATCCTGTTTATCCGGCGGCAGGGCCGCATCCATGGCCGCGTGGGCGAAATAGTACTGCTCGCTTTCCAGAATCCGGGGCAGCCCAGCCAGAAAGGCCGCCTGCTTCGGATAGGCCCGGCAAAGGGCCTGAATGGTGCCGTGGGCATCCGCCAGCGCCTCGCTGCGGCCAATGCCCTGTTTCGCGCACTGCTCCCAGAACAGCTGCCTTGGCTGGCGGTCCAGAAAGAACGGCAGCCAGGGGGCCTCGGCCTCATCGTTCATGCCGTCGCAGTTGCCCAGCAGAATGTACACGTCCGGCAACGCTGCCAGCTCCATGGCGAATTCCAGCATGGCCATGTTCTCCTCGCCCTTGGTCAGAAGATCCCCCGCCAGCACCAGCGCATCGGTGCCGAGGCGGTAGTCCAGCTTTTGCAAAAGCCGTTCCAGCAGGGCTTTGCAGCCATGGATGTCACTGATGGCAAGCACCCGCTGGCCCGGTTTGAACGCCGCTTTGCGGACCATACCCGGGGCCATGGGATAATGCTTACTCCACGGGTCCATCGTAGAACCCCTTGGGCGCGCCAAACTCCGGCCGGGCCAGCTGCTGGCGCAGAATCTGCACGATGCGACCGCTGGTATCGCCCCCATTGTAGGGGCTCACGGTCCGCTTTGCCTTTGCAGCAAATTTCGGGCTAAAGGCGGTTTTGAGCGCCGTCAGAATTTTTGTTTTCTCGGCGGGGCAGCAGATCACATTGGGGCAGATGATCCGCCCGGCCTGCCGCTCGCCGATGTTCACCGTGGGCACCCCAAAGGTGGGGGTTTCCACCACACCGGAGGAGGAATTGCCCACCACCGCCGCCGCGCAGGCCATGGCGGACAGATACCGCTTGACCCCGAGGCTTGTAAAGGCAATTGCCCTGTCGGGATATTTTTCTACCCACCGGTCGATCAGCTCATTGATGGCAAGGCCGCCCGCGTCCGCGTTGGCCTTGGTGATGAGCCAGCGCACCGGCTGGGTCTTTTGCAGCTGCTCCATGGCATCCAGCAGCTGGGCCACCTGCTGGGTGGGGCTGGCCCCTCCGGCAGTCTCCGGGTGGAAGGTGACCAGCGCAAAGGGCCCGCTCAGGTCAAAGCCCAAGCTCTCGCTCAGCTCTTCCCGGCTCATCTTGGGCATGGTGCGGATGTTCTCATCCCCCAGACCGCCCACGTTGAACACGGTGTCCGGCGCTTCGCCCATACGGATGACCCGCCGGGCATACTCCGCGCAGCTGGGGAAATGCAGGTGGGCCATTTTGGTGATGCAGTGACGGTAGTAGTCGTCTGCTGCACCCAGAGTCACGTCGCCGCCGCTGATGTGGGCGATGGGCACCCCGGTCATGGCCGCGGCCTGTGCCGCTGCAAAAATCTCGTACCGGTCGCCCAGCACCAGCACTGCGTCCGGCTTATGCTCCCAGAACCAGCGGCTGAACTGCTGGATGGTATAAGCCACCGTGTCCGCCGTAGCCAGCGGGCCGGTGCCGAATTTCAGAATGGGGATACGAGCGGCAATGGGTACCCCGTCCGCCTCGATCTCCTGCACGGTATTGCCGAATTCCGGGGCCAGATGGGCGCCGGTAACCAATACTTTCAGTATAAAATCGTCCGATTTCAACAGTTTTTGGATCACCGGACGCAGCAGGCCGTACTCGGCCCGGGTTCCGGTGACGACCGCAAGGGTCTTTGGCTGGGCTGCCATGGGCAGCACCCCCTTTTGCTTTTTGGATCGCGCCGCCCTGAAACACAGAGCGTCAAAAGCGCGGCGCTGCACGCATTACAGCTCGATCTTTTCGTCCTCTTCAAAATCGCGCCCAGCGGTCTTGCCCAGCACCTCGTACCAGCGCATGGGGCTGATGCCGTCGCCGGGGCGTTTGGTGGTCAGGTTTTCGGCGGTGAAGGTCTCCCCCGCCTTGATGGCCCGGGCCGCCACGATGCTCTTGCGGGCGATGGGCTTGTTCTTGGCCTCGCTGGCACTCACTGCCTTGCGGCCGGTGCCCAGGGCGGCCTCGGTGTGGCGCACCGCCTGCACCATGGCCTTCAGCTCGGCGGGCTCCAGACTTGCCTTGTGATCCGGGCCCTCCATGGTTTTGTCCAGCGTGAAGTGCTTTTCAATGACCGTAGCTCCCAGTGCCACCGCCGCCACGTCACACTCCCAGCCGGAGGTGTGGTCGGAAAGGCCGTAGGGCAGGCCGAACTGTTCGCCCAGCTCCAGCATGGCCAGCAGGTTCGCATCCTCATAAGGGGTGGGGTACTCGGTGTTGCAGTGCAGCACGGTCACCCCGGGGCAGCCGTTGTCCTCCAGAATGCTCAGGGCATCCTCGATTTCGGGCAGGGTGCTCATGCCGGTGGAAAGAATCACCGGCTTTTTGGTGCGGCCCACCGCCTCCAGATAGGGCAGGTTGGTGATCTCGCCGCTGGGCACCTTGCACATGGGCAGATCCAACCCGGCCAGAAACTCCACGCTGGGCAGATCGAAGGGGGCGGACAGATACTGGATGCCGATGGAATCGCAGTATTCCTTCAGCTCCTTATGGGCTTCAAAGCCGAAGTGGATGCGGCGCACCATCTCCAGCTGGCTTTCTTCGGCCCCGGTCTCCCGCTTCTGGTACTCCGCCTTCTGGGCAAATTTGGAGATCACCAGCTCGGGCACGGCGGTCTGGTATTTCACCACATCCGCGCCGCACTCCTTGGCCACAAGGGCCATCTTCTTGGCCAGCTCCAGGCTGCCGTTGTGGTTCACACCGGCTTCCGCAATGATCAAAACGCTCATGGAATCGCTCCATTTCTTATACAAAACGTAATTTTTATACACTTTTCAACTGATTTTCACCGGTTTTCGACCGACTTCCGGCCGTTTTGTGGAAATTCAGCTGTTTCCTTCCAGCCGGCGGCGCATGTGATCCAGCTCTTCGATCTGGCCCATGTCCATCCAGCTCTGCTCGCTGATGGGGTATACACCCACCTTTTCGCCGGCAGCCCGGTAATGCTCGATGATGTCGGTAAAGCCCTGCTTTTTGCCGTCCTCCAGCTCCTCCACCACACGGGGCTCCACCACATACACGCCGGTGTTGGTGAGGAAGTTCATCTCCGGCTTTTCCCGCATGGTCTGGATGGTGCCGTCGTTGTTCAGCTCGATCACGCCGTAGGGCACGGTGAAGTGCTTCACCGCACAGACCATGGTGATGATGTTGCCCTGGCTCTTGTGGTAGTTCAGGATATCGCCGTAATCGGCATCCAGCAGGATGTCGCAGTTGGACAGGAAAAAGGTGTTGTCCAGCTTGCCCTTCAAAAGGCACAGACCGCCACCGGTGCCCAGAGGCTCGTCCTCATCCGCATAGGAAACACGATAGCTCTTCTCCAGATCGTTGAAGTAGCTCTTGATCATGTTCTTTTTGTAGTTGACCACCAGATGGAAATCGGTGCAGCCAAAATCACAGAAGCGGTCGATGATCAGCTCCAGGATGGGGCGCTCGCCCACCGGGATCAGGGGCTTGGGCAGGATCTTGGTGTAGGGGTACAGGCGGGTGCCCAGACCGCCGGCCATGATAACCACCGGCAGCCCGGCGCAGGTGCGGTTGTCCAGATCCACGCCGCTGGTGAAGATGATGTCCGCAATACGGCCCTGCTTGTCCAGCAGAGGCAGCGCGTCGATACCCTGCTCCTCAATGTAGGAACGGGCCCGGGCACGCTGCTCCAGCGGCAGGCTCTTGGGGTGGTAGTTTGCGGCTTCGCGCAGCGGGCCTTCCAGCGCGCCGCCCCGCAGAATGTACTTGCGGATGTCGCCGTCGGTCACCGCTGCCGCCAACTTTCCCTCCGGAGCAATGAACAGGATGCGCTGGCCGGTCTCGTCCAGCTTTTTCAGGGTATCCAGCACACTGGTGTTTTCGTCGATCAGCAGCTCGTCGATGCGCAGCATGGGCGCTCGCCTCTCTTTCGTCGATGTATTGTTACAGCGCCAGCAGCGCGTCGATGACCCGCTGGCAGTCCTCGCGGGTCAGGTTGGTGGAGCAGGGCAGGTTCACGATCTTGGCCCGGTAATCCTGGGCCTTTTCGTCGCTGAACACCTGATTTTTGCCGTAGTCGGCCTGCTCGTGGATCAGGGCCCACACCGGGCGGGTCTGAATCTTCTGCTCCTTCAGCGCCTGGATCACCTGATCCCGCTGATGGCGGGGATCCTCCAGATAAAGGGAGAAGAACCACTTGTTGGGGCGGGTGCAGTCGTCCCGGAAGGGCAGGATGCGGTAGCCGTTCTTGCCGTCCAGCGCGTCCTTGTACATCTGCCACATCTCGTGCTTATGGGCGATGAAGCCCTCCACCTGCTCGATCTGAGCCAGACCCAGCGCCGCCTGCAGGTTGGTCAGGCGGTAGTTATAGCCCACCTCGTCGTGCAAGAACTGCAGCTCGTCGGCCTTGGCCTGGGTGGACAGATGCTTTGCATGCTCGGCCCAGTCCGGATGGTTGGAAACCACCATGCCGCCGCTGCCGGTGGTGATCAGCTTGTTGCCGTTGAAGCTGTAAACGCCCACGTCGCCGATGGTGCCGGCGTATTTGCCCGCGAAGGGGCCGCTGGTGTAGTAGGTGCCCAGCGCCTCGGTGGCATCCTCGATCAGGATCAGGTTGTATTCCTTTGCAATGCGGGTGAACTCCACCATATCCGCCATATTGCCGAACACGTGCACCACCAGCAGGGCCTTCACATGGCGGCCGGAGGTGTTGTTGATCAGCTTGCCGTCTTCCATGTGGCACTCCTCTTTGCAGAAGCGCTCGGCGGCGGCGGGATCCATGCACAGGCTGTCGTCACAGCCGATGAACACCGGCTCGGCGTTTGCGTAGCGCACCGGGTTGACCGCGGCGATGAAGGTGAGGGTGGGCACGATCACCTCGTCGCCCGCACCCACGCCGGAAATCAGCATGGCCAAATGCAGGCCGGAGGAGCCACAGTTGCAGGCCACGGCCCGGTCCATGTGCACATAGTCGGCGATGGCCTTTTCAAAGTCGCCCACCTTGCTGCCGCCGGTGGACACCCACTCGCTGACCACCGCGTCACTCACATATTCTTTTTCCTTGCCGGAAAAATTGGGAACAGACAAAGGAATAAAGTTTGCCATTTTCAATAACCTCTTTTCCAAACATTGGGCTGGCGCCGGGCCGCTTTTGGGGCGGCGCTCAGCGCTTCTTGCTTTTGTATGTTTGCCAGGCGCTCTGAGCCAGCGACAGTGCGCAGGCTGCGAGCCCCGGGTAAAGCACCAGTTCCATGGCCCCGTACCAGCCGGGGGCAAAGTAGCTGACCACGCTGGCCGACTCGTTCATGGAAAAGCCGGAAAGCGTCATGGTTACGGGCTTTTCCTCCTCCGGGCTGCAGGGGTCCAGCCGCAGAGCGGCGATGTTGCCCTGGGGCAGGGTGTACACATAACTGCCGTTGTCCTGCTGGGCAGCGAACACCCGCTTGTTCACGCTGAAGGGCTCCCCTTCGGCGTTTGTGTAGTACAGGCACATCTCCCGAGGGCTGCGGTCAAAGCTGGCGGTCAGGCGCAGAGTTCGCACCGTCATGCCGTCGGTGTTGCGCCAGATCATCTGGGGGTCGCCGCTGGTGGTGATGTAGCTGCCGTTTTCCAGCAGCTGCATGTCCACCAGTTCAAAATTGTCCACCGTGAGCTCGCACTCATAAAGCGTTCCGCCCGCCTTGGCGATCATGTCCGTACCAAGGCTCCACACGCTGCTCCCCAGCCAGACGATCACCGCCACCGCATAGCACAAAATCGGCAGAAAGGCCGGGCGGCCCAGCCATTGTTTCAGTTTTGCGATCATCGGGGCACCTCCATTGCGACCGGCTCATAGCCGTCGGGCGTGATGCGGTAGAGCAACGTCTCGCCATTTTCGGCGGCGGCCAAGCCGTCGGTGAACAGGCTGCCGTATCCGGCCACAAAGCCCGCGTCCAGCTTGTCCACAAAGATGTAGTCGCAACCGCTCTCGGCCACTGCCTTTGCAAAGTCCTCGGTGCTGTAGGCGTGGAAGTAGATCGCGCCCTCCACACTGGGGTCGGGCATGTTCTCGGGCAGGCAGAAGCTGCCGCCGCCCGCACCGTACAGGCCGGATTCCTCGTTTTTCTCCCAACCACTGTAATCCAGAATGTTGGGCTGGAAGTAGCAGCTGTAGGTGAACCAGAGCAGGCCGTCGTCGCCCTGGCTCACAAAGAAGATGCGGTCGTCCTCGTCAATCTCATCCTTCACCGCGTCCACCTTTTCCATGATCAGATACTGATCCGCAAAGGTGGCATCGGAAAAGCCCAGCACGCTCATCTGGGGCAGCACCATCATGTTCACCCGCACCAGCATCAGGCAGGCAAAGGTCAGCGCACCGGCCTGCCCCAGCAGCCGCCATCGGCCGGTCTGCACCACCCAGGCCAGAACAGCCGCGGCCATCAGGAACCAGGCGATGTAATAGGTGTACATATAACGGGAATAATCGATCAGATCCGTGGCCTGGGATGGTTTGAAGATGAAGCCGTAGCTCAGCGCCAACACATAGTTATACGCCACAAAGCCGAGGGAACTCAAGCCCATCCAGCACAAAACACGCAGCCGCTGGCGCATTCCCTTTGCGAACACCAGCGCGATCACAAACAGAACGAGGATCAGCACCGTGACCACCACGCCCGGGCCGATCATGGAAAGAGTCCATTTTTCACTGCTGAAAAATGCGTCCCACATGTTGGCCATGGCGGTGTAGAACTGCTCCTGTCGGGCAGCGTACTCCTCCGGTACCGACAGACCCAGAAGCATCTTCGTTCCCTGCAGCGCTGCGCCAAAGGGGCTCAGCGAGGTGGTGCCGGTACCGCCGCTCTCGGCGTTTTTCTGCACCAGCACCGCGATATAGTTGCTCCACACCTTATACTGGGCCATGGGCACCGCCAGGCACAGCACCGCAAAACCGAAGCGCCGGGCAAGGCCCTCTTTCCAGCGGGCCGCGTAGTCAAAGAGGAAGGCATCCGCCGCGATGCAGCCCGCCACAATCAGCGCAATGGGGAAGGTGTTGTCCTTGATGTTAGCCATCAGAGCCAGCACCGGCAGCACCGCCCAGCGGGGCCCCGTGCCCTTTTCGCTGCGCAGGGCGATCCACATGGCCACCGCGCCGCCCGCCAGCATACCGGCGGGCACGTCGCCGTAGGTGCTCATGTAGGTGTCGTCCAGGTAGATAGTGCGGGCATATACCGTGAAGAACCAGGGCGTGCACCAGCCGATCACCGCCATGGGCAGGGCCAGCCGGTAATTTTTGAACCCGATGGCCCCCACCAGCGCGGCAATGCAGCCAAACAGAAGCAGGTCGTAGGCCAGATATACCTTGAAGGGGGCAAAGGCCCCGAAGAACTGCACAAAATAGCTCAGCACGATCAGGCCGCAGTTCTGGGTGGCCTGCCAGGGGGCGCCGTATTCGCAGATGGTGTACAGGTGGTTGGTGGTACTGGTCATCTGTGCCGCCGGGCCCCAGAAGCTGAACTCGTCGAACTTGTGGAACATGGGCTGGCGGATGGAAAAATACACCGCGAAGCTGATTGCCAATCCCCAGAACACCACCGCGCCGGGGCTGAGCAGCCGCCGGGCCTCGCTGCGTTTTTGCACCAGAGCAAACGCGCCCAGGCCCCAGGCCGCCAGATAGAACACCCAGCCGCCCGCCACCAGCAGATCCGCCACGCCGACCAACGTAAACCAGATGCCGGTGATGCCCAGCGCGGTCAGCGGAGCCAGCGCACTGTGCAGCCGTGCCTTCAGCGTAAGGAAGGCGCACAGGCCGAACAGGGCCGTAAAACTTAAAACCAGATCAAAATACTGCAAGCTCATTTCTCCTTTTTGAAAGGTTCAGGCTCTAAAATTGCCCACAGCTCCCACAGCACCGCAACAAGCACCGGCGGCACAAGCAGCCCCAGCACAAGGCCGGTGGCGGTGGGAACAAAGGCGGTATACCAGCCCTCGGCCGGGTTCAGGGTGACCCCGTCAAAGCGGGTGGTCACACCGCCCACGCTGTCCGGGTCCAGGCGGATCTCGCTTACCACGCACCCGCCCAGATCAAAGCGGTACACCCCGTCGGCGGTCTTTTGGGCATACACCATTTGGGCCGCGGAAAAATCCGCCTGACCCGGCGCTTTCCAGTAAAGCACCACTGCCTGACCGGGGGTAAGCTGCTCCATGCGCAGTTCCACCG
Source organism: Allofournierella massiliensis (assembly GCF_004345265.1). Classification (GTDB taxonomy): domain Bacteria; phylum Bacillota; class Clostridia; order Oscillospirales; family Ruminococcaceae; genus Allofournierella; species Allofournierella massiliensis. Next base: position 93,353 of record NZ_SLUM01000009.1, read on the forward strand.
TTTCCAGATAAATCCCTTCCGGGTTCGGGGCAATCCAGTGCAGCTGGGGGTCGGTATCGGTGGAGACGTACCACACGCCTTCCCCCTGCCCTTCCAGCTCCTGCACGCCCACGCCGGTCAAATCCTGCCAGGCAAGCTCGGTCTGCGCCTTCATGCCCTTGTGGGCGTACCAGGCGTTTTTGCCCAAACTCACCCCGCTCAGAATCAGCCAGAGGGCCAGCACGGCAAGGTAGGCCGCCGCCAGCCAGCGAATCGGTCGTTTCATGCCGCGCCTCCTTCCTCATACACCCAGCGCACGGTGTCGCCCTCATACTCCACCCGCAGCAGAATCACCGAATCGGTGCGCCGGTCGGGCAGATCGTCGACACCGAAGGCGGGGCCGATGGTTCCGGCGATGTAATCGTCGCTCTCGTCAATGAGAATGTGGGTGTAGCGTTTGTCCAGCAGGAACAGGCGCAGATCGTCCGCCGTGCAGACGGTCTGGTAATTGTACACCTCCGGCATGCCCTCCTGCGCACGGGCCGGGTCCACCAGATTCATGTGGGTGGTGTCCCAGCTCCAGTCGCCCTCGTGGCCGTAGCCGAAGCCGCCGAAGCCCCGGGCCAGAGTGGCGTTCAGATCGTAGCCGAAGTAGTTCCAGCGGGTGGCGTCGTCGCCCTGACTGATGAGCAGAACGATGTCGTCCCAGCTCAGCAGGTCGTTCACCTGCCCGGCCCGCTCCTTCACGTCATCCCGCACCGAGTAGACCACATGGGGGTAGTTCCAGAAGCCCGCGGCGGGCACGCCCCGCCAGCCGATCAGCACACAGAACACCGCCAGCACGCCCACACCGGCCAGCCGGGCCAGCTTGGCCCACGCGCCGCCAAAGCCCGCCCGGGCCAGAAGGCCCAGCGCCATCAGGAAAAAGCCCAGATAATAAGGCCCGATGTAGCGGATGTAATCCTTCAGCTGCAAAGCCTCCGGGTCCTTGAAGTTGAACACATACAAAAACAGGTGGAACACCAGAAAGGCCACCAGCGCCAGTGTTCCGAACACTGCCAGCACCACCGGCCGGCGGCGCTCCTCGCCCTTCTTCTGAGCCAAAAACACCACGGCCAGCACAAGGAAGATGGCCGCCAGCGCCAGCGCACCGCCGCCCAAAAGGCACACCGGCACGCTCACCGGGCTTTTCAGCATCAGGGCACTCACCTGGGTGAACTTTTCGGTGGGCTCCTCCAGCCGCAGCAGCTGCCGCACGCCGGAGAGGATGGCCGCGCCCTGACTCATGGCCGCGTCGCCGCTGCCCACGGTGGTTTTGTCCGCACCGGTCATGGCCGCCACATAGCGGGTCCAGCCCAGATAAAACCCGGCCACCGGAATGGCCAACAGCACGCCGCCGCCCACTGCCTTGGCCAGACGGCGGCCAAAGCCCGCCAGCGGCCCGGTGAACAGGGCATCCGCGCAGACAAGGCCCACCGCGATCAGGGCATAGGCAAGGCCCATGTCCTTGATCAGGGTCAGGAAGCTCACCTGCACCAGCAGCACCGGCAGGCAGCAGACCTTATCCTTTAACGCAAAATACAGGCAGACCGTGGCCCCGAACACAAAGCCCAGGGGCAGGTCACCCAGCACCGAGAGATACACGGTGGACAGCTCCCCCACCGAGGGGGCGCTGAAAAAGTAAGGCAGCAAGAAGCCGCAGCCTGCCAGCACCAGCGTACTGCTCCAGCGTTTGCCCGCCAGCGCGGCCATGGCGGCCACCGTCGCAGCCAGCATGGTGTCGTAGGCAAAATAGGCGCTCCACTCCGAGAACCCGGCGCTGAATAACTGGAACAGATAAACCACCAGCATCATGCCCGGGTTGGAGGCCTTGGCCAGCAGGTTGCCCTGGGCCGCCGGATGCAGCACATTCTGCAGCTTGGTCAGTTTGGCGGCGGAGCCCCACAGGGTGAACTCGTCGTTTTGGGCAAATTCCGGCCGTGTGATGGCGAACACCACCAGAAAGAACACACCAGCCGCCAGAAATACGCCGAAGGCCGGTGTGAACAGGGTCTCCAGCGTTTCGGCCAGCTGGCGGCGGGCCAGCAGAACGGCCACAAGCGCCGCCGCGCCCAGATAAAACAGCCAGCCGCCCACCGGCAAAAGGCCCGCAAAGCCCCAGAGGCAGAGCCACACCGCCCCGCCGCCGATCACCGGCAGCGGGAACAGGGCAGCATCCGCCCGGCAGAGCCGGGCAAGGCAGGCGCTGTACAGCCCAATGGCCGCCAGCGCCAGGAATCCGCTGATCGTTACCATCACCATCGCGCGTTTTCCCCCTTTTCAGTCAAGTCAGAATCCATCATGCGGGCAGCACAAACACCGGCCCGATGAAGTAATGCTGGAACAGCAGCACCGCCCCCAGCATACCGAAGGCGGCAAAGGTCCACAGCGCCACTGCCTGGGGCTTTTTCTGCCCGGCGGAAAGGCGGGGCTCCAGCACATGGCTGAGCACCGCTGCCAGCAGCACCGTGAGCATCAGGAAGGCAGGCAGGAAGTACCGCGCCTGCACGCCGATGATACGAATCATGCCCACCGGCGTGCTGGTGATATACATGGCGGTGGCTGCGCCGGCGATGTACAGCACGCTCAGCGCACCCAGGCCCAGCGCGGGCGCGGGCTTCAGGCTGCTCTTTTCATGCACCGACAGCACCGCGCCGAACAACAGCAGCATGGGGCTGATCAGGCTGATGAAGGGCACCTCCAGATCCAGCGCGCCGAACACGCCCATCTGGCCCACATAGAAGTTGTTCTCGTAAAAGGTTCCTAGCAGCACCGCGATGTAGCGCAGCGGGTTCGAGAGGATGAACGCCAGCTGGTCCACCTCGCTGGCCCCGGCAATCTGCCGCCCCACATAGGGGTAATTGTAGCGGAAGGCGGTGCCGTACCAGTCGAAGAATTTGCCCAGAGCAAACCCGCCCACCAGACAGGCCAGTGCCAGCTGCCACTTTTTCCAGCGGGTTTTCCATGCGCTTTTGGGCAGCACGATGGGCAGCACCAGCCACAGCAGGTTGATGTAGGGCTTGGCCACGTTCATCATCACGAAGGCGAACAGGAACAGACCGATGTCTCGATCGGTGATCTCGTCCTTGCAATAGAAGCTGGCCACCAGATAGTAAAAGCCCAGCAGGGTGGCGTCGTAGCTCACCGAAGCGGCCATATAAAGGCTCAGCGGAAGCAGCATGAAGGCCAGAAAGACCGGTTTGTAGCGCCTGCAGTTGCGCAGCGCCAGCCAGCACAGCGCCGCATAGGCGGCCAGATTGGCCAGCCGGGCAGCGTACATGCAGCCCAGCGCGCCGAAGCCCAGCAGCCGGGCGATCAGGATGCCCAGCGCCTGCGGCGCCATGGAGATGGTCATGAAGAAGTAGGGCTCGCTCACCGAATGTTCGGCGGGCTGGCCGTCGAAATAGGCGGCAAAGCCGTCGGCCACGCCGCTCACCGGCCCGCCCTCGCCCTGCTGCTTGAGGGCATAGCCCTCGGTGGTGTAGACGCTGGGGTTGCCGTCCTCATCGGTGGTCATGCCCTGGCTGGTGTGGCTGTTCACCCAGGCGCCGGGGAAGCTCTCCACCAGCTTGGCCACGTCATCCGGATAGGTGCGGCTGGCATCAAAATCCAGATGCCCAAGGCTCAGCGAATAGCTGCGCAGGAAGTGATTGGTCTCATCCGGCGTTTGCAGGGGCGGATTGGCAAAGCAGAACAGCGCGCCGCACAGAAAGATGCAGATTGCGGCCCTTGTGTCCAGCTGCCTGACAAAACGCACCAGCAGAAACACCGCCAGCGTGGCGGCGCTGGCCAGCCCCACTATCGCCACCGTGAGAGGCAGCGCCCCGATGCGGCCTTCCAGATAATAAAACACCCGCCAGTAATAGGCAAAGCATACGGCACCGGCGCAGGCGCACAGCCAGCCCAGCAGCCAGAACACCCCGCCGGGCAGCCGCCGCAGCCGGGCCAAAATGTTTTGTTGCGTCATAGAAATTCCTTTTCGCTTTGTTGTTTTTTGCCGTTTCTCCGCGGCGGGAAAACTCCCCTTTTTAAACGGCATAAGCCGGGCAGACCTTTTTGCAAAAGTCCGCCCGGCAATGGCAAGGCAAGCCCGGGGGCATGCCCTGCCCGTGAGCTTACAGATTATAAACGTCCGGCTTGTAGCGGTCCAGATTGTTTTTCAAAAACTCGATGGTCGCCGCCAGACCCTGTTCGAAGGTGTACTGGGGCTTCCAGTCGGTCATGGAGCGGATCTTGGTAGAATCGCCCAGCAGACGGTTGACCTCGCTCTTCTCGGGGCGCAGGCGCTGCTCGTCGCACACGATCTTCGCCTCGGGGTTGATCTGGCGGATCAGCTCATTGGCCAGATCGCCGATGGAATGCTCCTCGCCGGTGGCGATGTTCACCTCCTGGCCGATGGCGGCGTCGCAGCCAGCCAGTGCCATAAAGCCCGCCGCGGTGTCCTTCACATAGTTGAAGTCGCGGGTGGGGGTCAGGCTGCCCAGCTTGATCTCGGTGGCGCCGGTGAGCAGCTGGGTGATGATGGTGGGAATCACGGCCCGGGCGCTCTGGCGGGGGCCGTAGGTGTTGAAGGGCCGTACGATGGTGACCGGCAGATCAAAGCTGCGGTAGAAACTCTCGGCCAGACGGTCCGCGCCGATCTTGGTTGCGGAATAGGGGCTCTGGCCCTGATAGGGATGCTTCTCGTCGATGGGCACATACTGGGCGGTGCCGTACACCTCGCTGGTGCTGGTGACCAGCAGACGCTTGGTGCCCACCTGACGGGCTGCGTTCAGCACGTTCAGGGTGCCCTTGATGTTGGTGTCCACATAGCTGTCCGGGCTGTGGTAGCTGAAGGGGATGGCGATCAGCGCCGCCAGATGGTAAACGATGTCCTGCCCTTCCATGGCATGGCGCACGCCGTTGGGGTCGCGGATGTCGCCCATGAACACCTCAATCTCGTTTTTGATCTCCCTGGGCAGGGTGTCCAGCCAGCCCCAGGTGCCGAAGGAATTGTAGTAGCAGAAGGCCTTGACCTTCTCGCCCTTCCGCACCAGCTCTTCGGTGAGGTGGCTGCCGATGAAGCCGTCGGCTCCGGTGACCATCACAGTGTTCGCCATATCGCAAAAATCTCCTTTACAACTTCGTTTGTTTTTATTCTAAAAATCTGCCGCCCCGCCGCCCGCTGCATAGCAGGGAGGGGCCACTTTGGTTGTTACCCAGTTGTTACTAAGTATAATATAAACCATCGATAATTTCAATAAAAAGAGCACCCTCGCCCTTCGGCGCCCCGCTTGAACACCCATTCGGCGCCCCGCTTGAACACCCGTTTTCCTTTACAGTGGTCAAAAAAGCCGGTATAATGAGGGTTTGGGAAGAAGTTCCCACAATATACCGAAACAAAAAGGATGGGCAACCGTTTTGAGCTTTCAAAATCTTTCTTACCTTGCCTTTGCGCCACTGGTGGCTTTTGTGTATCTGAAGCTTATGCCCCGGCGCTGGCAAAATCATTTTCTGCTTGCGGCAAGCCTTGTTTTCTATTGGTGCAACCGCCCCACCGGCGACGGTTTTGCCGGCCTGTGGCAGGCGCTTCCCATTGCCCTGCTGGCGGCCAGCTGTGTGTTCGTGTGGCGCATGGGCCTGAGCCTGCAGGCCGCCCCGCCCGAACAGCGCGGGCGGAAACTTGCCGCAGCGGTGATCGTGTTGCTGGCGGTGTTGGCGGTGTTCAAGTACTTCAATCTGGCGCTGGCCGTGCTGCCCTTCGCGCCCGGCGTGCTGCACCGGCTGCCCTTCCCGCTGGGCATCAGCTTCTACACCTTCGCCGCTCTCTCCTATCTGATCGACGTGAGCCGGGGCGACATGCCCGCCGAAAAAAAGTTTGTCAATCTGGCAACCTTCCTCAGCTTTTTCGGCACCATCACTGCCGGGCCCATCTGCCGGGCCCAGAAGGTGCTGCCCCAATTGGAACAGGAACACCGGTTCGACGCGGCCCGCACCGTGCGGGCGCTGCAGTTGTTCGCGCTGGGCTTTTTCAAAAAGGTGGCGGTGGCGGATGTGCTGATGATGTACGTGAGCCAGGTCTTTGCAGACATTCCCGGCCACGGCGGCCCCGCGCTGCTGGCGGCTACGGTGGGCTACACCTTTTATCTTTACTTTGATTTCGTGGGTTATTCCCAGATGGCCCGAGCCAGCGCCCTTTTGCTGGGGCTGGAGATCCCGGAAAACTTCAAGACCCCCTTCTTCGCCACCAACTTCTCCGGCTTCTGGAGCCGGTGGCACATCAGCCTTTCCAGCTGGCTGCAGGACTACCTGTTTACCACGCTGGTCTGGGCGGACGCTTCCAAGCTGCCGCTGCTGGGCCGCAAGATCACCCGGTTTTCGCCGGTGTTCTGTGTGTTCTGCGTCTTCTTTGTTTCCGGTTTCTGGCACGGCAACACCCTGCCCTTCGTGATCTGGGGCCTGTTGCAGGCCGCCTACCGGGTGGGCGAAGAGCTGCTGCATCAAAAATTGGGCAAGCCCAAAAAGAAAGCCCCTGCCCGCCAGCAGTGGGCAAAGCGGCTGGGCGTGTTCCTTCTGTGGAACTTCAGCATGGTATTCTTTGCCATGGGCAGTGCCATCGGCCAACCGGAGGGCGAAAGCTACGGCGTGGGCCAGGCCTTCGCCATTGTAAAAGGCTGGTTCGCCGGCTGGTCCCCCGCCCGCTTTGCTTCCGAGAGCTGGCAGGCCATTCTGGGCGGCTTCTACAACAACACCCTTATGGGCGCGGCCTGGATTTTGATGCTGGCCTGCACGCTGGCGCTGGCCTTCTGGCTGGACTGGCAGCGCAACTTCCAGTTCAAGAACAAGAGCGAGGAGCTGGTGCTCACCGCCCAGAAGCCCGCTGTGCGCTGGGCGCTTTACTATGCGCTGGTGCTGTTCAGCTTCGCCGGGCTCGTCATGCAGAACGGCGGCTTTGCCGGGGGCAGCTTTGCCTACGGCGGCTTTTGATCATTTTTGCAGAAAGGAGCCCACGGCCCCATGAAACATATTCTACGCAACCTTGCGCTGCTGCTGGTTCCGGTGCTGGCGTACTTCTGCCTGTTTGTGGCCTTTGAGCCCAACAATTACTTCGGCCTGCACCCAAATACCGACAGCGACGCCCCCATCAGCCGGCTGAAGGATTTCAAACGCGAGCCCGGCAATTCCATCATCATCGGCGATTCCCGCTTTGCCCATTTCGACATGGAGCTGGTGGAACAAACCAGCGGCCGCAGCTGGCAGAATCTGGCCTTCGGCGGCGCGTCGCTGCGGGAGGGCATCGACCTTTTAAACTGGGCGCTGGACGAGAACCCGGATCTGGAGGAAGTGATCTTCGGCTTTTCCTTCTACACCATCAACCAGGGCTACGACACCGACCGGATGAGCAACCTGGAAAAGACGTTGAACAATCCCTTCGCCTACCTCTTTAATCTGGAATACAACGTGAACATGCTCACCAACCTGCAAAACCAGATCACCGGCCGGGTGGATGCCCCCGAAACCGGCGACTGGGTTTACCCGCAGGACTACACCGCTGCCGACGGCACGGTGTATGAGGTGCACACCCTGCTGGCCGAGTACCCCGCCGCCCTGATCACCAAGTGTGAAAACTGGGCGCTGAACACCAGCCAGCTGGAGCGGCTGTACGAAGCCGCCGCCCGGTGTGCCGAACAGGGCGTGAAGCTGACCGTGGTGCTGGCCCCCATGGCGGACATCGTGAAAACCGAAGTCTGCGATGTGTACGGCGAGGGCGGCACCATCACCGACCAGATGGAAACCACCGTGCTGCCCCAGCTGGCGGAAAAATCCGCCGAACTGGGCCTCTCGGTGCTGGACTACGAATGGTCGAACCGGCCAGACTTTGACGACGATACCCAATTCTACGACGGCTTCCATCTGGACGAGCGCTACGGCCTGCCCCAGTGGACCGAGCAGCTGTTCACCGATCTGGGCTAAGGGCAGCCGTTTCTGCCCGAAAAGCCCCCACAAAAAGGAGCGAAAAAAGTGAGTCTTGATTTTCTGATCCTCTACGAGCACACGGTGCGGGAATACGAAAGCGACCTTCTTTTGAAGCTGGAGCTGGAGCGACGGGGCTACACCGCCGAGATCCGCCAGCTGCTGGACCGCAAAAAGCTGAAGTACTTCACCTGGAAAAAGCCCAGGGTGCTGGTGTCCAGCTGCATGTACGACAACGAGGCCATCAACAGCCACGTTTACAACAACGTGGGCAGGCTGAACAAAATCGTGAACCTGCACTGGGAGCAGATGCTCAGCGACACCCAGGAGGAGGGCGACTGGTTCAACTTTAACGGCAACGCCAAAAAGTGCGTGCAGACCTGCTGGGGCCGCCGCACCGCGGACCGGCTGATCGCCCACGGCATGGAGGAGAAAAACTGCCCGGTGACCGGCGCGGTGATGATGGACTTCGTGCGGCCGGAATTTTCCGGCTATTTCAAAAACAAGGCAGACCTGTGTGCCGAGTTCGGGCTGGACGCCTCCAAGGAGCTGCACCTGTACATTTCCAGCTTCGGCTATGCCAGCATGACCGAGCAGGAGGTGAAGGAGCTGAGCGAGATGGCGGGCACCGACTTCACCGGCTTTGCCGCCACCAACCGGGTGAGCATGGCCGAGACCCTGCGCTGGTTCGACGAGTATCTGGGCCAGCACCCGGAGGTTGAGCTGGTTTACCGCCGCCACCCCAGCGAGTGGAACAGCCCCCAGCTGGCCGAGCTGGCCAAAAAGCGGCCCAACTTCCATGTGATCTTCGCCTACGGCGTGAAGGACTGGATCATGGCGGCAGACTCCATCTCCATCTGGATGAGCACCGCCATTGCCGAGGTATACATGGCGGGCAAGAGCTGCCACATCCTGCGCCCGGCCCCCATCGAGCACGAGTACGACCCGGTGATCTACGCCGCAGCCAAGTATGTGACCAGCTACGAGGAGTTCCTCGCCGCCATGGCGGACAAAAACCCGCCCTTCCCCATCGCCCGCGAGGTGATCGAGGGCTATTTTGACCCCAGCGAAACCCCCGCCTATATCCGCATGGCGGATCTGCTGGAAACCGTGTATAAGGAGCCGCCCCGGGACGAGCCCATGGGCGAAGGCTTCACGCCCCATTTCAACTGGCTCAAGTTCTTCGCGCTGTGGGGCGTGCACATCCTGTTCGCCCTGCGCCTGCCCCCGAAGAAGGTGTTCTTCTTCCACAAGGGGCTGGCGGATTTTGCACAGCGCATCTACGGTTATGTGGAAAAAGCCTATGTGCCGAAGGCCCAGATCAGGGCCATGGAGGACAAGATCCGCCCCTTCGTGATGAAAGGGGGCAAGTAACCTGCCATGGAACGCCAAATGCGCCGCAACGTGCTGTTCAACACCGCGGGCAGCCTGCTTTTTTATATCTGTCAGGCGGCCATCACCCTGCTGGTCACCGCACTGGCCGGAGCCGAGGCCAACGGCCTGCTGGCCACCGGCATGACCATTGCCAACGTGTGTCTTTCCGCTGCCAGCTACGGCATGCGCACCTTTCAGGTGTCTGACCTTTCGGGCAAATACACCGACCGCAGCTACCTGCTCAGCCGCTATATCACCCTGACCGCGGCGGGGCTGGGCTGCCTTGTATTCTCCTTTGTGAACAGCTATTCTGCCGAGCAGCGGTGGGTGATCTTCCTCTACACCGGCTACCGGCTGATCGAAAGCTGGTCGGACGTGTGGCACGGCTATCTGCAAAAGGCCGAGCGGATCGACATCGTGGGCATCAGCTTCGGGGTTCGCGGCATCGTAACCGCCCTGAGCGTGACGCTGGGCCTTCTGCTCACCAAAGATCTAGTGCTCACGCTGGCCGTTCTGTTTGCACTGAACGCCGCCTATGTGCTGGTGGTGGACATTCCCCTGGCCCGCCGCCGGGCGGATTTCAAACGCACCGGCGGTGCAGGCGTGAAGGCTTTGCTGCTGGAATGCCTGCCGCTTGCGGTGTACGCCTTTTTGAACACCACCATCGCCTCGGTACCCCGCTACTACTGCGAGCGGATTCTGGGCAGCGTGAAACTGGGTTATTTCAACAACGTGTTTTTGCCAGTGATGATTCTGCAGGTGGCGGTGATTTATCTGTTTGTGCCCTTCATCACCACCTTTGCCCGCCTGTGGACCGACCGGAACGGCAAGGGCTTTTACAAGGGGCTGCGCCTGCTGGGTGCGGCACTGGTGACCCTGTGGATTGTCGGCACCATCGGCGTGGCCCTGCTGGGCCGGTGGGGGCTGTCGATTCTGTACCCCACCACCCCCGAGGTGCTGGACTACGCGCCGCTGCTTGGGCCGCTGGTGCTGGCCACTGTGTGCACGGTGGCGGCCACGGTGCTGTGCCATCTGCTCACCATCGCCCGGGAGATGCGTGGTCTGATCCTGGGCAATCTGGCAGGCCTTGCCGCCGCTCTCCTGGCCAGCCAGCCCCTGCTGCGCGCCTTCGATGTGTACGGCGCGGCCTGGGCCACCATTCTGGGCATCGGCGTGCAGGCCATCGCCCTGCTGGCCTTCCTGCTCGTTCGCTGCAAAAAGCAGTTTGCGGCCAATCAATAAACTCAAAAATGCAAAACGACAGCCCCTTCCCTTAGCCATTATGACATAAGGGAAGGGGCTGTCGTTGTATCCGTTTCTTTCGTATCGTTCAGCCTTTCTGCATCCGGCGGCCCATCCAGTGGGAATAGATCCCCGGTACACCCATGAGAACCAGCCAGATCATCATTCTGCCTGTATTCTGGGGCCAAAGCCAGTTGCCCAGAATCACCGCCGCGCCGCACAGGCCCCAGATCCCGCCGGTAACCATGTGGATATGGGTCCAGTTCTCTTCACTGGCCATGGAAAAGCGCTCCTGCACGCCCCAGCGGGAACCGAAGGGCAGCTCGGCCACATGGGCCGCCACGATCAGCACCGCCAGACCCACCAGACTGAACAAAAGCACCAGAATCTGTATCCTGCCGGTAAGGTTCGCCGCAAAGATCACGCTGTACATGGCCACACTCAAAAGCGGGATCAGCCAGCCCAGACCTTCCCGCAGCGCGCCCATCAGCCGGGGGCCCAGCACCATGCTGTGTACCGTGGCATACACCACCCAGTGCATCACCATGAGCACGGCGGGAATGGCGATCACCGCCCATGGCTTGCTCATCAGGCTGATCACCTCGCCGGTTTCGCCGCTCCACTGCACCGCCATCTGCCCGGGCAGGCGGCCGTAGGCCAGAAGCCCGGCCACCAGCGGCAGAGCGCAGGCCGCAAGGCCCGCCCAGAACGGAGTTTGTATCTGCTTTTTCATCCCACAGCACTTCCTTTCCTGCTCAGGCATCCCTGTGCCGACGCGATCGAACGGAACGCATCGCTTATGGGATGCGGATATTTTTCTACTGTTATCATAACGCGCTTTTGCCGCCCCGGTCAAACCCGGCGGCGGGCGGTTTTGCGCCGTTTGTCCGGCCCGTTCGCCCCGGCTCTTTTGCGGGCGGGGCGGGGCGCTGTTTTGCAAAAAATTCATGAATTCTGCGCCGGTGGCCCGGTGGGAATTTGTAATATGGCCCGGGGCATGCTATAATGAAGCGACGGCACAGGAACCCCTGTGCACAAGCCTTAACTTCAAGGGAGGGGATCGACCCATGAAATACTGTAAAAAATGCACCATGCCCGACACCCGGCCCGGCATCACCTTCGATGCCGAGGGCGTTTGCAGCGCCTGCCGCCACTACGAGAGCCGCTCGAAGGTGGACTGGGATGCCCGCTGGAAGGAATTTGAAGCCCTGTGCGACAAATACCGCGGCTGCAACGGCCCCGGCGGCTACGACTGCGCCGTTGCCGTGTCCGGCGGTAAGGACAGCCACTTCCAGGTGTACATCCTGAAAGAGGTCATGAAGATGAACCCCATCCTGTTCAGCGTGGAGGACAACTTCCCCATGACCGAGGCAGGCAAGCACAACCTGAAGAACATCAGCGAGGAGTTCGGCTGCACCATCATCAGCTGCAAGCCCAACATCAAGGCCCAGAAAACCCTGATGCGCGCCTTCTTCGAGAAATACGGCAAGCCCACCTGGTATGTGGACCGGCTGATCTACACCTTCCCGCTGCACATGGCCCTGAAGTTCAACACTCCCCTGCTGTGCTACGGCGAGAACGTGAGCTTTGAGTACGGCGGCAACGCCGACGAGGAAACCTATTCCGCCCGCGGCCAGATTGAAAACGGTGTGGCCGTCGGCTTCCCCGAGGAGGAGCTGCTCAGCTACGGCGTCTCTGCCAACGACCTGGCTCTGACCAAGGCCCCCACCGCCGAGGAGCTGGCTCGCCTTGACCCCTTCTACATGAGCTACTTCCTGCCCTGGAACAGCTACAAGAACTACCAGCTGGCCAAGAGCCGCGGCTTCCACGACCTGACCCACGAGTGGGATCGCCGCCATCATGTGGAAAACTTCGACCAGATCGACTCCCGCGCCTATCTGGTGCACTCCTGGCTGAAATACCCCAAGTTCGGCCACGCCGCCGCCACCGACTACACCGCCCGCTACATCCGCTACGGCCTGATGACCCGTGAAGAGGCCATTCCTCTGATCAGGGAGCGGGACGGCGCGCTGGATCCCCTGTGCGTGCGTGATTTCTGCGAGTTCTGCGGCTACACCGAGAGCGAGTTCTGGGCCATTCTGGACAAGTTCTACAACACCGACATCTTCCACAAGGACGAGTACAGCCGCTGGGTGCTGAATCACCCCATCTGGGAAGAGAATAAATAATCACAATTTGTGATACTGCGCCCCGCTTTTTGGCAAAAAAGCGGGGCGTTTTTTGCATTTGTCGTCAAACCGCGCAAAAAAATGCTTGACAAACCGTAAATTCGACGGTATCATAAACGCATACTATCATCCAAAAGCGAAGAAGAGAAGAGTAGGCTTTCGGCATCGACCCTTACTAGAGAGCCCCGACGGTGGAAACGGGCAGGGAACAGGAAGCTGAACATGGTCTCGGAGCTGCGTGTGCGAAGAGCATGAGTTCTAAGTGCCCGCCGGGAACGCCCGTTAAAGCGTCAGGCTGTAATCAGTTCATTTCTGCCGCAGCCGGAAAGGCCGTTGTCCCCGCAAGGGGCCGGTGAACCAAGGTGGTACCACGAAGTCTGTTACAGGCTGTCGTCCTTGTTGTGTTGCAAGGACGGCAGCCTTTTTGTTTTGCCGTTTTACCGCCGAACCGAAAAAAGGAGCGAAAGAAAGCAATCATGTTTGAAATCAAACATCTGTCCAAAATCTTTACGGGAAGCGCCAATAAGGTGGAAGCCCTGCGGGATGTTTCCACCACCATTCAGGATGGCGACATCTTCGGCATCATCGGCATGAGCGGCGCAGGCAAAAGCACCCTGCTGCGCTGCCTGTGCCTGCTGGAAAAGCCCACCGAGGGCCAGATTCTGCTGAACGGCAAGGATCTTGCCCACCTGAAGGGCAAGGAGCTGCTGGAGGCCCGCCGCCAGATGGGCGTGGTGTTCCAGGGCTACAACCTGCTGATGCAGAAAACCGTGGCCGAGAACGTGGCCTTCCCCTTAAAACTCACCCCCTACAAAAAGGACGAGGTGGAAAAACGGGTGGCCGAGCTGCTGGAGCTGGTAGGTCTTTCCGATAAAGCCGGCAGCTACCCCAGCCAGCTTTCCGGCGGCCAGAAGCAGCGGGTGGCCCTGGCCCGGGCGCTGGCGTCCAATCCCCAGGTGCTGCTGTGCGACGAGCCCACCAGCGCACTGGACCCACTGACGACCAAGAGCGTACTGGAGCTTTTGCAGGCCATCAACAAAAAACTGGGCGTGACGGTGATCATCATCACCCACGAGCTGGCGGTGGTCAAGGCCATCTGCAACCGGATGGTGGTCATCGACGGCGGCCGCTTTGTGGAGCAGGGCGACGCGGCCCAGATTTTTGAACATCCCCAAAGCGACGTGGCCCGCCTTTTGCTGGGCAAGGAGGAATAAACCCATGGCAGAATTTTTCGCAGAATACGGCAGCCTTTTGTGGGAGGGCACGCTGGAAACCCTTTATATGACCTTTGTTCCCACGATGGTGGCCTATCTGATCGGCCTGCCTCTGGGCGTGCTGCTCACCACCACCAAGTCCGGCGGCATCATGGCCGCCCCCCGCTTCAACGCGGTGTTCGGCTGGTTTGTAAACCTGTTCCGCAGCATTCCCTTCATGATTCTGATTTTCTTCGTTCTCCCCTTCACCCGGCTGATCGCGGGAACCTCCATCGGCGCTACTGCCGCCAACGTTCCCCTGTCCATCGCGGCGGCTCCCTTCGTGGCCCGCATGGTAGAGCAGAGCCTGGAGGAGATCGACGCCGGTGTTGTGGAGGCCGCCCGCTGCATGGGCGCCACCAACTGGCAGATCATCACCCGGGTGCTGCTGGTGGAAAGCGTGCCCAGCCTGCTGCGGGGCCTGTCCATCACCATCATCACCATCTTCGGCTACACCGCCGTGACCGGTGCGGTGGGCGCAGGCGGCCTTGGCAACATTGCCTTCCGCTTCGGCTACCAGCGTTACCAGAGCGACGTGATGTACGCCACCATCGTTCTGGTGGTCATTCTGGTGTGCATCATCCAGAGCGTTTGCAACCTGCTGGCCCGCAAGGCCGACAAGCGCAACCGCTGATTCCCTTTTCCTTTTGAAAAAACAGCGCCCCGCCCGGCGGCGCGCGAGCCTGACTGGTGCGCTGTTTTCGCTTTTCAACGCTTATTATCAACCCATCAACATAGAGGAGTGTGTATCATGAAAAAACTGATTTCTCTGGCTCTGTGTGCCGTTCTGGCCGTGAGCCTGACCGCCTGCGGCGGCAAATCCGGCGGCTACAAGATCGGCATCCCGGCAGACGCCACCAACGGCGGCCGCGCCCTGCAGCTGCTGCAGAAGCAGGGTATCCTGACCCTGACCGAGGGCGTTGGTCTGGAGGCCACCGAGCGGGACATTGCCGAAAACCCCTACAACGTGGAAATCGTTCCCATGGAGGCCGCTGCCCTGCCCAGCAGCCTGCCTGATCTGGACTTCGCCGTGATCAACGGCAACTACGCCTCCGGCGCCGGCATCGGCGACACCGTTCTGGTGAGTGAGGACGCCGAGAGCGTGGCCGCCCAGACCTACGGCAATGTGCTGGCCGTGAAGGAGGGCCGGGAGAACGAGCCCGCCATTCAGGCGCTGGCCGCTGTGCTCATGAGCCGGGACGTGCAGGACTGGATTGCCGCCAACTACAACGGCGTGGTGATGCCCATGGGCGTAACCGACGCCACCATCCCCGAAATCACCGAGCCCGTTACCCTGAAGGTGGGCGCTTCCCCCAGCCCCCACGCCGAGATTCTGGAGTATGCCGCCCCCATTCTGGCCGAGCATAACGTGACTCTGGAGATCGTGGAATTCGACGACTACGTGATGCCCAACACCGCCGTGGAGGACGGCAGCCTGGATGCCAACTACTTCCAGCACCAGCCCTATCTGGATGACTTCAACGCCGAGCAGGGCACCCACATCGTGAGCGTGGTCACCCCCCACTACGAGCCCATGGGCATCTACCCGGGCAAGACCGCCGATCTGAGCGTGTTCAGCAAGTAATTTCCCCATCCCCAAAAAATGCAACCAATAAAAAAGAGGAAGCCCGCAGGCTTCCTCTTTTTTATTGGTTTTTCGGTCAGGCTTCTGCTGACTGCTGCACCGCCTCGGCGGGCTTGCGATCCTCTTTCGGCAGCCATTTGCCGCACTTGTAATACACCACAAAGCAGATGCTGGTGATGACCCAGCTCACCGGATAGCTGTACAGAACGGTGGTAATCTCCCGCCGGAAGGGAACCACAAGGAACACCCACAGAATACGCAGGCCGCACACGCCGCAGCCGGTAAGGATCATGGGGATCAACGCCTGACCGCAGCCGCGGATTGCGCCGGACAGAATCTCGATGCACACAAAGGTCACATAATAGGGCATCATGTTGCGGACCATCACAGTACCGATCTCCAGCACTGCCGCATCCTGGGTGAACATGCGCAGGAAAATGCCCGAGCAGCTGACCATCAATACGCTCATGGCAACCGCGGTGCCCGCGCACATGGCAAGGCAGACATGCACACTCTTTCGCACCCGGCTGTACAGCCCTGCGCCATAGTTCTGGCCCGCGAAGGTGGTGATGGCGATGCCGTAAGCGCCGCTGACCATCCAGAAAAAGCCGTCCACCTTGGAAAAGCTGGTCCAGGCTGCCACCGTATCGGTGCCGAAGGAGTTGATGCAGCTTTGCAAGATCACGTTGGAAATGGCGTACATGTTGCCCTGAATGCCCGCCGGGATGCCCACCTGCAGCACCCGGCTCAGGCTGGCCTGATCGAAGCCCAGCCGGGTTTTGTCCAGCCGATAAATGGCGGAGGTTCCGCTCAGCGAGATATACACCAGCGCGGCGCTCACCCACTGGGAAATCATGGTGGCAAGGCCCGCGCCCAGCGCGCCCATGCCCATCACCGCCACAAACACAATATCCAGCACAATGTTTACCAGGCAGGCCACGATCAGAAAATACAGCGGGCGCTTGGTGTCGCCCACCGCACGCAGGATGCCCGCGCCCACGTTATAGAAAAACGAGGGGATCATGCCCAGGCAGTAGGCGATCAGATACTGCACCGCGTATTCCATCACATCGTCCGGGGTCGCCATGGCCACCAGCGCGGGCCGGGCCGCCAGAATGCCCACCACCGTGAACACCAGACCGCCCACCAGCGACATGGCCGCCGAGGTGTGCACGGTCTTGCGCACCCGTTCCGGGTCCCGTGCGCCCACGCCCTGCGCTACCACCACGGTGGTGCCCGCAGCCATGCCGGTGAACAGGTTGACCACGATGTTCACCAGATTGCTGGTACCGCCGCCCACCGCGGCCAGCGCCTGCTTGCCCACGAACTGGCCCACGATAATGGCGTCGAAGGTGTTGTAAAGCTGCTGGAAGAAGGTACCGAACAGAATGGGAAAAAAGAACACCAGAATCTGCTTCCAGATCACGCCCTGCGTGATCTGATTTTCCGCGCTGACGGAACGCGACATATCACAAAAACCTCTTTTCTGAAATTCACTTCCGGGGCCTTTCGGCTCCAATGGCAACACTTCAAAGCCACAACAGTATAGCACGATTGCACCGCCGTGTCGACCATCGTTATTTCTTTGGCGCAAATTCGGTAATTTGCCCAAAGCCATGACAAGTTGGCAACAAGTTCTTTATAATATAAAGGCAAAGCCGGTGTGATATAAGAGATTGACGTTTTCTCATCTCGCGCCGGCTAATACCGGCGCCCTCAGCCGGGCACAGAAAGGGAGACCCGCCCCATGGCACACATTCTCATCGCCGAAGACGAAACCGCCATCAACAATCTGATCCGCTCCAATCTGAAGCTGGTGGGCCACAGCTGCGCCCAGGCCTTCACCGGCCCCGAGGCGCTGGAGCTGGCCCGGAGCCAGAGCTTCGATCTGGTTTTGCTGGACGTGATGCTCCCCGGGCTGGATGGCTTTGCCGTAAAGGCCAAGCTGCCCGTCGATCTGCCGGTGATCTTTGTGACCGCAAAGACCAGCCTGTCGGATAAACTGCAGGGGCTGGGCCTTGGCGCTGAGGACTACATCGTGAAGCCCTTCGAGGTACTGGAGCTGCTGGCCCGGGTGGAGATTGTGCTGCGGCGGGGCGGCAAATCCGCCCGCACCTTCACGCTGGACGGGCTGCGGGTGGATCTGGATGCACACCGGGTCTTTCTCCACGAAGAGGAGATTCCCCTCACCCCACAGGAATACAGCCTGTTGGAAGTACTCATCACCAACCGGAACCTGGCCCTCAGCCGGGAAAAGCTTTTGAACCTTGCCTGGGGCTACGACTATGAGGGCGAAAGCCGCACGGTGGACGCCCACATCCAGCGGCTGCGCAAAAAGCTGGAGCTGGAAGGCCGCATTCAGACCGTTTACAAGCTGGGCTACCGGCTCAGCACCCGCTGAAAGGGGCTTTTCATGAAAAAGATTACCCTGAAATACTGGCAGAAAACCTATCTGGCCACGCTGGCGCTGTTTCTGTGCTGCCTTGCGGGCAGCATCGGGGCGGTGTTCAGCCTGGGGCAGCGGCAGAACTTTTCCTCCACCGTGAATGAGGCGCTGGCCCAGCAGCAGTACCTGATGCAGAGCCTTGTGCAGGATGCCCAGGCTGTGGCTTCCTCCCGCCCGGCGGCGCTGCCCAATCTGTATGAATACTATGCCACCCAGTATGCGGGCGGCGGCATCCCGCTGGAGGTGGCGGAACAGTGCACAGTGCTCTGTTCCACCCTGCCTGCTGTGGAGGGCGAGCGCACCCGGCCGGAGGTTCCTGAGGGCCAGCGGGTCTATCTGGTGCAGCCCACCGAAGAGGGTCGGCAGCTGTTTGTTTCCTCCCGGCTTTCCACCGTTTCGCCGGATACCATCGTCACCTGTGCCTTTCCCATGGAAGGGTTCTATCAGGAGTGGGCCCGCATCCGGCTGCTGTTTCTCATCATCGGCGGGGTGGTAAGCGGGGTATTCGCCATCGCCCTGTATCTGGTGCTGGCCCGGATGTACCGGCCGCTGGCCCAGGTGACCGGCACTGCCCGGGCCATTGCGGCGGGCGACCTTGCCGCCCGCGCGCCGGACAAACGGCGGGATGAGGTGGGCGAGCTGGGCCGTGCCATGAATCAGATGGCCGGTCAGGTGCAGCGCAAAATCGACGAGCTGGAAACCGCCGCCAGCCAGAAGCAACAGCTGATCGACAATCTGGCCCATGAGATGCGCACCCCCCTCACCGCCATCGGCGGCTGGGCCGAAACCATGCAGCGGGCCCAGATGGACCCGGAAGAGCTGATGGAAGCCACCGACACCATTTTGTTCGAGAGCCGCCGGGTGCTGGCGCTCAGCCAGCAGCTTTTAAAGCTGAGCGTGCTGCGCGGCGAACCGCTGGAGCTGGCCCCGGTGGACGCTGCAGACCTGCTGCACCGGGTGGAGCGCACCATCGCCCCCAAGGCCCGGGCCCGGCAGGTAACCTTCACGGTGCTGCCCCCTGCCGAACCGGTGGAGCTTCTGGCCGATGAGGTGCTGCTGGAAAGCCTGCTGGTGAACCTGTGCGACAACGGGGTAAAAGCCTGCGCCGCCAAAGGGCAGGTGCGGCTGGCCGTTCACAGCACACCGGGCCGGGTGCTGCTGACCGTAACCGACAACGGCCGGGGCATGGACCGGGAAACGCTGGCCCATCTGGGCGAACCCTTCTACCGGGCGGACAAGGCCCGCAGCCGGGCCGAGGGCGGAGCCGGGCTGGGGCTTTCGCTCTGTTTTGCCATCGCCCGCCGCCATGGCGCTTTGCTGGAATTCGAGAGCAAGCCGGGCCACGGAACCCGGGCCACGGTGACTTTTACAACTTCGCAATAAGTTTTTACCGCTTCGCAACACACCGCAGCTTTTGCGGCAACAGGTGAGCAGTAAACTGAAGCCAGAAAATACGCCGGGGCCTTCTTCCCCGGCTGCGCCAAGGAGGATGTTATGATGAACCGTCGCCCCATTGCACTCGGCCTTACGGCCACCCTGGCTCTGGCCGCCTTTTCCGCCTGCTCCGCCCCCGGCAATACCCCGGTGGCCGTGAGCGACCCGGTGAGCACCGCTGCCAGTACCACCGCCGACCCGGTGGACCAGCTGGTGAATCATTATGATTACAGCTATCTGGACGCCACCCAGGAACTTTTTGATCTGAGCGCCAATACAGATCCCAGCGACCAGTTTCTGCCCGCGCCCCGGGAAGGGAATTTTCTCAGCGAACAGGAGCTTGCAAACCTTGCCGCCGCAATTTTTGAAAAGGACACCGGACTGGATTTCTCCCAGCAGCAGTTTGAGCTGGTCTTTCACCGGCAAACCTGGTTCGATGTGACCAATAATCTGGTGGATGTGACGGTATATCTGCCCGGCTGTGACGAAACACAGGAGCCGAAAACCCTGACGGACTACGCCCATGGCAACCCGGCACTGACTGTCAGTGCCCAGCTGGACGCAGCGACCGGCAGGCTGCTTTCCTACTCCGGCTCGTTCACTCCGCAGCAGCCGGTGACCGACGATACCCGCGAAGCCGTTTATCTGGAACGGGCAAAGGCACTGTGTACCGCTGCCGGGCTGGGCGAGCTGAGCGACTGCCGGTATTCCGCCGCCGATTCCCTCACCCAGTCCCTCTGGGCCACGCTGGAAAACGGCGACCGGGTGGTGTTCCATCTGGACCATCCCCGACTGACGTTTGAGAATGTCACCGCAATGGGCGGGCAGGGCCGCGTGGACGCGCTGCTGAAAAACGAAATTGTGGACGATGGAGGGATGAGCCAATGAAATTCTGTCAATGCCTGGCCGCCGCCCTCTGTGCTGCTCTGCTTTTCACCGCCTGCTCCGCCCCCGGCAACACCCCGGTGGCCGTGAGCGACCCGGTAAGCACCGCTGCCAGCACCTCCGCCGACCCGGTGGACCAGGCAATTCAGGCACTGAATTACACCTATTTCGATGTGACAGACGAAATGACACAGGGGGAATATCACGATCCCCTTTTCACCTATGCACCGCCATCGGACGGGCATCCGGATTCTCAGGCACTGGTCAACCAGGCGGCCGCCATCTTTGAGCAGGCCTGCGGTGAAAACTTTTCCGATCAGGAATTCATCCTTTACTACTACAGCTCTCCCTTTTCCTATGATCAGCAGACGGTGGCACACATTCAGACCACGCTGCCCAGCACCCGTTTGCTGGAGGATGAACAAATTCCAAAAGAACGATACGAAAACAAAAAACCGGAAGCACTCTATAAACAGCATGCCAGAAACATGACCATCGTTTCGCTGGATCTGGATGTGGAACAGGGCTCCGTGCTGCATTTCGGTGGTGCATTTTCCTTCGATGCTCTGGACAAGCTGCCTGAAAATTACGATGAGCTGCGCAAAGCATTGTGGCCGGATCAGATCTCCAGTTTCTGCGAAGCGGCAAATCTGGGCACACCCGCTTCTGTGAAGTTTTCCAACGATCAGGCTTCCTCGGTATGGGTTACACTGGAGAACGGAGACATCTGCCGCTTTTCTCTTTCTCTTGCCGGAATTGTAGGTTTTGACAATCTGACCCGCGCCGGTGGAGACGAAGCCGTGCAGTCCGCTTTGGACAAAGATGCCGGACGCTGAGGAGGGATTTACCATGACATATCGTTCTGTTCTTGCCGCCCTCTGCGCCGCCCTGCTCCTTTCCGCCTGCTCCGCCCCCGGCAATACCCCGGTGGCGGTGAGCGACCCGGTGAGCGCTGCTGCCAGCACCGCCGGGCAGATCGTGGAGGATTACGAGTTCCGGTTTATCGATCGCACCGCCGAGAAGATCGAGGAATACAAAACCTACGACCCCGCCGAGGGGCAGCCCACCCCTGCCCTGCCCCGGCCGGAATTCCTGCCCACCCAGGACATTGCCAAAAAAGCAGGCGAGCTGTGCCAGTCCGCCCTTGGGATGGACCTTTCCGCCCAGCTGATTGCGCTGTGCTACATGGAGGACCCGAACCTTTCCCGCACCCAGTCGGTGGTGGAGGTCAGCGTACCCATTCCCAGCAGCGAGGAAATCCCGCTGTTTCAACGTGCCGCTGAGGTATTTCTGTGCATGGACCCGGTGACCGGTGAGCTGTTCCGCTATTCCCTTTATCCGGGGCAGGGCTGTGCCGACCCGGAGCAGCCCCAGAAGGACACCTGGCCCGAACTGGCGCAGAACTTCTGCACCGCTGCCGGTCTTGGCCAGATCCAGAGCACCGAATTCACCGATGAGGGCAGCGCCTACCAGGACTGGCTCTGGGCGGTTCTGGAAAACGGCGACACCGCCCTGTTCCAGTTTTCCACCGGCAACACCCTCACTTCCTTTGAAAACGTGACCGCCACCGGCGGGCAGGCACGGCTGGACGCCCTGCACCAAAAAGACGCCATCGACCGCTGAGGAGGGATTTACCATGAAACATCGTTCCGTTCTCGCCGCCCTCTGCGCCGCCCTGCTCCTTTCCGCCTGCTCCGCCCCCGGCAATACCCCGGTGGCCGTGAGCGACCCGGTGAGCGTCTCTTCCAGCTCCGCGCCGGATCCGGTGAGCGCCGCACTGGACGCCTGCGATTACGCTTACCACGACTACACAGAAGAATTTGTGGCCGAGCACCCCGACCCGGTCCAGCTCAACAACGGGCTGGACGGTGCGCCGGATTACTACAAAAGCTATGTCCAGCCGGACGAGGCCTGCATGGATGTGCAGCAGGCAGTGAACACCGCCGCCTGCTGGATGGAAGCCGCCAGCGGCATCCCTCTGGCGGAATACCAGTTCACCACCTATGCCTTCCGCCGCACCGATTACCAGAACGGCGAGCGCACCATCTGGAGCGTGGATTGCTGGCAGGCCCCGGACGGCACCGACGAAGGCAGCTTCCACTTCATCGCCCTGCTGGATGCCATCAACGGCCAGCTGCTTTCGCTGAATGTGAAGCCTCCCCTGAACAGCGGGCTGTACGCCTCTGATTCCTCCGATTCGCTGGAGCTGTTTCGGGCCATGCTGCCCGCCCTGTTTGAGGAGATGGGCCTGCCTGCGGTTGAATCCGTGCAGCAGGCCGAAGATTCCTCCAACAATCTTGCCCCGGTACTGATCTCCACCGCTTCCGGCAATTACCGGGCCGACTACGGGGTTTCGGAGAAAACCGCCCAACTCACCTTCCTCGCGCTGGACGGCGCATTTCTGGTCTGATCCGCCCACATGATAAACACAGCCCGCCATGGTTTTTGCACCATGGCGGGCTGCGTTGTTTCTGTTTGATTGTGTAACCGGTCAGGCGGCCATTGCCCGGCGGCCCACACGGCCCGCCCAGGCCAGTGGGCCCTGATACACCACCCGCAGCGGCTCCAGATAGGCAAAATCCTCCGGGCGCACCAGACTGGGATGATCCGGCAGCTCCAGCGCACCTGCCTCCTGCAATGTCTGGGCCACAAACTGGCTGCACACAAACTTGTTGCGCCGCTGGTGGGCAATGCCCAGCCAGGCCAGCGCCAGACCCAGCACGTCGTAGCCGTAGTCCAGCTGGCGGCGCTCCATCTTTTCCAGGCGGCGGGCAATACGGTCGTAGGCCTTCTGGCTCACCGGCAGCTCCAGCACAAGGCTGTCCGCCGTGCCGCTGCGGCCGTATACTCCGTCGTACAGATTCTCCCTGATAAAACCGGCAGGCAACGGCGCGATCTCGTAGCGGCGGGCAAAGCTGTACATCTGCTCCAGATCCCGGTCCAGCGCAAGGCTCACATGAGTATAGCGGTTGCCGGTCAGGCCGTGCATGGCCCGTGCAAACAGGGTGTCGGTGCGGGATAACAATAAGTAAACATTCGGCATGATTCTGGCTCCTTTCGCCGCAGCTCTCCGGGGCGGGATTCCCCGCGTCCGGGCGGGCGGTTTGCGTTCATCCGGAAGTCCCTACCGGTTCAGTAGGTTTCCCTTTGTTCATATAACGAGCCTGAATCCGGTGTTTCTTCACCTTTTTTCAAAAAAATTGACACACTGCCCGCTTGCACCTATAATAAAAGCACTTTCCCCGGCAGCGGGGTGTGAGGAGGGGATTTTCCATGCGCCATCTGGGCACACAGATTCTGACAACCGAGCGGCTGCTTCTGCGCCCGCTCACCGCCGCGGACGCCATTGCCATGTTCGAGAACTGGGCCAGCGACCCGCAGGTGACCCGCTTTCTGCGCTGGGAGCCCCACAAAGACTGGCTGGAGACCGCCCAGCTGCTGGCCGGCTGGGAAGCCCTTTACCAAAACCCGGACTACTACCAGTGGGGCGTCTGCCTGCGCGGGTCGGACGCGCCCTTCGGCAGCATCAGCGTGATGGAGGGCGAGGAGCAAACCCCGGCCCTCTGGCGCACCCCGGGGCTGGACCATTCCGCCGGTGTGTGGGAGGCGGGCTACTGCTATGGCCGCGCCTTCTGGGGCAAGGGCTACGCCACCGAGGCCCTGTGCGCGGTGCGGAATTTCTGGTTCCGGCAGGTGGGCGGGCAATGGATGGCCTGCTGCCACGCGGCGGAAAACCCCGCCAGCGGCCGGGTGATGGAAAAGGCCGGCTGGGTGTGGGACCACGACAGCCTCTACCACAAATTCGACGGCACTCCGGTGGCCTGCCGATGCTATGTGAACCAAACCCCTGATTTCTGATTTGATAATCTGACGCGATAAAAGGAGCTTTTATGAGTGAATTGATGATTCAAGACAAGGAACCCGTGAAGGTGGTTCTGCTGGGGCTGGACCTGGGCCAGTTCGACGCGGACCGCAGCATGGAAGAGCTGAGCGCTTTGTGCGAAGCCAACGGCATGGAGGCGGTGGCCCAGATTGTGCAGCGGCGCGCCGCCCCCGAGGCGGGCACCCTGCTGGGCGAGGGCAAGCTGGAGGAGGCAAAGCTCTACTGCCAGAATCTGGGGGCCGAAGCGGCCATCTTTGACGGCGAGCTCTCCGGCAGCCAGATCCGCAACCTGTCCGAACGGCTGGACGTGGAGGTGCTGGACCGCACCATGCTGATTCTGGAAATCTTCCGCAGCCGGGCCGTAACCAATGAGGGCAAGGTGCAGACCGAGCTGGCCATGCTGCGCTACCGGCTGCCCCGGCTGCAGGGTTTGGGCGAGAGCCTGTCCCGTCAGGGCGGCGGCGGCGGTGGTGGCGGCGGCGCCCGGCGCGGTGCCGGTGAAAGCAAGCTGGAATATGACCGGCGGCACATTCACCGGCGCATCGAGGCGCTGGAGCAGAAGCTCACCGAGCTGGAAAAGCGCCGTGGCGAAAACCGCCGCGCCCGCCAGAAGGCCGGCACCCCGGTGATCAGTCTGGTGGGCTACACCAACGTGGGCAAATCCAGCCTTCTGAACGCGCTGTGCGGGGCCGAGGTAATGGAGGCAGACATGCTGTTCGCCACGCTGGACCCCACCGCCCGCAAGCTGACCCTGCCCAGCGGTTTGAACGTGATTGCAGTGGACACGGTCGGCTTTGTGAGCCGCCTGCCCCACAAGCTGGTGGAGGCCTTTAAAAGCACGCTGGAGGAGGCCGCCTATTCCGACGTGATCGTAAAGGTGGCGGACGCCGCCGACGAGGAGCGGGAGGAACAGCTGGCCATCACCGATCAGGTGTTGGCGGAGCTGGGCTGCGAAGGCATCCCCCAGCTGACCGTATACAACAAGTGCGACAAGGCCGGCGCCACCCCCTTTGACCCGGCAGTGATTCTGACCAGCGCCAAGACCGGCAAGGGTCTGGATGATCTGCTGGCCGCGCTGGACGCCGCCCTCTCGGACCGGGTGCGGGCGGTGAAGCTGGTGCTGCCTTACGACAAGCTTGGTCTGGCCGAGGCCATGCGCAGCCGGGGCAGCGTTTCGGTGGAGGATTACCGGGAAAACGGAGTCTACTTCGAGGGCTTCGTAAAGAGCAGCGACCTGCACATTTACCTGCCTTATTTATTGGAAAATTAAGATAGAACGCAGAAAGGCCCGCCGGAAAACCGGCGGGCCTTTCTGCATAGAGGGGTGGGAAAGTATAATAAGTGAGAAGTTATCATATTCAGGGGTGCCTGTCTGGCACTGTCTTTAGTATACCCATTTTTCTTAATATGTCAAATTGAAAAGCCGGTTTTCTCTTTCCTGTTCCCCTTTACTTTTGCATTTTTACTTTATATAATTAAGGAAACCCGCAAAATTCTTTCCATCTTTTTTAATTGTATATTTTCTCTATATTTTTTCTTAACTTTGTCAACTTTTTGTGTCACTTTGTTGTCATCCGGAAGGGAGTTGTTTTTTTGGACGATTTAGACAAAAAGATCCTGATGCTTTTGGAGCAAAATGCCCGTATGCCTGTGAAGGACATTGCCCGCCATGTGGCGCTTACCAGCCCGGCGGTGTCCAGCCGGATTCGGCGGCTGGAGGAGCAGGGCGTGATTGCGGGTTACACTGCCCTGCTGCGGGATCCCCAGCGCCAGAACAGCATCGACGCGCTGATCAGCGTGTCCATCGCACCGGCAGACCGGGAAGAATTCCTCACGCTGGCCCGGGCCGACGGGCAGGTACGCCAGTGCTTCCATGTGACCGGCAGCCACAGCTTCATTGTGAAGGTGAGCTGCGAAAGCATGCAGCAGCTGGAGCAGCTGATCACCCGGTTCCAGCGCATGGGCCCCACCAGCACCCAGATCATCCTGTCCACCCCGGTGGAGCGGGGCTCTTTTTTCAGCCCGGCGCAATAATCCGGGAGGCTGTTTCGTATTCCAGTCACAGGGGCAAACAAACGGCTGTTTGCCGGCGTCATGTTTCATGACCGGCCGGCCTTTGGGGCATACTTGCAGCAAAGGGCCGTTTTCTCCCGCCGCCGGCGGGGCTGCCCATTGACAAAGGAGTGTTTTTATGAAACGTTTGATTTCTATTCTGCTGGCCGGTGTGCTGGCTGCCGGGCTGGTGGGCTGCGCCTCCTCCGGCGCGGATTCCGCCGCCAGCCATACCCCCGCGGACTACACCGCCGCTCTGGCGGACAGCCGCACCGAGGAGGACAACAGCAACTACACCATCTTCACGCTGGAGGATGGCAGCTACACCGCCAGCAAGGGCTACGCCGAGCATCTGGACTCGGAGGCCATTGCCAGCCAGGGCCAGATGAGCCTGGAGGTGCTGGGCCTTGCTGCCGAGGATGTACAGAGCGCCGCATACAGCGTGTCGCTGATGAACGTGAAGGCCTACGGCGTGGCCATTGTGAAGCCCGCCGAGGGCAAGACCGATGCGGTAAAGGAAGCCCTTTCCGGCTTCATCGAGGCTCAGAAGTCCGCGCAGGAGAATTATCTGGCCGACCAGTACGCCATCGCCAAGGCCGCCAAGCTGGAAACTTTGAAATCCGGTGAAGTAGTGCTGGTGATGTGTGAAAATCAGGACCAGGTGTTCCAGAGCATCGAGACCGCGCTGAAATAACCCAATGAAAACAGCTCCGGCCCGCAATTCCCTTTTAAAAGGGACGCGGGCCGGAGCCTTTTGTTTGCGAATCAGCCGCTGTTTTTCTGAATATAGATACGCAGCGCCTGGATCATCAGCAGCAGAACCCTGATGCTCAGCACCAGCACCGCCACACCCAGCGCCACCAGCGCCAGATTTACCAGCACCATCAGCCAGCTGAAAATCGCGCCGATTCCAAAACCAATGGACATGGAACACTTCCTCCCTTTCTTTTCAAATCGCTGTTTTTCCCATCATACCATAAAGCGATAAAGAGCAAAAGCCTGCATTGCCCGCCGGACAAAAGTTTGTTATAATGGCAGATGAATCAACAATACAAAAGAGAAAGGCGGTTTTCGCCAATGAAAGCCACTGTGGTGATCCCCAACCTGAACGGGGCCGGCTGGCTGCGGGATTCCATCGAATCCGTCTGGGCCCAGACCATGCAGGATTTTGAACTGATCGTCATCGACAACGCCTCCACCGACGAAAGTCTGGAGATTGCCCGCAGCTATGTGGGCCGGGAAAACTATACCCTCATTGAAAACGACCACAACACCGGATTCTCCTACGCGGTGAATCAGGGCATCCGGGCCGCAAAGGGCGAGTTCGTGGCTCTGTTCAACAACGATGCCTTTGCCGAGCCGGACTGGCTGGAAAACCTGATTCGTGCCGCCGAGGCCGACGAGCGCATCTTCGCAGTAAGCAGCCTGATGATCCGCCACTTCGAGCGGGAGCTGGCAGACGACGCGGGCGACTATGTGACCATTCTGGGCTTTGCCTGCAAGCGGGGCGACGGCATGAAGGCCAGCCGTTACACCAAGCCCTGCCGGGTGTTCTCCGCCTGTGGCGGCGCGGCCCTCTACCGCAAGCGCATTCTGGACGAAATCGGCCTGTTTGACGAAAACTTCTTCGCCTATTACGAGGACGTGGACATCAGCTGGCGAGCCAACAGTCTGGGCTATAAAAACGTCTACTGCCCCACCGCCAAATGCTACCACATCTGCGGCGCCACCACCGGCGCGGTGCGCTACAACCCCTTCAAGAGCATCCAGAGCGGGCGCAACAGCATTCTGCTGCCCTACAAAAACATGCCCATTCTGATGTTTATTCTGAACATCCTGCCGCTGGCGGCGGGCTATCTGCTCAAGGCCGCCATGTTCCGGCTGCGGGGCTTCGGCCCGGCCTACGGGCAGGGCTTCAAAGAGGCGCTGAAGGTGATGGGCAAGCTGGAAAAGCCGAAATTTCGCTTCAAAAACCTGCCCAACTACGTGTTTATCGAGCTGTGGCTCATTGCGGACACCTTCCGCTACATCGTCTACCGGGTGCAGCGGGCCTTCCACATTCAATAAGCGCTTTTCCCCTCGGCGTTCGCCGGGGGGATTTTTTTGCTCCTTTTTCACCCGCCGGGAAAATGACAAAAATATTTGTCAAAAGCAATTGACAACGATCCTTGTCATTGCTATACTGATAATGACAAAGATGCTTGTCATTACGACAGGAATCTTTTGTAACACAGCAAAGGAGGTCGAGGCTATGCCGCTGGGAAATCGGCTCAAGGAGCTGCGGGCGGCCAAGTCGCTGAATCAGCAGCAGCTGGGGCAGCTGGTGGGGGCGTCCCGCCAGACCATCAGCCTGATCGAGCGGGGGGATTACAATCCCTCCATCACGCTGGCGCTGCGCATTGCCCAGGTATTCGAAACGCCTGTGGAAGAGGTCTTTTATCTGACGGGGGAGGAAGAGCAATGAAACCGAAAACCGAGAAAAAGAGCAGCTGGGTCTATGTGAAATTTGCGTTGATCGTCGTGGTGGCCGGGCTGTTTGGCGCAGCATGCAACATGATTACCGGAACCAATTTTGAGAGTTTTTCCCATCTTGGGGACTCTCTGAGCCGGGGGCTTTACGGTGCAGGCGTTCCGCTGCTGGCCTGCGGAATGCTTCTGGCCATTGCCGCCACCGGCCTGTATCTGGCGGCCAAAAAGCCCATGGCCCGGGCCGATGAGGACGACGAAGCCTACGAGCAGGCCAACCGCCGGCTCTGCCTGTCCATGATTCTGACCACCCTGGGCTTCCCCTGGTTCATGCTGACCATGGGTCTTTGCTTTTCCCCCGCCATGCAGGAGGAAAACCTCGCGCTCACCGGGCTGGGGTTGCTGCTTCTGATTGCTCAGCTGGTCTGGTTCTCTGCTCTGCAGGCCATCGTGATCAGCGCCACCAAAAAACTGTTCCCGGAAAAGCGGGGCAACGTGTTCGACACCAAGTTCCAGAAGGACTGGTACGCCAGCTGCGACGAGGCCGAACAGAAAACCATCGGTGATTGCAGCTATTTCACCTTCCGGATCATGAACATCCTTTATCCCATCGTCATGGTGGCGCTGTTCATGGTCGGGTCCACCTGGACCATCAGCGCCCTGTGGTTCGTACTGCTGGGCGGACTGTGGCTGGTGCAGACTCTCGCTTATCAGCTACGCTGCTACTGGCTGCAGCACGTAAAATCCCACCGTTCCTGAGAAAGGAGAACTGACAATGAAAACCAACTGGACCGCTGTCGAAAAACGGCAGCTTGTGATTTTTGCCCTGGTGGCCTTCGCCCTGCCCTATCTGCTGGGCATTCTGATGGGCTTTGCCTACCATGCAGGCAGCAACGTGAAGGTCTTCCCCTCGGCCCAGATGTTCTACCCCGCCGCCGGAGCGATTCTGGCCCTCCTGCTCACCCGCAGGGAGGACAAAACCCTTCCCCGCAAATTCTATTTCTGTTTCCTTGCCGTGACGGCGCTCATGGCCCTGTGCGCCATTGCCAGCGCCATCGCCCCTTCCCTGCCCTGGGAGGGCGTCAGCAATGGCGTCATCATGGCGGGCAGCGTACTGTGCTGGGTCTTTTACTTTGCCGACGGCAAAGCCCGCCGCACCGCCTGGGGACTGCGGCTCAACCGCTGGGTATTCGCTGCGTTTGCGGTGTTCGTGGTGCTCTACGTTGCACGGCTAGCTCTGCTCAGCGGGCTGATGGTTCTGATCGACCCGTCCCTGGCTGCCAGCGAAAGCAGCAGCGGCGTCACCCCGCTGTATTTCACCATCATGCTGGTGAGCATGCCGCTGAACTTTCTGCTGGTGTACACCGCCTTTTTCGGGGAGGAGTACGGTTGGCGCGGCTTTTTGCAGCCCCTTCTGCAAAAGCGCTTCGGCCTGCGGGGCGGCATTCTGGTGCTGGGCGTGGCATGGGGGCTGTGGCATCTGCCCATCAACATCTTCTTTTACAGCCCGAATACCTGGGGTCTGAGCGTGCTGAATCAGGTTGTGCTCTGCATCTGTTACAGCGTATTCTTCGGCTTTGCCTACATGAAAACCAGAAGCATCTGGGCGCCGGTGCTGATCCACTTTTTCAACAACAACGCCATTACCCTGTTCGCCGATCCCAATGCCATCCAGAATCAGGTTCTGGACTGGACCAGTGTGCTGCTGGGCTTTGTGGCGCTGGCGGTGCTGTATCTGCCCTTCTTCGCGTCCAAAGTGTTCCGCAGCGGGCCGGTGGTGGAGCTGCCTTTCCCGGCAGAGGCGCAGCCCACCGAAGCCGCACAGCCTGAAACGGCTGAATAACACTGTTTTTCCCCGCGGGGGTGCATTGCCACCCCCGCGCTTTTTTGCTATAATAGGGAGAAGTTTCGCGAACTGGAGGGAACCGTTTGTGGATGTAATCCTGATCATGTGCCTCGGAGTGCTGGTGGGCAACCGCTTTTTCCCCAGGCAGTATAAAAAGCTGTGTGAACGGCTCCAGGTGGTGTGCACGCTGGCGCTGATCTTCTGTATGGGCACCATGCTGGGCCAGCGGCCCGGCTTTTTGCAGGAGCTGGGTCAGCTGGGCCTGCAGAGCCTGGTATTCTGCCTGATTCCGGTGGCCTTTTCGGTGGTCTTTGTGTATCTGCTCACCTGCCGTTTCATGAACGGGCGGGAAAAGCGCAACAAGCGGAGGTAAGCGGCCCATGGTAATTTTAGCGGTAATCGCCCTTGTGGGCGGCGTTGTTTACGGTCTTTCCGGGCTGGAGGTTCCTCTGCTGACTCTGCTCACCGACCATTCGGATCTGGTGCTGTATCTGCTCATGTTTCTGGTGGGCATCAGCATCGGCATGCACGAGGGTATCTGGGCCAAGATCAAGCAGTACCACATCAAAGCCTTTCTCATTCCCATCGGCATCATTCTGGGCTCGCTGATTGGCGGCGCGGTATGCGCCCCGCTGCTGGGCTTTTCGGTGGAGCAGGGCACCATGGTGGCAAGCGGCCTGGGCTGGTACAGTCTGGCCGGCGTGACCATCGGCAATCTGGCCGGGGCGCAGCTGGGCAGCATTGCCTTTTTGAGCAACCTGATGCGTGAGATCATCTCCTTCTTCCTGATCCCGCCCATCTCCCGCCGCCTGAACTACTACACCTGCATCGCCCCCGCTGCCGCCACCAGCGAGGACACCACCCTCTCGATGATGATCCGCTTCACCGACGAGGAAACCGTGGTGCTGTCGGTGTTCAACGGGGTGGTCTGCTCGGCCGCAGTGCCGCCGCTCATCTCGCTGTGCGCGGCGCTCTTCTGAATTTCTTCGGGTTTCGACACAAAAAGAACCGGGCCGGAACGCTGGCATTTCGCTGGTCGTTCCGGCCCGGTGTTTTTTCTGTTTATTCCTTTTCGCCAAAGCCCAGAGCGGAGAAATCCACCTTCACCGGCACATGATCCGGCGAGTAGATCATCTTGCCCCGCCAGACCGAGGCCGGCAGCGGCTCCACCGGCTGTTCCACCGGCTCCTGGGGTGTTTCGGTGGGCTCCTGCGGCGGGCAGGGTTCCTCTTTCGGCGGATAGACTCCGCTTTCCGGCGCGGCAGTCCAGTCCTGCTCTGCCGAAGGTGCGGGCTGCTGCTCCTGCGCCGGGGCCGCGGGGGCGGTATCCGGTGCGGCAGGCTGCTCGGTCTGCTGCGCTTCAAACGCCCTGTTCTCCTCCAGCGCGGCCAGCAGTTCCTCCTCGGTGAGCGCCCCCTGATCCGGGTGCTCAAATCCGCTGAATCCGTTCATCTGCGGGGCAGCCTGCGGCTCCGCTCCATCTGCCGTCGGCTCCTGTGCGGGCAGGCGCAGCTCCTGCGCCACCCGCTCCATGGCCGAGCAGTCTGCAGGCAGGTCGGTCATGCTGTGGCCATAGTGGGCGAACAACACCTGACGCTCCCCATCCACCACCAGCGTAAGGGGCAGCTGATGGCGCTCGTTTTTCGCGGGGGAATAGCCCTCCTGCCGGGCCTGCTTGATAATACGCATGCCCTCCAGCGAGTAGCAGCGCAGCATTCCCTGCTTCTGGGGAATCTGGAAGTAATCGTACAGCGCGCCCTCTGCGTCGCAAATCAGCTCAAAGGGCAGCGAGCCTTTGGGCGCAACCCGGGCAATGGCCTCCGGCCGGGAACGCACCACACAGGCCAGTCGGACGCTGCGCAGCGCATAGATGGTCTCCAGATACTGGGTGATGAAATGCCGGGTGATGGGATGCCCGAAGTTGGGCAGAAACACCATGAGCACCGGGCCATCCTGCTGCAAAAAGCCGGAAAAGCTCTTCTGGGGCTCGTAGGGGGTGTCGTAGGAAAACGCCGGGAGCTTGTCCCCGGCCTTTAAACGCTTGGCCATGCCAGTCATACTCCTTCAAAAATCCGGTTGGAACACCGGCACAAAATCAAAAGGCGAAGCAGCGGCGCACAGGCGCTGCTGTTCCACTTTATTGTAGCACAACCGCCCCGGCTCCTGCAATGGGAGCTCCTGCCGGCTAGCTGTAAAACTTTTGTGCAAAAGGGCGTGCCGTGCGGCGCTGAAAATGGAAAGATATGCTATAATAAAGAAAATCCATCGAGCTGTTAAAGGAGGAATTTTTCATGCATGAAGCCGTGATTCAAAACACCGAGCGCCGCATCCAGCGCACCATGGAAGCCTTGCGCGCCAACAATATGGAGGCCTATTATGTAAAGACTGCCGCCGAGGTTCGCCCCTTTGTGGAGCAGATGATCCCCGAAGGCGCCGTGGTTTCCAACGGCGGCAGCGTGAGCCTGGCCGAAACCGGCGTAATGGATCTGCTGGCCAGCGGCCGCTACCAGTATCTGGACCGCAGCAAGGTGACCGGCGAGGAGCTGGACGCATTGTTCCGCCAGGTATTCAGCGCCGACTGGTATCTGGCCAGCACCAACGCAGTGACCGAGGCCGGTGAGCTTTACAACGTGGACGGCACCGCCAACCGGGTGGCCGCCATCACCTTCGGGCCCAGGAACGTGCTGCTGGTGGTAGGCTGCAACAAGATCGTGAAGGACATTCACGCCGCCGCCCGCCGGGTAAAGGAAATTGCCGCCCCCGCCAACACCGACCGGCTGAACTGCAAGACTCCCTGCGCGGTGACCGGCACCTGCGCGGACTGCCACAGCCCCGCCCGCATCTGCTGCACCACCACCATCCACCGCTATCAGCGGATTCCCGGCCGCATCAAGGTGCTGCTGGTGGGCGAGCCTCTGGGCTTCTGATTGTTCTGATCACAAAACAAAAATGCGCCGCTCCGCTGCTTTGTGCAGGGGGCGGCGCATTTTACTTTTTGTTTGCAGGCTTTCGGGCAGGCCGGCGCAGATATCCCGCCTGGATGGTCAGCTCCGGGCGGCGCACCCTGCGCAGCAGCTCGTCCTTTTCCGCCTCGCGGCCGGGTTCAAAATCAAACTCCCGGTATTCGGCACGGGGGCTGGTCCCCGCCCGGCTGGCGTAGATGTGGCTTGCGCCGTGGTAATCGCCCTTTCCCATGGGGGTGAATTCCTCCTTTTGCCGTTGGATACAAAAAGCCCCCGGTTCTTTTAAAAGGACCGGAGGCTTCTGTGTTTTCAAATAGCCCCGCCT
The DNA here is from genome assembly GCF_004345265.1 of Allofournierella massiliensis. Lineage (GTDB taxonomy): Bacteria > Bacillota > Clostridia > Oscillospirales > Ruminococcaceae > Allofournierella > Allofournierella massiliensis. The sequence continues at coordinate 127,267 of NZ_SLUM01000009.1, forward strand.
TGCCGTCTGCAGCCAATCAAAACCTACCGGATGGCAGGTGGGTGCCCTGTGGCCGTTTTTCCACTCCCTTCTTCCGTACTCCCCTTGAAGGGGCGGGAGGTCTGCGGTCCGGCGGTCAACTCCGGGCTCCCTGAATTTGATTAGTAGGATTATTTAAAGCTGCAACAAATCGCACAAGGCAGGATGCTAAGCGTGTTTGGGCGGCAGGCTTACTGCTCGATGTCGAAGAATTCGCGCAGGCGCTTTTCGAACATATTGCTCACTTCGTAAAGCTCCTCGTCGTCCTCCACGATATCCAGGTACTCGCCCTCCGCGTCCTGGCCGACCTTCATCAGGATCAGGTCCAGGTCAGCGTCCTCCAGCTCTTCCTCATTCTCCACATAGGGAACGAGGGCCATATAGTGAACGCCCTTGTGGTCGGCTGCATCGATCACCTCAAAGGTGTGCTCTTTGCCTTCCTCGTCCTCCAGGGTCACCAGGTCGGGGGTGTAATCTTCTTCCTGCTCGGTGACAGGGGTGTTGTTCTCAGCCATGTTGCTCTCCTTCTTCGGGCGGGCCGGTGGGCCGCGCCTGTGTGATCTGCTAGATAAAGTTTACCCTTTTTTGCCCACTGCGTCAATAGAAAAACGCAACAAAAGCGGGTGTGAAAGTTTTATAAAATACTTGGGCCGATCGGTTTTTATTTTTCCCGGCTTTGTGGTATAATATGTATTACTTGTACGGCAACGCCGCACACTTCACGGACGGACGCCTCAGGCGCGCTCCTCCACCTGGAATGATACAGCGTTGCCCTATCACGAAATTACAGGAGGACTTCTTCCTTGCGCAGATTCATTGCTTTGGCAGCGGCCGCCCTGCTGGCAGCCGGCCTGCTGACGGGCTGCGGCGGCGGTGCCGCGGGCAGCTCTATCAAGCGCCCTCAGGTGGAAAGCGAAGAGCTTCAGTTCCAGGCACCCGCCGAGGGTGACCCCATTGCCATCTTCAACACCAGCGCCGGTGAGGTTCGGGCCGTTCTTTACCCGGATGTGGCGCCCATGGCGGTGGAAAATTTCACCCGCCTTGCTCAGGAGGGCTATTACAACGGCACCAGCTTCCACCGGATCGTTTCCGGCTTTGTAGTGCAGGGGGGCGACGCTTCCGGCAGCGGCACCACCGGCTCCACCATCTGGAACAACAACCCCTATCCGAAAGAGATCTCGGACCAGCTGCACCATTATTCCGGCGCGCTGTGCGCCGCCTTCAGCCCGGACGAAAGTGTTTCCGGCCTGAGCCAGTTCTATTTTGTGCAGTCCCTGCCCGAAAAACTGGACGACAGCCTGCGCACCCAGATGGAAGAAGCCGGCGTGCGCACCGAAGTGATTGAAGCCTACGACGCGGCGGGCGGTCTGCCCTATCTGGACTATACCGACACCGTGTTCGGCCAGATTTATGAGGGCATGGACGTGGTGGACACCCTTGCCCAGAGCGAAGTGGATGAGAACGGCAAGCCCCTGGAGGACGTGCTGCTCAACAGCGTGACCATCAGCACCTACGGCGCGGCAGACCCTGCCCCTGCCAGCGGCAGTGATGGGGCTTCCGCTTCCTCTCAGGCCTCCAGTGCGGCGCAGAGCGCGCCCCAGAGCGCTTCACAGAGCACCAGCCAGACGGAATGATTTTCAAGAGCGTACGCGCTGCGTACGCTCTTTCAGCTTGTAGAAAAACCTGCTGTGACAATCAAGCCAGAGCAGGTTTTTGCATGAAAAGTAAAAGAACAGAGAAAAAGGAAGAAGATTTCCTCTCCATCTTGTTGGTTTGCGGAGATCCGACCCTGGATGGGTGGCGTT
>NZ_SLUM01000010.1 GCF_004345265.1 Allofournierella massiliensis
TACCAGCATTTTTATCCCCCCACACTATTATACCGCTTTCTTTTCCTCAATACGAGAAAAAGGCCACCTTTCGGTGACCTTTTTCGACAGGCTGAGAAGGAGCCCGCCGGTTAACGGCGGGCTCCTTCTGCCTGCAGTGTTGGAAAGCCTGATTTGACAGGAAGAAAGAACCGTTGCTATAATAAAAAGGATTGTATACGATAATTGTGTACAATAGGCGGACAGGCGGCCCGCATACCAAACAGCGAAAGGAGCTTAGCGATGCTGAAAGTATGGATCGCCGGTGCGGAAGGCCAGATCGGCACGGCGATAAACGAAATCCTGGATCCTCTGGAAATGGAGACCTTCAACACCGACCGGGCTGAACTGGATATTACCAATACTGACGAGGTGCTCAGCTTCGGCGAGATCAACCGGCCGGACGTGATCATCAACTGCGCGGCCATCACCGACATTGCCCTGTGTGAGCAGAACCCGGAGCTGGCCTATCGGGTCAACGCGCTGGGCGCGCGCAATCTGAGCCTGGTGGCCCGTAAGGTGGGTGCCAAGATGGTTCAGCTCTCCACCGACGATGTGTTCGACGGCCATGCCGAAAAGCCTTACAGTGAATTCGACGATACCAATCCCCAGACCGTATACGGTGCGTCCAAGCGGGCGGGCGAGAACTATGTGAAGGAGTTCACCCACAAGCATTTCATCCTCCGCAGCAGCTGGGTGTACGGAAAGGGCAACAACTTTGTGAACGGGGTGCTGGCCGCGGCCCGGCAGGGCGAAAGCCTGAGCGTGCCTCAGGATCAGTACGGCAGCCCCACCAGCGCAAAGGATCTGGCCCGGCTGATTCTGCATCTGATCCACACCAACGAGTACGGTACCTATCATGCCACCTGCAAGGGCGTGTGCAGCCGGTACGAGTTTGCCCGGGAGATCCTGCGTCAGGCAGGGCTGCAGGGGCAGCTGCGCGCCGCGGCCACCGGCGAGGCCGAGCATTATCTGGCCCGCCCGGCCTATGCTGTGCTGGACAATTTCATTTTGCGGATCATTGATCTGTACGAGATGCCCGACTGGCAGGCATCGCTGACGGAATATCTGAACGAAAGGGAGGGCTGAGATGGAGCGCGGCTTGAAGAAAACAAAAAAGATGGGTTTGACCACCCGCATTTTCATTGCACTGCTGGCGGGTGTTATCTTTGGCGTGGCACTGTGCTATCTGGTGCCGGACGGCTCCTTCAAGAATGATATTCTTGTGGAGGGCGTGCTGTATGTGGTGGGCCAGGGCTTCATCCGGCTGATGAAGATGCTGGTGGTGCCGCTGGTGTTCTGCTCCATCGTGTGCGGCAGCATGTCCATTGGTGACACCAAAAAGCTGGGTACCGTGGGTGTGCGCAGTCTGATCTTCTACCTGTGCACCACCGCCTGTGCGGTCACGGTGGCTCTGCTGGTGGGCAACCTGCTGAACCCCGGTGTGGGGCTGGATCTGAGCGTGCTGCAGAGCACCAATACCCAGGTGGAAAGCATGCAGGCCACATCGCTCACCGAGACGCTGCTCAACATCATTCCGGACAATCCCATCGGCGCGCTGGCCAAGGGCGAGATGCTGCAGATCATTCTGTTCGCCCTGATTGTGGGCGTGATTCTGGCGAAGCTGGGCGAGCGGGCCGAAACCGTGGGCAGCTTTTTCAGCCAGTTCAACGACGTGATGATGGAAATGACCATGATGGTTATGTCGCTGGCTCCGGTGGGCGTGTTCTGCCTGATCTCCCGCACCTTTGCCACCATCGGCTTCAGCGCCTTTCTGCCGCTGGCAAAATACATGGTGGCGGTGTTCCTGGCGCTGGGCATCCAGTGCTTTGTGGTCTACCTGAGCATGCTGAAGCTGTTCACCGGGCTGAACCCCATCAAGTTCATCAAGAACTTCTTCCCGGTCATGGCCTTTGCCTTCTCCACGGCCACCTCCAATGCCACCATTCCTCTGTCCATTGATACGCTGGCCAAAAAGATGGGTGTGTCCAAGCGAATCTCCTCCTTCACCATCCCTCTGGGTGCCACCATCAACATGGACGGCACCTCCATCATGCAGGGCGTGGCGGTGGTGTTCGCGGCCCAGGCCTTCGGCATCCATCTGGATATGATGGATTATATCACCGTGATCGGCACTGCCACCCTGGCGTCGGTGGGCACGGCGGGCGTGCCCAGCGTTGGTCTGGTTACCCTGACCATGGTGTTCAACTCGGTGGGTCTGCCGGTGGAGGCCATCGGCCTGATCATGGGCATCGACCGCATTCTGGATATGACCCGCACCGCGGTGAACATCACCGGCGACGCGGTGTGCACCACCATTGTGGCCCATCAGAACAAGGCGCTGGACAAATCCGTGTTTGAGCGTTCCTGAAAGCGGCGCGGGGCAGCCGGGGCTGCAAAGCAGTTTCGGCGCAGACTGGACGCGCTGAAAGCCGAAAGAGAGGTTTCGTATGATTCAGGCAATTTTTTGTGATTTTTACGGCACGCTTGTGCCGGAATACGGCCCCGCCTCTTACGAGGTGATCCGGCGCGTCTGCGAAAGCGGCAGCGAAAAGAACCCGAAGGCAGTGGTTGCCGCCTGGTGGAAACGCTACGGCGAAAAGCAGCAGGCGGCCTGGGGGGATACCTTCCGCACCCAGTATGAACTGGCGCTGGAAAGCTATCAGGAATTGCTGGAAGAGTATCATTCCAGCGAGGATGCGAAAGCGCTGTGCGATAAAATGGCCGAGCACTGGGCCGCGCCGGGCCTGTGTGAGGGCGCTGCGGAGTTTATGTCCGGGTGCGGTCTGCCGGTCTGGCTGGTGACCAACAGCGATACCGGATATGTGGAGCAGGCGGTGCGCCAGTGCGGTATTGTTCCGGCGGGCATCGTCACCAGCGAGATGGCCCGTTGCCCCAAGCCTCATCCGGGCATCTATCAGCTGGCGCTTGAGCTGTCGGGCCTTGCCCCGGATCAGGTGGTGCACATTGGCGATTCGCTGCAGGGCGACGCACTGGGCCCGGCGAAGCTGGGCATCCGTACCATCTGGCTGAATACCGAGGGCCGGCCGGTGCCGCAGGGCGTTACCGCGGCCGCAAGCCTTGCCGATGCGCTGGAGATTCTGCGCGGCTGGCAGCAGGCGGAAAAGCAGTAAAAAAGAATGCCTCCGGGCGGATTCCTAGTGTTGGGAAACCGCCCGGAGGCATTTGTTTTCCGGTCAGGCCCGAGGCGCGGAGGCCGGGGCTTTTTCGATGTAAACGCTGGTGGAGGGGAAGGCGAAGCTGCATCCGTTTTTGTATACCAGATCCATCAGATCCAGATTGATGGCTTCCTGAATCTTCAAAAACTCAGCCAGCGCGCCGGTGGTGGTGTAGAACTGAATCAGAATATCGATGCTGGAAGCGCCGAAGCCGGTCAGCTGCACCCGGATGGTGTCCTTGTGCACATCCTCCCGGGCGGCCAGCATGGCGCGGATGTCGGCCATCAGGCTCTCCAACTGGCTGCGGGTGGTATCGTAGGTGACGCCAAGGCTGAACTTGGCAAGCCGGCGGTTGATCTGGCTGTAGTTGATCATGGCATTGCTCACCAGAATGCTGTTGGGAATCACCAGAACCGAGTCGTTCAGCTGGCGAATACGGGTGGAACGGAAAGCAATATCCTCCACCTCGCCCTCACCGGCGGAGCACCAGATCCAGTCGCCAATGGCAAAGGGTTTTTCAAAAATAACCACAAGCCCGCCAAAGAAGTTGGTGGCATAATCCTTGGCTGCCAGAGAAAGAGTCAGGCCTACAATGCCCAGGCTGGTGATCAGGCTGCCCACCGGGAAGCCCAGCTCCTGCAGCAGCATCAGAATGGCGAATACCAGAATGGTGCCCTTGAGAACTTTGTTCAGAAAGTTGGCAACGGTGTTGTCCACATCCAGGTCCAGCTTGCCCCGCACATCGTGGAAGAGCACCGGCCCCAGGTCGCTGCTGCCGATCAGGCCCCAGGCCAGCAGGCAGATCATGGTTACCCGCAGCAGCTTGCTCATCAGGCTGGTCAGAGCGCCGCCCAGGTCTGCGGGCAGGGGAAGCAGAGCGCAGGCCAGGAAGATGCCAGTGGTCCATACCGCCACCGGTGCCGGGCGGGAAAAGCCCTTGGCCAGCACATAGGGGCCCTTCTTTTCCTTTTTGTTTAAAAGGTTCATCAGCCAGGGCATGATCTTGTGGCGCACAAGCCGACTGATCAGGTAAGATACAACGAACACAATCAGACTGATAACCAGCTGAAAGAGCGCGCCGTCGGTGTTCAGGATATATTCTGTGATTTTTTCGATCATAGCAGTGATCCGTCCTGTTGAATTTTTTATCCCGTGCAGATTGTCGAACACGGGTACATTCATAGTATATCACACACCCCGCTTTCAAAAAAGTTATATGCAGCTTTTGCAAAACAAAATTCACAAAACACTTGCATTTTTCAGCGGGCACGCATATAATAATGCTTAAGAAAGCAGTTTCAGGGCGGGGTGAAATTCCCCACCGGCGGTATAGCCCGCGACCATCCGGTGTTTCCGGGTGCTGATCTGGTGCAATTCCAGAGCCGACGGTATAGTCCGGATGAAAGAAACGGCAGCGTTTAGGTTTGTTGTTCGCCCTTTTGCAGGTGTATTCCATCTGCAAAGGGGCGTTTTGTTTTACCTGCCGGGCAACACACTGGGGCCGACTTTCCAAAATATGTTGGGCAATATGCCCGGGAGGAAAATGATTATGACAACCGCAAAAACCGCTGAACCCACCACCATGGCCCGCTCTACCCGGCGGGTACGCAACATGACCGTTACCGCCATGCTGTCTGCTGTGGCGGCCGTGCTCATGTTCTTTGATTTCAGCCTGCCCATGTTCATTCCCAGCTTCGTGAAGATGGATATTTCCGAGCTGCCCGCCCTGCTGGCCGCTTTCAGCATGGGCCCCGTGTCCGGCGTGGTGGTCTGCCTGGTGAAGAACATTCTGGCCGCCATCTTCCACGGCTCCACCGGCGGCATCGGCGAGGTGTGCAACTTTTTGCTGGGTGCAGCCTTTGTGGGCAGCGCCGGCGTGATCTACAAATACAAAAAGACCCGTATGGGCGCGGTAATCGCCGCTCTGGTGGGCTCTGTGGTCATGGCTGTGATCTCTGTGCCGGTGAACTACTTTTTGAGCTACCCGGTTTACAGCGCCATGTTCGGCGGCATCGACCTGATCATCGACGCTTACCGTGCCCTGCGCCCCAGCGTGAACGGCCTGCTGGAATGCCTGCTGATCTTCAACATGCCCTTTACTCTGGTCAAGGGACTGATCGTTTCGCTGATCACCTTCCTGATCTACAAGCCCCTCAGCCCGGTGCTGCACGGCCGTAACCGGTAAAGAAGTGCTTGACAGACCCTTTTGGGTGTGTTATAGTATGTCTCGAAAATTGAATAGCAACTTATCAAGAGTGACGGAGGGAACAGGCCCTGTGAAGTCCGGCAACCTGCATGATGCAAGGTGCCAAATCCTGCGGGAAACCGAAAGATAAGCGTAACGGCGCTCAAAGGCTTTCGGGCCTTTGGGCGCTTTTTGTTGCAGTTTCCGGCAAGTTGCTTTTCAGCCAAATCCTGCGCTTTGGGCGCATACAAACCAAGGAGGGCAACACCATGCCGAAATGTTTCTTTACTTCTGAATCCGTAACCGAGGGCCATCCCGACAAAATCTGCGACCAGATCAGTGACGCTGTGCTGGACGCCATTCTGGAAAAGGATCCCAATGCCCGCGTGGCCTGCGAGACCACCTGCTCCACCGACCTCGTGCATGTGATGGGCGAGATCACCACCAGCTGCTATGTGGATATTCAGACCATTGCCCGCAATGTGATCCGGGACATTGGCTACACCCGCGCCAAGTACGGCTTTGACGCCGACACCTGCGCCGTGCTGACCAACATCGACGAGCAGAGCCCGGACATTGCACTGGGCACCAACGATCAGGTGGGCGGCGCCGGCGATCAGGGCATGATGTTCGGTTATGCCTGCACCGAGACCCCCGAGCTGATGCCGCTGCCCATCAGTCTGGCCCACAAGCTGGCCAAGCGCCTGACCGAGGTGCGCAAGAACGGCCAGATGGCTTACCTGCGGCCGGACGGCAAGAGCCAGGTAACCGTGGAATACGACGACGGCAAGCCCGTGCGCGTGGATGCAGTGGTCATCTCCAGCCAGCACAGCCCGGATGTGGAGATGGAGCAGCTGCGCCGTGACGTGATGGAGCAGGTGATCCGCCCTGTGATTCCCGCTGAACTGCTGGACGAGAACACCAAGTATTACATCAACCCCACCGGCCGTTTCGTGGTGGGCGGCCCGCAGGGTGACTCCGGCCTGACCGGCCGCAAGATCATTGTGGATACCTACGGCGGCTATGCCCGCCATGGCGGCGGCGCCTTCAGCGGTAAGGATCCCAGCAAGGTGGACCGCAGCGCTGCCTATGCCGCCCGCTGGGTTGCCAAGAACATCGTGGCTGCCGGTCTGGCGGAAAAGTGCGAGGTCCAGCTGGCCTACGCCATTGGCGTGGCCGAGCCGGTGAGCATTCTGGTGGATACCTTCGGTACCGGCAAGTACAACAGCGAGGAGCTGGAAGCCGCGGTGCGCAAGGTGTTCGATCTGCGCCCCGCCGCCATCATCAGCGCGCTGGAGCTGCGCAAGCCCGGCTACCGTGCGGTGGCTGCCTATGGCCACATGGGTCGTGAGGATCTGGGTGTAACCTGGGAGCGCACTGACCGGGTGGAGGCCCTGAAAGTCGCTCTGGCCTGATTCAATCCATACGCATAAAGAACACCCGCCTGCCGGTAGTCTCCGGCGGGCGGGTGTCTTTTTAATTAAAGAGCTGCTCCGGCACAGGTTTCGGCGGCCTGTGTTACCGCCCGGGCCATCCGGGCCAGAAGCTCGGAGCGGGGGCTGCCCGGCAGGCAGACAAAGTGGAAGGGGCGCTCCAGCTGCAGATCCTCCAATTCCATCACCTGCAGCCGGTTCTGCGCCAGCAGGCTCCGGGCGGCGGCCTCGTAGGCAAAGGTGATGCCCTTGCCCGCGGCCACAAGGCCCAGCAGGGTGGGAATGTGTTCGATCTCACACAGGCTCACATAGTCGGTCACCGCCAGATTATGCGCCCGGCATTCCCCTTCAAAAATATCCCGGGTACCGCTGCCGCTCTCCCGCAGAATCAGCGGGGCCTGCAGGGTATCCCGCAGGCGGCGAAACACCCGGTAGGGGCTGGTGGGGCTGCACAGGCCCACAAAACGGCTCACGAAAAAGGGGGAGTAGTCGTAGCGGCGATGGTCAAAGTTGCCTTCAATAAGAGCGAAGTCCAGCAGCCCGTTTTCCAGCTGTTCCAGCAGGGCATGGGTGTTCTGCTCCACCATGTGGAACTGAATTTCCGGGAACTGATCCACCAGACGGGGCAGCACCGAGGGCATCAGTCCGTCCGCGATGGAAAGGGTGGCCCCGAAGCGCAGGGTGGGGGTGTCTGCCTGATGCATTTCCCGGGCAATCTGTTCATCCAGTGTGGCCAGACGGCGGCAAAGCTGGGCCAGACGCTGCCCCTGAGGGGTAAGAACAAGCCGCCGCCCTTCCTTCACGAACAGCTTCACACCGTAGGCTGTTTCCAGCGCCTTGATGTGCTGGCTTACAGCGGGCTGGGTCAGATGGAGCAGCTCGGCGCAGCGGGTTGTGCTCTGGCATTGCACCAGCAGCAAAAAGGTATGGAGCTTGGGATCCAGCATACAATCACACTTCCTATAAATATAACTTATGAATTGGCGATAAATACTAATTTGATTTTATATGAAATCGGCCGTATAATCAAGTGCGGGCAGAGAAATGTTGACATGCAAGGCAGCATTTCCCGGCGCCGGGCGGCGTGTAACAGCAGCCGCCTTCCGGAACCTGTAACTACGAAAGGAATGCGGCTATATTATGAAACAGTTCGTCACCAAACACGCTCCCGGCTTTCTGGTCTGCCTGGTACTGGCACTGATCGCCCAGGGCATCGCAAAGTTTTTCCCCAGCATTGGCGCGGCTCTGTTCGCCATCGGTCTGGGTATCCTGTGCGGAAACACTTTTTTGAACAAGCCCTGCTTTGATGCGGGTACCAAATTTTCCGAGCGGAATCTGCTGGAATATTCCATCGTGCTCACCGGCGCCAGCCTGCTGCTCAGCGATATTCTGGCTCTGGGTCTGAGTGGCCTGGCTTTCATCGCCTGCCAGATGGCGCTCACTGTTGCGGTGGCTTACCTGATCGGCCGCAAGATGGGCTTCGGCAAAAAGTTCAGCCTGCTGATGGGCGCGGGCAACGCGGTGTGCGGCTCCTCCGCCATTGCCACCGTGTCGCCGGTGGTCAAGGCTGACAGCAAGGATAAAGGCATCTCCATCACCATTGTGAACGTGACCGGCACCATTCTGATGGTGGTGCTGCCCATTCTCACCGGCGTGGTTTACCAGCACGAGGTGCTGCACACCTCCGCCATGATTGGCGGCACATTGCAGTCCATCGGTCAGGTAATCGCCTCCGCCCAGCTGGTGGGCGGCGAGGTGGTGGAGACCGCCACCATCTTCAAGATCATCCGCATCGTGTTCATTGTTCTGGTGGCACTGGTCTATTCCCGCATGAATGTGGAAACGGATGACGCCCCGCTGTTCTCCAAGTCCGAGGCGGGTGCCCACGGTGCGGTGAAGGCAGGCGTGCCCTGGTTCATCATCGGATTCTTCATCATGGCCATCCTGCACAGCGTGGGCGTGATTCCTCCGGTGGTCAGCCATGCGGCCAAGCTGGTGAGCCAGCAGTTCGAGATCATCGCTCTGGCTGCCATCGGCATGCGGGTGAAGTTCCGGGATCTTGCCGCCGAGGGCCCCCGTGCCATGCTCTACGGCGTGGGTGTGGGCGCCTGCCAGATTGTGTTCGCGCTGGTGCTGATCCGGGTATTCATTGGTTGATCGAATCGCCGGTAAAACAGAAAAAACGAAAGAAAACCGTCCGCCAAAGGGCCTTGAGGGCTTTTGGCGGGCGGTTTTCTTTTATTGCGGCGGGCGAAAAACGCTGATCGGCTGTGCCTCAGCGTTCCTGGATCTCCTTGCCGCTCAGGTGCTCGATCTCAATGGCGAACATTCGCACCGCTGCGCCGGATGCGGCGATTTCTCCGTCGGCGGTGGCTTCGTCCGGGTAATATTTCATGGCCATTTTCCGAACCAGACGCAGCGCTTCCTCCCGATCCTCCACCATATGGCACTGCCCGAACACCACGGCGCTCTGCACAAACGGCGCCCAGGGCTCGGCCTTTACCGTTTCGCTGCCCACCACGGTGAAGCAGACCTTGCTGCAGGCCCGCAGGGCGTCCGCCTTGTGGCCTGCGCCTGCGCCGTGGAACAGGATGCGCCGGGTTTCCTCCTCATACAGATAATTAACGGGAATGGCATAGGGGTAGCCCTCGTCGCCCTGAACGGCCAGCACGCCGATCCGGGCGCTGTGCAGCAGCTCCCGGGTTGCCTGCGGGTCAATCTCCTTGCTTTTTCTTCGCATCGGTCGGAACATTCTGTGTACCTCCTGGGGTGTTTTTGTGGTTCTGCTGCCATTGTACCACAGCGAGCGGCAGATGGTAAGAGGGGCTTGACCACACGGGCCGTCTGTAGCGGCTTGACCACACGGGCCGTCGGCGTTGAAAAAAGCCGGCCGCTGTGCTATGATAAAATGTATTGCGGCGGCGTTGCCTCCTTCTTGCCCTGCGGGGTGAAAGAAGGGGCGGCTGCCGAAATTTCGGATGTTGTCCAGAACGCCCCACGCCGGGAAAATGCTCCCGCCGCGACAGGCGGGGAGGGTATTATGCAGAGCGATCGCACCTATTTATTCGAACAGGCTCCGGTGTCAAAGGCTGTCCTTTCCATGGCCATGCCAACCATTGCCAGCTCTCTGGTTATGGTGCTGTATAATCTGGCGGATACCTACTTTGTGGGCATGCTCAATAACCCGGTGCAGAACGCGGCGGTCACACTGGCAGCGCCGGTGCTGCTGGCCTTTAATGCCATCAACAATCTGTTCGGCGTTGGATCCTCCAGCATGATGAGCCGGGCGCTGGGCCGGGGCGATAAACAAACCGCCCGCCAGAGTGCGTCCTTTGGCTTCTGGTGCTCACTGTTCTGCGGGGCGCTGATCTCGCTGCTTTTCCTCTTCTTTTCCGCTCCGGCTCTTCAGGTGCTGGGCGCCAGCGAGGAAAATGCGGCTGCCACACAGGCATATCTGTTCTGGACCACCTGCTGCGGTGCGGTGCCCGCGATTCTGAACGTGGTGCTTGCCTACATGGTGCGCAGCGAAGGCGCGGCACTGCATGCAAGCATCGGTACCATGAGCGGCTGTTTTTTGAATATTCTGCTGGATCCTGTGTTCATTCTGCCCTGGGGCTTTAACATGGGCGCAGCGGGTGCGGGCCTTGCCACCTTCCTGTCCAACTGTGTGGCATGCTGTTATTTTCTGGTGCTGATGGTGGTGCGGCGCAAGAGCAGCTGCATCAGTCTGCGGCCCTGTAAGCCGGACCGGCAGGTGGTGCTGGGCGTGTGCGGCGTGGGTATTCCCGCCGCCATTCAGAACCTTCTGAACGTGACCGGCATGACCGTGCTGAACAACTTCACTTCTGCGTACGGCTCCAACGCGGTCGCCGCCATGGGTATCGCCCAGAAGATCAATCAGGTGCCCTTCTATGTGGCGCTGGGTCTTTCGCAGGGGCTTATGCCGCTGGTCAGCTACAACTATGCTTCCGGCAACTACCGCCGCATGAAGCGGTGTTTCTTCTTTGCAGCACGGCTGGCGCTTTCCTTCCTGACAATGCTCAGTGTGCTGTACTGGTTCAACAGCGACCTGCTCATCACCCTGTTTATGGAGAACCCCGAGACCGTGGCCTACGGCTCCCGCTTTTTGCACGGCATGTGCCTGGCGCTGCCCTTCCTGTGCATGGATTTTCTGGCGGTGGGTGTGTTCCAGGCCTGTGGCATGGGGCGGCAGGCGCTGCTGTTCGCGGTGCTGCGTAAGATCGTGATGGAGATCCCCGCGCTGGTAATCCTGAACCTGATCTGGCCTCTGTATGGCCTTGCCTATGCGCAGACTGTGGCCGAGGTCATTCTGAGCATTGCGGCGGTGCTGGTGCTGCGGAGTATTTTCGAACATCTGGGCGACCCGCCGGAGAAAAAGGCGGAAGCCTGATCCATATTATAATAAGGAAAAAATGCCAGGGGCGGCGAAAGGAGGGCAGAGGCCATGGAACAGGAACAGCAGCTGCTGCGGATGGAAGGTACCATCGAGCATCTGATCTATGAAAACCGGGACACCGGCTATGTGGTGTTTGAGGTGAATGCCGGGGGCGAGCTGCATGTGGTCACCGGTGTGCTGGGCGAGGTGAATGTGGGCGAAAGCGTCACCCTCTACGGCCATTTTGAGAACCATCCCACCCATGGCCCCCAGTTCAAGGCCACTTCCTGCGAAGCCACCATGCCTCAGGACGAAGCCGCCACGCTGGCCTATCTTTCCAGCGGCGCGCTGCCCTACATCGGGCCGGCCACCGCCAAAAAGCTGGTGGAAACCTTCGGAGCGGACACGCTGGAGGTGATTGCCAACCAGCCGGAAAAGCTCACCGTACTGCGGGGCATCACCTCGGATAAGGCCATGGCCATCAGCAACGAGTTCCGCCGTATGTTCGGCGTGCGGGAGGCGGTGGCCTATCTCGGCCGGTTTGGCATCAGCCCGGTGCGGGCGGTGGAGGTTTACCGCCATCTGGGGCCGAACACCGTGGAGGCCATCCGGCAGAATCCGTATCTGTTGTGCGGCGAGCCCCTGCGGCTGAAATTTGCCCAGGTGGACGCCATCGCCGCCGAAATGCAGCTGGCGCAGGACGGCAGCCTGCGTCTCTGGGCGGGTATTCTGTATGTGCTGCGTCACAACGGGGGCAACGGTCATACCTGCCTGCCCCGGCCCCAGCTGCTGACCACCACCGCGAAGTTTCTGAAGATCGGCGAGGACGCCATCGACCGGGAGCTGGATGCGGCCATCGCTGAAGGCGAGGTGGCCCGCTACATCTGTGAGGGGCGGGAATATCTGTATCTGCCGGATCTTTTGCGGGCCGAGCAGGACATTGCCGCCCGCTTGTGGGAGCTGACCCGTTACCCGGCCACCCAGCCCCGGGATCTGGAGGCGAACATCCGGGCGCTGGAGCGGGCGCAGGGCTTTGCCTATGCGCCGGAGCAGCGCAAAGCCATCGAAACGGCACTGTGCAGCAACGTGATGGTGCTCACCGGCGGCCCCGGCACCGGCAAGACCACCACCGTGAATGCCATTCTGGCCCTGTTCCAGAATCAGGCGGACCGGGTGGCTCTGTGCGCCCCCACCGGCCGGGCCGCCAAACGGCTGAGCGAGCTCACCGGCCAGAAGGCCCAGACCATCCACCGGCTGCTGGAGGTGGACTATGACCCCCAGATTCATCTGCTGCGCTTCATCCACAACGAGAAAAACCTGCTCAAGTGCGATGTGGTGGTGCTGGATGAGATGAGTATGGTGGACGCCAAGCTCTTCCAGAGCCTGCTGGCAGCCCTGAAGCATGGCTGCCGTATTATCATGGTGGGCGACGCGGATCAGCTGCCCAGCGTGGGCCCGGGCAACATCCTCAGCGAGGTGATTCGCAGCGGGGTGGTGCCCACCGTCTGTTTGACCCGCATCTTCCGCCAGCAGAATCAGAGCATGATCGTGGAAAACGCCCACCGCATCGTGCACGGACTGGTGCCCCAGCGGGGCGACCGGAACAGCGACTTTTTCTTTTTACAGGCAAGCGGCCTGGCCTGCCAGCAGCTGGTGTGCGATCTGGTGGCCACCCGCCTGCCCAAAAGCTACGGCCTGGACCCCATCCGGGACATTCAGGTTCTTTGCCCCACCAAGATCGGCCCGGTGGGCACCGCAGCGCTGAACCAGCGCCTGCAGGAGATGCTCAATCCTCCCTCGCCGGACAAGCCCCAGCTGGAAATGGCGGGGCAGGTGTTCCGTCTGGGCGATAAGGTGATGCAGGTGCGCAACAATTACCTGATCCCCTACGAGCGGGACGGCGGCGAAGCGGGTGTGGGCGCTTTCAATGGCGACCTGGGCGTGATTCTGGGAGTAGACCCCGGCGAACGGGCGCTGCTGGTGCAGATGGACGACCGCAAGCTGGTGTACACCGCCGAGAATATCCCCGAGCTGGAGATCGCCTACGCGGTCACCGTGCACAAGAGCCAGGGCAGCGAGTTTGCCGCGGTGGTCATCCCGGTGAGCGATCTGCCGGAAAAGCTGTGCTACCGGAATCTTCTGTATACCGGTGTGACCCGTGCCAAGCGGCTGTGCATTCTGGCCGGTCGGCCGGATACCGTGGCCCGCATGACCGAGAACATCCGCCAGAATCTGCGGTATAGCTGCCTTGCAGACCTGTTGCGCAACGGGGCCAGCCTGTGAGGGGCGAATGGTGGCTGTGGGCCGAGCAGCTGCGGGTATTGGTTTTTCCCCGGCGCTGCCCCTTCTGCGGGCGGGTGCTGGGGTTCCTCACCCGCTGCCCGGACTGTGAGCCGGAGCTGAAACAGCTGAAGCTGATGATCCCGCGCCTGCCCGACAGCGAACATTGTATGGAGCATCTGAGCGGTGCGGCGGCGGTCTGCCGCTACGATGGCTGTGTGCGCGAGGCCATTCTGCGGATGAAAAACGGCGGTCAGGGCTACTGTGCCCGGGAGCTGGGCGTCTGGATGGCCGCCGAGATTTTTGGATGTACTTTCCGGCAGCAGCGTGGTATAATACGATTGGAACAGAGCCCGGTGCTGCGCCGGTTTGATCTGGTGGTTCCGGTGCCGGCATCCGGCAGGGAACGGGGGTACAACCTGCCGGATCTTCTGGCCCGTCAGCTGGCCTGGGCTCTGGACACTCCGCTGGACTGCGGCGCGCTGCAAAAGACCCGCCGCACCGAAAAGCAGGAGGGCAAAACCGCCAGCCAGCGGATGGAAAACGTGAAAAATGCCTACCGAGCCACCAATCCGGCTGCGGTGGAGGGCAGACGGGTGCTTCTGGTGGACGATGTGATCACCACCGGGGCCACCCTGTCCAACTGCGCCAAGGCGCTGCGCACCGCCGGTGCGCTGGACGTTTTTGCGGTCACATTGGCAGAGACACAATTTGCGCGATAGAATCGCGCTTTGCAGATAGAGAGGGAATGAAGATATGGCACAGTATGACATTGGCATCGACCTTGGCACCACCACCATCATCATCGCGGTGGAGGGCAAGGGTGTTATTTTGAATCAGCCCAGCGTGGTCGCGGTGGACAACCGCAAGGATCAGGTGCTGGCGGTGGGCGACGAGGCGCTGGCCATGGTGGGCCGTACCCCCAACTACATCTCGGCCATCCGCCCCCTGAAGGACGGCGTGATCTCCAACCACATGCTCACCCGTGAGCTGATCTGCCGCTTTGTGAACAAGGTTTACGATTCCCGCCTGATCAAGCCCCGGGTTGCGGTGTGCGTGCCCGCCGCCATTACCGGCATCGAGAGCGACGCCGTAGTGGAGGCCGTGGTGGCTGCAGGCGCCCGACAGGTGTTCCTGATCGACGAGCCCATGGCCGCGGCCATCGGTTCCGGCATCGACATCCGCGAGCCGACCGGCCACATGGTGGTGGACATCGGCGGCGGCACCACCGATATCGCTGTGATCAGCCTGGGCGGCAAGGTTCGGGCCACCAGCGTGAACGTGGCGGGCAACACCTTCGACGACGAGATCATGAAGTTCGTGCGCTCCAAGTTCAATGTGGCCATCGGCCTGCGTACCGCCGAGGAGCTGAAAAAGCAGGTGGCCTGCTGCAAGCCCAGCACCTTCACCTCCAGCATGGAAGTGAAGGGCCGCAGCCTGCTCACCGGTCTGCCCCAGAAGTTCACGGTTAAGACCGAGGATCTGTATGAGGCGGTGATGCCTCTGGTGGAGCAGATCACCGTGGCGGCTCATCAGGTGCTGGAGAAAACTCCCCCGGAGCTGGCGGGCGACATCTTCACCGACGGCATCATGCTCACCGGCGGCGGTTCCATGCTGAAGGGCCTGGACGAATACATGAGCCAGGAGCTGAAGGTGAAGGTTCGGGTTTCTCCCGATCCCGTGAACTGCGTGGCCCTGGGCACAGCCCACTGCCTGGTGATCGGTGAGGATCTGGAAACCGGCTTCCAGGACGCCACCCCCCGGCTGGGCCGGCGCTGAACCATTTGAATTTTGCGGCAGCCTTCTTTGTCCCGCACGTGGGGCAGAGGGCTGCCGTTTTGCGTGGGAAAAAAGGCTGTTGCCCCGGCCACAGACAGACGGCCTTTCCGGCTGGTATGCTGGTCGTCTGTGATCATGTCGCCGATTTCCCGGCAAACCCGTCTTTTGTTGGCGGGGGCTTTGTGCTATAATGTAAACCGATAGTGCATATCTGTGCGATTGGCCGGTTTTGCGGCCCGATCGGGACAAGGAGTTTCCATGAACGTGACCAACGAGTTTTTGAAATACCGCGACGCCTACATTGAAAAGCAGTTCGGCCGGCTGAACCCGGTGCAGAAAAAGGCCGTGTTTTCCACCGAGGGCCCGCTGCTCATTCTGGCGGGCGCGGGCAGCGGCAAGACCACGGTGCTGGTCAACCGCATCGCCAACATTATCCGCTTCGGCAAGGCCCACGGCTCCGACTGGCTGCCCGGGCCGGTGGGCGAAGGGGAGCTGGCCGCTCTGAAGGCTGCGGTGGAAACCGGAGCGCCCCTTGCCCCCGGGCTGGAACGGCTGCTGCGGTACGAGAACGCCCGCCCCTGGAACGTGCTCGCCATCACCTTCACCAACAAGGCGGCAGGGGAGCTGAAGGCTCGTCTGGCCGCCATGCTGGGCGAGGAGACGGGCGCGGACGTGAACGCCTCCACCTTTCACTCCGCCTGTGTGCGGATGCTGCGGCGGGACGCCGACCGGCTGGGCTTCCCCAAGAGCTTCACCATCTACGACACCAGCGACCAGGAACGGGCCATGAAAGAGGTCTACAAGGAGCTGCTGGTGGACGACAAGTTCCTGCCCATCAAGTCCGCCATGAGCCAGATCGGCCGGATGAAGGACCAGCTCATCAGCCCGGACGAGGCGATGGAAGCCCCGCAGGATACCAAGGCCGGTCTGCTGGCCAAGGTCTACCGCAATTACTCCGCCCGGCTGAAAAAGGCCGGCGCCATGGATTTTGACGATCTGATCTACTACACCGTACTTTTGCTGCGGGAAAATCCCGATGTGCTGGAGTATTATCAGCAGAAGTATCGTTATGTATTGGTAGACGAGTATCAGGATACCAGTGTGGCCCAGTTCCATCTGGTGCGTCTGCTGGCCGGCGGCTACAAGAACGTCTGCGTGGTGGGTGACGACGACCAGAGCATCTACCGGTTCCGCGGCGCCACCATCGAAAACATCCTGAACTTCGAGCAGCATTTCCCCGGCGCGCAGGTGATCCGGCTGGAGCAGAACTATCGTTCCACCTCCAACATTCTGGACGCTGCCAACTGCGTGATCAAGAACAATCAGGGCCGCAAGGGCAAGACACTGTGGACCGAGAACGGCGCAGGCGACCGGGTGCATCATTATCTGGCGGAAAGCGAGCAGGATGAGGCCTCCCACATCGCCACCGTGATCGGCCAGCACCTGAAGGAGGGCGCCCGCCTGCGGGATCATGCGGTGCTCTATCGCATGAATGCCCAGTCCGGCCCGGTGGAAACCTACTTCGCCCGGGCAGGCATCCCCTACAAGATCGTGGGCGGCCAGCGGTTCTACGACCGTAAGGAAGTGAAGGACATCATTTCCTATATGTCCATCGTGGCAAACCCCAACGATGACCTGCGTTTAAAGCGCATCATCAACGAGCCGGCCCGCAAAATCGGCGCCACCACGCTGGACAAGATGAGCGAGATCGCCGCCGGGCTGGGAGTCAACCTGCTGAGCGTGTGCGAAAACGCGAAGGATTACCCGGCCATCAGCCGGGCGGCCAGCGCGCTGAACGGCTTCTACGGCATCTATCTGAAGCTGGTACAGGCCAGCGAGACCCTGCCGCTGGACGAGTTTGTGAGCCGCCTGCTGGAAATCACCGGCTACAAGAAGATGCTGGAGGCCCAGGGCGACGAGGGCGCATCCCGTCTGGAAAACCTTGGCCAGCTGATTTCCAGCGTCAAGACCTACGCGGACCAGAAGGGTGAGGAGGCCACGCTGGCGGGCTTTCTGGAAGAGGTTGCCCTGATCTCGGATCTGGACAGCTACGACGAGGAAAACGACGTGGTGGTCATGATGACCATGCACTCTGCCAAGGGCCTGGAATACGACTATGTGTTTATTGTCGGTCTGGAGGAGGGCATCTTCCCCAGCGACATGTGCCGCTTCTCGGATGAGGAGCTGGAGGAGGAGCGCCGGCTGTGCTATGTGGGCATCACCCGGGCCAAAAAGGAGCTGTATCTCTCCTCCAGCCAGAGCCGGATGATCTTCGGGCGCACCCAGCGCAACCCGCCCTCCCGTTTCCTGGATGAGATCGACTCGGATCTGCTGGATATGGAGGAAAGCCCGGCGGTGTCCGGCGGGCGCTCCTGGGGCGGCGGCTTCGGCAGCTTCGGCGGTTTTGGCGGCGCATCCCGCGAGGGCGGCCATGGCTTTGGCTCCGGCGCGGGCTTCGGCGGTGGTGCTGCGGCTGCTCCCCGGCGGGAGTGGGGCGCGTCCGGCGGCTTCGGCGGCCGGAGTGCAGCAACATCCACGGGCGGCGGCAGCCGGTTCGGCGCTTCGCCCTCCGGCCGGTTCGGAACGTCCACTGTGGGCGCGGCGGCACCCGCCCGCCCGGCGGCAGCTGCCGGTGCTGGCTCCAAGAGCTTCAAGCCCGGCGACGTGGTGGAGCACAAGGTGTTCGGCCGGGGCGTGGTGCTCAAGGCGACCCCCGCTGCGGGCGACACCATCGTGGAAATCCGGTTTGAAAAGGCCGGCGTGAAAAAGACCATGGCGAACTACGCTCCCCTGACCCTGATCAAATAACCTTTGGAGGCAACCCAATGTTGAACGTATCTCTGATCGCATATACCCCGGAACCGGAAAAGGTGGTGGCCGCGGCGGCAAAGCTGTGCTACTCCAACGCCCGCATCGACGATCTGCTGGCGGGTCTGACCCCGGAGAAAAGCCGGGAGTTTGTGGAGCGGCTGGCAAAGCTGGGTCACGAAAGCCCCACCGAGCATGTGAGCTTCACCTTTGCCATTGAGGGTGTGTCCCGCAGCCTGCTGGCTCAGATCACCCGCCACCGCATCGCCAGCTACAGTGTGCAGAGCCAGCGTTATGTGCGGCTGGATCAGTTTGAATATGTGACCCCGCCCGAAATCGAGGCGGATCCGGCGGCGCTGGAGGAATTCCAGACCGCCATGGCGCAGGAGAACGAGAACTACAAGCGCATCGCCGCCCTTCTGAAGGACGGCCACATCCGTCGGCTGACCGCACAGGGTATGAGCGAGGCCGAGGCCGCCAAGAAGGCCGAGAAGATGGCCATTGAGGATGCCCGTTTCGTGCTGCCCAACGCCTGCGATACCAAGATGGTGGTGACCATGAACGCCCGCAGCCTGCAGAACTTCTTCCGGCACCGGTGCTGCAACCGGGCCCAGTGGGAGATTCGAGCGCTGGCGGACGAGATGCTGCGGCTGGTGTATCCCATCGCCCCGTCTCTGTTCCAGATGTCCGGCCCCGGCTGCGTGAAGGGCGCCTGCCCGGAAGGCGCCATGAGCTGCGGCGAAACTCTGGCCATGCGGGAAAAGTACGCCGCGCTGAAAAAGGAGGCGCTGGAGCGTTGAACGGCAAGCTGATCGTGATCGAAGGGCTGGACGGCAGCGGCAAGGCCACCCAGGCCCGGGCGCTGGCCGAAGCCCTTCAGGCCCAGGGCAGAAACGTGATGCAGATCACCTTTCCGGACTATGCCAGCGATTCCTCTGCTCTGGTCCGGATGTATCTGGGCGGGCAGTTCGGCAGCCATCCGGACGATGTGAACGCCTACGCGGCCTCCGCCTTCTATTCGGTGGACCGGTTCGCCAGCTACAAGATGAAGTGGGGCGAGTTCTACCGCGAAGGCGGCATTGTGATTGCCGACCGCTACACCACCAGCAATGCGGTGCACCAGTGCTCCAAGCTGCCGCCGGAGCAGTGGCAGGCGTTTCTGGATTGGCTGTTCGATTTTGAGTATAATAAAATAGGAATTCCCGCCCCGGATCGGGTAATCTATCTGGAAGTGGACCCGGCGGTGAGCCAGGCGCTGATGACCGGTCGCTATCAGGGCGACGAAGCAAAGAAAGACATACACGAAAAGGATACCGAGTATCTGGCACGCAGCCAGCGGGCGGCCAAGCATTGCGCCGCCGCGCTGGGCTGGGTGACCGTTGCCTGCTGTGAGGCAGGCGGGATGCGCACCATCCAGCAGATTCATGAGGATGTGCTGTGTGCGACCAAGGAGATTTTATGCTGACATTCAAACCCATCGAACCGCAGGATGCCCAGTGGGTGACCCCGCTGCTGCATGCCAGTGGTTATATGACCAGTACCTACGCCTTTGTGACCCTCTATCTGTGGAGCAGGGCGTACGACACCCAGGTGGCCCGCTTTGGCGATCATGTGATCGCCCGCAGCCACCGGGGCGGTATTTTCCATTATCTGTACCCCTCCGGCCACGGCGACGAAAAAGCCACCGTGGATGCCATCATCGAGGATGCCAGAGCCCAGAGCGAGCCCGCCTGGCTTTACGGCGTTTCAGTGGAGGCAAAACAGCGGCTGGAGCAGTGGTACCCGGGCCTGTTCACCATTGAAGCGGTCCGCGACGACTACGAATACATCTATGACCGGTCCGAGCTGGCCGATCTGCCGGGCAAAAAGTTCCAGAAAAAGCGCAACCATGTGTCCCGCTTTATCCGGGAAAACCCGGACTGGGAGTTCCATGCCATCACCGAGGAATCGCTGCCTCTGGTGCGGCAGTTCAACCGGGAGTGGGCCGCTTTGGCCGACAATAAGGATGACCCGGGCATCCAGATGGAGCACGAGGCCATCGAAATGGTATTCGACCATTACACCGAGCTGCCCATTGAGGGCGGTTATATCACCGCCGGTGGGCGCATTGTGGCCTACTCCTTCGGCAGCGCCATCAACGACCGCATCTTCGACACCAACGTGGAGAAGGCACTGTATGAGGTAAACGGCGCGTACAATATTATTAACCGGGAAATGGCCCGTCAGGTCTGCGCCGGTTATGAGATGATCAACCGGGAGGACGATGTGGGTTCGGAAGGCCTGCGCAAGGCAAAATTGTCCTACAATCCCATTATCATCGAGCCCAAGTACCGGGCGGTACTGAATAAATGACCTTCGCCGCGCATGCGGCCAGGGGGAGGGAAAAGAAGCCATGTTTCGTGTGGCAGAGAAAAGCGATGCAGCCCAGCTGACCGGGCTGTTTTCGGCGGTGTTCGGGGATCCGGAACCGGTTGCCGCCAATATTTTTGAAAAGTTTGCCGGGTATGAAAACGTTTTTCTGGCGGAAGAAGAGGGCCAGGTCATTGCCAGCCTGTGCGCAGTGCCCGTCACGCTGCAGGGCCGGAAAGGCGCCTACTACTACGGCGTGTGCACCCGGCCGGAGCAGCGGGGCAAGGGTGTGATGACCGAACTGATAGACTACGCCCGAAGCCAGCTGCTGCTGCGCGGATGGAGCTTCGCGGTGCTCATCCCCGCCAGTGCCAGCCTGTTTGATTTTTATGCCCAGCGGGGCTTTCAGAAGGCGTTCGGGCTGCGGGAATTCACCCGCCCCATCCGCCGCAATCTGTGGGCCCAGGCGGATTTTGATTCCGTCACCGCCAAGGGGCTGGAGGCGCTGCGCCGCCGCTTTGCGCCGGATGCGGTCTTTTTGAACAATGCGGGCTATATTCTGGTGCTCACCGATCTTTACACCTTGGGTGGAACCATTGTGTCCAGTGAGGACGGCTACGGCATTTATTTTAAAAAGGACGATCAGACGCTGGATTTTGTGGAGCTGTTTGCGGAGGGCGACCGGGCCGCGGAAAAACTGATGGAAGCCGCACGGGATAAAACCGGCGCGGAACAGGCCCACATTACCCTGGGCGCCCAGCAGAATCTGTTTCTGGGTGAGGGCGTGGCCCGGGATTACGGCATGATCCAGTTTTTTGATCGGCCCTTTGACGTGCAGGAAGGCTATATGCGCCTGATGCTGGACATGGAGTGAATCAGAGGGCGGCGCACCCCGCGCCGCTCAGGGAATAAGAAAGTGCAGGGAAGTTACTATGGCTAAATACCGTCGTGAAACCTACCAAAACCCGGATCAGCCCCCCAAACGCGGCCACAAAGGCTGCCTCGTGCTGGTTGTGCTGGTTGTTGTGCTGCTGGCTGCGGCCGCTTTTGGGGCCTTCAGCATCATGCAGGATGTGAACGGCCGCGACCAGCTTGGCGATGAGGTTCTGGTCACCGTGCAGCAGGGCGAAAACAGCGCGTCCATTGCCCGCAGCCTGAAGGATGCAGGCGTCATCAAATATCCCAACATCTTCCGTTACTACCTGAAGTACACCGGCAAGAGCGCCAATCTGCAATACGGCGACTTCACACTGGTGCAGGGCCAGAGCTACGATTCCATCATTGAGACCATGAGCCAGTATGCCAAGCGGGAAACCGTGAGTGTCACCTTCCCGGAGGGCATCACCGCCCAGCGGTTTGCCCAGCTGATGGAGGAAGCCGGCCTGTGCACCGCTGAGGAATTCCTGGATGTGGCCAACAACGGCGATTTCAGCCAGTATGAGTTCTGGAACGAGATTCCGGAGGATCCCAACCGCTTCATGAAGTGCGAGGGCTACCTGTTCCCGGATACCTACGAATTCTTTGTGGACGATACGGTCTATAACTATGTGGACAAGCTCTATGCCGAGTTCGACGCAAAGGTTACCCCGGAGATGCGCCAGCGGGCCAGCGAGCTGGGCATGACGCTGGAAGAGGTTGTCACCCTGGCCAGCTTTGTACAGGAGGAGGCCGGCAATTCTGAGGATACGCGGGTGTCCGCAGTGTTCCATAACCGGCTGGCGGAGGATTCCCCCTATCCCCGGCTGGAGAGCAATGCCAGCAGCTATGTGCAGAATCCGGATGACAACAACTACATCTACAACTGGATTGCCCCCTACTATGGTGGCTGGGATAACATTCCCGAAAATATCTACAATGCCTACAATACCTATGAGCTGAACGGCCTGCCCGCAGGCCCCATCTCCAACCCGGGCATTGATGCCATCCAGGCAGCCCTCTACCCGGATGCAGAGTATCTGGACGGCAAGTACTACTTCTTTGTGACCGATAAAAACGGCGTGTACTACTATGCCAAGACCAAAGCCGAGCACGACGCCAATGTGTCCAAGGCATTCAGCGTAAAGTAAACAAGGAAACAAAGCGGCGGGCGCGCGGGAGAAAAATTTCTCTGCGCGCCCGCCCGGCTGTGAAAACGAGAAAGGAAAACGATTATGCTTCCCATTCCGGAATTACTGGCCCCCGCGGGGGATCTGGAGCGACTGCAATATGCCATCCGCTACGGCGCGGACGCGGTGTACTGTGGTCTGACCGAGTTCGGCATGCGTGCCGCGCCCGGTAACTTCACCCCGGAGCAGCTGGCCGAAGGTGCCGCCTTCGCCCACGCCCGGGGCAAGAAGATCTATCTGACCATGAACACCCTGCCCACCAACGAGGAGCTGGAGCGCATCCCTGAAGCCATCCAGAACGCGGTGGCCGCCGGTGTGGATGCCTTCATCGTGGCCGATCTGGGCGTGCTGGCCATGGTCAAGCAGTATGCCCCGAACACCGAGATTCATCTTTCCACCCAGGCGGGTATCACCAACTGGGCCGCCGCCAAGGCCGCCTATGATCTGGGAGCCAAGCGGGTGGTGCTGGCCCGGGAGCTGGATCTGCGGGCCATTGCCGAGATCCGCGCCCATGTGCCCGACGATCTGGAGCTGGAAGCCTTCGTGCACGGCGCCATGTGCATGAGCGTGTCCGGCCGGTGCCTGCTCAGCCAGTACATGACCGGGCGGGACGCCAACCGGGGCCAGTGTGCCCAGCCCTGCCGCTGGAAGTATCATCTGGTGGAGGAATCCCGCCCCGGCCAGTTTATGGAAATCGGTGAGACCGAAGAGGGCAGCTATATCCTGAACGCCAACGATATGTGCACCGCCCCCTTCATCGACCTGATCTGCCAGGCCGGTGTGGACAGTCTGAAGATCGAGGGCCGGGCCAAGACCGCCTATTATGTGGCCAGCGTGACCAGCGCCTACCGCAAGGCATTGGACGCCTTCCTGCAGGACCCCACCGCCGAGGAATACACCTGCCCGGACGATGTGTTTGAAGAGCTGGATCGCACCAGCCACCGGCCCTACTCGCCGGGCTTCTACTTCGGCCGCCAACAGGCCAAGCAGGAGACCAGAAACGGCGGTTACCTGCGCCACTGGGAGTTTATCGGCGTGGTGGAAAGCTGGCAGGACGGCGTGGCTCAGTGCAGCCAGCGGGGCAAGTTCTGCCTGGGCGATACCATCGAAGCGCTCACCCCGCTGGGCGAACGCGTCACCCTGACCCCGGAATGGATCAAAAATGAGCTGGGTGAAGAGGTGGAGAGCACGCCCCACGCCACCATGAAATACACCATCCCCTGCGAAACTGCGCTGCCTGCTTACAGCCTGCTGCGCCGCCGCGTTCAGTAAAAGGTTCATCAGACAAAAAAGGCCCTCGCGGGATATTTCCCGCGGGGGCCTTTTTCTATGGGCTTATCTGATGCCTGTGAATAGGTCATTCGTCCGCGTAGATCACGAATTCCTGCTGCAATGCTTCCAGTGTGAGTTCTTCGCTCTGGGTGCCCGCAAAATAGGGGGCACAAATCGTGAGATACCGCTCGAACCGCCGATCCACCAGAGTGATATCGGTCACGCTGTTCTGAAACTCCTCATAGCGGGCAATGGTGGAATCGCTGATTTCTCCCCACACAAAGCCGCCGGAAGGGCCGTAACGGTTGCGATCCCGCAGCATGGCGGCCAGGGCGGTTTTGCACACCGGCAGGCCCTGATCGGCACTGCTCAGCTCCCGGTAACCGGGGTTGGGAAAGTTTGTTTCCCAGGTCTGGACGTGCTCGCTGAGCAGGGTCTGGATCAGCTCCCGGGCCTGATCCAGATGGGTGGAGTTGGCCCGAACTCCCACATAGCTGGTGGCCATGCCGGTGACGCCGCCCTCCAGATTGGGAACCGCCGCAAAATACGGTTCGCTGTTTTGTGCGGCCAGCAGGCTGGCCTGCTCCAGAAACGGGTCATACAAAGGCATGCCGGTCCAGCAAAGAAACTCTCCGCCGGTGAGCCCTTTTTTCAGCGACGAAATCATCGGCTGGCTGGCCGTGCCGGACTGCATCAGCTGCTTTTGCAGCCGGAGCAGCTCAACAAAATCCGCCCGGTCAATGGTTTCGCTCAGATCGCCGGTTCCGCCTGCCAGAGGCAGGGCCCGGGTCAGGCCGGAAAGCGCATCCTCGTTGGCCTGCCCGGCGGCATTGATAAGCTCCGGCAGATAATCCAGCAGGGGAGAAGTGCTCTGCGCCACCCGGGCAAAGGTGTCCGCAGTCTGATCGGTGTAGCTCACGGTGAGGGGCAGGTAGCCCAGAGGCAGCAGGTACAGCGGCTCATTGTTTGTTTTATACTGCTCCAGCGCCGGGATCAGGGCTGCAAAATCCGCTTCACTCAACAGCTCGGTCAGATTGCAGAACAGCCCGGCGGTCTGGGCCTTGTGCAGATCCTCAAACAGATATTCACTGGAATCCGAGGGATTCAGCAGACTGTCGGTACCGCGCAGCAGAAACACATCCGGCCCCTTGCCGGCCATAATCTGGGTGCGCAGTTGACGGATCAGCTGTTCGCGGCCTTCCGGATCCACCTGCGGGTCGGGCAGCCAGAGCATTTCAAACTGGGCGTTGGGGTAGTAGCGCACCGCGTAATAGTTCACGCCCTTCATCACATTGCGGTAGTCCCGCAGCTCGGCGCAGATGACCATCACATCCTCCTGCGTCGTTTCTTCTGCGGGCTGGGCCGTGCAGCCACAGCCAAGGCCCAAAAGCAGCCCTGCCGCCAGCAGGCAGCTTACGATGCGGGTTCGTAGCATAAATCGAATCCCTCCCGGCACATGCCCAGCCTTTACAAAATCTGGGTGGTGTGCTATGCTGAAATGTATAGTACACTACTATGATAAACACTCAAAGCGGTTTTGTCAAAAGAAACCCGCAAAGGAGGGAAAACGGGATGAAGGGGTACAGCCGATGGAAACGGCGCCGGGCGCTGACCGGCTATGCGCTGGCCGCCCCGGTTCTGCTGGGCACGCTGGTGTTTTTTGCTCTGCCGTTTGGGCTTACGTTCTGGTATTCCCTCACCTTTGGCCCCGGCGGGCAGACCTTTGTGGGGCTGGATAATTATGCCTATGTGCTGAGCACACGCAGCTTCCGTCTGGCAGCAGGCAACACCCTGCGCTTTCTGGGCCTGGGCGTGCCGTTGATTCTGGTGATAAGCATGCTGCTGGCGCTGGCATTGCAGAAGAAGTTCGCGGGCACAAAGCTGTTCCGCAATGTGCTGCTGTTTCCCATGGTGGTGCCGGTGGCAGGCATCGTGATGGTGGTGGATGTGTTCCTGGCCGAGCAGGGGGCGTTGAACGCGCTGCTGCAGGCCCTGGGCCTTTCCCCGGTGCGCTGGATGGAAAGCCCGGCAGCCTTCTGGGTGCTGATGGCTCTTTATGTGTGGAAGAACTGCGGCTACAATGTGATTTTGCTGCTGGCAGGGTTGAACATGATCCCGGAGGAGCTGTATCAGTGTGCCCGGCTGGAGGGGGCAAACGAGCGGCAGGTGTTCCGATACATCACCGCGCCCCTGATGCGGCCCACCGTATTCTTTGTGGTGGTGATCAGCGTGATCAACGCCTTCAAATCCTACCGGGAAGCCTTTCTGCTGGGCGGGGAGCATCCCCACACCAGCGTGTATTTTCTGCAGCATTACCTGAACAACAATTTCAATAACATGACCTATTCCCGGTTGTCGGTGGCGGCGATTCTGCTGTTTGCCGGCATGATGGTTCTGGTGGCCGTGCTGTACCGGATGCAGTCCGAGGACGGGGAGGCGGTTTTGTGAAACGAAAGCGAAAAAAGCGGGATCGGCTGCTGGCGGTGCTTTTTGCGGTGCTGTCGGTAATTGTGCTGTTCCCGGCGGTTTATGTGCTGTGTAACAGCTTCATGTCCCCACAGGAAGCGGTGCAGCGATACGGTGCACTGGCCTCCGGTTCGGGTACGCTGGATCTGAGCCTTCTGCCCGGAACCTTTTCCGTACAGGGGTATGTGCAGGTGTTTTTGCGCCGCACCGCGTACTGGCTGCGCTTCTGGCGCACGCTGGCTATATGCGGAGCAATCGTGGCCGGGCAGCTGCTGGTGAGCATTCTGGGCGGCTTTGCTTTTGCAAAATACTCCTTCCCGGGTCGGCGGTGGCTGTTTTACCTGTTGGTGGTGCTCATGCTCATGCCGGTGCAGGTGACGCTGGTGCCCAACTACATTGTGCTGGAACGGCTGAACCTGCTGGACAGCTACGGCGCGCTGATCCTTCCGGCAATGTTCCTGCCCTTCGGCACATTCCTGATGACTCAGATCTTCAAGTCTGTGCCGGATGAAGTGCTGCAGGCCGGCCAGATCGACGGAGCCGGAACCCTGACACTGCTGTTCCGGGTGCTGCTGCCTGCGGGCCGGGCGGGTGCGGTGAGCCTGTGTCTGCTCACCTTCATCGACGCATGGAATATGGTGGAGCAGCCGCTGGCCTTTTTGCGGGACAGTGAGATGTATCCCTTTTCGGTGTTCCTCGCCAGTACCAGCAGAGATGCGCTGGCCGTGGTCTTTCCCTGCGGCGTGCTGGCCATGCTGCCGGTGCTGCTGCTGTTCTGGTTCTTCAATGAGGAGCTGGTGGAGGGCATCGAGTTCACCGGCATCAAATAGGTGTCGCCCGGGAGGAAAACAGCATGAAACGAACAAAGAACAACAGGCGGCGTTTTGCCGTTTTTCTGGCGGTGGTGCTGGCGGCGGTGCTGTGCACCTCGGTCGCTTGGCTGGTGGAGTGGACGCTTGCGCCGCAGGTGGAGGCGGTATTTCCCACGCGGGGCAGTGTGAATGAGGAAAAATTCTTCACCGGAACGGTCTACCGCACCGAGGGCGAGCGCCCGGCACTGCGGATTCGTGTGCAGGCACAGGGCGAGGATGCGCAGATACTGCAAACAGCCTCTCTGCTGGCCTTCCCGCCGGAAAGCGAGATGAATCTGGTAGGTCTGGAGCTGGCCGGCGAGGAAGAGCAGACCGGCGACGGGGTGGTTCTGAAACAGAAAAACCCGCTGCCGGAACTGCCGGAGGGGCCGGTGACCATCCAGGCGAGAATTCTTACCGATGGCTGGTGTAAAATTCCCCTGTCCGCCATCCAGACGGGGGAGGATGGCTCCACCATGGTGATGAAGCTGGAGGAGCGATGGACCCCCTGGGGGAAGCAGAGTTATGCGTCGGCAGTGGCAGTAATGGTGACCGCCACCGACGCGCAGAGTGCGTTGGTGCAGCTTGGCGAAACCGGAGAGTTCCGGATTGCGGCTTTTGCGGCCGCGCCCATTCAGGATGGGGATTTGGTAAAGGTGGTGCTGCCGGGTGAATCGGATGAAAACGGGCAGGCGGAAAAGTAAAGGGGCGCTCATCCTGCGGGTGCTGGCCGTGCTGCTGGCGGCTTTTGCGGCAGTGTTTGCAAGGCAGGTTCTGCTGTGCCGCAGTGCGCTGTATTCCGTTCCCATGCTGCTGGAATACCCGGAGCTGGGCGAAAGCTCACCCCTCACGCTGGAGGTGCTCCAGCGCCGGGTGGGAGACAAGGCGGAAAACAGTGCCGCCTGGCAGGGAATGCTGGAAGCCGATCTTCCCGGCGGGTCACAGCAGCTTATTGCCCGGGTGGCCCTGTCCAACTGGGGGCAGGTGGCAGGTCTTGATTTTGTGAGTGGTGAGTTTTATCCGGCGCAGGCGGTATTGCTGCGGCAGTATCAGGCGGTGGTGCCGGAGGGGCTGGCCGCAGCAGGCGATACGTTCGCCGTGGAAAATGTGGAGTATACGGTATGCGGGGTGTACCGGCCGGAAGGGGAATCTGCACCGGTTTATCTGAGTACCCATCCCGAACAGCCGAATAGCAGCCTTACCCCCACCCGGATGCTGCTGGCCCAGAATGATCGCCTTCGCCTGTCGGTATTGTACGATTTGCAGACAAAGGCAAACGATACCCCCAAAACGGCAGGGGTGGATCTGGGCGTCTGGCGGCAGCTGCTGCGTCAGGAGGTATATGGGGTGATTTTCTGCTGCACGGTGCTGCTCTGTGCCTGTGTGCTGCTGCGGGGATATGTGGGCCTCGTGCGGCTGTATGGCCGGTGGAACGATATGCTGTACGGCCGCAAGAGGGCGCTTGCGCTGCATCTGACACAGATCATTCTGGCAGTGGCGGCGCTGAATCTGGCCATCTGCGGGGTGAATCTTCCCGCCGAGCTGCTGGCCGGCCCGGCCGAAACAAATCCTATGCAAATATTTTCTGCACTGGCAGGGCAGAGCGATTATCTGGCACAGGCGGCGCGGTCGGCAAAGGAACTGGCAGTGCTGGGCCTTGCAGCGGTGCTGTTGTTTGTCGGTGCGGTGATCCTCTGGCAGCTGGCAGGCCACATAAAGCGGCCTGACCGAAACAGGAAACAATCTGCTTTTCCGGAAAAAGAGCAGGCATCGGCTCGCTGGCGCTATCATGCCCCGACGTGCCCGAAGAAAACAACAGACTGACAAAAAGGGAGACCCTTGCAAACAGGGTCTCCCTTTTTAACGGAAAAGAAATCGCCAGAGAAAAACAGAGCACATCAAGTCTCGGTGGCAGCGGGTCTGTCGCATTGCCGGAGCATGCAGCGAAGTGCCTCACATAAAACACATTGCAGCAGTGCGATTCCAACCTGAGCGATCAGCCCGGACTTGATTGCCAGATCCCGCCCCATACCGGGCGCCAGAAGGAATGCTTCCAGCTGCAAAGAGAGCGTCTGCGCCGTTTGCGTCCACCAGGAAAAATCGCTCCAGCGGGAAGGGGTAAGCCAGGAGGGCCAGACGGACAGAAGCAAAGGCAATGCCGATGCGGTGGTCAGAAGAACCGAGAACAGCGCAATGTCCCGGGCAGGAAAGGGCCAGTGGACGACGGCTTTCGCTCCGTGCAGAATCAGAACCAGAGCGGCAAATGCCAGCGGAAGCCAGGCCAGCCCGCGGCCAAGGGCGGCGCATAGCCCGGTGAAAAGCTGCCAGTCCGGCTCCGGCAGGCCGCTTTCTGTCAGCTGTGTATTGACCCAGGTGGCGGGAGACTGGCGAAAATCCTCCGTAAAAGGCAGCTCCACCGCCGTGAACCCGGCATCCTCGCAAGGGATCAGAGCCAGTGACCGGTTGCTTGAAAAAATGCCGCGCACGGTGTATTCTCCGGTTTCCAGCGTAACGCTGAGCCCCAGCACATCCTCACTGCCGAAGAGATCGTCCGCAAGGGCGGTGGAAATTGCACAGCCGGAAAAATCCAGCGGAGCGGGTGGCTCGCCTGCACAATATTCTGCCCCCATAACCAGAAGCGCATCGCCCTGATAGTACAGCGCCGTGCACTGCGTCTGATGCAGGCTTGTGCAAAGCAGGCAACTGCTTTCTGCCCAGAAGGTAAGGCCGGGCTGCTTGTCCCGGGCGGTGCGAACCGTTTCGGCGGTGAGGGCCTGGCGATAGCGCAGGCTGACGCTTTGGCAGTTTTGAGCAAGTGCGTCGGCGTGGTTCATGCTGGTGGTAGACGCAACCAGAAGAGCCAGCATCAGCAGCCCGATGATCACCCGCCTCATTGCGCAATCCTCACGGAGGAGCCGGGGCTGACAGCCTGGTCAGAAGAAGCGATCACGCTGCCGCCGATGGTGCCCTCCACGGCGGCGTACTGTCCGTCGCTGCCCACTTCCAGTACGGTAACGGGAACCCGCCGGGCCGTGTAGCTGATTCCAAAGGTGCTCCGGTTTTCTTCCACGGTGAGAACGAAGCTGCCCTGCGTATCCTGCCGGATGGCAGATACGGGCAGGCAGGTGCCATAGGAGGTGCGGGAAAAATCAGTTCGGCCTGTGCTGTGCCGGCCCGGAATCCGGCGGCATCTTCCGGAAGTACTGCAGTGACCTGAAACGCTCCGCTTTCGGTATCCTCAACAGCTGTGCGCACAGTCGCTTCGGTGCGGGCGGATCCCTGTACAATGGTTACCGATTGCCCGGCAGCAAGATTTTCCGCCTGCGCGGCAGGCAGAGAAAAGGCTGCAACCAGCTCGCTGTCCTCGCGGGCAATCCGCAGTCCGCCGGATTCCGGGCAGGGCTGCCCTTCCTTCAGATCACAGGTCAGCAGCTGTGTGTCCCGTTCGGCACAGATGAGACCATCGGTTTCCATGCAGGCAGTGAACAGTGCGATACACTTCTCTGTGGAAGCAATCTCCAGCTGCAGCTGCTGTTCCTGCGCCGCATTGCTCTGCGCAGTCAGTGCGGCGGAGCTTTGCGCCTGCGTATAGTCGGATTCAGCCTGTGTCAGTGCGGTTTGCGCATCCTCCAGATTCCGCTGAGCGGAAAGCAGCGAATCCTCCCGGGCGTTCTGCGCCTGCTCCAGTGTCTGCCGGGCGGAGCTCGGCCAGATTCTGGAAATATTTCTGGACAATGCGCTGCGGTATTCCCCGGAGGGCAAGGCCGTTGAGCTGTACTGTGCCACACAGGGCCGAAAAATGATCTGGGAGGTGTGCGATCACGGGCCGGGGGTTCCGGATCAGGCAAAGGAAGCGGTGTTCCGGCGATTCTGGCGTGCCGATGCCAGCCGGTCCAGCCGGGAACATTTCGGGCTTGGCCTTTCGGTGGCGCAGGAACTGGCCGGGCGCTGCGGGCTGCAGCTGGGTGTGAGCGATACCCCCGGCGGCGGGGCTACGTTTCGCGTGGAAGTGGCTCGCTCATAGCAATCAGGTGGTTGTTCGGCTGTTTGAACGATCAAGTAAAAAGAATGCCCCGGCTCTTGAAAAAGATCCGGGGCATTTTTGCGGGCAGGCAAACCTGCTTATTCTTCAAACAGATCCAGCAGATAGCCGTAGCCTTCCGCTTCCATTTTGGCGTATGGGATGAAGCGCAGCGAGGCGCTGTTGATGCAGTAGCGCACCCCGTTGGGAGATTCCGGGTCGCCGGTGAATACATGGCCCAGATGGGAGTCGCCGGAGCGGCTGCGCACCTCGGTGCGGTGCATGCCGTGGCTGTCGTCCGGCAGTTCCACCACGGCGGGCTCCTCGATGGGCCTGGAGAAGGCGGGCCAGCCGCAGCCGCTCTCGAATTTATCGGTGGAGGAGAACAGCGGTTCGCCGGTGACCACGTCCACGTAAATGCCCTTTTCAAACTGGTTCCAGAACTCGTTGGCAAAGGGATGCTCGGTGCCGTTTTGCTGGGTGACCCGGTACTGCTCACTGGTCAGCTTGTCCCGAATGGCTTCCGCCGCAGGCTTCTGGTAATCGCCCGGGTCGATGCGCAGGCTGGAAAACAGCTTCATTTCCGCAAGGGGGATGTGGCAGTAACCGTTGGGATTCTTTTCCAGATAATCCTGATGATACTCTTCGGCAGGGTAGAAGTTCACCAGCGGGCCGATCTCCACCTTGAACTGGCTGCTGCGGCTGCGCTCGATCTCCGCGATGCGCTCCACCGTCTCCTTTGCCCTGTTGTTTGTGTAGTAAACGCCGGTCTGGTACTGGGTGCCCACATCGTTGCCCTGCCGGTTTTCCACCGTGGGGTCGATCACATAGAAGTAGGCCAGCAGCAGTGCGTCCAGGCTCACCTGTTCCGAGTCATATTCCACCCGCACCGTTTCCCGGAAACCGGTTTTCCCGGTGGATACGGTGGGGTAGTTGGCGTCGGCCTCGCCGGAGCCGTTGGCGTAACCGCTTTTGGCGTCGATCACGCCGGGGATGGACTGCATCAGCTGTTCGATGCCCCAGAAACAGCCCCCGGCCAGATAAATCACGTTTTCGGTGGATTCCATTTTCATAACCTCCTGTTCCGGTTCGCTTTGCGGCGAGCCGTTTTCACTGTTTGCGGGCTGCACTGCGGCTTCCGCCGGACGGCTGCAGCCGCTCAGCAGCAATGCTGCGGCAAGCAGGCTTGCCAATACCCTTCGGTGCATGGCAGGATCTCCTTTCCTTCCGGCGCGGTCGAAAGCGAATACACCGCTCCTGTACCGGGATGAATGAGATAATTATACTATAATGGTAGGAAAAAGAAAAGCCCCCTCTTTTCGTGATCCGCGGGGCAAAACCGCGCAGAAATCGCGAAAAGAGGAGGTTGGTTCATCAAACCGTCTCCCAGAAATCCTTCAATTGATCTGCCAGCTGGGCCGGGCCGTAAAGCCAGCGGCAGTGGGCCCAGTGGCTGGGGAAGAGCTGCCGGTATTCCGCCCGGCCAAAACGGCTGTCGATCAGCAGCACCACCCCCTTGTCCTTCGGGGTACGGATGACCCGCCCTGCCGCCTGCAGCACCTTGTTGAACCCCGGGTACTGGTAGGCGTAGGCAAAGCCGCTGCCCCGGCTCTCCTCAAAATAATCCCGCAGGATCTCCTGCCGGGGGTTCACCTGGGGCAGGCCCACCCCCACGATGGCGGTGCCGATCAGCCTCTCGCCCGCCAGATCCACGCCTTCGCCAAACACGCCGCCCATCACGCCGAAGCCCAGAAGGGTCTCGGTGGCATCCGGCTGGAAGGCATCCAGAAATTCTCTGCGGGCCTGCTCATCCATGCCGGGCTGTTGCACCAGCGTACGCATCTCAGGAAACAATTCCTCGAACCGCTCCAGCACCTGGGTCAGATAGCTGTAGCTGGGGAAAAAGGCCATATAGTTGCCGGTGCGGCCCCGGCACATTTCATAGAGGTACCGGGCCACCGGTTCGATGCTCTGCTGCCGGTCTTTATAGCGGGTGCTCACGTCCGCTGCGCAGAAGAGGCCAAGATTTTCGGTGGGGAAGGGGCTGGGAAGGGCGGCACAGCGGGCTTCGGTGCAGCCCAGAATGTCCCGGTAGTAGTCCATGGGGGAAAGGGTGGCGCTGAACAGCACCGCGCCCCGGCCGCTGGAAAAACTCTGATCCAGGAAGGCGCTGGGATCCAGGCACAGCTGGCTGATGCGCACGTCGGTGCCAAAGGCCGCCATCTGGGTCACATAGTGGTCGTCGTACCGCTCGGCCACCCGCAGATAGGCCCGCAGCTCGAAGTAAAGGGCAAGGATCAGGTCGTGGGCCGTGCCCTCCCGGTGCTCGGTGAGCCATTCCTCCATGGGGCCGGTCACCCGGCCGATCACCCGGTTCAGGCCGGTGCGGGCCCCCTTTTCAAAGAAGGTGCGGTTTTCCGCCTCGTCGCACTGGCGGCGCAGCTCCACGAACTCGTCATTCAGATTGCCCAGAGCGGTTTTCAGCTTGCTTTTGCCCTTGCCCAGCGCCTTGCGGGCCTCCAGTACCTGACTTTTCAACAGGCTGGCCGAGTGCATCTCCCGGGCCCGGTCCGGCAGATTGTGGGCTTCGTCCACCAGAAACAGGTAATCGCCGCCACTCTCGAAGAAGCGTTTCAGGCTGACCACCGGATCGAACAGATAGTTGTAATCTCCCACGATCACATCGCACCAGAGCGAGAGATCAAGCCCCAGCTCAAAGGGGCAGACCGTGAACCGCCGGGCCAGATCTTCCAGTGCGGCGCGGGTGAACTCGTTTTCGTCCAGTGCCTGCCACAGGGCGTCCCGGATGCGGTCGTAATAGCCGTTGGCGTAGGGGCAGGCCTCCGGGGTGCATTCCCGCTGTTCCAGCATGCAGATGGTGTCCTTGGCGGTGAGGGTAATGCTTTTCAGGGCAAGGCCGGGCTGGTTTTTGCGTAGCAGTGCCAGCGCATCCTCCGCTGCCTGCCGGGTGGTGGTGCGGGCGGTGAGATAAAACACCCGCTCACCGCAGCCCTCGCCCATGGCTTTCAGGGCAGGGAACAGGGTGCTCATGGTCTTGCCGATGCCGGTGGGCGCCTGACAGAGCAGGCGGCCCTTGTCCCGCAGGGTTCGATACACCGCGCCCGCCAGCGCGTACTGGCCCGCCCGGTATTCCGAAAAGGGGAATTGCAGCGCCCGCAAAGCTTCGCCCCGGGTCAACTGCCAGGCGGCGGCCCGCTTGGCCCAGGGGGCATACCGGGTCAGCAGATCCAGCACAAAATCTTCCAGCTGACGGGCAGTGAATTCCCGGCGGAAATCCACCACCACCTCGTCGTCTACCTGGAAATAGGTCAGCCGTACCGCAATGGCGTCCAGCCCGTGCTGCCGGGCATAAATGGCCGCGTAAACCTGCCCCTGTGCCCAGTGTACCGGGTTCATGTCCTCGTGGATCTGGTCGCTGGGGGTGGTCACGGTCTTGATTTCATCCACCACGGTCAGGCCGTCCTCATCGGTGAAGATGCCGTCCGCCCGGCCATCCACCAGATAGTCCACCTCGGCTGCGGTGTATTCCTGCTTCAGGTAGACCTCGGCCTCGTAGCCGGGCCCGGCCTGCTTTTGCAGCCGCCGGTGGATGCGCGCGCCCTCGTTCGCCCGGTCAAAGCCGGAAAAGCGGCTGTCGATGCTGCCGGTCTGCAGAAGAAACTCCACCAGCTGCCGCACCGAAAGATGGATCTGTTCCATGAAAATGCCCCTCTCGTGATACAGACTGCATCTATTGTATCACAAAAGGGGCGTCCGGTCACGCAAACAGGGTCTCGGTCAGCCGGGCGGCGATCCCGTCCAGCTGGGAGAAATCCGCCGCCGTGCGGTAGTAGCTTTCCAGTTCATCGTGGCTTGCCTTGGCCTGCCGCTGGGCCTCGCTGGCAAGCTCCAGCAGCTCGGCCGCTGCCCGCCGGTCGAACCGCAGCCGGGCTCGCTGGCCGCGCAGTGCGCCCTTTTCCAGAAAACGGGTGCAGTGCACGTTCTGCCGGCCGTCCAGATTCATGGGGTGCCAGGAATTGCCGGTCAAAAAGGCAAGGCGCAGCTCGGGAATGAACAGATGATCGATCACGCCCTCCCGCAGCGGGCAGGGGCAGGTAATGATGGAGTAGCCCCGTTCCAGCGCCATTTCCCGCAGCAGGGCCAGCGCCATCGGAGCCGCCGCGCCCTGCTCGTCGTGCAGCACGATGAATTCGCCGGCCAGCGCTTTTACCGTGTTCAAAAAGACCATCCGGCCCTTGGGGGTCACCGCGCTCAGCAGGCGAATGCTCTCGCTGCCGGGGTGATCGGTGCGGGGCAGTATCCGGGCTCCCAGCCGGCGGGCCCAGCCCAGCAGCTTTTCCTCGTTCACCAGCGGCGCGGTGATGCGGCGGCTGTCCTCCAGAAGAGCAGCGGCCGCCCGGATGGATCGGCCCGCCTGCTCCTGCAAAGCGGAACACCGGCGGAACAGGGCCACGATCTCGCCCCGGTGGGCAGTCAGATAGTCGTTATCCAGCACATGGTGCAGATCCACCACCTTCTGCACTGCGCCGGGGTAGGCAGGCTCCACGGTATGGGGAGCGGTGGCATCAATAATGGCTGCCCGGGGCTGAGAGAAGATCACACCGTCTAGGCTGTCCGGGTCGGAGGAGCAGTGAATCCGCTCCACCGGCAGAGGGCTGGCCTGCGCCAGACGATTCATCAGAGTACTTTTGCCGCAGCCGGGGCCTGCCTTGATCAGATACAGCGGCACCTGTTCCCGGGTATCCAGCCAGTCGAAGTAGCCCTGGAAGCCCTTTGGCCCCAGTGCGCCCATAAAGAAATCCACATGGTTTGAAAGCTTTTTCATCCCGCAACACCTCACTTTTTGGCCCATCCTATGCGGCAAAGGGCAGGGGTGTGCGGCCGCCGGCGTTGCAAAGTGTTCTTCGGGCTGGTATAATCAGAAAGAACAATTTGTCGAAACGGCGCAAAAGCCGATTTTCAAAATGAGGTGGATTTATGGATCGTAAAGCAACGAACATTGTGGCATACATCACGCTGGTGGGCTGGCTGCTGGCTTATTTTGTGGGCGACCGGTACAATTCCCGGTTTCATCTGAATCAGGCGCTGGTGCTGAACCTGTTTTTCCTGGTGCTGCGGGTGGTTTCGTCGGTGGTGAGCTGGGTTCTGGGCTGGATTCCGCTGGTGGGCTGGATCGTAATGCTGGCGGTAAATGTGGTAAGCCTGCTGGGGCTGGTGCTCTGGATTCTGGGTCTGGTTTATGCCGTGCAGGACAAGGAGCAGCCGGTTCCTCTGCTGGGCTACATTCATCTGCTGCGCTGAGAAAAATTCCGGGAATTCCCTCTTGACAAGCAGCCGGGTGGGGTGCTATTATAATACCCGCCGAAACGCCGGGGATTTTTGACCGGCAATTAAATATGCGAAAAACCGCAGGGCTATAAATTTTCCTGTTTCTGATTCACAAACAGGGGATTGTAGCCCTGTTTTTTTATGCCAAGGAGGAACCGGAATGACCGAACGAATCAACCAGAATCCCATGGGCAGCCGGCCGGTGCTACCGCTGCTGGTGAGCATGTCGCTGCCGCCCATTTTGTCCATGCTGATCCAGTCGCTGTATAACGTGGTGGACAGTATCTTTGTGGCCCGCCTGAGCAGCGACGCGCTTACCGCTGTTTCGCTGGCCTATCCGCTGCAGAATCTGGTGCTGGCAGTGGCAGTGGGCTATGGCGTGGGCTCCAATGCCTTTGTGGCCCGCAGCCTGGGCCAGGGCGATCAGCGCAGTGTGGACAAGGCCGCCTCCATGGGCATGGTGTTCACCGGCATTCACGCGCTGGCTTTTCTTTTGATCGGCCTGTTCGGCAGCGAGCCCTTCCTGCGGCTGTTCACCACCGATGAGCAGGTGCTGAGCATGAGCCTGGTGTACACCCGCATCGTGATCTGCCTTGCCTTCGGCAGCCTGTTCCATATTTACATCGAAAAGCTGCTGCAGTCGGTGGGTGACATGTTTGTGCCCATGATTCTGCAGGGCGTGGGCGCCATCGTGAACATCGTGCTGGACCCCATCCTGATCTTCGGTCTGCTGGGCGCCCCCCGCATGGGCGTGGCCGGTGCGGCTGTGGCCACCGTGGCCGGTCAGCTGACCGCCTGCACCATGGCAATGATTTACTTCTTCCGGGCAAAGACCGGTATGCACATCACCCGCAGAGACATGAAGGTGGACTGGAACATTGCCCGCAAGATTTATGGCGTGGGCGTTCCTTCCTGCCTGATGACTGCCATGCCCAGCCTGCTGGTGGGCGTGTTGAATGCCCTGCTGGTGGAGCTGCACGAACTGGCGGTGGCGGTGTTTGGCCTGTATTTCAAGCTGCAAACCTTTGTGTACATGCCCGCCAACGGCCTGATTCAGGGCATGCGCCCCATTGTGAGCTACAACTACGGTGCGCGCCAGAAGCAGCGGATGCATTCCACCATCCGCTGGAGCCTGACCCTCACCGCCGTGATCATGGCGCTGGGCACCCTGATCGCCTGGCTGCTGCCGGAGCAGATCATGGCCCTCTTCGATGCAAACAGCGCCATGGTGGCCATCGGTGTGCCCATGCTGCGCATCACCAGCCTGGGCTTTCTGGTGTCCACCTTCGGCACCGTGCTGGCCGGCTGCTTTGAGGCTCTGGGCAAGGGCATGCAGTCGCTGGCGGTGTCGCTCATCCGGCAGCTGGTGGTCATTCCGCCGCTGGCACTGGTGTTTTCCCGTTTCTGGGAGCTGAACGGCGTATGGGCCTCCTTCCCGGTGGCGGAGACGCTGGCCGCGCTGGCTGCGGTGGCCTTCTACCGGGGCATGATGCGCCGCATCGACGGGACTATGGAATAAAGCAAAATACAAACAAAGAGCGCCCGCGCGGCTGCCGGTTCGGCAGCTTGCGCGGGCGCTTTTCTATGCCCTGAAAACAGATTTTCCGCTTACTTCTTTTCGGGTACAATCTCCAGCCAGTAGCCGTCCGGGTCCTGAATGAAGTAGATGCCCATGGCTTCGTTCTCAAAGCAGATGCAGCCCATCTCCTTATGCAGGGCGTGAGCGGCGTCAAAATCCTCCACCTGGAAGGCCAGATGAAACTCGCAGTCGCCCAGGTTGTAGGGGCGGTCCATGTCACGCATCCAGGTCAGCTCCAGCTGGAAGTCGCTTTCCTCGTTGGCCAGATACACGATGATAAAGGAGCCGTCCGGCGCGGTGATGCGCCGCACTTCCGCAAGGCCCAGAGCCTTCTCATAAAAGGCTTTGGAGCGGTTCAGATCAAAGACGTTGTAGTTTTCGTGGATCATTTTAAACTTCATTGTGAAAAATTCCTTTCTGGAATGGATTGATAAGAACAGCTGCTCAGCCCTGCCAGACCTCTTCCGCGTGAATGCGGGCAAGATAGGGCGCAAGCTCCGGCCGCTTCAGATAGGCCAGCATTCCGGCACGGTTGTCGAAGCAGTGCATGGGGAACACATTGTCGCAGCGGCAGGCATTTAAAAAGTCCACAAAGCCCCACCAGGCGTTTCCCTCCTGCCGGGGATCCAGCGGAACAAAGGCCGCGTCGAAAAAGCGGCCCCGGATGCGTTCCAGCTCCTCGTGGAAGGCCTTGTCGTGCCAGGCGTTCTGTTCGTCCGGCTCACCCTCCCAGTGCCACCAGTTCAGATCGCCCGCATGGTAGAACCAGAGCCCCTCGGCCTGTACCAGAAAGGCGCAGCCCTCGTCGGTGGAGCGCAGAGTCTCGATGCAAAGACCCTGCCAGTCGTACCGGCTGCGGGGCGCGGCGGGCAGCACATTGGCTGAGCGCCGGGCGGGAATGTTCTCGTCCAGCACATAAAACACATTGGGGTGGCTCTCGCTCAGCTCCCACACAGCGGGGGAGTAGTGGTCGTGATGCCGGTGGGAGGAAAAGACGAACAGCGCCTTTTCCGAATCCAGCACAGGCAGCGGGCCCTGAAAGTAGTCGAACAGCAGCAGTGTGTGTGAAAGCTCTACCAGAAAGCAGCTGTGGCAGATGTGAGTGATCTTCATAAAAACTCCTTGGATATGGGGTTCGCGCTCCGGCTTACAGCAGCTGGCGGCGCAGCTCCTCGCCGCTCAGGGGGCTGAGCAGTGCGGGGGGAACGTCCAGAATGGTTTTGCAGCCGGTCTGCCCGGCGGTATGCATCCGGTGTACGGCACGGGCGCAGGCGGCCAGTACGCTGGCGGTGAATTCCGGGTTGGAATCCAGCTTCAGGCTGTATTCCACTGTGGCGGTGTGCTCCTCGTTCCAGCCGGTCAGGCCGCTGCGCAGCACACTGCCGCCGTGGGGCAGGCCGCTGTGCTCGGCGTGCAGCTGCTCCAGACTCACAAAGGTGACGGTGGTGTCGTAGTCTGCAAAATAGTTGGGCATGGTCTTGATTTCCTGCTCGATGCGGGCAAGATCTGCCCCCGGCTTTGCGGCCACATAGCATTCCCGGGTGTGCTTCTGCCGGGTGGTCAGGGTGGGGCGCTGCCCGGCACGCACCTGCTCCAGCGCCTCGGGCACCGGTACGGTGTACTGGCGGGCATCCTCCACGCCTTCAATGCGGCGGATGGCGTCGGAATGGCCCTGACTCACGCCCTTGCCCCAGAAGGTGTAGGTTCCGCCCTGGGGCAGAATGGCTTCGGCATACACCCGGTTCAGCGAGAACAGGCCCGGGTCCCAGCCGCCGCTGATCAGGGCAGTGGTGCCCGCGGCTTTGGCGGCGGCGTCCACCGCAGCAAAGTGCTCGGGGATTTTGGCGTGGGTGTCGAAGCTGTCCACCAGATTAAACCAGCGGGCCAGCTCGGGGGTCTGCACCGGCAGGTCAGTGGCGCTGCCGCCGCACAGGATCATCACATCAATCTTACCGGCCCAGTCAGCAGCATCCTTTGCCGCCACAACCGGCACGCCCTCGGTCAGGGGAGAAATGCTGGCCGGATCCCGCCGGGTAAAAATCGCAGCCAGCTCCAGATCCGGGTTCTGGCGCACCGCACACTCGGTGCCCCGGCCCAGATTGCCGTAACCAAAAATACCAA
This sequence comes from Allofournierella massiliensis, assembly GCF_004345265.1. Classification (GTDB taxonomy): domain Bacteria; phylum Bacillota; class Clostridia; order Oscillospirales; family Ruminococcaceae; genus Allofournierella; species Allofournierella massiliensis. The sequence continues at coordinate 40,192 of NZ_SLUM01000010.1, forward strand.
TCCGAATCGCCATAAGTAAGCTCCCTCCATTGGTTTTATCAAATATTGGTTCTATTATACCATGAACCGGCGGAAGTTGAGAAGTAAGAGAAGCCGGAGAAACAGAAAAGCCCTGTGCGCCATAGAACGGCACACAGGGCGACTGCGTGTTTCAAAGAGAATCCGCAGCGCGGTTACAACGGCTGAAAACAGCTGTCCTCACGGTACAGCAGGGCAAACCGCTGATCGCTCAGGCTGCGGGCGCTGTTTGCGGGGGAAGCGTCTGCAACGGTGGGCGAAGTCTGCCCGTTCTGCGTGATACGGTCCTGCAACAGGGCCACCAGTGCGTCAAAGCTGCCCTCTGCCGGCGTCTCGCCTGCGGATTCTTCTGCGGCGGGCTGGGGTTCCCCGGCGGCAGTCTCATCCGGCAGCTGATCCGGAATGGCTTCGGTGGGCACATCCAGCAGCAGCCAGGTGATGTTCCGGCCATAGACGGTGGCAGAGTAGTAATCAAAGGCGAGCCCCTGATTGGCGGCGGCCTGCTTCAGCGCCACCAGATAGGAAGCGGCTTTTTCCAGCGTGACCTCAGGTGGTTCCCGGTCTGCACTGTGGAAGCCCGTATACAGTACGGTGGGCAGGGGAAGGCTATCGGCGGAAAACTCCATTCCAACCCGGAACAGAGGATTTTGTGAATCGAATACCCGGTCGTTATCTTCCGGGTAGAAGGTGAGGGTGGTTTCGTAGGGGGAGCGGCCCTTCAGATCCCGGCACAGCCGGTTGGTATCCAGCTGGTCGGCCAGCTCATTGCGCAGCCGGTTGGAGGTGTTCAGACCGCTGTCCACCGTCAGGGCGCGATTGGTATAAACCTGGCCGCTGCTCACATAGGCGGAAAAGCCCACGTCCTCCTCTCCGGTCTGGTATACCGGGCAGACATAGCGGCGCTTGCCGTCCGCGCAGGTGTAGCGGGCATTGCCCACCACATAGCCCTCACCGGGGTATTTGGCCTGTAAAGCGTCATTGATGGTGTGCACCGTCCACCGGGCGGATATGGGGTTGCCCACCTGCCGTTCCACCACCAGCACCAGACCGGCGATGAGCACCAGTGCGAGCAGGGCGGCGGCAATCCGGGTGAGCGGGGTCTGCCGGATTTTGGGAAGAGCCGGCCATTTGATTTTATTCATCCAAAGATTCCTCCTTTGGGTCGGATTGGCCCCGGCGCAGCCCGCCGAAGGCGAAGTGCAGCAGTTTGGCGATGAGCGCGCCCACCAGCAGGGCGGACAGATACAGCCCGGCCTGCATCAGGGAAGTGCGGTTCGGTGTGCTGACCAGCAGCACCAGCGCCATGGGAATGGCGCTGATGATGGCTGCGAACCAGACACTGCGGCGCAGGAATACATAGCCCAGTGCACCCAGCGCAGGCAGGCCCCAGGCCAGGAACGGCCCGTTTGCCAGCGCAAGGCATACCACAAATCCGGCCACCGCCATCAGGGCACTTTGGGCCAGCAGCTTGCGCTGGATGCGCCCCAGCACCCGGGCAGCGTCCGGTTCCGGTGCGGGCAGCTGGATGCCGCCGGAATCCAGATACGCCTGGCAGGCAGGGCAGTGGGCCACATGGGCGTGTACCAGAGCTTCACTGTCCTCACTGGCGACGCCGTCGGCCACCAGCGGAATCAGATCCCTGCACACGTCGCAGGAAATGTCTGACACGATGCCTTTGTTCATTGCATCGATCCCTCCTCTTGTTTCAGTTGATCCCGCAGCCAGTTGCGGGTGCGGAAACTCAGCATCCGGGCGGAATTCTCCGTGATGCCGCATGCCTGGGCGATTTCGGCAAAGGAATAGCCCTGGGCCCGCATTAAAAGAACGGTGCGGGCATTCGGTTTGCACGTCTCCAACAGCTGGCGTGCCCGGCGAGCCAGATCCCGGGTGTCGCATTCCTCCTCCAGGCCGCGGGGGTCCGGCATGTCCTGCTCCAGATAGCCCGCCAGCATATCGTCGTAGGAAAGGGTGGGCCGTTTGCGGCGCAGTGCATCCACCCACACGTTGCGTGCAATGGTGAACAGCCAGGTTTTTATGCTGCTGCGTCCCTCGAAGCGGCCGAAGGCACGCACCGCCTTTAAAAAGGTTTCACTGAGCAGGTCCTCCGCCCAGACAGGGTCATGGGTGAGCCCGCAGAGATAGCGATAGATGTCCGGGCTGTAAAGCTGATACAGTTCTTCCAGGTCCTGCAAGCGCACCCCTCCTTTCCGATCTGCCCCTTTTTCGGGCAATGAATGTAAAACAGCCGTTTCGCTCTATTAGACGGCTGTATCGACCGTCCGTTACAGAAAACACAAAAAAATTCCGCCGGGCCCGGAAAGCTCGGCGGAATGGGTTATGCAGTGGGTTTTGCCTTGCTGTTCAGCTGCTGCAGCAGCTGGGGTAAAAAGTAAACGGCCTGCTTTGCCCACCAGGGCCAGTCGTGGCTCACATCCTCGCCCCAGTAATCCACAAAGGCAGGCATGCGCCGGTCGGTCAACGCCTGGGCCATGGCCCGGGTGTCGGCCAGAAAATCATCCTCGTAGGGGCCGCGGCCGCAGCACAAAAACAGGGGAGCCAGCCGGGTGGAGGGCAGGCCCTCGGTGTGCAGCAGGGGCAGATATTCCAGCGGGCTGTTGCGCAGGGTCAGATCGTCGTGATAGGGGCCAAACCAGGTGGCGGCAGAATAGCTGCCGGACAGGCAGATTGCACCGCATACCAGCTCCGGCCGCCGCAGATACAGGTTCAGCGCATGACCCGCACCCAGGCTGCAGCCCAGCAGAGCTACCCGTGTATGGGTACCGCCGTTCAGCGCCAGTACCCGGGGAATCAGTTCGCCCGCCAGATAGTTGAACCAGCGTTCCTGCGTCTCGCTGCGGGCCCGGCCCTCGCCGCTGCCCATCCAGCTTTCCGCGTCCACACTGTCTGCACAGAACAACTGGATGCGGCCTGCGTCGATCAGCGGAGCCAGCGCGGCTACCATGCCGTGATCCTCCCAATCGTAAAAACGGCCTCCCTCGCAGGCGAAGGCAAGGCAGGGAAGGCCGGAATGGCCGAACACCTTGAACTCCATCTCCCGCTTTAAAAAGCGGCTGGGTTCCTTGTAATACTGGATCTCCAAGCAAAATCCCTCCCAAGCAGTGAAAAGTCACCGCGAATTGCATTACCTTCATTATAGAATGGCCGGGCGAACCGGTCAAGCAGGGCAGAAGAGCAGAACACAAAAAAGCCGGTCATCCGAAGATGACCGGCAGTTTTTGCGTTGAAAAATCAAACAGCGCGGGTAACCTTGCCCGAGCGCAGGCAGCGGGTGCAGGCGTAGATGTACTTGGGAGAACCGTCTACAATAGCCTTAACACGCTTCACGTTCGCCTTCCAGGTGCGGTTAGACCGACGATGAGAGTGGGAAACCTGGATGCCGAAGGAAACGCCCTTGCCACAACAATTGCACTTTGCCATTTGCTGCACCTCCTCGATTTAATTTAAGTCGCTAGAATATAATAGCAAGCCGGAAGGGAAAAATCAAGGGTTTTTTTAAAATATCTTTGAAAAACTCTGAAAAAGTCCCATTTTGCTTGTGAACGGCCCCAAAAAACGCTATAATAAAAAGCAAACTGCCAGATACGCCCTGCATTTGCGCCGGGCAGCGTGCAGTGATTGCTGAAAGACATTCTACCTTATTTTATATAAGGCGTCAAACGAAGAAAAAGGGAGAGTTTTATGGGTCTGATCAGTCCTGCCCAGCTGCTTGTCTGGGTGATGCGCGGGCTTGCCATGCTGCTGGCCATTCCGGTGCACGAGTCCGCCCACGCCTGGGCAAGCGCCAAGCTGGGTGATCCCACCGCAAAAAATATGGGTCGGCTTTCGCTGAATCCCATGGCGCACTTCGATTTGTTGGGTGCAGTGTGTATGATTGTGGCCGGTATCGGCTGGGCCAAACCGGTTCCGGTGTATCCCCAGCGGTACAAAAACCCCAAGCTGGGCATGGCCCTCAGCGCGGCGGCCGGGCCGCTTTCCAATCTGGTGCTGGCGTATCTGTCTATGATGCTGTATAAGCTGGCATACTATTTCCTGCCGGCAGGCATGGCGGCGGAGCTGGTGCTCTACTTCCTTTATTATATGGTGGCAATCAATGTGTCGCTGGCGGTATTCAATCTGCTGCCGGTGCCGCCCTTCGACGGCAGCCGCATCCTGCTGCTGGTGCTGCCCCGGCATCTGTATTTCAAGGTGATGCAGTACGAGCGGCAGATCTTTATCGGCATGTTCCTTTTGCTGATGTTTGGCGTGTTTGATGTTCCCCTCTACTGGTTGAACAACGGCATGTGGGGTATTCTGAACAATGCCACCGCCTTCATCGACCGGGCGGTCTACATGGCCGCGGGTGTTGCGGTGTAAGGAGGGGAAAGTATGGAGACTTTGACCTTCCATCTGGAGGAATTCGACGGCCCGCTGGACGTGCTGCTCTATCTTGTGAGCAAAAACAAGATGAATATCTACGACATCCCCATTCTGGAGCTGATCGACCAGTACACCAGCCTGATCAACGGCCTGCAGGAAAACCGGATGGAGGTGGCCAGCGAGTTTATCGAGATGGCTGCCCGTCTGGTGCAGATGAAGAGCTTTCTGCTTCTGCCCCGCAGCGAGGAAGCGGAGCGGATGAAGGAAGAGCTCACCGGCCAGCTGATCGAATACAGCGCCTGCAAGGAGGTGGCCCGCCAGTTGGGCGAACAGGCTGCCTGCCATTGCAGCTTTGTGCGCCCGCCCATGGAGCTGGAGCAGGATAACACCTACCGCCTGACCCATGAAGCGACCCTTCTGGCCCAGGCCATGGAGCTGCTGTTGGGCAGAAGCCGGCGCCGCAAGGCCGCGCCCAACCAGCAGAGCTTTGAGCCGCTGGTTACTGCGCCGTTTGTATCGGTGGCCAGCCGAGTGGTGCATGTGCTGCGCAGCATTGTTACAGGCCGGGTGGCAAGCCTGCGGGGGTTGTTCAATCGGGGCGGAAGCCGCAGCCAGACGGTGGCAACCTTTCTGGCGGTGCTGGAGCTGATCCGTGCGGGACGCATCGAGATCGACGATCAGGAAACCCTCACCGTGCGCCGGGGCCGGATGAAGAAACAGGAGAGTTGACAAAAGGCATGACACAGAAGGAAAAGGAATATAAGGCGGCTGTGGAGGCCGTCCTGTTCGCCCATGGCGATGCCATCGGAGCGGACAAGATTGCCGAGGCGCTGGAGATCCCGAAGGATCAGACGGTGGCCATTCTGGAGCAGTTGCAAAAGGAATATGAAAAGGCGGACCGGGGCCTGTGCATCCTGCCCCTGGGCGACAAATGGCAGATGGCCACCAAAACCGCCGTGCAGGAACCGGTGAAGCGGGTACTGGACAACCGGCGCAACACGCCGCTTTCTCAGGCGGCGCTGGAGGTGCTGGCCATCATCGCCTACAATCAGCCGGTATCCCGCGGCTTTGTGGAGCAGGTGCGCGGCGTGGACTCCTCGTCCACCATCGCAAAGCTGATGGAAAAGGGGCTGGTGGAGGAAGCCGGACGGCTGGATCTGCCCGGCCGGCCCATCAGCCTGTGTACCACCGAGGTGTTTCTGCGCACCTTCGGTCTGGCCACACTGGAACAGCTGCCCCCGCTGCATGAAGGCGACGGCGTCCAGCTGGAGATGGCAGGCAGCACAGGCGAAGCGCAGGCCTGATTTATCTACACGCAACAACGGGTAAGGAGGCGAGCCGATGGCCGTTGTATGGCTGATTCTGAAGGGAATCGGTTGGATTCTGCTGGTGCTTCTGGCGCTGCTCATCGCCGCGCTTCTGGTTCCGGTGACCGCTGAGCTCTGCTATGAACAGGGCAAATTCACTGCCGCGCTGCGGGTGCTGGCGGTGAGGGTGCGGCTGTATCCCCGCCCGGAGAAACCGGAAAAGCCGAAAAAACAAAAGAAGCCCCGAAAGCCGAAACAGGAAAAAACCGGGCCGGTGCAACCAAAGCCGACGCAGGCGGCGGTTAAACCGGCGGAGGAAAAATTGGCAGCTCCGGCGGAAAAACCGGTGGAACCGGTAGCTTCTTCCGTGCAGGCGGAGCAGAAAACAGAGCCCGCACAAAAAGAGGGAACGCCTCAGCCCGCCGCCCGGCAGACCGGAAAAGTCGCCGCCCAGCCGCCGCAGCGCAAGGCGGACAAGACCCCGCCAAAGCAGGAAGCTCCGAAAAAAACGGAAAAAACCCTGCAGGAAACCGTAGACTGGGTGCTCACCTGGGTGCGCACCGGCGGCCAGATTCTGCGCCGCCTGCTGGAAGGCTTCAAGATCCACCATATCCGGATCTATCTGCCCGTGCACCGGGAAAACGCCGCATCCACCGCACTGGCTGTGGGCGCGGTGCACGCGGGCCTTGGCGCCAGCTTCGGTATGCTGCAGAACTTTCTGGATCTGCGCATGGAGCAGCTGGTCATCGAGCCGGATTACACCGGCGAACATCAGGGGCAGGAACATTTCTCTTGTAAAATCACGTCCCATCTGATTATAATGGTAATAACAGGAGTCTGGGCGCTGCTTCGCCTTCGCAAGGAGAAGCTGATCTGACGGCCGCCCGGCTCAGACAGAACCACAACGAAACACCCCGGCTTTGCAAGGCCGGTTGCATCACAGGAGGAAAACGACTATGGCTGAACGTCCGCTTGAGGGTATGATGAGCGTTACCCTGGACAAGGTCCGCGAGATGGTTGGCTCCAACACCATCATCGGCGAACCCATCACACTGGAAGGCACCACCATTCTGCCGGTGTCCAAGGTCACCTTTGGCTTTGCGTCCGGCGGTTCCGACTTTGGCGCAAAGACCACCAAGGAGCTGTTCGGCGGCGGAAGCGGCGCGGGCGTGTCGGTCACCCCGGTGGCCTTCCTGGTCATCAAGGACGGCAACGTGCGCACCATCCAGCTGGCGGATCACAACAGCACGGTGGACCGGGCGCTGAACATGGTGCCTGAGCTGGTGGACAAGCTCACCGGCCTGCTGAACAAGGGCGAGGCCGCCGCGGCCGACCCGGAACAGAAACAGTAAACCAGGTCGGGCGGCATGTTCAATCTGCCGCCCGCTTTTTCTCCAATCAACCAACAGAGAATATGAGGAACGGATTATGGCATTGGAACGAGTACAAAAGGTAATGGCCGAGCAGGGCATGTGCTCCCGCCGCGCGGCGGAACAGATCATTCTGGAGGGCCGGGTGAAGGTGAACGGCCACCCGGTGAATCTGGGCGATAAGATGGATGTGAATCGCGATACCCTGAGCATCGACGGTCAGCGCATCCGACTGGAGAAAAAGCAGGAATATCACTACCTGATGCTGCACAAGCCCCGTGGCTTTGTGACCACCACCAGCGACGAGCGGGGCCGCAAGACCGTGATGGATCTGCTGGCCGATTACCCGGTGCGGGTATTCCCGGTGGGCCGTCTGGATAAGGACAGCGAGGGCCTGCTGCTGCTCACCAACGACGGCGGCTTCGCCAACCTGATGATGCACCCCTCCCATGGTGTGAGCAAGCTCTACCGGGTTACCGTGCGTCCCCGCGCAGACGAGAGCCAGGTCATTGCCCTGAGCAAGGGCGTTACTCTGGACGACGGCAGCGTGACCCAGCCTGCGGTGATCAACGTGGTGGTGGATGAGCCGGGCCGTACCGTGATGGAAATGACCATCAAGGAGGGCAAGAACCGGCAGATCCGCCGCATGTGCGAGGCAGTGGGCCTGGAAGTGATCCGCCTGCGCCGCAGCGCCATGGGCGCGGTGAAGCTGGGCATGCTTCAGCCCGGCCAGTACCGGGAGCTGACCAAGAGCGAGGTGGCCGCCCTGCGCGCCGCCGCTCAGAAGGGCAAGGCCCGCTCCCAGACCCAGCGTGCTCAGGAGGCTGCCGAGCAGCGCCGTGAGCACCAGAAAAAGCGCACCACCGCCCCCTCCCGGCCCAGCCGGCCCCGGCGCGGCTGATCGCACCCTGAATCCATTAAAAAAAGGCCCCCGGTCCGCCGCGTTCTGCGGCAGGCCGGGGGCCTTTGCTGTGCTTGCTGTTCTGTGGGCAGAAAAGAGGGTTATTCGCCGGAAACGGGCTGGCCTTTCAGCAGACCGCTGCAATCCCGGTAGCTGGTGTGCAGCATCTGCTCGGCCATCTCGCTGAGGGGCTGACCGTAGAATTCCTCGTAGACATGCTTGATCTCCGGGTTTTCGTGGCTGGTGCGCAGCTCCATGGAGCCGTCCCGCCGGTAAAGGGCGGCGATGCGCTGTTTGCGGGTTTCGTCCGCATCCCGCATGATGTTCTTGGGCTGACCGCCGCCGCCGATGCAGCCGCCGGGGCAGGCCATGACCTCCACGAAATGGTACTGCCTGCCGCTTTCCTTCATGCGCTGCAGGAAGGCCCGGGCGTTGGCAGTGCCGTAAACCACCGCAACCTGAAGCGTCTGGTCGCCGATTGCCACCTGAGCCTCCCGCACGCCCTCGTACCCGCGAACCGGGGTCAGGTTTAGCAGGCTCTGAGGGGCGCTTTCGCCGGTGATGTAGGCGTAGGCGGTGCGCAGGGCAGCCTCCATTACACCGCCGGTGTTGCCGAAGATCACGCCCGCGCCGGAGGCCTGACCCATCAGGGAGTCGTAGGCGGAATCCTCCAGCGCGTTCCAGTCCACACCTTCGGCCTTTGCCCAGCGGGCCAGCTCCCGGGTGGTGATTACCTGATCGGTGTCCCGCAGGCCGGGAATGCCCAGATGATCCGCGGCGCCGTGCAGCTCTCCGCGGCGGATTTCAAACTTCTTGGCGGTGCAGGGGGTGAGGGCCACATGCACGATTTTTTCCGGATCCAGTCCCATCTTTTTTGCAAAATAGGTTTTCACCGTGGGGCCCTGCATGCCGATGGGGCTTTTTGCGGTGGACAGATGGGGCAGCAGCTCGGGGGCATACATCTCGGCAAAGTGTACCCAGCCGGGGCAGCAGCTGGTGAACTGGGGCAGGGGGCGATCCTTTTCGGTGATGCGGCGGATCAGCTCGCTGGCCTCCTCCACAATGGTCAGGTCGGCGGCGAAGTTGGTGTCCAGCACATAGTCGGCCCCCAGTGCGCGCAGCAGCGCCACCATTTTGCCTTCCACAAAGGCGCCGGGCTCCATGCCGAATTCTTCGCCCAGCGCGGCGCGAACCGAGGGCGAGGTGCTGACCACCAGCACCCGGTCGGGGTCGGCGGCTGCCTGACGAACCTGGGGGCATTCATCCCGTTCCACAATGCTGTCTACCGGGCAAACGTTGGCGCACTGGCCGCAGTAGATGCAGATGGCGCGGTTGCCGGTTTCTTCCAGCGTGTAGCTGCCGTGCACCCCCATCAGGTTGGTACAGGCCTCCTTGCACATGCCACACCGGATGCAGGCATCTTCATGGCGCAGGATGCTGGGATTGTCCTCCTCAATGGGGACGCGGACGGATAAGGGCAGGTGGTTCAGTTTCCTCACATTCCTTTCTTTATAATAGGTTATGTATTCTTCCTTCCAAAATCCGGAAATAGCCGGGTCTTAATTATAGTAATAATTATTAATAATATCAACTGACAAAGCAAACAAAATGTTTTTCTTTGTTTTGGCAGGTTCGCACATAAGTGGACAGAAGGTGGCCCCGGACGCAAAAACAGCGCCCTTTTTGTTTGGAAAAGAGCGCCGCGGAAAAACAAAATTCAGTTTACAAGGCAGAACGGTGATGCAGGCGAAAGAAACACCATGCACACCGCCATGCACAAAGGCTGGTGTACCAGATAGACCGGCAGGCTTTTGCGGCCCAGCCAATCCAGCAGAGGAAGCCGCAGCCGGGCCATTTTTTTTACCTGCTCATTGGCGAACAGCAACGGCCGGGCGAAGTAGCCGGCCAGGAAGAGAAAATACCAGGGCAGAATGGAAAAATAGTCGCTGGAGGAAAAGCCCGCAAAGGGGAAGCCCAGCACCGTGAGCAGCCGGGAATGGTAAAGCGCGTCCGGCAGCTGCCAGAGCTGCAATGCGCCAAAGCCCAGCCAGCCCCGGTTTACCGGCCAGAACACCGCCAGCAGCACAAGGCTCACCGCAAGGCCGGCTACGGCCCATCGGCCCTGCAGCAGCCGGTCCACCGGGATGGTGAGCAATGTGGCACAGCCCAGAAAGGTGAGCACCCCGCACCACACCGCCTGCTCCGGAACGGCGACCAGAGTAACGGCGGTAATCAGTAGCCCGCAGCCGTTGAGCACAAGGCCACGGCGCAGTGCGTGCCGCCTGCCCCAGTGCCAGCACAGGCCACTGATGAAGATGAAGGAGCAGCAGATGCACCGCTCCCACACCCGAACCGGCCAGCGGGCAGGCCAAAGCGGGTCAAAGCCCCAGATCACATAGACATCAAATAAAAGGTGATACAGCACCATGTTGGCCAGTGCCAGGCCCCGCAGCCCGTCGATCAGATGCCAGCGTTCCCTCGTCTGCATGAAACCCCTCCCCCAAAAGCCGGAAAATCAACGCATCCATTGTAATATAAGGCGGCGGGCAAAACAAGGGCAGGAGGGTCAGGAATGATAAAAAACTTGCAATGAAGCGCCAAACCGAGTAGAATAATAGCATGTATATTTAAATGGGGAAATGTGTCTGCGGCCGGATCAGCAGCGCGCGCAGAGCCATGCCGGCCGCTTTCGGCGGCATCCCCGAACAATCCAAGGAGCGATCCAACAGGGAACGAGGTGCCTTTATCAATGGCTTTGAGCATGACCGGCTACGGCCGCGGCGAAGCGATCCTGAACGGGCGGGATATCACCGTCGAGATCAAAAGCGTAAACTCCCGTTATTTTGAGTATTCCTCCCGCATCCCCCGCAGCTGTGCCTTTCTGGACGACAAGCTGAAAAAGCTGCTCAGCGAAAGCATCAGCCGGGGCAAGGTGGAACTGAGCCTGCAGATGCAGAGCGTGGGCAGCCAGGATGTGGCGGTGGAGGTTGACCTGCCGCTGGCAAAAAGCTACGCCGACGCGCTGGCCAAGCTGGCCGATCAGCTGGGCGTGAAGAACGACGCCACCGCCGGGCTCATCGCCCGCTACCCGGATGTTCTGAGCGTGCGCCACGCGGATGTGGACGAGGAGCAGCTGTGGCAGGATGTGAGCACGGTCTGCCGCACCGCGCTGGAAAACTTCGTGGCTATGCGGGCGAAGGAGGGCGAAAAGCTGAAGGCGGACGTGATGAGCCGCCTGGCCACCATCGAGGCCAACGTGGGCAAGGTGGAGGAAGGCAGCGCCGAGCGGGTGCAGGCCTACACCCAGAAGCTGTACACCCGGCTGCAGACCATTCTGCAGGATCAGAACATCGACGAGGCCCGCATCCTCACCGAGGCCGCCATCTTCGGCGATAAAACCGCCGTGGATGAGGAAACGGTGCGCCTGCGCAGCCACATCGCCCAGTACCGTGAGATTCTGGAAAGCGACGGCCCGGTGGGCCGCAAGCTGGACTTTTTGACCCAGGAGCTGAACCGGGAGACCAACACCATCGGCTCCAAGTGCCAGGACATTGCCATCACCCGCATTGTGGTGGACACCAAGGCCGAGATCGAAAAGATCCGCGAGCAGATCCAGAACATCGAATAAGGAGAGCCAGAGCATGAAACTGATCAACATCGGCTTCGGCAACATGGTCAGCGCCAACCGGCTGATCGCCATCGTGAGCCCGGAGTCCGCGCCCATCAAGCGCATTGTGCAGGAAGCGCGGGACAAGGGCGCACTGATCGACGCCACCTACGGCCGCCGCACCCGCGCGGTGATCATCATGGATTCCGACCATGTGATCCTGTCCGCCGTGCAGCCGGAGACCGTGGCCAACCGCCTGAACGACAACGACGATGCCGACGATGAAATGGAGGACGAGCTGGACAATGAATAAAGAACGCCATCTGATCGTGATCTCCGGGCCTTCCGGCTCCGGCAAGGACACGGTGGTCAAGCGGCTGATGGAGCTGCACCCGGAGATCGAGGTTTCGGTTTCCGCCACCACTCGTGAGATCCGCCCCGGCGAAAAGGACGGGGTGAACTATGTTTACCTGACCCGTGAGGAGTTCGAGCGCCGCATTCAGGCGGGCGAAATTCTGGAGTATGCCGAATACTGCGGCAACTACTACGGCACCCCCAAGTCCGAGGTGGATAAGCGCATCAACAACGGCACCACCGTGATTCTGGTCATCGAGGTGATCGGCGCGGGCAACGTGAAGCGCATCTATCCCGGCGCGGTGACCATCTTTGTGCGGCCGCCGAGCTATGGCGAGCTGGAAGAGCGGCTGCGCGGCCGCGGCACCGAGAGCGAGGAGGACATCAAGAAGCGTCTGGCCCGCGCGGTGGAGGAGATGGAGTACGCGGTGGATTACAACGAGGTTGTGATCAACGACACCGTGGACGAGTGCGCCGAGGAAATCTACGGCCTGATTCAGAAGTATCAGCAGGAAGAAGAGTGACCCGCCCCCGGCGGGCGGAAGGGAGCGCGGCACGGTGCTGCAAACAGTCCAGGTGGCAGTAAGCGGCGCCACGTTTCATTTTGACAAGCTCTATACCTATCTTGTGCCCCCCACACTGGCCCATCCGGTGGTTCCGGGGGGCATGGTGCTGGTGCCCTTTGGCCGGGGCAATAAGCCCCGCATGGGCGTGGTGCTGGCCACCGGCCAGCAGGAGGAAGCCGGCCGCTGCAAGGAACTGTTCGATGCAGCGCCGGAAAACGCCCGCCTCACCGACGAGCTGCTGGGTCTGGTGCGCTTTTTGAAGGAGCGCACCTTCTGCACCTGGTACGAGGCGGTGAAGGCCATCATCCCCTATGGGGCACAATATAAACCGGTGGAAACCGAGAATGGCCCCCGACTGCAAAAGCAGCTGGTGCGCCACACCGAACCGGAATATTCCCTCGTGGGCACTCTGCCCGAAAAACCAAAGCCCACCGCCAAGCAGCAGGCAGCGGTGGCGGCGCTGCAAAACGGCCCGTTACCCCAGAGCGCGCTGGCCCAGCTGGGCCTGAGCCGTGCGGTGCTGGATAACCTGTGCGAAAAGGGTGTGCTGGAAAAACGGCAGGTGGACAAGGTTCTGGACCTGTTCAGCCATATCCCGCAGACAAACGACCCGATCGTCCTCAGTGAGGAGCAGCAGCAGGTGTACAACGGCCTGTGCGCCCAGATGGACGGAAACAAGCCCAGCGCCGCCCTGCTTTACGGGGTGACCGCCAGCGGCAAAACGCTGGTGTTTCTGAAGCTGATCCAGCATACGCTGGAACTGGGCAAAACCGCTCTGGTGCTGGTGCCGGAGATCAGCCTGACCCCCCAGATGATCCGCCGCCTGAAGCAGACCTTCGGCGGGCGGGTGGCGGTGCAGCACTCGGCGCTCAACCACACCGAGCGCCTTCTGCAATGGCAGATGATCCAGTCCGGCGGGGCCGACATCGTGGTGGGAACCCGCAGCGCGGTGTTCGCGCCGCTGAAAAACATCGGCCTGATCGTGCTGGATGAGGAGCAGGAGCACACCTACCGGTCGGAAAGTGCACCACGCTTTGACGCCCGGGAGGTGGCCAAGCGCCGGGCCGTGGATCACGGCGCGCTGGTGCTGTTTGCATCGGCCACCCCCAGTGTGGAAAGCTATCAGGCCGCGCTGGAGGGGCGCTATACCCTGTATAAACTCACCCGGCGCTATGCGGGCCAGCCGCTGCCCGCGGTGGAAATGGTGGATATGCGGGCTGAGCTGGCCGCCGGCAACTCCGGCAGCATCAGCACTGCGCTGGCCGGGCGTATCCGCCAGACACTGGCCCGGGGCGAGCAGGCGATTCTGCTGCTCAACCGACGGGGCTACAAGACCGTGGGTATGTGCTCCGGCTGCGGGCAGGTGATCAAATGCTCCAGCTGCAGCGTTCCCATGGTGTATCATAAATCGGAAAACAAGCTGCTTTGCCACTATTGCGGCAAGGCGATTTCGCCGGTGCCCACCGTCTGCCCGGAATGCGGCGGAAAGGTGCGCTATACCGGCTTTGGCACCCAGCGGGTGGAGGAGGAACTGGCGGAGCTGTTCCCGAACGCCCGGGTGCTTCGCATGGATCAGGATTCCACCAGCCAGAAAAACGCCCACGAAAACATGCTGGCTGCCTTTGCCCGGGGCGAATACGACATCATGCTGGGCACCCAGATGGTGGCCAAGGGCCTTGATTTTGAAAAGGTGACGCTGGTGGGCGTGCTGGGCATCGACTCGCTGCTCTTTTCGCAAGGGTTCCGGGCGGTGGAGAACGTGTTCTCGCTGGTGACCCAGGTGATCGGCCGCTCCGGCCGGGCCGGGGCCGCAGGCCGGGCGCTGATCCAGACCATGGACCCGGAGAATTCCACTTTGAATCTGGCGGCGGCCCAGAACTACGAGGCGTTTTTCGATCAGGAGATCATGTTCCGCAAGATCTGCCTGTATCCGCCTTTTTGCAGCGTCTGCATTGCCGCCTTCAGCGGCGCGGACGAAAACCGCACCATGCAGGCGGCCGCCCGCTTTGCCCGGCTGCTGGGCATCGAGGCAAGCGCTCATCCGGGCATGCCGCTGCGGATTTTAGGCCCCGCACCCATGAACATTGTCATGGTCAAGGACCGCTATCGCTACAAGCTCACCATCAAATGCCGCAACGACCGGGCGTTCCGTCAGGTGCTGGGCAGGGTGCTGGCGGCTTACAGCGACGAGGGCCTGCCGTCCAAAGCGTCGGTGACGCTGGACTTCAATTCCGACGGCGACTGACCCATCGGGCACATTTCATCAACCAATCTCGCCGGCCCTTCCCGCCGGCTCATTTTAAGGAGGATAAACTTCTATGGCTCTGCGTACCATCGTGCAGGACGGCGATCCCATTCTGAAAAAGGTCTGCCGCCCCGTGACCAATTTTGACGACCGTCTGGCAACCCTGCTGGACGACATGAAGGAAACCCTGATTGACGCGGGCGGTCTGGGCCTGGCCGGCCCTCAGGTGGGCGTGATGCGCCGCCTGTTCATCGCTCTGGACGAGCGCGACCTGCCGGAGGATGGCACCATGCCCGAGGGCTACGAGCCCAAGTTCATCGAGTGCATCAACCCGGAGATTCTGGAGGAGTCTGAGGATGAGGTAACTCTGTACGAGGGCTGCCTGTCCTTCCCGGGCCACAACGGCGCCATCAGCCGCCCCCGCAAGGTGAAAATCCGCGCTCAGGATCGCCACGGCGAGACCTTTGAAATGGAAGCCGAGGAGATGCTGGCCCGCTGCTTCTGCCACGAGACCAACCATCTGGACGGCATCACCATCATGGATCTGGCCGATCATTTCTATGAGGACGATTACCCGGACGAGATCGAAGAGGACGAGGAATAATGCGCATTCTGTTTATGGGCACGCCGGACATTGCCGCCGCCAGCCTGGCTGCCGTTCTGGAAGCGGGGCATGAGGTGTGCGGCGTGTTCACCCGCGAGGATAAGCCGGTGGGACGCAAGCAGATTCTCACAGCCCCGCCGGTAAAGCAGCTGGCGCTGGAGCATAATCTGCCGGTTTACCAGCCCAAGACCCTGCGCACCGAAGAGGTGCAGCAGCAGATCCGGGAGCTGGCCCCCGAGCTGATCGTGGTGGTGGCCTACGGCCGTATTCTGCCGCCGGAGGTGCTGTGCGTGCCGCCCAAGGGCTGCATCAATCTGCACGTTTCGCTGCTGCCCAAGTACCGGGGCGCCGCACCGGTGCAGTGGTCGGTGATCAACGGCGATAAGGAGACCGGCGTCTCCATCATGTATCTGGACGAGGGCCTGGACACCGGCGACATCCTGAACGTCGCCCCGGTGACCATCGGCCCCGAAGAGACCAGCGGCGAGCTGTTCGAGCGGATCACCGCGCAGGGCGCAAAAACGCTGGTGGAGACCATTGCCTCCATCGCCGCGGGCACTGCCGTGCGCACCCCGCAGGATCACAGCAAGGCCACGCTGGCCCCGCCCCTGACCAAGGAGATGGCCCGCTTTGCCTTTGATCAGCCTGCTCAGAAGCTGCACGATCTGGTGCGGGGCATGAATCCCTGGCCGGTGGCCTACTTCGAGCAGGAGGGCAAAAAGATCAAGGTGCGCAAAAGCCATGTGGCCGCCGGAAGCGGCGCGCCGGGCACCGTACTGAGCATCAAACCCCTCACCATCGCCTGCGCCGAGGGCGCGCTGGAGCTGGACGAGGTGGTGCCGGAGGGCTCCAAGCCCATGGCGGGCTCCGCCTGGGCGGCGGGCCGCCGCCTGAAAGCGGGCGACCGGCTGTAATTTTACCATTGGAGGAACACGTTTATGGATAAAGCCCGCCGCATCGCGGTTCAGGCACTGGTTCGCCAGGAGGAGAGCGGCTTTGCCAATCTGGTACTGAACGCAGTTCTGGAGCATCAGGATCTGAACGGCCGGGATCGGGCCTTTGTGAGCGCCCTGTTCTACGGCGTCACCGAGCGGCTGCTCACGCTGGACTGGGCGCTGGCGAACTGCCTGAGCCGCCCGCTGAGCAAGCTGGATCCTCAGGTGCGGGCCATCCTGCGCAGCGGCCTGTATCAGGCCCGTTACATGCAGGTGCCCCGTGCGGTGGCGGTGAACGAGTCGGTGAGTCTGTGTCGGGCGCTGAAAAAATCCAGCGCCGCCGGCCTTGTGAACGCGGTGCTGCGCAAGGCCGTTGCGCAGGATCCGGCCGCGGCCACCTTCAAAACTGAGGCCGAGCGGCTGAGCATCCAGTATTCCGTGGGCCTGCCGGTGGTAAAGCTGCTGCAAAAAAATTACCCGGAAGAATGCGAGCAGATTCTGCAGGCATTTTTTGAAACGCCCCGGGTGGCCCTGCGTTGCAACCCGCTGAAAACCACTCCCGCCCAGCTGACCGGATTGCTGGAAGCGGAAGGAGTGGAGGTGGAGCCGGGCTGTCTGGCGAACACGCTGCTGGCGAAATTCACCGGCAGCCCGGCGGCCACCGAGGCCTTTCAGAAAGGGCTTTACCATGTGCAGGGCCAGGCCTCCCAGCTGGCGGCTTACAGCCTGCAGGCCAGACCCGGCGAGAAGGTGCTGGATTTGTGCGCCGCGCCGGGTGGCAAAACCCTGACCATCGGCCAGGATATGGAGAACACCGGCACCCTCATCAGCTGCGACGCGGTGGAAAGCCGCCTGCCGCTGATCGAAAAGGCCGCCGCCCGTGCGGGCCTTACCAATGTGAAGGTACTGCACAATGACGCCTCCGTCTACCGGGAAGAATTTGCCGGGGCGGATCGGGTCTTATGTGACGTACCCTGTTCCGGCCTTGGCATCATTGCCAAAAAACCGGACATCCGCTACAAAACCATGGACGGTGTAGAGCAGCTGCACGGGCTGCAGGCGAAGATTCTGGCCACTGCCGCTCGTTATGTGAAGCAGGGCGGCCGCATCGTGTATTCCACCTGCACCATCGACCCGCGGGAGAACCAGAACATCGTGCGGGCCTTTTTGGAGCAAAACGCCGATTTCCGGCTGGTTTCGCCCCCCTTCGTGCCCGAAGGCGCACGGGTGGAGGACGGCATGCTGACCCTGTTGCCGGGCAAGGCCGGGCCGGACGGATTTTTTATTGCCATTATGGAGAAGTTGTGAACCATGCAGAAAACCTGTATTTCATCCTACACCCTTGAGCAGCTGGCCGAGCAGCTGAAAGCCATGGGCCAGCCCGCCTTCCGGGCGAAACAGATATTTCACTGGCTGCACCAGAAGCTGGTCACCGAGTTTTCGGCCATGACCGACCAGCCCAAGGCGCTGCTGGCGAAGCTGGAAGAGGAGTACTACATTGCGGCTCCCGTCATCCAGCGGCGGCAGCAGTCCAGGGACGGCACGGTGAAATATCTTTTCCGTCTGGCGGACGGCAACTGCATCGAGACGGTGGTAATGCGCTATAATTATGGTAACACCGTGTGCGTGTCCACCCAGGTGGGCTGCCGCATGGGCTGCCGGTTCTGCGCCTCCACCCAGGCAGGCCGGGTGCGCAATCTGGAAGCCGGGGAGATCGCGGCGGAGATCTACGCCGCCCAGAAGGACATCGGAGAGCGCATCTCCCACATTGTGCTTATGGGCATCGGTGAACCGCTGGACAACTTCGACAACGTGATGGATTTTCTCACCATCATCTCCAGCCCCGAGGGCGTGAACATCGGCATGCGAAACATCAGCCTGTCCACCTGCGGCATCGTGCCCCAGATCGACAGGCTGGCGGAAAAGAAGCTGCAGCTCACCCTTTCCATCTCGCTGCATGCGCCCAACAACGCCATGCGCAGCCAGATGATGCCGGTGAACGATGCATACCCGGTGGAAGAACTGATCGCCGCCTGCCGCCGCTACCAGAAGGTTACCGGCCGGCGCATCAGCTTTGAATATTCCATGGTGCGGGGCGTGAACGACAGCCCCGCCACCGCAAAGGAGCTGGCAAAGCTCATCCGGGGAATGGGGGCTCATGTGAACCTGATTCCCATCAACCCGGTGGACGGCAGCCCCTATTCCGCCACCGATGCGGAGAATGTGAAGCGCTTCCAGAATATGCTCACCGAGCTGGGGGTGAACGCCACCGTGCGCCGCCGTCTGGGCAGCGACATCAGCGCTGCCTGCGGCCAGCTGCGGCGGGAGGCAGCAAAGGAGGAACAGCCATGAAACTGGCCGGCAAAACCGATATCGGCAGCTGCCGCAGTGAAAATCAGGACAATTACCGGGCCGCCCGCCTGCCGGACGACACCGTCTGGGCCGTTGTGTGCGATGGTATGGGCGGTGCGGCATCGGGTCAGCTGGCGGCACAGATCGCCACCGATACCATGGAGTCCTGCTTTGAAAGCGGGCTGAAAAACCTGCCCAAGGGGCAGGAGCGGGCCTTTCTGATGCACTGCGTCACCCAGGCCAACCGGGCTATCTACGATCAGGCTCAGGCGCATCCGGAAAACAAGGGCATGGGCACCACCGCCGTGTGCTGCCTGGTGCGGCACGACACCCTGCATGTGGCCCATGTGGGCGACTCCCGGGCCTATCTCTGCCGGGAGGGCCAGATCAGCCAGCTCACCCGGGATCATTCCATGGTGCAGGAGCTGGTGGAAGCGGGTCGGCTGACCACCGAGGAGGCCGAGAACTATCCCCACAAGAACCTCATTACCAAAGCGCTCGGAGTGGAGCCGGGGGTTCGGGCTGATTATTCCAGCATGCCCGCCCAGCCCGGCGACGTGATCCTCATGTGCAGCGACGGGCTTTCCGGCGTGGTGCCGGACGGCCAGCTGCTGGCCATCATCCAGCACAATCCGTTTTTCACGGTGCCGCGGCGGCTGGTGGAGCAGGCGCTCCAGGCAGGCGGGCAGGATAACATCACCGCCCTGCTGATCGAGGTAGAGCAAACGGAGGACTGAGATGGATCAACTGATAGGCAAAAAGCTGGACGGCCGCTACCTGCTGGAAGAGCTGGTGGGCGTGGGCGGCATGGCCAATGTGTATAAGGGTGTGGACCTGAAAAACCAGCGCGTGGTTGCGGTGAAGGTCCTGCGGGAGGAATTCCTGGAAAATCCGGAGCTGGTCTACCGGTTTAAAAATGAGTCCAAGGCCATCTCCATTCTGGACCATCCGGGCATCGTGAAGGTGTTCGATGTGTCGGTCACCGACAAGCTCCAGTACATCGTGATGGAATACATCGACGGCATTACTCTGAAGGAGTACATGACCCGCCGGGGCGAACCCCTCACCTGGAAAGAGGTGGTGCATTTCACCGAGCAGATTCTGGATGCTCTGGATCACGCACACCGGAAGGGTGTGGTTCACCGGGACATCAAGCCCCAGAACATCATGCTGCTGACGGATGGCAAGGTCAAAATCATGGACTTTGGCATCGCCCGCTTCTCCCGCGCCGAGAGCCAGATGGTGAGCAACAAGGCCATCGGTTCGGTGCATTACATCAGCCCCGAGCAGGCGAAGGGCGACGTGACCGACGCCAAGGCAGACATTTATTCCGTGGGCATTATGCTGTACGAGATGCTGTCCGGCAAGCTGCCCTTTGAATCGGACGATGCGGTCTCGGTGGCCATCAAGCAGATTTCAGACAAGGCTGTCCCTCTGGGGCAGATCGCACCGGATGTGCCGCAGGCATTGCAGGACATCACCGCCCGGGCCATGGCGAAGGACCCGAACCGGCGATATCCCAGCGCCCGCGCCATGCTGGAGGACATTGAGGAGTTCAAACGCAACCCCAGCATCCGGTTTGAGTATGAGTATTTAACAGAGGATTCGCCGTCGAGGTATATTGACAAGGTGGTTAAACAAAGCAGATCCGGCTCCGGTCAGAACGATCCGCGGCGCACTGGTCAGCGCACTGGGCGCACCGGCAGCCAGCAGGCTTCCCGCAGCGGTCAGGGCCATACCACAGGTACCCGCAGCCGGAAAAAGAAGAAAAAACGCATCGGCCTGCTGCCGGTGCTGGCGGGCATGGCCACGGCCTTCGCCCTGGGCTCCGCCATTCTGTGCTTTATGATCTTTGCAAATTCCACCAACCCCCTGTTCAGCAGCAAGGAGGACGTGGAACTGCCGGACTTCACCGGTATGAACTGGGAGGAAGTGAAGGCCCAGTACAGCGATACCCTCAGCCTGACCGCGGAAATGGTGAACAGCAGTGAGACCGAGGAAGGCATCATCATCAGCCAGTCGCCCCGTGGGCCCCGTACCGTGAAGGAGGGCCAGAAGGTCACCCTGAAGGTAAGCATCGGCACATTGTATGTGAATATCCCGTCGGTGAACGGCTGGACTGCATCCGAAGCGGAGGAGGCTCTGAAGAACGAGGGCCTGCAGGTACGCCGGGTGAATGAGGCGGACGACACCGTACCGGAGGGCAGCGTAATCCGCACCGATCCCGCCAACGGCGAACAGGTGGCCAGCGGTTCCACCGTGACCATGTATGTGAGCCAGAAGAAGGTGGATCTGGAGCGTTCGGTGCCCCAGCTGATCGGTCTGACCGAGGCGGACGCCCAGAAGGCTCTGACCGCCAGCAACCTGCGCACCGGTACCCGTACCGAGGCTTACAGCAGCGAGTATGAGGCGGGCCGTGTAATTGACCAGACCTACGAGTCGGGCACTTTGGTACGCATCAATACCACGGTGGGCTACACCGTGTCGCTGGGGCCGGAGCCCACCCCGGAACCGACCCCGGAACCCACACCGGAGCCTACTCCGGAACCTACGCCCAGTCCCACCCCCAGTGCGACACAGCCGCCGGTGGTGGTTACTCCGGATCAGGGCAATTCGGATACCATGCAGAATCAAGAGGACGATTGATTCTGACTGAAATCACACGTCGTTCGGGCCGGGCCGTGGCATCTGCGGCCCGGCCTTTTGAACTGGTACAATCAAGGGAATGCAGGGAAAGGAACGCATTACTATGCCGGAAGGATACATCAAAAAAGGAATCGGCGGGTTTTACTATGTGCAGTGCGGCGATGAGCTGCTGGAATGCAAGGCCAAGGGCATCTTCCGCAAACGGGGCATTACCCCGGTGGCGGGCGACCGGGTCACGGTGGAGGTGGAGAACGGCGGCAATGTGATTGCCGAGATTGCGCCCCGCCGGAATGTGTTCGTGCGGCCGCCCATTGCCAATCTGGATGTGCTGTTCATTGTGGCCAGCACCACCCAGCCGGTGCCCAGCACGCTGGTGCTGGACAAGCTCACTGCCATCGCGGTGGACAAGGAGGTTCAGCCGGTGCTGGTGTTCACCAAGGGCGACCTAGCCAGCACCGAAAAGCTGACCGAAGCCTATGCGCTGTCCACCCTGCCGGTGGTGGTGATTGACCATGCCACCGGCGGCGGTCTGGAGGAGATCAAAGCCATGATCCGGGGCAAGCTCTGCGCGTTCTGCGGCAACTCCGGCGTAGGGAAGAGCACTCTGCTCAACGCCCTTCTGCCCGACCTTGCCCAGCAGACCGGCTCCATCAGCCAGAAGCTGGGCCGCGGCCGCCACACCACCCGCGAGGTGGAAATCTTCGAGGCCTTTGGCGGTTATGTGGCCGATACCCCGGGCTTTGCCAGCCTGGATACCGGCAAAGCCTGCTACATTCCCAAAGAGAATCTGCAATACGCTTTTCCGGAATTTGCGCCCTATGTGCACGAATGTAAGTTCACCGGCTGTGCTCACCGGGCCGAAAAGGGCTGTGCGGTGCTGGAAGCCCTGAAGGAGGGCAAAATCAGCCAGAGCCGATACGACAGCTACGCCGCCATGTACGACGAAGTGAAGGACATCAAGGACTGGGAGCTGCGCTGACCGCTTCTCTGATAAACAAAAAATGCCCCGCGTGTGCCGGAAACGGCATGCGCGGGGCATTTTGATGGGGAGAAAGAGGATGGGGGGAATTTATGCCGCAGAGGAGGTTTTGCCCCGGCGGAACAGCAGACGGAACAAAAAACGAACCAGCGGCCCGCAGAAAAAGATCTGCCAGAAAAACGCCATGGGGAAATTGCAGGCAACGGTCTGCAGCCAGCAGGGTACAAACTCCCAACCCGGCCGCTTGAAAATGACCGTGGCCCAGAAGCTCATGATGGGGCACATGAACGCCACCGTGATGCTGGCACGGGCCAGAATCACAAAAATTGGCCGGTCCACCGCCGGATCCACCAGACGGAAGGCGATGCGCGGAGCGAACCGGTCCACAAAGCAGAAGCCCATCACAAAGCAGATGGGAAAGATGATCAGCGTTTCCGGCAATGCGGCCAGAATCCCCGCGTTGGTCAGCCCGCCCATGCGCAGGCCGGTGTTATAAAGCTCCATGGCCAGCACCATGAACAGAGTCATCAGCAGGCCATACACCAGTTCTTCCAGTTTTGTCTTTGGCATGATAGAAAACACTCCTTCTTAAAATAAGAAAACGGCCCAGTCCATCGGATGAATAGACTACGCCGTAACGACTTATTTCTATTGTGCCAGACTCATGGCAGTTTTCTGTTTGAATTTATTATACCACTGTTTTTTCCAAAAGGCAAAGGGCGGTTTGCATCCCGGGCGGCAGTGTGGTACAATCAGGCGTAAGCTCTGCCGCCCCCAAGGGGGGCGCGGAAAGGAGAATCGTATGCAGCAAACACGATGCGTGATCGTGTCGGCCGCGCCACTGGCAGCCTCCATGAAGGAGCTGCTGCGGCCCGGCGACTATCTGATCGCCTGCGATGGCGGCTACCAGAGTACCCGGAAGATTCTGGGGCGGGAACCGGATGTGATTCTGGGGGATTTCGACAGTGCACCTGAGCCGGAAGGGACTGGCGCTGTGGTGCTGCCCCGGGTCAAGGACGACACCGACACCCACTACGCCGCGAAGCTGGCGGTGGAAAAGGGTTTTTCACAGGTTTTACTGCTGGGGGCGCTGGGTGGCCACCGGCTGGAGCATACGCTGGCCAACATCGGTACCGGCCTCTGGCTGGAAAAGCAGGGCGTGCAGGTGACGCTGGCCGATGAGGACAGCCTGCTCTGCTACCTGATGCCCGGCGGGCGTCTGGAGCTGCCCTACGAGCCGGAGGAATACTTTTCGGTGCTGCCGCTGGAGGGCAGGGCCGAGGGCGTGTGCGAGCAGGGCGCCAAATACACACTGGAGGACGCAACCCTCACCACGGTGGACTTCCCGCTGGGGGTAAGCAACGAGACCCTGCCCGGCGGAGCCGTTATCACGGTGCGGGAGGGTGCTTTGCTGGTGATTCGCACCAGAAAGGATCATCAGCTGGGCCAATGATGCACAAATCCCGGGGCGGATGGATATACTGAAGCAAAACCATCAGTCACAAGGGAGGGAAACGGCAATGCAAGTGATCGTGGTCAAAAGCCCCAAATGCCTGGCAGGAGTGCTGCGGGCGCTGTTCAAAATCAAGAAGGAAAACGGAACCTGACCTCATTGAAGAAGGGCCCGCTGCCTGTGTGTTTGCAGGCGGCGGGCCCTTTTTGCCTGCAAAAAGGGGTATGGCTTGCCCACAGCGCGCATATACATGGGACTAGAAACGCGCGAAAGGGGCGAAAAAATGGAATTGAAGGTATTCAGGGATTCGCTGTCCGCCATGGGGAGCCTGTGTGAAACCAAGGCAGAGCTTCCGGTGGAGGCGGAGATCCTTATTCCGGATTATCTGCCGCAGGTGTTCAAGATCATAAAATGCTTCGTCTACCTGGTGCCGCTGCAAAAACAGATCACGGCCGGCCGCCTGACCGTGGACGGCTACCTGCGGTGTGTGGTGTATTATCAGGCCGAGGAGGATCAGAGCCTGTGCCAGACCGAACAGAAGCTGCCCTTCACCCGGGCCATGGACCTGCCGGAGGGGGATTATTCCGGTTACAGCGTTCAGGTGGGAGGGCAGCTGGAATATCTGAACTGCCGGGCGGTGAACCAGCGCCGGGTGGATCTGCGGGGGGCCTATGCCCTCAGTGCCCGGGTGGCCTGCCGAACCGATCAGGAGGTGATCACGGCTCTGGCAGACTGCGGCATCGAGCAGCGGATGGAATCGGTGGAGGGGGTCAAGTGTTTGGCCAGCCTGGATAAGATGATCACCGCGGAGGAACAGCTGCAGTTTGCCCAGCCGCCCCAGGCCATTCTGGATGTGGCCGGCGTGGGCCAGGTGGAGGAGGTGAAACTGATTTCCGGCAAGGCGGTGGTGAAGGGCGCCATTCAGGTGAGCCTTTTGTACCGCACCGGCCCCGGCTATCAGATGGAGCAGACCCAGCAGCGGGTACCCTTCAATCAGATTCTGGATCTGGAGGGCGTGCCGGAGGACAGCGAGTGCTTTGCATCCGCCGAGCTCACCGGCTGCACCGTGATGGCTGCGGCGCAGGAGGGCGGCCACACCATCACCGCCACCGCGGCGCTGCATCTGCGGGTGTGGCGTAAAAATGAGTGCTATCTGGTCAGTGACGCCTTCTCCACCCGGTTCGAGACCCAGGTGAGCAGTCAGCGCATCCTCACCGAGCAGCTGTTCCAGACCCTCGCGCAGGAATGCGAGGCCCAGACCGGCGGCGCGCTGCCGGACGAGGAGGCCCAGATCATCCATTGCTTTGTGCTGCCCGGTCTACCGGAGCTCACAGCTGTGGGGCAGGGGGTACAGCTGACCGGCCGGGCCAGCGCCCATGTGTTCTGCATGAACTCGCTGGGCGAGATCGACTGCTACGACAAGAGCTTTGAATACACCCTTAATCCGCCCTGGCCGGGCAGCCCGGAGGAATATCGCTGCGAGTGCTGGCCCACCGTTACCGACATCGACGTGCGTAAAAACGGGGCCGAGATGACCCTGAGCGCCCGCATTCGGCTGGATGGCCTTGTGTTCAAGCGCAGCTGGCAGACCGCGCTGGAGCAGGTGGAGTGCGGCGAAGCACTGGAGCAGCCGGAGCCGGACATTGCCCTGCGTATCTACTACGCGGCTCCCGGTGAGGACGTATTCGAGATCGCCAAGCGGTACCATGTGTCGCCGGCGGCCATGCTGAAAAGCAACCAGCTGGAGGACACCCGCATCACCCAGGCGACCCGGCTGCTGGTACCGGCCAGTATGTGAAAGGAGGGGAGGAATCCAATGGAAACCCAGGGCGTATACAAGGACATCGCGGCCCGCACCGGCGGCGATATTTACATTGGCGTGGTGGGGCCGGTGCGCACCGGCAAAAGTACCTTCATCAAAAAATTCATGGAGGAGCTGGTGCTGCCCCAGCTTACCAGCCCGGCGGTGAAGAACCGGGCGAGGGACGAACTGCCCCAGTCCGCCGCGGGGCGCACCATCATGACCACCGAGCCGAAATTCATTCCGGAGACCGCCGTCACCATCGAGCTGGAGGGCGGCGGCAGCTTCAAGACCCGGCTCATCGACTGTGTGGGCTATATGGTAGAAGGAGCCATGGGCCACGAGGAGGACGAAAAGCCCCGCATGGTGAAAAGCCCCTGGTTTGAGGAGGAGATTCCCTTCGACCAGGCGGCCCAGACCGGCACCCGCAAGGTGATCCGGGAGCATTCCACCATCGGGCTGGTCATTACCACCGACGGCTCCATCAGCGACATTCCCCGGGAAAAATACCGGGCGGCGGAGACCCAGGTCATTGCCGAGCTGGATGAAATCAACAAACCCTTTGTGATTCTGCTCAACTGCGTGGATCCCCATAAGCCGGATGTGTACCAGCTGGCCCAGCAGATGGAGCAGGAATATGGCCATACGGTGATTCCGGTCAGCTGCCTGGATCTGGACCGGGCTGCCATCGGCAAGATTCTGCAAAGCGTCCTCTATGAGTTTGAGGTGAAGGAGATCGCCTTCGCCATGCCCAAATGGATTACCATGCTGGAGCCGGATCACTGGCTGCAGCAGCAGGTCTATGCTGCGGCCCGGGAATATGCGGACTCGGTGGCCCAGATGAAGGATGTGGCCTGCCGGGAGGATCCGGTGCAGTGCGAGGCACTGAAGGCCTCCCGCATCCGCTCGCTGGAGCTGGCCACCGGCCGGGTGGTACTGGAATTGGAGCTGCGGCCGGAGATTTTCTATCAGGTTCTGGGCGAGACCACCGGTCTGGAAATCTGTGACGAAGCCAGCCTGATGCCCTGTATCATCGGGTTGGCCCGTGCCAAGCGGGAGTACGAGAAGATTCGCAGCGCGCTGGAGCAGGTGGAGGCCACTGGCTACGGCATCGTGATGCCCACCATCAGCGAGCTGCGGCTGGAGGAACCGGAGATTGTGCATCAAGGCGGCCGCTACGGGGTGCGGCTGCGGGCCAGCGCACCGTCCATTCATCTGCTGAAGGCTACCATCAACACCGAGATTTCGCCCATTGTGGGCTCGGAAAAGCAGTCGGAGGAGCTGGTGGTCAGCCTTCTGCACGATTTTGAACAGGATCCGCTGAAGATCTGGCAGTCCAATATTTTTGGCAAGAGCCTGCATGAGCTGGTAAACGAGGGGCTGCAGAACAAGCTGCTGCACATGCCCCAGGAGGCCCGCGCCCGCCTGCAGGAGACGCTGGAACGGGTGATCAATGAGGGCTGCACCGGTCTGATCTGTATTATTCTGTAACAAAAAAGAGATTCTGAAAAAAGCCGCCGTATCGGCAGAATACGGCGGCTTTTTTGTGTGAAAATGGTGCAAACTAACCCCAATGAGGTGAACCGGACGCAAAAACATTGATTCTTTGGTGAAAATAGTGTAAAATTACAAGAAAACACAAGGGATAACACTGCACCATTTACGCTGCATTGCGAAGGCGGCGTAGCTGCGCCGAATATGTCGGCGCTTTCCAAGCGGGAAAAGGCGGGGTTATCCGGAACAATGGGGCATGGTGTCCTGTGGATCGCCGGCAGGGCACTATTTGTCGTGCCCGGGGTCCGGCTGAAAACAAAAACAAAGTTTGGTGATAGAATTTGTCAATGAAGATCGGTGCGATCCTGAGCAGATTCCGCAAGCAGATCCTGATGCTGTTCGACATCTGCGCCCTCACGGTCTGTTATCTGGCGCCCTGGGTGCTGATCAGCGGACGTGCGCCCTACGCACAGTATTCCAGCCTGCTGGTGGCCAGCTGTTTTCTGTTCGTCAGCTGCTTCGAGATCGTCTACGGCCTGATGGGTATGTACGACAGTCTGTGGCGTTACGCCGAAGTGGTAGAGTTCTTCCGGCTGTGTACCGGTTCGGCCATTGCAATTTTTCTGTTTGTGGCCAGCTCCATGCTCATCTTCCAGGGAACAGGCAGTCAGGTGCCCACTTCGGTCTACTTCCTCAGCGCCATGTTCTCGGCGGGTGTGACCATGTATTCCCGCCTGGTGTACCGGATGTACCGGAACGTGAAGCTGGGCAAAAAGGGCGGCCAGAAAGCCCGCCGTACCCTGCTGATCGGTGCGGGCGATGCGGCCAGCACCCTTCTGCATGAACAGTTCAAAAAGCCCAGCCCGGATATGAACATCATCTGCTGTGTGGACGATGCGCCGGAAAAGCAGGGCCGCTACATCATGGGCATCCAGATCATGGGCACCACTGAGGACATCCCCGAGATTGTGGAGCAGTGTGAAATCGAGAGCATTCTGCTGGCCATTCCCACCATGGACGAGGAAAACAAGCGGCGGGTGCTGTCCATCTGCAACAAGACCAAGTGCAACATCAAGATCCTGCCGGATATTGTGAAGATGATCACCGACGGGCAGGATCTTGCCTCCCGCATCCGCGATGTGAAGGTGGAGGATCTGCTGGGCCGGGAAGAGGTTCAGCTATCCGTTCGGATTGCGGAATTCCTGCGGGGCAAGCGGGTCATGGTCACCGGCGGCGGCGGTTCCATCGGTTCCGAGCTGTGCCGTCAGATTGCGTCCTGCGAGCCCAAGGAGCTGCTTCTGGTGGATATCTACGAGAACAGCGCCTACGCCATCCAGCAGGAGCTGCGCCGCAAATATGGCGACAAGCTGGATCTGCAGGTGCAGATTGCCTCGGTGCGTGATTCCAAAAAGATGGATGCTCTGTTTGAGCGCTACCGCCCCGAGATTGTGTTCCACGCCGCCGCCCACAAGCATGTGCCCCTGATGGAGGACAGCCCGGAGGAAGCGGTGAAGAACAACGTGTTCGGCACCTTCAACGTGGCCAGCTCGGCGGACCGGTACGGGGCCGAGCGGTTTGTGCTGATTTCCACCGACAAGGCGGTGAACCCCACCAACGTGATGGGCGCCACCAAGCGCGTGTGCGAGATGATCGTGCAGGCCATGGCCCAGCGAAGCAAGACCCGGTTTGCGGCGGTTCGCTTCGGCAACGTGCTGGGCTCCAACGGTTCGGTAATCCCCCTGTTCAAGGAGCAGATTGCCTGCGGCGGCCCGGTCACGGTAACACACCCGGACATCGTGCGCTATTTCATGACCATCTCCGAGGCGGTGAGCCTGGTGCTGGAGGCCGGTTCCATGGCCACCGGCGGCGAGATCTTCGTGCTGGACATGGGCAAGCCCATGCGCATTCTGGATCTGGCCGAGAACCTGATCAAGCTCTCCGGCTTCATTCCCTACAAGGACATTCAGATCGTGTTCACCGGCCTGCGCCCCGGCGAAAAGCTGTTTGAGGAGCTGCTGATGGACGAGGAGGGCCTGCGCAAGACCGAAAACCGGAAGATCTACATTGGCGCGCCCCTCAAGCTGAACAACCAGACCTTCTTCGATCACCTGATGACTTTGAAGCAGATCGCCTACACCAACAACAGCGACAATCTGGTGCAGGCGCTCATCGACATGGTGCCCACCTTCCACCACAAGACCAACTGTGGGCAGGAACCCGCCTGACAGGGCGAGACCAGCTAGGAGGAATGTTTCATGTATCGCAATGTGATCAAGCGTGTGATTGACTGGGTGCTTTCGCTCTGCGCCATCGTGGTGCTGTCGCCGCTGCTGGCGATTCTGGCCCTGTGCGTCAAGTTTTCGTCCCCGGGGCCGGTGCTTTTCTGCCAGAAGCGGGTGGGCAAGGGCAAAACCTATTTCCAGATTTATAAGTTCCGCAGCATGCGCACGGATACCCCCAAGGATATGCCCACGCATCTGCTGGAAAATCCGGATGCCTTCATCACCCCCATCGGACATTTTCTGCGCAAGACCAGCCTGGACGAGCTGCCCCAGCTGTTCAACATCTTCAAGGGCGAAATGAGCATCATCGGCCCGCGCCCTGCGCTCTGGAATCAGGACGATTTGATTGCCGAGCGGGACAAGTACGGTGCCAACGACTGCGTGCCCGGCCTGACCGGCTATGCCCAGATCCATGGCCGCGACGAGCTGCCCATCCCCAAAAAGGCGGAGCTGGACGGTTATTACGTTCAGCATCTGAGCTTCGGGCTGGACGTGAAGATCTTCTTCGGAACCATCCGCAGCGTGCTGCACCACGAGGGTATCGTGGAAGGCAAGCAGCCCTGAATTTACAAAAACAAAGAAAAACCGCCGCCGTGCAAGGTAAAATGCACGGCGGCGGTTTTGTTTGTGTTCGGTACAAAAGGGAAGGGGAGCGCGTCAGCCTTTGACAGTGCTGTCCGGCTCTTCCTGCCGGGTGGAATCGGTGGTCATCGTTTCCAGAAGCAGGGCGTAGATCTCGCTGCCCTTTTCGATGAAGGCGTTCTTCACCATTTCAGCGGTCAGAGGGTCGGGTAAGGTGAAGGAAAGGCCGAACACCTCGCTGCCCAGCTCATTGATGGAGCAGTGCACCACATAGCCCTGGTCGGTTTTGGTCACCTGAGTCTGGTGCTGGGCGGCCTTGCGCACCCACTGCTGCGCCCGGATCACCGCCCGGATGGCGGTCTCCCGCACACTGCGGGGCAACAGGTCAAAGCCCAGCTCGTCGGTCACCGAAATGCCCTTGGGGGTGATGTGGTAGCCGCCGTTTTCGTCCACGGTCACAAGGCCCTGATCCTCCAGATCGGCCAGGCTCCCGGCCAGCTCAAAATAATTCACCAGCTGCTCGCCCAGCAGCGCGTTTTCAATATCCTGCCGGCACAGGGGTGCGGCGGTGCGGATCAGGTAGCACAAAAGGATGCTCACCTGGGATCGGTCGGTCAGGCCGCCCGGCTTTACGCCAAAGGTAAATGCATTTCCGGCCACAGCAAACACTTCCTTTTCTTAGGTGTACTGTTACTATTATAAAAGGATTTGTTCGCCTGCGCAAGGCCCGGCAGCTGCCCGGGCTTCGGTTTCAAATTCCGTTTCGATGTGCTTGCGGCTGAAGGGGGTGGAATAGACCCAGCGGTCGATGTGACCCTCGGTTTGGGTGTAGGGCAGGGCAAAGCGCAGCGGCTCGCTCAGCTCCCGGTTCACGATCACCAGCTTCAGCTTCATTTTATCCGGCAGAATGCTCTTGATGTAAACGCTCACCGGCTGGCCCAGCCGCAGCCCTTCGGTGCGCTCGGCAAGGCCCGCCAGATTGGGTGCGATCTCGATGAACACCCCATAGTCCTCGATGCTTCGCACAATGCCCACCACCGTTTCGCCTACGGCAAACCGGCCCGCGTTTTCCTGCCAGGTGCCCAGCAGCTCCCGCAGACTCAGCACCAGCCGGCCCTGTTCGTCCCGGCTTTTGATCACGCAGAACAGATCCTCCTCCAGCTGTACCCGGTCCGCCGGGCTCTGGATGCGGGAGACGGAAAGGCAGTCGATGGGCAACAGGGCGCTGATGCCGCAGCCCACATCGCAAAAGGCCCCGAAGGATTCGATATGGGTCACCCGGCAGGGCAGAATGTCTCCGGGCTGCAGCCGGTCCAGATACTCCTCCCGGCAGCGGCGCTGGGCCAGCCGGCGGGAAAGCCGCCAGGCTCCGTCCGCCCCCGGGGCTCCGGTGATCACAAAACAGGTGGGCCGCCCCACCCGGGTGAGCACCGCAATCTCCCGCACCTGGCCGGAGTCGATGCCGTCGGCGCAGTCGTCGTGCTCCATGTAGGCGGGTTGGCCGTTCAAATCCAGCCGCAGCCGCTGCTGGCGGTCGAAGGCAAGGGCCGTGGCCTGCAGCACCTCGCCTCGGGTCAGCGCCTGGGCCAGCTGGGCACTGCTCAGTTCACACGCGGGGCGGCAAAGCCCCTCCGGTTTATATTCCACCATGAATCCTCATCCTCATTTCTACTGGTTTCAGATTGCGGCCGCGGCCGCTTAAAAAAATATATGCACCCGTCGGGTGGGATATTTGCAAATTCCGCAAGATAGGGTATAATGTATTAGTTAACGGCTGTATGCCGGAAAAACACAAAAGGAGGCCGCCTATGGACGTTCGTGTTGGGGATCAGATCCTCACCAAAAAGCCCCATCCCTGCGGAGCAAGCTGCTTCGATGTGCTGCGTGTGGGCATGGATTTCAAGATCCGCTGCACCGGCTGCGGCCGCGAGGTCATGGTGCCCCGGGCCAAGATCGAAAAGAACATCAAAAAGATCCTGCGCGGCGAAGAATAGCGGCTGGCGTTTCTTTTCATTTTTCACAAAAAGGAGAAACTGCCCATGCTGGAAAAACTGCGCGATGTACGCCTTCGTTACGACGAGGTGAACCGCCGATTGCAGGACCCCGCTACCGTCAGCGACAACAAGCTGTTCCGGGATCTGATGCGGGAATACAAGAATCTCACGCCCCTGATCGAGGCGATGGACGAATACGAGCAGGCCGAAGAAGCCTGCCGGGAGGCGAAGGAGCTGCTGGACGAAGGCGGCCTGGAGCCGGACTTTAAGGAAATGGTACAGCAGCAGCTGACCGAAAACAAGGAAAAGCTGGAACCTCTGGAGCAAAAACTCAAGCTGCTTTTGCTGCCAAAGGACGAAAACGACGGGAAAAACGTGATTGTGGAGATCCGCGGCGGCGCGGGCGGCGAGGAAGCGGCCCTGTTCGCCCACAGCCTGTTCCGGATGTACAGCATGTATGCCGCCACCAAAGGCTGGATCTACGAGGTGCTGAGCCTGAACGAGACCGAGCTGGGCGGCATCAAGGAGATTGTGTTCTCGCTGCAGGGCGAGGGCGCTTACAGCCGCCTGAAATTCGAGAGCGGCGTGCACCGGGTGCAGCGGGTGCCGGAAACCGAGACCCAGGGCCGCATCCACACCTCCACCGTCACTGTGGCGGTCATGCCCGAAGCGGAAGAGGTGGATCTGGAGCTGGACATGAACGATCTGAAGATCGACACCTTCCGTTCCTCCGGCGCCGGCGGCCAGCACATCAACAAGACCTCCAGCGCCATCCGGGTGACCCACCTGCCCACCGGCATGGTGGTGGAATGCCAGGACGAGCGCAGCCAGTACAAAAACAAGGACAAAGCCCTGAAGGTACTGCGCAGCCGCCTGCTGCAGCAAAAGCAGCAGACCCAGAAGGACGCCATCGACGCAGATCGCCGCAGCCAGGTTGGCACCGGCGACCGCTCCGAGCGTATCCGCACTTATAACTTCCCCCAGGGGCGGCTCACCGATCACCGCATCGGGCTGACCCTGTACAAGCTGGACAGCATCATGGACGGCGCGCTGGACGAGGTTCTGGACGCGCTGATCACCACCGACCAGGCGGAAAAGCTGAAAGCGGCAGAAAAGGAATGAGCTCCATGGAAACCTTATTGGAAAAAGCAAACGAAGCCTCCATCGCCAAAGCGGCGGAGCTTCTGAAACAGGGTGAAATCGTGGCGATTCCCACCGAAACGGTGTACGGCATCGCCGCCAGCGCCTTCGACGGCAATGCCGTCAAAAAGATCTTCGAGGCCAAGGGTCGCCCGCAGGATAATCCGCTGATTGTTCACATCGATCGGATGGAAATGCTGGACGGTCTGGTAAGCCGGGTGCCGGAGGGGGCCAGAAAGCTGGCCGAAGCCTTCTGGCCCGGCCCGCTCACCATCATCATGCCCCGGGGCAACAAGGTGGCGGACGAGGTTTGCGCCGGGCTGGATACCGTGGCCATCCGCATGCCCAGCCATCCGGTGGCCCGGGCGGTCATTGCCGCCAGCGGTCTGCCGTTGGCGGCGCCCTCGGCAAACCTTTCCGGCAGCCCCAGCCCCACCTGCGCTCACTATGTGATGAGCGATATGGACGGCCGTCTGCCCCTGATTCTGGACGGCGGCGACTGCCAGGTGGGCGTGGAATCCACCGTCATCACGCTGGCGGGGGATACCCCCATGCTACTGCGCCCCGGCTACATCACCAAGGAGCAGATGGAGCAGGTGCTGGGCGAAGAGGTTGTTTTGTCCGGCGCGATTCTGGCAAAACTGAAGGAAGGGGAAACTGCCCGTTCCCCCGGAATGAAGTATAAGCACTATGCCCCCAAGGCGGAGGTGACCATCGTCAAGGGCGATCTGGCTGCCTTTGCCGCCTATGTGGAGCAGCACAAGGCGGAGCATACCCTCTGCCTGTGCTTCACCGGTGAAGCAGAGCAGCTGCCTGTACCCTGTGTGGAATACGGTGCGAAGGAAAGCGGAGCCGAGCAGGCTCACGCTCTGTTCACCGCCCTGCGCCGGCTGGACGAGCTGGGGGCAAAACAGGTGTTTGCCCGCTGCCCGGCGGATACCGGTGTATCGCTGGCAGTGTATAACCGACTGCTGCGCGCCGCCGCTTTCCGGGTGGTGGAAGCATGAGAACCATTGGCATTACCGGCCGATCCGGCTGCGGCAAATCCACCGTATCGGCCCATTATCGCGCCCTGGGCTACCGGGTAGCGGATGCGGATCTGGTGGCGCGGCAGGTGTTGGAACCGGGTTCCGCCTGCATCCCGTTGCTGGTGGAGCAGTTCGGCGCGGACATCCTGGACGAAGAGGGCGGCATTCAGCGCCGCCTGCTGGCAGACCGGGCCTTCGCCCGGCCGGATGGCTCCCAGCGTCTGGTGAGCATCACCCACCCGGAGATCGTGCGTCGTCTGCTGCAGGAGGGCGAAGAGGCTCGGCAGGCAGAGCAGGATGTGTTTTTTGTGGATGGTGCGGTCATTGTGGGCGCACCCTTTGAACCCTATTGCGATGGGATCATACTGGTGAGCGCACCGCTGGAGGAATCCGTCCGGCGCATCTGCGCCCGGGACGGCATCTCCGAAGAATCCGCCCGCCGCCGGTTGGATGCCCAGCTGAGCGAGGAGACCCTGCGGGCCGCCTGCGCCTGGGAGATCCGAAACGACAGCACACTGACCGGCCTGCTGGAGCAGGCGGATCGGGTGCTGGAACACCTGAAAGGTGGGATGTGATTGTTGAAACGATACGGCAAGGCTCTGCTTTTCTTGGTGCTGGGCCTTGTGGCAGCTGTATTGCTGGCGCTGCCGCTGATCCGTGCAGGTTTGCACAAGCTGGATCTGGCGCGCTACCCCCAAAAGTATCAGGAGCTGGTGGAGCAGTATGCTCTGGAAAATCAGGTGGACCCGCTGGTGCTGTACAGCGTGATCCGCACCGAAAGCGGGTTTGACCCGCAGGCGGAGTCCAACGTGGGTGCACGGGGCCTGATGCAGATCACGGAAGAGACCTTCTGGTGGATCAAAAGCAAGATTGCGCCAAAGGAGGATCTGGATTTCGAGGATCTGTATGACCCGGAGACCAACATTCGCTTCGGCTCCTATTATTTGGCCGCCTGCCTGAATCGGTATGAAAACGATCTGGCCACCGCGGCGGCCGCCTATCACAGCGGCTGGGGAACTGTGGACGGCCTGCTGGAGCAGGAGGCCTATTCGGCCGATGGCGCAGTGCTGCACACCTTCCCCTATGAACAGATGAAACTGTATGTGTACAAGATCACACATGCGTTCCAAAAATATCAAACGCTGTATTCCAGCGTGGAAATCGAGGGATAACCAATGAGCAAGGAAAAGACCAAGGGCCAGCTGCTGGCCGACGAGCTGTTCTACGAAGCGCCTCTGGCGGCGGACAGCGCAGCCGATGCCTTTGAAAGGGCAAATGCCTTCTGCGAGGGCTACAAGACCTTCTTGGACGAGGGCAAGACCGAGCGCGAGTGCACCAGCTATGCGGAGAAGATGCTGGTGGAAGCGGGCTACAAGCCCTTTGAGCCCGGCGTGGTATACCAGCCCGGCGACAAGATCTACACCGTGAACCGCGCCAAGAGCATTCTGGCCGCCACCATCGGCACCAAGAGCATGGCCGAGGGTATGCACCTGAACATCGCCCATGTGGATGCTCCCCGCCTGGATCTGAAGCCCAACCCCCTGTACCAGAGCGCCGATCTGGCCCTGCTGCAGACCCACTACTACGGCGGCATCCGCAAGTACCAGTGGCCCACCCTGCCTCTGGCTCTGCATGGTGTTGTGTTCAAGAAGAACGGCGAGAAGGTGGAGATCAACATCGGCGAGAAGCCCGGCGATCCCGTTTTCTGCATCACCGATCTGCTGCCTCATCTGGGCGCGGATCAAAATGCCCGCAAGCTGAGCGAGGGCATCACCGGCGAGGAGCTGAACATTGTGGTCGGCTCTCTGCCCTACGAGGACGAGGAAGTGAAGGATCGGGTCAAGCTGCTCACCATGAAGCTGCTGAACGAGATGTACGGCATCACCGAGCGGGACTTCAACCGTGCCGAGATCGAGGCTGTGCCCGCCCAGAAGGCCTGCGACGTGGGCTTTGACCGTGGTCTGGTTGGCGCTTACGGTCAGGATGACCGCATCGACGCCTACCCGGCTCTGGTGGCGGAGGTCGAGACCAAGAATCCTGCCTTCACTACTGTCTGTGTCCTGACTGATAAGGAAGAGATCGGCTCCGACGGCCCCACCGGCCTGGCCAGCATGTATGTGTTCCACTTCATGCAGCAGCTGTGCGCTACCCATGGTGTGGACAGCATCACCTGCTTCAAGGCTTCCAAGTGCCTGTCTGCCGACGTGACCGCGGCTTACGATCCCACCTTCTCCAGCGCCTTCGAGCCCCAGAACAGTACATACGCCGGCAAGGGCGTGGCTCTGGCCAAGTACACCGGTTCCCGCGGCAAGGGCGGCGCCAACGATGCCAGCGCCGAGCTGGTAAGCTACTTCACCCGCATTTTTGACGATGCCGGCGTGGTGTGGCAGCTGGGCGAGATGGGCAAGGTCGATCAGGGCGGCGGCGGCACCGTTGCCAAGTATGTGGCGGCCCACGACATCGACACTCTGGATGTGGGTGTGCCGGTGCTGAGCATGCACTCTCCCTTCGAGCTTGCCTCCAAGGTGGATATCTACATGGCTTACAAGGCATTCAAGGCCTTCAACGAGGCGCAGGAATAATTTGCCTTTTGCGCAGCAGAACAAAAAGAACAGGGGTGCTTCCCGATTCGGGAAGCACCCCTGTTCTTTCTGCGCCAAAAGCGGCGAAAGGTATGCGTTAAAAAGACTTATTTCAGCGTATAGGTGCTGATGCAGCGGCACAGTGCGCCCACATCGGTTCTGGCGGCAAACTCGAATCGGATCTTACCCAGGCCGCTGAACCAGAGCTCCAGCTCACTGTCGATATCCAGCACGCCGGCAGTCTCCACCGAGAAGGCTTGAATCTTGCTGTAGGGCAGGGAAGAGATGTCCTTTTTCTTGCCGGTCAGCCCCTGAAGGTTGATGGCGAAGATACGGCGGTTGGTGAACACAATGGCATCCCGCACTGTTTTGTAGGCCTGAATGATCTCTTCGTCCGGGATCATCATGGGCTGCAGCATTGCCAGATAGGCGGAAGGATCGGCAGCGGCGAGCTTGTAAGCAGTGGGATTTTTAAAATCGATCATGACCAGAACCTCCAATGTGTGAAAAGATGATGGGAAGAAGTTTCCCTTTTTCTCTTGATTACCATATTTTCCCGATTTCGTCAAGAGAAAATCAACGGAAGGCTGCGCCAACAAGCTCATTGGTCGGTGAGCACGCCGTCGCGCAGATGCAGGATACGGCTTGCAGCGGAGGCCACCGTCAGGTCATGGGTAATCTGGATAATGGTGTGCCCCTGCCGGTTCAGCTGGCGGAACAATTCCAGAATCTCCCGCCCGGTGCGGGTGTCCAGTGCGCCGGTGGGTTCGTCGGCCAGAAGGAGGGCAGGCTTGCCCACCAGTGCACGGGCAATGGCTACCCGCTGCTGCTGGCCGCCGGAAAGCTGATTGGGCCGGTGCCGAAGCCGGTCCCCGAGACCCATGGCGGTCAGACTTTCCACGGCCAGCGGGGCTGCCTGCTGATGGGAAAAGCCCCGCAGCAGCAGCGGCATCATCACATTTTGCAGCACGTCGTACTGGGCCAGAAGGTGATAGCGCTGAAAAATGAAGCCGATTTTTCGATTGCGCAGCGCGGCCAGCTGTCGGGCCTCCAGGCGGAACACGTCCTCTCCGTCCAGCGAATAGCTGCCCCGGTCGGCGGTGTCCATACACCCGATGATGTTCATCAGTGTGGATTTGCCGCTGCCGGATATACCCAGAATCGAAATGAATTCGCCGGCCTGCACGGTAAGGCTTACCTGTTTCAGCACCTGCACCCGCTCTTCACCCATGGAGTAGCTTTTGTCGATATCCTGCAGCCGCAGTATATCACTCATACAGAACCACCTCGGTGACCTGCCCGTTCTCGTTGACGAATACGACCAGGATGCTGCCCTTCTGGATATCGGTGAGCTGCTTTTCCTCGCCGCTTGCACCGGTGATCTTCAGCCCGCCGGGGATCACCACGGATTTGCTTTCGCCGGTATAGTCCAGCTCGGTGCGCTCGCTGGCGCCGGTCTGACCACCGGCTTCACCGGCCTCCATGGCAGGAGCCATGACTGCGGCGGCCACTTCGCCGTCTGCGTTTTCCGGTGCGCTGGCGCCCTCGTCCTCGCCGGGCAGCTTGGCCAGATCCAGCGTCAATTCATTGCCGGCCACCTCACTCACCCGGTCGTACAGAAGCTCCAGATTCTGGGAAGAGGCACTTGCGCTGGAAGAACTGCTCTGAGAATTGCTGCCGGGCTGGGAATCAGGCGCAGTGCCTTTGCAGGCAGTCAGACAGGCGGCCATCAGGATGGACAGGGCAATGGCAAAAATCTTGGTTTTCATGGTTCAAAACTCCTTTTTGTTTTGTTTGCTTTATTCATAACTCAAAGCATCCACCGGTTTCAGGCAGGATGCTTTCCAGGCGGGATAAAAGCCGAACGCCGCGCTTGTGAGGATGGCGAACACGAAGGCTACAACCGCGCCCTGCACGGAAGGGGCAAGCGGCATGCCGGTGAAGCGAAGCACCCAGAGACCTGCGGCGCTGCATACGTGCCCCAAAAGACCGCCCACCAGCCCAATGGAGACCGATTCCAGCAGAAATTGCAGAAGAATGGTTTCGGCCCGTGCGCCAAGGGCTTTCAGCACGCCAATTTCCCGGGTGCGATCCTTGATGGTCACGAACAACACGTTCATGATGCCGATGCCGCCTACCGTCAGTACGATCATGGCCACTGAAATCAGCAGCATGCTCATGGTCCGCGCCGAGCGGGTCGCCGCTTCAATGCGGCTGCCCGCGTTTTCCACCTTGTATTTGTGGGCGTCGTTCATGTAATAGTTCATGGTGCTTTGAATCCGCTTCATGGCGCTTTCCACCTGACGGATGCTGGTGGCCTTGGCTGTGAGCTGCGGAACCGCGCCTTCGCCGCTCAGCTTGCAGTCCTCCATGGTGTTCCAGGGCAGATAGATGGCGTTGTCGTTGTCCACACCTTTCAGCCCGTCGCCGCTCTGTTGCAGAACACCCACCACGGTGAACCAGTTTTCTCCTATGCGCAGCTTGCGGCCGTCGGCTTCGGCGGCGCTGCCGAAATATTTTTCTGCGATCCTGCCGCCGATGATTGCCACCCGGCGGCTGCTGTCGAAATCCTCTTCGGTAAAATCGCCGCCCGCGGCGAATTCCAGCAAGAACACCTGGCTGTATTCCGAGGTCACGCCGGTCACGGTGAGATATTCCTCGGTGCGGCCCAGCTGCACCTTGGCGCTGGTCTCGTTTCGCAGGCAGACCGAGGAGAGCGCAGGGTTTTCCTCGCGGATGGATTCCATCAGCTGCGGGGTAAGTTTTTCCAGGCGGCTGGTATCGAAGCTGTCCTGCATCTGCTGGTAGTCCAGATTCACAAAGATCGTATCGGCAGACATGCCGGAATACTGGGCTTCCGCCTCATCCTTCGCACCCTGACCGATGGCGGTCACCAGAACGATGGTGGCGGTGCCCACGATAATGCCCAGACTGGTGAGCAGAACGCGGCCTTTGTTTTGCAGGGCGTTCGTCCGCACCAGCCGGAGCAGCTCACTGATCCTCATACACTTCCTCCACCAGAGCCACGTCGCCGTCCTTCAATCCGCTCTGGATTTCGGTAAGGCGGCCGTTGGTCACCGGCTGGCGGCGCAGAGCATTGTTTTCGTCCGCCGGGAACACATAGCTTTCACCCGCATCAAACTGGATGGCTTTGTTGGAAACGGCAAGCACGTCTTTTTTCTCTTTTATGATCAGGGTGGCGTTTGCGCCCATGCCGTCATACAAGGGCTGCTCGCCCGGCTCGAAGGATGCGGACACCTCGAACTTTCCTGCGTCATTCTGAATCTTGGAAACCGACTGAACGGTGCCGGAAAAAGTGGCTTCCGGGTAAGCATCCACATAGAAGGTAAGCGCCTGGCCCGGCTGCACCTGACCCACATCCACTGGATCAATCTGCAGAACAAGGCTGCGCTGTGTCTCGTCGCCGATCTTTGCCAAGGGTGTGGCCGGGTCGACTGCTGTGCCGCCGGTTCCGCCCAATGCGGTCACGATTCCCGGCCGATCCGCCCGCAGTGTGGGATCGCTGCACAGCTGCAACAACTCATCATAGCTTTTCTGTGCCTTGTCCCGTTCCAGCTCGGCGGCTTTGCGCTGGCTTTCCAGAGTGGTCTGATCCGCCGCGGCCTGCTGCCGCAGTGTTTCGATCTGCCGATCCTCCTCCTGCCGCAAGGCCTGCCGGGCTTCGTCGCTTTCCCGCAGCTTTTGTTCCGCCTGATCCAGCTGGCTTTGCACCTGATCACCGGCGCTTTTGGCTTCGTCGGCCTGCCGCTGCTTTTCCGCAGCCTGGCCCTCATAATCGGCGGTGGCCGCTTCATCGCGGGTGCGCTGTACGTCGGCGGTGTCCACCTCGTTCTGGGCAAGCTTGCGGCGGGCTTCCTGAAGCTGCTCCTCGGGAGCGCCCTGCGCGATCAGTCCGTCCAGCTCCTGCTGCAGCTGGGCCCGCTGTTCCTCCAGCTGGCTGAGTCGGCTGTCGCAGTCCGCAATCACCTGGGCACGCTGCTGCTGTTTGTTCAGCAGCGCCTCGGCCTCCTGCCGGGCGGTCTGCTCGGTCTGGCGGTGCCCGTTCAGCTGGTTTTTCAGCGTCTGCTTTTCCGTTTCCAGAGCTTCCTGCTCTGCGCTTTTCTGCTCGCTGCCCGAGGCACGCAGCTGGTCAATCTTCTGCTGCAGCTGTGCGTCGGCATCCGTTTTCTGTTGGGTCAGGCGATCCAGCTCGCTCTGCTTCTGAGCCAGCAGGAGCTTGCTCTCCTGGGCCAGGCGCTGCAAATCTTCCAGGTCATACTCCGCCAGAATATCACCTTCTGCGACCTGATCGCCCACGTTCACCTTATCTGGTCAGCTACACAATCTCAGAACGACCTGCCCTGAGCATGGTAACCACCATGTTGAAGAAAGCTTTTGAAACGATACCGGACAAGATCGATCTGATTCTGCATTCTGACCAGGGCTGGCAATACCAACACAGGCAGTATCAGCAGATGTTAAAACGCAAAGGCATTCGGCAAAGCATGAGCCGCAAAGGAAATTGTCTGGACAACGCTGTCGTGGAAAATTTCTTTGGATTACTCAAAAGTGAGCTGCTGTACCTGCAAA
This sequence comes from Allofournierella massiliensis, assembly GCF_004345265.1. Taxonomy (GTDB): domain Bacteria; phylum Bacillota; class Clostridia; order Oscillospirales; family Ruminococcaceae; genus Allofournierella; species Allofournierella massiliensis. The sequence goes on from NZ_SLUM01000010.1 coordinate 81,399, forward strand.
AATTTGATTCCATGGAGCACTTCAAGCAGGAACTGATAGACTATCTTGATTACTACAACAACCGCAGAATTAAGGCAAAGCTAAAGGGCTTGCCGCCTGCAATACACAGACAACAAGCCCTTTCGGCTTCTTAAACAATTTTCGGTTTCAAATATTGTCTAACTTTTTGGGGGCACTTCAAAAGATTTGAGGGCCTGCCTTTTTGATGTTTGCAGTTTCGATACAATACGGTGGTGGATTTTGTGCAAACGGCTGCGCTATCCTGAAAGCAGATCAAACTCCCATGGAGGTGCAGTATGAATCGTTCCACCCTTGCAAAGATTGTTTCACCGCTGGCGCTTGCTGCCATGCTTGTGGCCTGTGGCAGCCAGCCGTCCGGCACAGAAATGGTGGTGCACCCGGCGAACGATACGCCCATTACCCACATTGCCAACTATGACATGCTTGGGGATACGGCAGCTTCCCCGGAGGGGCTGTATGAGGTGTGTTCTGTTCGATTGGGCAGCTGTAACCTTCTTTATGTGGATGCAGCCACCCGGCAGGAAACCTATTTGTGCGCTACGCCGAATTGTACCCACGATTCCGAGAGCTGCAATTCCTATCTGCCTTTGGAAGAGGGACGCTACGGTTACCAGTTGTTCTTTTTTAACGGTTATCTGTATGCGGCCCAGTGTACGCCCATTGAAAGTCAGGGTCCGTACCTGATGCGGATGGATCCGGATGGAACAAACCGGGAGATCGTTCTGGAGCTGGAGAACGGCGAGTGCTTTAGCGGAATGCTGTACGGCTATGGTGACCGGCTGCTTTTGCAGATCAGCAGGGTGGATGAGAACGGCAACAGTGAGACCTGCATGGAAATCTTTGATCCGCAGACCGGGGAACGGAAGCGTCTGTTTTCCTTGCAGTTGGAACCGGGCGGCAAAGAAAGCGCAAGCCTGATGGGCGCGGCCGGCACATCGCTGATTTTTCTGAAGAGCGACGAAGAAGGCCGTCAATATTACAAAGTGGATCTGGCAAGGGAAAATCCCACATTGGAACAGGGCCAGACCAACCTGCTTGGGCCGGAATTTGACGAGAACAGTCTTTACTGTACCGTGCAGGGAGATTATTTCTGTACCTATGACATTGCAGCGGGCCGTCTGAGCTGGGAGAACCTGCTCACCGGCCAGAAAAAGGAATTTTCACTGCCGCAGCTGAGCGGAGAGGAGACCGTTTATGGTCTGGCCCTTCTTTACGATGATCAGTTTGCTTTGTCCATGAGCAGTTCGGAAAAGGGTTCCATGAATCTTCTGCTGAACCCGGAAACCGGCGAGTCCACAGGGGTGTATTATTATCCCACCCGGGAAAGCGGCTACGATATTCTGGCGGATTTTGGCGATGAGCTGCTTTATAAAGTGCGCACCGACGAGCGGCCGCTGGAAGGTCAGGCCGCTTATGGACTGGTGGGGGAAGTGAGCTACCACAATGTGTATGCAATGGTAAGCAAGGAAGATTTCCAGAGCGGAATCCCCGGCGAGGAGATTCCGTTCCCGGAATAATCAGCATTCTAAAAGACAGCCGGTTTCCAACAGATGTTCCAGAACTTCGGGCACACTGGTGCACTGGCGGGGCAGCTTTTCTGCCAGCCGGGGATCGGCGCTGGCCATCAGATAGGGGTGTCCGGCAGCTTCCAGCATGGGCAGATCGTTCCAGTTGTCGCCAAAGGCCAGTGTGTTTTCCAGCGGGATGCCCAGTGCACCGCACAGCTGCCGTAGGCCGATGCCCTTGTCCGCCAGCGTGAAGTCCAGCCACTCGGCCCCGGCCACAGCCATACGGAATATACCGGGCCATTTTCCGCCCAGAGCCTTTTCCGGCACAGCGGCGCCCGCCGGGCAGTAGGCGGAGATCTTGATGATGTCCTCCTTAATTTCTTCCAGAGAACGCACCACCCGCACATGATTGCCGGTGCCGTCCCGCATGCGGGCTACAAAGGAGTCGTCGCATTGGTACAGGTAGCTGCAGTTTGCGCCGGAAATCAGAACCTCGCAGCCTTCCAGCGCAAGAATATCCTGAATCAGGCCCATGGCGGGGGCGTGCTCCATCACCGTCCTGCCCAGAATCGGGGCGGCTTCCTCGGTGCCGGAACCATACAGGATTGCCCCGTTTTCACACAGATAGCACAGCTCATCCTGCACCGGGCCGAACAGTTTTCGCAGCGAATGAAACTGCCGCCCGGAAGCAGGGCAGAATCGGATTCCCTGCTGAGAAAGACGATGAATGAGCGAAAAAATGGACGGATCCAGCTGCTTTTGCCCATAGGGCAGCAGCGTGCCGTCAATGTCACTTACAATCAGTTGGATCATGGAAAATACCCCTCCTCACACATACGCCCGCCATCGGGCGTTCCTCATTGGTTATACCATATTTGAGGGGGGCCGTAAATGCCGGAATTTCGGCAGGGGTGGATAAAAACAGGCCGGGTGCAAAACCACAGGAAAAGGTTTGCATCCGTCCTGTTTGCATAATGCTCAGCCATCCTCCACCTGAATGCGGAATACGTTGATCACATCCACATCCGGGCAGCAGAACAGGATGGAACCATCCGGCTGGGTGGGCAGGCTTCCGCCATAGCGAAGAATGTCAATGTAAGGAAAGGCCACATGCATGGCCATGGGGCACAGCCTGCCCCGTTCGGTGTCGAAATCAAAGGAATCGCCGATTTGGTGGCCATGATGGCAGCCTCTGCTTCCTTTCTGATCCACCAGCGTCAATGTGATTTTAGGCTTTTTCATGGTGATCCTCCTTGGAATTTGAAACAGGATTCGGATGCAGGCACAGCTCCAGCAGCTGTTTGCCGCAGGCTGTTTCAAAAAGACTGCAGATCATTTTCTCCTGCTTTGCGTCCGGCCGGTTTTCATAGCAGTTTACAATCAGATCTGCCTCAATCAGCAGCTGCAGCAGCTTGCTGCGGGGGCTGTGGTAATCGTGATGACGCAGAACCAGCTCCAGAACAGGGGCAACACTTCCCGGGCAATATCCGGCCTGCTCCAGAAAACTTCGTACCAGACGGGGCGCCTCCCGCTGCTGATTCTGCTGGCAGGCATCGCCGCTGTAATGCTCCTTGCAGAAGCGGATGGGAATGTCGTGCAAAATGGCGGCAGCCTGCAAAAGCTGGCGCTGCTCGCCGTCGAGGCCTTCCGCCTCGCCCAGCAGCTTTGCAAGAGCATATACCTTTAAAATGTGCTGCGTTCGCCGTTCGTGGCCCTGTTCATAGCACAGAGCGCGGAACAGAAGGGTGGATTCGTTGCCTTGCATGAAAGAAACACCTGCTTTCCGGAATTGACTGTCTTCAGTATAGCAGAATTTGACGGGAAAATTTGTTGTAATTCCCACAGATTTCTCAAAAAGACTTGGGCGTTTGCAAGCCTTTTCCCAAAATTACCAAGCCAAACCCACAAAAGAACGGCTGTGTTTTTGTGACTTCTCTCAAAAATATGTTCCACCCTATGCAAATGCTTGCAAATGCACCGGTGATTTGCTATAAAGTGAATGGGCAATTCTGCGACGAGATACACCAAAAGACACAAAATATCGGAGGGGTCTTGCAAGTGTTTCAAATCACGGAATTTATGAAAAAACTGGACGAACTGTATCAGAAAAAGCAGTTCTCTGGCATAGAATCCTATTTGAATAATGGGATTAATGATGCGTTGGGTCGGCACGATGAGGGCACGGCCCTGATTTTGTTGAATGAATTAATGGGCTATTACCGTTCCGTCAGCCGCCATGCGGATTGCGCCGAAGCTGCTGAAAAGGCGCTGGCGCTGATTCGCGCCATGGGGCTGGAGGGAACGGTGAACCACGGCACCACCCTGCTGAATGCAGCCACCGGTCTGCGGGCGGCAGGGGAAAAGGACCGGGCGGAAGAGGCCTGTCGGAAAGCGAAGGCCATTCTGGAAAGCCAGCTTCCGGCGGAGGATTACCGCCTGGCTTCTCTTTACAACAATATGAGTTTGCTCTATGCGGCTATGGGCCGTCTGGAGCTGGCCGCGGAATATGCCCGGAAAGCCCTGGAGCGAATTGAACAGAACCCGGATGCACAGGCAGAACTGGCAATTTCGCTTTCCAATCTGGGCGGAATGTATACCCGGCTGGGCCAGTCTGAGCGGGCGCACCGGTGTCTGGAGCGGGCGGTACGCTTGTTTGAGCAGCTGCCCGGCGGGGATGATCCTCATTATCCGGCGGCGCTTTGCGCGCTGGCGGAGCTGCATTTTCATCAGGGCGAGCCGGAAAAGTCGGCAGAGCTGTTTCGCCGTGCGCTGGGCCTGATCGAGCGGACCTATGGCCGGAACGATGACTGGCAGACCACCCGGCGGAATCTGGCTGCGGCCGAGGATCTGATCGCCCGGCGGAATGCGGTGAAAAACAAAACCGGAATGGAGCTGGCCCGGGAGTTTTACGAACAGGCGGGTAGACCCATGCTGCAGCAGAAATACCCGGAATACGCGTGCCGCATTGCGGCAGGGCTGGTGGGCGAAGGGGCTGAGTGTCTGGGCTTTGACGACGCCTTTTCGGTGGATCACGATTTTGGCCCGGGCTTCTGCCTGTGGCTGACCAGAGAGGATTATCAGGCCATCGGCAGCCGGTTGCAGGCGGATTATCAGGCGTTGGCGGCCCGGTGGCCGGGCGCTCCGGCCCGAAACGTCACCCCGGAGGGCACAAACCGGGTGGGCGTGATGGAGATCGACGAATTTTTCCGCCGGTTCACCGGGCATACCCATGCGCCGAAGGCGGATTCGTGGCAGGATATCATGACCTGGAACGCCATTCCCACCGATCGGCTTGCATCAGCAGTGAATGGCCAGGTATTTGAGGACCCGCTGGGGGAGTTTACCCGGCGGCGGGAGGAATTTGCCAGATATCCCGAGCCGGTGCGGCTCTGTCGTCTTGGACAGGCTCTGGGCCGGATGGCGCAGGCGGGGCAGTACAATTACCCCCGGGCAAAAAAACGGCAGGATGCGGATATGATGTACGCCTGCCTGGCGGAATTTGTATCCGCCGCACAGGAAACGGCCTATCTGCTGGATGAAACATACATGCCTTTTTACAAGTGGCGCGCCCGCGGAATGGAGCGGCTGGAGTATGCAGGCAGCCTGATTCCTCTGCTGCACCGGTTGATGGAGCGCCCTGCCGCCGACGGGCAGGCAGAGGAGACCATCGAGGCGGTGTGCGCCTGCATTGCTGCCGAGCTGAAGCGGCAGGGCCTTGCAAGTGTGGAAGATACATTTTTGGAATATCACAAACGGGAGGTTTTACAGCGAATGCAGCAGATGCTTCAAAACGACGGGGCAGAGAAGGAGTGCGCTTCGATGCCGTCGAAAAAAGCCGCCCGGATCGCAGCCATTGTGGACGAGGAATGGCGGCAGTTTCAGCAGGTGCAGAACGAGGGCGGACGCGCGTCCTGTCAGGATGACCGGGACACCTTTGGGCTCATGCGTACCAGCCAGTTCACCCCCTGGGCCGAGGAGGTGCTGGCCAGCTACCAGCAGGATCTGAAGCGGGCAGGGGAAGAGGGCTGGAATCTGCTCACCGAAAAATACGCCCGCATGATGGAGCACACCGCACCACAGCAGTATGCCCGGCTGGCGGACCGTCTGCCCGAACGGAGCGCGGAGCGGCTGCAGCTGCAGGAGCTGCTGATTTCCATTATGATGCGCTGGACCCGTGAGGTGGAGCGGCGCTGCCCCCATCTGATGGGCAGAGGCCGGAACCTCTCTTCCGAGCAGGATGGGCCCTGGAACGTTTCCAGCGAGACCTATCTGCGGGGAGAACTGGGCACCTATTCCGACGAGACGCTGCGCCTTTATGCACAGATGGTGCTGGAACTGTTGTCGCAGGGAAAAAACCTGGTGGAACAGAACATGACCTGCATGGCCCGGGGCTACGGCTACCGGAGCCTGGAGGATGCTGAAAATGCCTGCGCCGCCCAGGCGTGCACAGGCAGACCCTGAGCACAACGCTCCTGTCCGAACAAGAAAGGAGACGGACTTATGGCGAAAGAACAGTTGTACACCATCGGTGAAGTGAGCAAGCTTTGCAACGTTTCCGCAAAGGCTCTGCGTTTTTACGATAAAATCGGCATGATCGCGCCGGATAAGATCAGCGAAAGCGGTTACCGGTATTATAGTCTGGACACGATTCTCTCCATCCCCATTGTGAAGTATTATAAGCAGATGGGCTTCCGGCTGGAAGAGATGCAGGGGCTGGTGAACGGCGATAACTACTATGTTGTGGAAGGCAGCTTCCACAACAAAATCAACGAGCTGTGGGAACAGGAGCATGCCATCCACAACAGCTACATCGCGGTGAAGGAATGGTATGAGCTGATTCAGGAGGCCAAGGCGGTTCGCCTGAACAAGGCCCAGGAGGTGGGCATGCGCTATGTGGCGGCCGAGGACATGTGCTGCCTGGAGCAGGAGTTTGAATACCATTACATGGATTCCATCATCAACATTCCCTGGGTGAATTATCTGGATTCGGTGAAAAACGAGATCTCCGGCCCGGTGATTCTGGAGTTTGACTCCTGGAAAGACAAGATGGAGGGTCATGCCACCCGGGCACGAATTATGCAAAAGCCCATCCATCGCTGTGCCTGCGGCACCAACGAAACCCGGTTCGGCGGCTTTATGGCGGCCACGCTGTATCATGTGGGCCCGCTGGAGCGCATTGAGGAAAGCTATGCCAAGCTGGTGGAATGGGCCAAAGCCAAGGGTGTCAAGCTGGGGCAGCGGGTTTTTGAGCGGTATGTGGTGGACTATTGGACCACCCGCAACCGGGAGGAATTCGTTACCGAGCTGATTATTCCTCTGGAAGACGGCTGATCCCGGGAGCATGCACCGGGCAGAAAGAAAAGGATAACCTTTCCCTAAGGGGGAAAACTGAGCGGACCGTTTTTCGGCCCGCTTTTTTTGTTTTAAAAAGGCGATTTTGCAGGATGCACGAAAGGAGCAGCTGAGATTGTGATAAATTGCACAAAGCTCTCTGACAAAGTGCCCAAAAATGAGTGGTTAAATATTTACTCAATTCCCCCTTGACCTTCCACCAATGGGCAAGCGGTATACTGAATCCACAGAAAGGCGACGGCCGGTTCCAAAAAACTATGCAGATTGCCCCGCGAACGGCCGCCGCCAAATTCCACGAAAGCAAAAGGAGATCCAAACATGAAGTACGACGCATTGGGCATGATCGAGACCAAAGGTCTCATCGCATCGATCGAAGCAGCCGACGCCATGGTAAAGGCGGCCAACGTTACCCTGATCGGCAAGGAGCGCGTAGGCGGCGGCCTGATCACCGTTCTGGTACGCGGCGATGTGGGCGCGGTAAAAGCCGCCACCGACGCGGGCGCCGCAGCTGCCCAGCGGGTAGGCGAGCTGGTTTCCGTGCATGTGATCCCCCGCCCCCACGGTGAGGTCGAGACCATTCTGCCCACCTCGGGAAAGGCCAGCGAATGATCAAAGGAGAGAACCATTATGAACCATAGCGCCAACACGGCAAGAGCATCCCTGGCAGATGCGAAAATGAAACAGGTGAACAAAAAGTTCCGGATCACCGGCCTGACCACCGGCGCCCTGTCCGGTCTGACCTACGGCATCTACACCACTCTGGTGCTGGTGGCCGGCTACTACGAGCCTCTGGTCAGCGCAGTGGGCATCCTGGCAGCGCCCTATGTCTGCTCCGGTCTGAACGACCTTTTCGCCGGAATCTGGCTCACCATCTACAACGCCAAGAAGGGCCGTCTGGCTGAGATCGGCCGAACCATCAACACCTTCCCCGGCAAGATGATGGTTCTGGGCGCGCTGCTGGGCGGTCCCATCGCCAACGGCGCTTACCTGGTGGGTCTGGCGCTGGCCGGTGCCTACGCCATTCCCATCTCCGCCACCTGCGGCCTGTTCGGCGCTCTGTTCGCCTGGATCTTCCTGAAGCAGCGGCCCACCAAGCGGGTGGTCGCCGGCATGATCATCTGCGTGAGCGGCGCGATCATCATCAACTGGGTCAAGCCGGAAGGCAGCCCCAACTTCACTCTGGGTATCATCTGCGCACTGATCGCGGCCATCTGCTGGGGCCTGGAAGGTATGCTCTCCAGCTACGGCGGCTCCATGATCGACACCGACGTTGCCACCAACATCCGCGAACTGTTCTCCGGTCTGGTTGATCTGGTCATCATCGTGCCTCTGGTTGGCGGCCTGGGTCTGCTGGGCGGCACCCTGAGCGCCGGTATGCCGGTTCTGTGGCTGGCAATTTCCGGTCTGAGCGCGGGCGCTTCCTTCCTGCTGTGGTACAAATCCAACGCCACTGTGGGCTGCGCCATCGGCATGAGCCTGAATGTGACCTATGCGTTCTGGGGCGTTCTGTTCTGCATCCTGTTCCTGAACCAGCCCGTCACTCTGACCATTGTTGTGGGTTCTGTTGTGATCATCTTCGGTGCAATCCTGGTGACCATGAACCCGCTGGACTTTTTCAAGAAAGGGGAGGCGTAACATGCTGTTGCCTGCACGAATGGCGGTGCTCAACTACCTGAGCAGCGTGGAAAACGCGGATGTAAACGAGATCATGGAGGCCATGCGCCCCCTTTACGGCAAGGAACGCCAGTTCACCAAGGACGCTTATCTGGATCATGTGATGTCGCTGGAAGCGAACGGGCTGTGCAGCCTGATCCGCTATGAGCTGGACGACAAGGACGAGCTTTCCCTCCGGTTCGCCATCAACGACGATGGCCGCGCCGCGGTGGAAAAATACGTTCCCGCAAAATACCGCAACAAGTAAAACAGGAGGAACCCTGCATGAGATATTACGGTGAAGAAGCATTGGGCCTGGTGGAGACCCTGGGCCTGGTTCCCGCTCTGGAAGCTGCCGACAAGATGCTGAAGGCGGCGGATGTGGAGCTGATCTCTTACGAGAACGTGGGCTCCACCTTGGTGACCATCATGGTCAAGGGCGATGTGGCCGCGGTTCGTTCCGCGGTGGAGGCCGGCGCCGAGGCGGCCGCCGCCATCGGTAAGCTGACCGCCAAGAACGTGATGCCCCGGCCCATCAAGGCAGTGGGCGCGATCGTGTCGGCTCACGACATCGACGCCTGACCGACCATCAACGATTGCACGAGAGGAACGACTATGGAAAGATACGAAGCCATTGGATTGATCGAGACCTTCGGCCTGGTCTTCGCCCTGGAGGCGGCAGATGCCATGTGCAAGGCCGCGGATGTGGACCTGATCGGCTATGAGAATGTGGCCTCCGGCTACATCTCCGTGGTGGTACAGGGTGATGTGGGTGCCTGCCGCACCGCAGTGGACGCGGGCGTGAAGGCGGTAAAGGCCATGGACGCCGACGTTTACAGTTCGGTGGTCATCCCCCGCCCGCACCCGGATCTGAGCAAGATCGTGGCCCGCTACAGTCTGCCCGATGACCTGCTGCCGCAGGAATAAACCGAAAGGGCATGAAGGAGCAGTGAAATGAGATCCATCGACAAAGATCTGAAAGCGGTCCAGGAAGCCCGCGTCCTGATGGAGGATGCGGCACAGGCGAAAAAAACACTGGCTCTTTTTGAACAACACCAGCTGGACCGGATCACAGAACAGATGCTGCGGGGCATCCGGCCCCGCCTGGAAGCCCTTGTTCGGCAGTCGGTGCAGGAGACGGGCCGCGGCGGTGAAGCCGACGAGCTGCGCCTGTGCCGGATGCTGGCAGAGGGCATGGAAAAAAGCCTCGCCGGTATGAAGTGCGTGGGCGTTCTGGAGCAGGACGAGAAAAATGGCCTGTTGGAAATCGGCGTGCCCATGGGCGTGATCGCGGCGGCGGTGCCGTCCATCAGCCCGGTGGCCGCGGTGCTCTGCGCGGCGGTGGCGGCGGTTAAGGCCGGGAACGCGGTGGTGTTCGCCCCGCATCCCGCAGCGGCCGGTGTTACGGCCCAGACCGCAGCCGTTCTGGCCCAGAGCGCGGAGGAGGCCGGCCTGCCCAAAGGGGCACTGGCCTGCGCGGAGACCGCCGCCCGGGAGGGTGCGCTGGCCATGTTCCGCCACCCCCACGCGGCACTGATCCTGAATATGGGACGGTGCAGCCTGCTGGAGGAGGCCGCAGCCACCGGCAAACCGGTGCTGTACGGCGGCATCGCCCCTGGCCCCGCCTTCATTGAGAAAACCGCCGATCTGGAAAAGGCGGCGGCGGACATCGTGGCCAGCCGAAGCTTCAACAACGGCATGGGCCCAGGCGGAGAACAGTATGTGGTGGCGGACCGGCAGATCGCTGAAGCTGCCACAGCCCAGCTGAAACGCCAGGGCGCCTACTTCATGACTGCGGAGGAGCAGAAGCAGCTCACGAATCTGCTGGGGTTGCATCCCCATTGCGCTGCCGGAGCCGACAAAGCCTACATCGGCAAATCGGCCTGCTGGCTGGCTGCAAAGGCGGGCTTCACGGTGCCGGAGGGCACCCGGGTGCTGGTTTCACAGCAGGCCTACATCACCGATTACAACCCCTACGCCAACGGGCTGCTCTGCCCGGTGATGGCCTTCTACATTGAAGAGGACTGGACCCACGCCTGCGAAAAGTGCATCGAGCTTCTGGTGAACGGCAGCAAGGGCAACACCCTCACCATTCACTCCCGCGACCCGGAGGTGATCCGGCAGTTCGCACTGAAAAAGCCGGTGGGCCGGGTGCTCATCAACACCCCGGCGGTGATGGGCGCAGCGGGCGTTACCACCCGGCTGTTCCCCACGGTGATCCTGGGCAGCGTGAGCGCGGGCCAGGGCATCACGGCGGATAATATTTCCCCCATGAATCTGATTTATCGCCGAAAGGCAGCGTTCGGAATGCGCGGCTTTTCCTCGAACCAGTAACTCCACAAGAAAGAGAGGACACTGATTTTGGATATTCGAGAATTTTCCAACAAGCTTGCAGAAGCTGCAAAGAATATGACGCCGGAGGAAAAGGCGTCGCTGATGAAGATGTTTGAGTCCGTTTCCCAGGAAATCACCCGGGAAGAGGCTCCCGCCGAGAGCTGCGGCTGTGCGGCGGAGTACCCCGCTGAGGGCACCGGCATTCCCGACGGCATGACCCGCCGCCTGAAGCTGCTGAAGGAGAACTACCTGAAGCAGAAGCCCTCCATCACCACCTACCGGGCCCGCGCCATCACCAAGATCGCGGCCGAGAACCCCGGCATGCCCAAGATCGAGCTGCGCGCCAAGTGCTTCCGCTACTGCTGCGAGACCGCTCCTCTGGTCATTCAGGACAACGAGCTGATCGTTGGCGCTCCCTGCGGCGCCCCCCGCGCCGGTGCCTTCTCCCCGGATATCGCCTGGCGCTGGATGGTGGATGAGATCGACACCATCGGCACCCGCCCGCAGGATCCCTTCTACATTTCCGAAGAGGACAAGCGCATCATGCGTGAAGAGCTGTTCCCCTTCTGGAAGGGCAAATCCGTGGACGAGTACTGTGAAGACCAGTACCGTGAGGCCGGTGTTTGGGAGATGTCCGGCGAGTCCTTCGTGTCCGACTGCTCCTACCACGCTCTGAACGGCGGTGGTGACTCCAACCCCGGCTACGACGTGATCCTGATGAAGAAGGGCATGCTGGACATCCAGAACGAGGCCAAGGAGCACCTGAGCCAGCTGCACTACGAGAACCCCGAGGACATCGAGAAGATCTACTTCTACAAGTCCATCATCGACACCACCGAGGGCGTCATGATCTACGCCCGCAGAATGTCCGAGTACGCCCGCGAGCTGGCCGAGAAGGAGACTGATCCCAAGCGTAAGGCGGAGCTGTACAAGATCTCCGAGGTGAACGCCCGCGTTCCCGCCCACAAGCCCGAAACCTTCTGGGAAGCCATCCAGGCCGTGTGGACCATCGAGTCCCTGCTGGTGGTGGAGGAGAACCAGACCGGTATGTCCATCGGCCGCGTGGACCAGTACATGTACCCCTTCTACAAGGCGGACATCGAGTCCGGCCGCATGAACGAGTTCGAGGCCTTCGAGCTGGCCGGCTGCATGCTGATCAAGATGTCCGAAATGATGTGGATCACCAGTGAGGGCGGCTCCAAGTTCTTCGCCGGTTACCAGCCCTTCGTGAACATGTGCGTGGGCGGTGTGACCCGTGAGGGCCGCGACGCCACCAACGACCTGACCTACCTGCTGATGGACGCCGTTCGCCATGTGAAGATCTACCAGCCTTCTCTGGCCTGCCGCATCCACAACAAGTCTCCCCGCAAGTACCTGAAAAAGATCGTGGACGTGGTTCGTTCCGGCATGGGCTTCCCCGCCTGCCACTTCGACGACACCCACATCAAGATGATGCTGGCCAAGGGCGTTTCCATCGAGGATGCCCGTGACTACTGTCTGATGGGCTGCGTGGAGCCCCAGAAGGCCGGCCGCCTGTACCAGTGGACCTCCACTGCCTACACCCAGTGGCCCATCTGCATCGAGCTGGTGCTCAACCACGGCGTGCCCCTGTGGTACGGCAAGCAGGTCTGCCCCGATATGGGCGATCTGAGCCGCTTCAAGACCTACGAGGAGTTCGAGGCCGCCGTCAAGGAAGAGATCAAGTACATCACCAAGTGGACCAGCGTGGCCACCGTCATCTCCCAGCGCGTACACCGCGAGCTGGCTCCGAAGCCCCTCATGTCCATCATGTACGAGGGCTGCATGGAGAAGGGCAAGGACGTATCCTCCGGCGGCGCCATGTACAACTTCGGCCCCGGTGTGGTATGGTCGGGTCTTGCTACCTACGCCGACTCCATGGCCGCCATCAAGAAGCTGGTCTTTGACGAGAAGAAGTACACGCTGGAGCAGCTGAACGAGGCTCTGAAGGCCGACTTCCAGGGCTACGAGCAGATCCGCACCGACTGCCTGAACGCTCCCAAGTACGGCAACGACGACGACTACGCCGACGATATTGCCGCCGATCTGGTGAACTTCACCGAGCACGAGCACAGAAAGTACAAGACCCTGTACTCCATCCTGAGCCACGGCACCCTGTCCATCTCCAACAACACTCCCTTCGGTCAGATGACCGGCGCGTCCGCCAACGGCCGTCACGCCTGGATGCCTCTGTCCGACGGTATCAGCCCCAGCCAGGGCGCGGACTTCAAGGGCCCCACCGCCATCATCAAGTCGGTGTCCAAGATGTCCAACGACAGCATGAACATCGGCATGGTTCACAACTTCAAGATCATGGCCGGTCTGCTGGATACCCCGGAAGGCGAGGAGAGCCTGATCACTCTGCTGCGTACCGCCTGCATGTTCGGCAACGGCGAGATGCAGTTCAACTATCTGGACAACGAGACTCTGATCGAGGCCCAGAAGCATCCCGAACAGTACCGCGACCTGATCGTTCGCGTGGCCGGTTACAGCGCCTTCTTCGTGGAGCTGTGCAAGGACGTGCAGGACGAGATCATCAGCCGCACCATGCTGAACCATTTCTAATTCATTAAAACAGGGCCGGGGCCCGCTGGACCCCGGCTACTACAACGGATCAAACCGGACCGTGGTTAGGAGAACGAAGCAAAATGGAACGAAAAGCTCTGATCTTCAATGTGCAGAAATACAATATGTACGATGGCCCCGGCATCCGGACGATCGTCTTTTTCAAGGGCTGCCCGCTGCGCTGCAAGTGGTGTGCGAACCCCGAAGGCCTGGAGCGTAAGGTGCAGGTCATGTTCAAGAAAAATTCCTGCGTGGACTGCGGCCTCTGCGTGCAGGCCTGCCCGGTGGGCATCCACACCATCTCGAAAGAGACGGGCAAGCATGAGGTCCGGCGGGACATCGACTGCACCGGCTGCCGCAAGTGCATCCAGGTCTGCCCCCAGGCAGCGCTGGAGATCACCGGTCAGGTAAAGACGGTGTCCGAGCTGCTGGAGATCGTGCAGGAGGACGCAGCGTTTTACAGCATGTCCGGCGGCGGCGTGACGCTGGGCGGCGGCGAATGCACCGCCCAGACCGAGGCCGCCCGGGATCTGCTGATGGAATGCAAGGCCGAGGGCATCAACACCGCCATCGAGACCTGCGGTCACATCAAGACTGACAAGCTGCTGCAGATTGCCGAATATGTGGATCTGTTCCTGTTCGACATCAAGCACATGGATCCCAAACGGCACAACGAGCTCACCGGTATCGGCAACGAGCAGATTCTGCAGAACCTGAAGGAGCTGCTCAAGCGCCGCTACAACGTGAAAGTTCGCATGCCCATGCTGAAGGGCATCAACGACAGCAGGGAAGAGATCGATCAGGTGATCCAGTTCCTGCTGCCCTTCCGGGACGACCCCAACTTTAAAGGCGTGGACCTGCTGCCCTACCACAAAATGGGCGTGGGCAAATACGCCCAGCTGGACAAGCCCTATCCCATCGAGGGCGACCCCAGCCTGAGCAAGGAGGATCTGGACCGGATCGAGGGCTGGATGAAGGAATGGAACTTCCCGGTCACCGTGGTCCGGCACTGAGGAGGCGAAACCATGAACGAAACGCCCATCCCGGCCAGCCGGGTGATCGAGGAATCGGTTCCCGGCAAGCAGGTGACCATCGCCCATGTGATCGCATCCCCTGTGCCGGAAATCTACGAATGTCTGGGCATCGAAGGCAAGGGAGCCATCGGCATCCTGACCCTGTCGCCCTTCGAAACCGCCATGATCGCCGCCGACATCGCCGCGAAAGCGTCGGATGTGGAGATCGGTTTTCTGGACCGGTTCACCGGTTCGGTGGTGATCACTGGCGACGTGGAAAGCGTGGACACGGCGCTGGCCGCTGTGACCGACACGCTGGAGCGCGTGCTGGGCTTTGCCGCTGCGAAGGTGACCCGGACGTGAGAAGAAAACGGATCATGCTCATCGGGCCGCAGAAAAGCGGCAAGACCACACTGGCCGCCCTGCTGGAAGGCAGGGAGATGGCAATACGCCGGGTGCCCAACATGGTGTATCGGGAGAAAACGCTGGATACACCGGGCGCCTATCTGGAAAGCCCCTGGATGCACAAGCACCTCATCGCCGCCGCGCAGGATGCCTGCTGTGTGGTGATGGCGGCGGATGCAGCCGGAAAAAAGCGGGCCTATCCGCCCGCCTTTGCAAAGGCCTTCCGAGTGCCGGTGATCGGCGTGGTGACCCGCTGTGATCTGCCCGATGCAAACCCGGAAAGCGCACGGCGGCAGCTGCTGGAAGCGGGCGTTCCAGAGCCGGTGCTGCTCCTGAGCATCCGCGAGGCGGAAAGCGTGCAGGCGTTTTTAAAAACGCTGGCGCCCCACATGCCGCCAAGAAATGAAACCCAACGCCCCGAAGAATGAACCGGGGCAAACACAACAAGGAAAGGAGGGGAAAGAGGATGGCACATTTTCTCATGAGTACCCGCATCCACATGGGCCAGTCCTCGCTGGAGGAGATCAAGGGCCTTGGCATGAAGCGGGCCTACATCATCTGCGACCCCTTTATGAAAAAATGCGGCCGGGCAGAGGAGCTTGCCTCGATCCTGCACGAAGCGGGCACCGAGACCGAGATATTCTCGGATGTGGTGCCGGACCCGTCCATTGAGGTGGTCACCGCCGCCATTCAGGGCATGAAGAAGTTCGGGCCTGATGGCATTGTGGCACTGGGCGGCGGTTCGGCCATCGACACTGCCAAGGCAGCCGGTCAGCTGTACGGAGCCATGAACGGCGGGGCGCGGCCCATGCTGGCCGCGGTGCCCACCACCAGCGGCACCGGCAGCGAGGTGACCTCTTTCGCGGTCATCTCGGACACCCAGGCTCAGGTGAAATACGCGCTGCGGGATCAGGCCATGGTGCCGGACGCAGCCTTCCTGGACCCGGCGCTCACCGCATCGGTGCCCCCGGCCATCACCGCTGACACCGGCATGGACGTGCTCACCCACGCGCTGGAAGCCTATGTGTCCACCAAGGCGGATGACTTCACCGACGCCTGCGCCGAAAAGGCAATCCGGCTGGTGTGGCAGTATCTGGAACGGGCCGTGGCCGACGGATCGGACATGGAAGCCCGGGAACACATGCACAACGCCTCCTGTGTGGCAGGCATCGCCTTCAGCAACGCATCGCTGGGCATCTGCCACAGCATGGCCCACGCACTGGGCGCGGCGTTCCACATCCCCCACGGCAGAAGCAACGCATTGCTGCTGCCCCATGTGGTCGCCTACAATGCGGCGCTGGATTACAAGGACGAAAGCCGGGCGCTGCTGCGGTACGCCCAGATCGCCCAGATGCTGGGCATCGGCGGCGCGACCCCCAAAGCGGCGGTACACAACCTGCTCCGGCAGATCCGGAACCTGATGAAGCGGATCAACGAGCCCTTCTATGTGACCGATTGCCGGGTGGAAAAGGAAGCGTTTCTGGAGCAGGTGCCGGTCATGGCCCAGAAGGCCATGCAGGACGGCTGCACCGAGACCAATCCCCGGGTACCGGAACCCTGTGAACTGGAAGACCTTTACAGGGAACTCTGTAAAGGGGGTTCGGTATGAAATTCATCACCGAGCAGGACCTGCGCAACCGCTACCGTGCGGAACCCTTTACCAGCTACACACCGGAACCGGGCACCCGCCTTACCCCCGGAGCCCGGCAGTTTCTGACCGACCGGGGCATTCGGCTGGAAGCGGACGGCCCCAAAAAGCCAGCCGCTCACCCAGCCGATCCCATAGAGAAGCCCGTCGCCCAAAGCGCGGAAAACAGCGATGCGCCGAAAGCGGACTGGCAGCTGGACCTGAAAGAATTACAGGCGGAATTTTTGCAGGCGGGTCTGGACCTGATGGACCGGGACGTGCTTGCAGCGGGCCAGGTCTTTGATCTGGAACGCAGGCTGGCCCGGCTGGCTGGGGAAGAACCGGTCGAGCAGGCCGAGTGGCTGGCCCTCTGCCCCCGGTGCACCGGCATCGGCCCGGAAAACTGCGGCCAGTGGATGGAGGACTGCTTTGAAGTCACCGGCTTCCACGCCCAGACCCCCGGCGGAAAAACGCTGGTCAGACTGCATCTGCTTCGCTGCGGCCTGCGCCGTCTGGAAGCTCACCTGCCGGAGGAAAAGAAGCTGCCGGCCCATTGCATTATTAACCGATTGTCTCAGATGATCTGCCATTCATTTGGAGGAACCGTATGCCAGAAGAAGTAACATTTGCAGAATGCGACCGCCTGGTCAAAGAATTTGAACAGGTGATCAAAAAGCCGGTGAAAACGCCCTCTTCCGTTTACTATACCGGCGTGGATCTGGGAACCGCCTGCGTGGTGCTGGCGGTTCTGGATGAAAACCGCCGGCCGGTGGCAGGCGCATACCGGTATGCAGATGTTGTTCGGGACGGCATGGTGGTGGACTACATCGGAGCCATCCGGCTGGTGCGGGAGATGAAGGAGGAGCTGGAGGAAAAGCTGGGCACCGAGCTCATCTACGCCGCAGCCGCCATCCCTCCCGGCACCGACAGTCTGGACGGCGGCGCCATCAAGAACGTGGTGCAGGGCGCAGGCTTTGAAATCACCGCCCTGCTGGACGAGCCCACCGCCGCAAACCAGGTGCTGAAGATCAAAAACGGCGCCGTGGTGGACATCGGCGGCGGCACCACCGGCATCTCCATCCTGAAGGACGGCAAGGTGATCCGGGTGGACGACGAGGCCACCGGCGGCACCCACTTTTCGCTGGTGCTGGCGGGCGCCTACAAGATGGAATTTGGCGACGCGGAAAAATACAAGCGCCAGCCGGAGCACCACAGCGAGATCCTGCCGGTACTGAAGCCGGTGATCGAGAAGGTGGCAGCCATCATCAGCCGTCAGGTGGAAGGCTACGACGTTCAGGGCCTGTATCTGGTGGGCGGCACCTGCTGCCTCACCGGCATCGAGTCCATCATCGAAAAGAAAACCGGCATTCCCACCTACAAGCCCCGTAACCCCATGTTCGTCACCCCGCTGGGAATCGCCATGAGCTGCACCGATCAGGAAATGGAGTGAGCGCCATGGAGTGTCGAATCATCAAATCCCCCAGCCCGGGCACGCTGGAGATTCTCTCCCGCCGCAAGGGCTCGGGGCAGGCGAATAAGCTGGAGCAGGTGGATGCCATCGGCCTGGTACAGGGGCGGCTGATCGAGATGGTCTGCGCCGCCGATGTGGCCGAAAAGGCGGTGGGCGTGACCGTGGAGGACATCCGCGGCAGCTGCCCGCAGAATATGATTTTACTTGCAATCTTCGGCGACACCGCCTCGGTGGAAGCGGCGCTGGAGGAAATCAAACGAAGAGAAAAGGAGGGGCAGATGGAATGGTAACCGCAAGACTCACCGGAAACATCTGGGCCACCCGCAAGGCGGACGGTTTGAATGGCTACAAGCTCCTCCTTGCTCAGGTAATCGGCGGCACACGGGCCGGGGAGCGGATGGTAGTCATCGACACCATCGGCGCCGGAATCGGCGACCGGGTGATCGTGGCCACCGGTTCCTCCGCCCGGCGGATGCTGGGCGACGACGAGATCCCCGCCGACGCGGCGGTGGTCGGAATTATCGACGAGGACTGCGACTTTGAGGAATGACCGAAAGCGCGGTCAAGAGAGGACGTGAAACTATGAAGCAGCTGATTTGCGCGGCGGATGTGGAAGCGCTGAAGCAGGCGGGCAAGACCGTTTGCGTGGTAACGCCGGGGGCCATCGTGACCCCCTCGGCCCGGGATGCTGCCGAGGCACTGGGCGTCACATTCGCGGACAAGGAACCGGAATGCGCCCCGGCTCCGGCCTGCTGCGGCCCCGAGCTGGACAGCGAAAAGATCTATCAGGTGCTGAAGGTGCTCATGGAAAAGGGCATGCTGGAAGGTTTACTGAATACAAAACCCTTCCAGGAGCAGCGCCATTCCAACGGCCTGAAGGTCGTTCGCGGCAACACCGTGAAGATGGATGTGTTTGACACCGGCAACCCCAATGCAACTGCTTATTTCCAGGAGCTGGTGAACAAGGACGAGTCCCACATCAGCGCGGGCTTTCTGGTGATCGAGAACTCCAGCTTTGACTGGGAGCTCACCTACGAGGAGATCGACTATGTGATCGAGGGCACCCTCACGGTGACCATCGACGGCACTACCTACACCGCCCATGCGGGCGACGTGCTGTTCGTTCCCTCCGGCTCCAAGGTGACCTGGGGCTCGCCGGACAAGGCCCGGGTGTTCTACGCCACCTACCCGGCGAACTGGGCGGACCTTCTGTAAGGAGGGGTGCGCATGCAGGCACTGGGAATGATCGAAACCAGAGGGCTGCTGGCCTCCATTGAAGCGGCGGACGCCATGCTCAAGGCGGCGGATGTGACCCTTCTGGATCGTACCAAGGTGGGCGGCGGACTGGTGACCATCTCGGTCACCGGCGACGTGGCGGCGGTCAAGGCCGCCGTGGGCGCGGGCGCTGCCGCCGCCGAACGGCTGGGTGGCGGGCTTCTGGTCACACAGCATGTGATCGCCCGCCCCCAGCAGGACGTGGAGCCGCTCTTCCGCCCGCCGGAGGAAAAAGCGGCGAAACCGGAAGAGATTCCGGAGGAGCAACCGTCTGATGAGGGCGGTGAGGAACCCCTGCCGCAGGAGCCTGAGCCGACTCAGGAGCTGGAACAGGAACCGGAGCAGCCGGAGCAAAAGCAGGCGGTGGGCCAGATCAGCCGGGAATGGTGCGACGCACTGTTCCGGCAGGAGGGAACCGCCCGCCTGATGGAAGTGCTGGGCAGCTGTTCGGTGGTAAAGCTCCGCTATCTGGCAAGGAGCTATCCGGAATTTGAAATTGCGGGCAGAGCGATCTCCAAGGCAAACCGCTCCCGCCTGCTCAAGGAATTTGAACGCTGGTATGACCGGCAGGCCGCGGAACAAACGGCGCAATAAAACGACTGGGCAAAGAACCAGGGAAAGGATAAAACAATGGAACAGTTTGATCTGGATCTGCGCTCCATCCAGGAGGCCAGAGATCTGGCCCGCAAGGGTGCCGCCGCCGCAAAGCAGATGGCGGGATACACCAGCGAGCAGATCGATCGGATTCTGAAGAGCATGGTGGAGGCCGCGCGTGAGCACGCCGCCTGTCTGGGCAAGATGGCAGTGGAGGAGACCGGCTTCGGCAAGGCGCTGGACAAGGCCTACAAAAACCACGCCGCCTCGGTGCTGCTGTACGAGGACATCAAGGACATGAAGACCGTGGGCATCATCTCCGAGGACCCGGAAAAGAAGATTCTGGAGGTTGCGGCTCCGGCTGGTCTGATCATGGGTATCGTGCCCTCCACCAACCCCACCTCCACCGTGATCTACAAGTCCATGATCGCCATCAAGGCGGGCAACGCCATCGTGTTCTCGCCCCATCCCTCGGCTGCAAAATGCACCCTGAAGGCCGCCGAGGTCATGCGCGAAGCTGCCATCAAGGCAGGTGCTCCGGAAGGTGTCATCGGCTGTGTGTCCATGCCCACCATGGCAGCCACCAATGAGCTGATGCACTGCAAGGAGGTTGCGCTCATCATCGCCACCGGCGGCCCCGGCATGGTAAAGGCCGCATACAGCGCAGGCAAGCCCGCCATCGGCGTGGGCGCGGGCAACTCTCCCGCCTACATCGAGCGCTCGGCAGATGTGAAGGCCGCTGTGGATGCCATCATGGCCAGCAAGACCTTCGACAACGGCACCATTTGTGCCTCCGAGCAGTCCATCATCTGCGAGACCTGCAACCGTCAGCAGGTGGTGGATGAGCTGAAGCGCCAGGGCGCTTACTTCATGACCCGCGAGGAGACCGAAAAGGTCTGCCGCCTGCTGTTCAAGAACGGCCACGCCATGAACGCCAAGTTCGTGGGCCGTACCCCGGACGTGATCGCACAGGCCGCGGGCATCTCCATCCCCATGGGCACCCGGGTGCTGATCGGTGAGCAGGATGGTGTGGGTGAGGGCTACCCCCTCTCTTACGAGAAGCTGACCACCGTTCTGGCCTTCTACACCGTGGAGGACTGGAAGCAGGCCTGCGAGCTGAGCATGCAGCTGCTGCAGAACGGCATCGGCCATACCATGAGCCTGCACACCCAGAACGAGGACATCGTCCGCAAATTCGCGGTGAAGCCTGCTTCCCGCATTCTGGTGAACACCGGCGGCAGCATGGGCGGCACCGGCATCAGCACCGGCCTGAACGTGGCCTTCACTCTGGGCTGCGGCACCTGTGGCGGCAGCTCGGTATCCGAGAACGTGAGCCCCCTGAACCTGATCAACGTGAAGAAGGTGGCCTACGGTCTGAAGAACTGCGCCACCCTGCTGCAGGACGACAAGTCCTTCTGCCACCCCGATCTGGGCCGCACCGCAGCTCCCGCTGCGGAATGCTGCAGCCAGCGCCCGCTGGACTTCAGCCCTGCGGACATCGTGGCCTCCTTCGAGAGGCGGCAGGGCTGCCCCAGCTGCGGCGCAGCGGTGCAGGAATCCAGCATCGACACTCCGGAGCAGCTGAAAAACGCTTCTCAGGGCTTCACCGATGACGCTCATCTGGCGGAGCTGGTTCGGAACCTGATCGCTTCCATGAATCACTGATTTGGAAAGGAGCGGCGAACCAATGAGTCAATGCGATGAACTGCTGGCGCTGCTGATGGAAGCAGTGAAGCAGCAGGCAGCTCCCGGCGGGGAAGAGAAGCAGATTCCGGTGGGTGTTTCCAACCGGCATGTGCACCTTTCCCAAAGTGATCTGGACCGGCTGTTCGGACCCGGCCACACGCTGGAGAAGATGAAGGATCTTTCCCAGCCCGGCCAGTACGCCTGCAAGGAGACGGTCACCGTCTGCGGCCCCAAGGGTGTGATCGAAAAGGTGCGCATCCTTGGCCCGGTACGCAGCCAGACCCAGGTGGAAATCCTGGCAGCCGACTGCTTCAAGCTGGGCGTGAAAGCCCCCATCCGCCTGTCCGGTGATCTGGACGGCACCCCGGGCGTCACGCTGGTGGGCCCGAAGGGCTCGGTGCAGACCGAAAAGGGCGTGATGATCGCCCAGCGCCACATCCACATGCACCCGAAGGACGCCGAGAAATTCGGCGTGCACGACGGCCAGTGGGTGGACCTGCAGGTGGACGGCCTGCGGGGCGGCGTGCTGAAAAACACTGTAATCCGTGTGACCGGCGAATCCGCGCTGGAATGTCATGTGGATACCGAAGAGGCGAATGCTCTGGGCCTTGGCTCCGCGTCGTCTGTTCGGATCGTATAAACAACATTTGCTGAATCAAACATTATAAAATTTTCAGGAGGAAATTATTATGAAGTACGATGCTCTGGGTATGATCGAGACTAAGGGTCTGGTAGGTTCCATCGAAGCGGCCGACGCCATGGTAAAGGCTGCCAACGTCACCCTGATCGGCAAGGAATTCATCGGCGGCGGTCTGGTTACCGTGATGGTTCGCGGCGACGTGGGCGCCGTGAAGGCTGCCACCGACGCCGGTGCCGCCGCTGCTCAGCGCGTGGGCGAGCTGGTATCCGTTCATGTGATCCCCCGCCCCCATGCCGAGGTGGAGACCATCCTGCCTTCCGTGAAGGAAAACTAAATTTATCTTCCCCCATTTTTCTTCTCACAGCACGGAATCCATAGAGCAGAACGGCCCCCGAAGGATTTTCCTTCGGGGGCCGTTTCTGCGTATGTGATTAAGAAAATGTTTAGAGCTGCAGGTGTATCATCTTTACCATGGAGAATCGGTCAGAAAGCTTCATGTTGAGCCGTGTGGATAATTTTAGCCCGGTTCTGGGGATATGGCAATAGAAGGGTTCTTCTGTAAGGACCTGAAGTCGATAACCGGTTTTGATGGCCAACTCCTGGGCGGTATCCACCGCAAAAAACATCTGCACATTGGAGTGGCCGACCTGTTTCATGTATTTTTTCTGTATCATCAAAAGCCCGGTGCTGCTTACGGCGTCGAAGACAAGCTCAATATTTCCGTAAGCAGCCAGCATCCGAAACAGACGCAGAATTTGAGTTTCTTCAAAGTAATGGAATAATCCGCCTGCGGTTACAAGCAAAGGTGTGTGCGGCAGCTCTGTGCGGATCCGATGAATCCATGTTTCAGAAAAAGCATCTCCGGCGATAAGGTGCTCCCGTTCCGGCTCTCCAAGCAGTTCTTTTCGGAAGTCAATCACATGGGGCAGATCCAACGCATACCAGAGGGTCCGCCCGTTGTCGCAGCGGAAATAGGCTGTTTCCAGTCCGCAGCCCAGTTGAACGATTGCACCGTCCGGTTTGCGTGTTAAAAAGTTTCGGACAAAACGGTCCATGTTGGCTGCCCGGCAGGCGGAGGCAAGCAGTGCATATTGGCTCTGATGGGGTTGTTCTGTGAGGGGAAGCTGCAGCTTCAGGTTCAGCGCACTCTTATCGTACAGGATATGCGGGTATCGTTCACTGGCGTATATTCTGCCCAACAGAGG
This sequence comes from Allofournierella massiliensis, assembly GCF_004345265.1. Taxonomy (GTDB): domain Bacteria; phylum Bacillota; class Clostridia; order Oscillospirales; family Ruminococcaceae; genus Allofournierella; species Allofournierella massiliensis. The sequence goes on from NZ_SLUM01000010.1 coordinate 104,766, forward strand.
AATAAATAGCGTGTCTTCTATGATTCCGAATTTTGACATGGCGGCTCCTCTTATCTGTTCAAATGACGGATTCTAAGCAGCTTGCGCCGCACGGATATCCGTGCGGCGCAAACTGTTTTCAGGAGTTCAGCAGTTCCAGAAGCTGCGGAAGGTTCTTTTTACCAAAGAGAATTTGTTCGCCGTCGTTGACTACCAGGCAGGGAACGCTCATTACCTGGTATTTCTCTCGCAGATCGGGGAAATGGTTCAGGTCATATACCTGTGCCGTCACCTGAGGATGAGCCGCGGCCAGACGCTGGGAAGCGGTCACCAGCTCCGGGCACATGGTGCAGGATAGGGAGACCAGCACCTGAAGCTTCACAGGCTTTTGCAGCGCCTGAATGGCCGATTCGGTCTGTGGGTCCAGGCTCTGGCCGGGCCCGGCAGCATTGTACAGGCCCAGAACGAAGGAGGTGAACTCATGCCCGCCGGGTACGCCGTGGAAAGCAAGCCCGGTCCAGCTGCCATCCTCGCGGCAGATCTGCACACAGGGCAGGTGTTCCGCTCCGGACGGAGCGACAATCTCCACCGTCAGCTTGTCGGTGTGGGCGGCCAACTCTTCCATATACCCGCGCAGCTCCCGGGATACGGCGGTCTGATCCAGGTAGAGGCGAAGAATCAGGGAAGAGGACATCCGCTCAAAAAGGGTGCGAAGCTGCGCAGCCATCTCCTCGCTGATAAGCTCACCGCCGCCGGAAACGGGTTCCGGGTCTGCGCCGCGTGCTGTCGGCTGCGTGGGATGAATCCCGGTTTTGGCCTGCATGGCGGCGCAGAGCAGCTCCAGCTGAGTGGCAGCCAGAGCGCCGTCTCCCACGGCAGTGACCACCTGGCGCAGCGGCTTGACGCACACATCTCCGGCGGCATACAGCCCGTCCGCCGAGGTTTTCTGGCTGCGATCCGTGAGGATGTAGCCCTGCTCGTCCAGTTCTGCCACACCCCGGGCGAGATCGGTGGAGGGGGAGTAACCAGCAAAGACGAATACGCCGAAGGTTTCTCCCTCCGCCGCCCGGTGCTCGGTTTCCTGTCCGGTTTTCGTGTTACGGATCCGGATGCGGCGGGGAGCGGTATCGCCGGAAAGCTCCACCACCACGGTGTTGGTCAGGATGCTGATTTTTTCGTGATTCCGGGCAGCATCCGCCACAGCCTGCGCACAGGTGAAGTATTCCTCCCGGATCAGGATGGTCACATGGCGGGCATATTTGGTGAGAAATACGCTTTCCTCCGCAGCAGCAAAACCGCCGCCCACCACAAAAACATCCTTGCCGGTAAAGAATTCACCGTCGCAGGTGGCGCAGTATGCCACACCCCGGCCTCGGAACTGTTCCTCTCCGGGAAAGCCGATCATGCGAGGATGCGCGCCGGTGGCCAGCAGTACGCCGAAGCACTGCAAGGGCCCCCGGCTGGTCTGCACGGTTTTGATCTCGCCGGTCATGTCCAGCGCCGTAACCTCTGCCAGCAGAAACTCTGCGCCGAAATGCTCCGCCTGTTTGCGCATGGTTTCGGTAAGCTGGGTGCCGCTGGTGCGCTCCACGCCGGGATAGTTGACCACCTCGGAGGTGATGGTGATCTGCCCGCCGAAATGGTCCTTTTCCACCACAACCACCCGGTAACGGGCCCGTGCCAGATAGAGAGCGGCGGTAAGCCCGGCCGGGCCGCCGCCGATAACGATTACATCGTAGAAATTGTTCATACTGAAACCCATTTGCCCATGGCCCGAAAAGGGCCATGGGTCTTTGTCAGGAGTGTGATTGGCAACCGTTTTCTCGTTACAGCTGGCCCACCAGATCCAGGCTGGGCTTCAGAGTCTCTGCGCCGGGCTTCCACTTGGCGGGACATACCTCGTCACCGTGCTTTGCCACGAACTGACAGGCCTGAACCTTGCGCAGCAGCTCATCGGCGTTGCGGCCTACGTTGCCTGCGTTTACCTCATAGGCCACAATTTTGCCTTCCGGATTCACGATAAAGCTGCCGCGCTCCGCCAGACCGTCGGCCTCAATGTATACCTCAAAATCCTTTGCCAGGCAATGAGTAGGATCTGCCAGCATGGGGTACCGGATCTTCTGAATGCGCTCGGAAGCATCGTGCCAGGCCTTGTGGACAAAGTGGGTGTCGCAGGAAACTGCGTAGATCTCGCAATCCGCTGCCTGGAACTTCTCGTAAAGATTTGCCAGATCCTCCAGCTCGGTGGGGCAGACAAAGGTAAAGTCAGCGGGATAGAAGAAGAAAACGCTCCATTTGCCCAGCACATCCGCCTTGCTCACAGCGCGGAAGGCGTTGTCCTGGTAACACTGGACGGTAAAATCGGCAATTTCTTTCTGAATCAGGGACATAGAAGTGTACCTCCATTTCAATGTGATTTTGATGCTGGCCTGCAAATGCGAACCATTACTGAAATTATATGCAAACGCAGTAGAACCGTCCAGTTGTGATTGGAAACAGTTTCTTTCTTTTCTTGCACACCCGAAAAAACAGGTGCGGCGGATTTTACGATAAATTAACGAAAGCATGGCGGAAGCTGGGTGCAAAACCCGTTAGCATAGGAAAAGGGTGTGGATGAATCCAGAATCCTAATTCTAGCTTGAAGGAAAAGGAGAGCGCTTTATGAGAGACACATGGAAGCGTAGACTGGTGGCGGGAATCATGGCCGCCACAATGGCTGCGTCAATGTTTCCCGGCGGGCTGACGGTTGCGGCCGAGGAAGGAACAACCGCCGGAGTCCCTTATAACCAGGATGGGGGATATGATGTAACGGTCCCTCATGTTCTGGTCAATCAGGTGTACGGCGGAAGCGATGACGGTTATGCCAGCCACAGCTTTATTGAACTGTACAATCCCTGTGATGCGGCGGTGGATCTGACCGGCTGGGAGCTGCAGTACCGCTCCAGTACAGACGGCGGAGACACTGCCTGGCACGAGCTTTCCCTGACCGGAACGATTCCGGCAAAGGGCTATTATCTGGTGCGCTGTGCGGCGGTTGCCGATCCTTCCGGAGACTATCAGGTTCCGGCCGGAGACCAGGAATGGGAGGTTGCCCTTCACAACAAGGGTGTGGCAGTGGCGCTGTTCAGCCAGGATGTGACTCTGGAGGAAACCTTCTCCGGAGCAATCACAGACGAAAACCGTCCGCAGGGATATGTGGATCTTCTGGCGGTTCAGGGAAATGATGCCGAAGAGGCGCAGATCCCTCCGGCGTATGAAGGTGCGTATTCCGATATCCAGTCCAAGAAAAAGGCAGTCCGCAGAAATGCGTTCACGGATACAGACAACAATCAGACTGACGGCGGCGAGGTCAGCTATGCGGATACAGTGGACGCCGAGCAGGGCCCGCATAACTCCAGCGGGGAAACCGGCAGTGTAACACCGTCCGAGCCGGAAGGCGAACCCCTGCGCACCGGCAGCTTTGAGGAAAACGCAGCCCTCACGCTGGAGCGGCTGAACAGTGTGGCCATCGGAGCGGCAAATAAGGATGGCGGCGTTGCAGAGATCGTTTCCTACAATGCGGACACCGGTGAAGCCTATGTGGTCAATGGTCAGGATGGACTTTTGTACCGCCTGGCTGTTTCGGAAACCGGGCTGGCCATCAAGGACGTCAAGGATATGCGGGGCCTGGTGGAGGGCTTTGCCTATGGCGATATGACCAGCGTGGCCGTGGATACGGTCAATGATCACATTGCGGTGGCGCTTCAGGCGGCAGGCTATGCGGACAATGGCCGCATCGTTCTGCTGGATTATGATTTCAACATGATCGCGGCCTATGAAACCGGTGTTCAGCCGGATATGGTTACCTTCACCCACAATGGCCGCATGATCCTTTCCGCCAACGAAGGCGAGCCCCGGGAGGGCTACGGGGAAGGCACGGTTGATCCCGCCGGCTCGGTTTCCATTGTGGATCTGGTGGAGGATACCGTGACCACCGCCGGGTTTGAAGCCTTCGACGCAGCGGAGCTGGCCGCAAACGGCGTGCTCATAGGCGTTGTAAACGGCCAGATGAACACCGCCGCAGCGGATCTGGAACCGGAGTATATCGCGGTTTCCCCCGATGATGCCAAGGCATATGTTTCCCTGCAGGAAGCAAACGCCATTGCTACGGTGGATCTGAACAGCAAGACCATCACCTCGGTCAGGAGCATGGGCTTCAAGGATCTGAGCCTGGAGCAAAATGCCATCGATCTGGTGGAGGACAAAAAGTACGAAGCCAAAACATATCCGGGTGCGTTGGGCGTTTACATGCCGGATGCCATCAGCGTTTTTGCGGCAAACGGCACCAGCTATCTGGTAACGGCCAACGAGGGCGACGCACGGGAATGGGGCGACTATGTCAACGAGGCAAAGGCGACCCTGACCGCCTCCGATGGCTCCCAGGCGGAAAAGGTGCGTGTGCTGGACAAAGGCTGCACCACCGTACCGGATGCCGCCAAGGAATACCTTTACGGCGGCCGCTCCTTCGCCATTTATAATGCGGATACCATGGAGCTGGTCTACGAGAGCGGGAATGATTTTGAGGCAAAGACTGCCGTCTATCTTCCCAGCTGGTTCAACTGCTCCAACGACAATACGGATATTGACGATCGCAGCGCGAAGAAGGGCCCGGAATCGGAATCCGTTACCGTGGGTCAGATCGGCAGCTGCACTTATGCGTTTATTGCACTGGAGCGCATCGGCGGTGTTATGGTCTACGATGTGACCGACCCGGCCAATGCCAGCTATGTGAACTATATCAATACCCGTGATTTCAGCGAGGCAATCAAGGAGGATGTGTCCCCGGAGGGACTGTGCTTCCTCTCCCTGAACGGCAAGCCGATGCTGCTGGCAGCATGTGAGGTTTCCGGCACCGTTGCGGCCTACTCCTTCGGAGGCAGCGCGGCTGGTAATGTGCCGGAGGGCCCGGACTACGAGCCCATTCCGAACAATGCTGTGATTCTGTACACAAACGACGTCCACTGTGCCATGGAGGATTATTCCGCCCTGGCAGCCTACCGGCAGCAGATGCTGGACGAGGGCTATTCCACCATTACCATCGACGCGGGCGACGCGGTGCAGGGCGAGGTGATCGGAACTCTGACCGAAGGCTCGGCCATTGTGGAGCTGATGAATTCCGTGGGCTACGATTATGCGGTGCCCGGTAACCACGAGTTCGACTACGGCATGGATGTATTCAAGCAGCTTTCCGGGCAGACGGAAGCGGATGTGATGCCGGAATATGAATATCTGAGCGCCAATTTCGTGGATCTGAAGACCGACGATACGGTGTTTGATGCATATGATATGGTGTCTGTTGCGGGTCAGAAGGTGGCCTTCCTGGGAATTGCCACCCCGGAGACCTATACAAAATCCACACCTGCCTATTTCCAGGACGAAAACGGAAACTACATCTACAGCTTCTGCGAGGATGCGTTTTACGAGACCATTCAGAATGCGGTGAACGCCGCCAGAGCAGAGGGTGCAGAGCTGGTCATCGCGGTGGGTCACCTGGGAACCGACGCAGGTTCGGAGCCCTGGCGTTCCACCGATGTGATCGCCAATACCACGGGCATCGATGCGTTCATTGACGCACATTCTCACAGCACCATTACGGACGAAGCGGTCAAGAACAAAAATGGGGAAGACGTTCTGCTCACCTCCACCGGCACTAAGTTTGAAAACTTCGGCAAAATGACCATCTACGCGGATGGCAGCATTACCAGCCAGCTTCTCAAGCCGGAGGAGGTGGATGTGGACGCCACCGCTTCTTCTCTGGCAGCCTACGAGGAGACTCAGGCAATCATCGATAAGTATGAGGAAATGCAGGAGTTCACCTACGAGGAGCTGGGCTCCACGGAAGCGGCTCTGACCACCGTGGATCCGACCACCGGCGACCGGATTATCCGCAACCGGGAAACCAACCTGGGCAACTTTGTGGCGGATGCCTATCAGGTGACCACCGGCGCGGACATTGCCTTTGCCAATGGCGGCGGAATTCGCGCAAATGTGGACAAGGGCATTGTGACCCGGAAAAATCTGATGGATGTGAACGCATTCGGCAATACCATGTGCGTGCTGAAGGTTACCGGTCAGCAGATTCTGGATGCGCTGGAATGGAGCGCCCATGCCCCGCTGAATGAGGAGGGCACCGGTCTGACGGAAAATGGCGGCTTTATGCACACCGCCGGTCTGACCTATGAGATCAATCTCCATGTGAAGGAAAGCCCGGTTCTGACCGACAGTCAGGGCGTATACACCGGCATCGATGCCTCCAAGCCCCGCCGGGTGCAGAATGTGAAGGTGAACGGCAAAGCCATTGATCCGGCGGCTTTCTATACGCTGGCAGGCAGCGCGTATACCCTGCAGAGCGGTGGTGATGGCTACACCATGTTCAAGGGTGCGGAAGTGGTACAGGAGGATTGCGGAAAGGATCAGGATCTGCTGATCCGCTACCTGCAGAATGATCTGAAGGGTATGATCTCTGCGGCGCAGTACGGCAATCCCTACGGTCAGGGCCGCATCAAGCTGATCGACGCAGCCTCCGAGGAGGCACATCGCTTCGTGGAAACCGAGCGTGTGGAAGCGACCGGCGATCAGGACGGCTACATCAAGTATGTGTGCAGCATCTGCGGAGAAACAAAAACCGAGGTGCTGCCGAAGCTGGGCCCGACGGCAACTCCTTCCACCGACGATAGCAGTTCGTCTCAGGAATCCGTTTCCCAGGATGCTTCCGGCGCGAACAGCACCACTGCCGCACCCAAACCGGCAAATGGGCCTCAGACCGGCGACTCGGCCAATCTGGTGGTCTGGGTTGGCGTGCTGCTGCTGGCGTCTGCCGGAATGATCGGTACCGTGGTTTACAGCAAAAAGCAAAAGGAAAAGTACTGAGCATTCGCTGAGTAAAAGACAAAAGGAGCGATACCGCCGCTTTCGGGTATATTCCGACGGCATTCTGGAATACAGCCAGTGGAAGGAAGAGCTCTTCTGGCAGGATGATGAGCAGGAAAAAATTGCCCGGGCGTTTCAGGATGATCGCGGAAAAGTAGATCCTCATGTGGAGGGACTGGTCTATCAGGATCCCGATAATATCCATGTGATCCGAAAAACAGATCGGTACACATTGCCGGAAATCACTCTGCTGCAGGAACTGTTGGCTCGAACCCCCAATGGCGAACAGTTGAGCGTGGAGCCTCTGGCAGCGGTTGTGCAGAATATGTTTTCTGATGCCCCGGAAAAAGAGCGGCAGGCACTGGAGATCATTTACAGCGATCTGTTGGCGCTTGCTCCGCAAGCCACACGCAAACAACTGTCCAGTTGCCTGAGACTTCGCACGGTATTGGGGCGGCGGGTGAATGAGGAAATCTTCGCACGCACTGGTGTGCTGCTCGGCAGCGGAATGAAGCAGAACAAAACAAAGGAACAACTTTTTGCAGGGACGTTGGATATCCGCCTGTTTACACAGGACGATGCCCAATACTATTACAGCGGCCCTTGCGGTCAGTCATTGCAACAATCGCTGGCGCGTGCGTGCTGCATCCGCAAGGTCACAGCCACTGGCGGACAACCTCAGTTTGCGGAGTATCTGCCCCTGATGGAGGTGGATTTTGTGCGCGCCAGTGCGTGGACGGTGCTTCCGTTTCCCTTCAAATATCTGCGCGAATGGAAGCCGCAATAAGCGTGCAAATCAACACCTGTTGCCTTTCACCGAACATCAGTAAGCCCCCTGACGCAGGTTCCCTGTATCAGGGGGCTGTTGCTTTTCCTTGGGACGAAACCGTGAAATGTAAAACTCCCGGGAACATTGAATTGTTCCCGGGAGTTTTACAGGTGTGATGTGGAGAAATTATATAGAAAGAAGGATAGCAAAGTTCAAAATCTGAAATAAATTGTGCCTTGCACTCTGCTGCAATCACATCGCCGCATTGATGGCAGCAATTGCACCATCGGATACAGCGGTAGCCACCTGCCGGACCTGCTTGACGCGGATGTCGCCGGCCGCATAGACACCGGGAATGGCGGTTTCCATCTTCTCGTTGGTGGGAATGTAGCCATCCTGCAGCGTCAGTTCCGTGTAGAGTTCGGTGTTGGGCACAACACCGGCGTAAACGAAGATTCCGCAGCCGGGATCTTCCACGCTCTCGATGCTGCCGTCGTGCACGTTGGCAATTTCCAGACGCTCCACCTGATCCTGACCATAAACGGCATGAAGCCGGGAAGCCAGCCGCAGAGAAATGTTGTTGGTGGCAGCGATCTTCTGGAGAAACTCCGGGATACAGCCCAGCTGCTCCTCGAAGTGAATGATGGTCAGATGCTTGGCAAAGGAAGCCAGATACAATGCCTCTTTCACGGCACCATCGGCGCCGCCCACCACATAGACATTTTGGCCTTTATAAGCAGCACCGTCCCGGGCGGCATTCATTCCCATTCCTTTGCCCGCCAGTTCGATTTCACCGGGAATGCCCAGTTTGCGGGGTGTACCGCCGTTGGCCAGGATGACCCGCCGGGCTTCGTAAGTGCCCTGATCAGTGGTCACGGTCTTGATATCCCCGCTCAGCTTTACGCCGGTCACGGCAGCCTGAACAATCTCAACACCGGCGTTCAGTGCCTGCTCCTTCATGCGGGCGGCAAAGGTGGCGCCGGTTTCCTGGGACTGAATGGCCGTGTAATGAGTAACGGTGGAAACCTTTCCGATGATGCCGCCCACCCGGGCTTTTTCCAGAACCAGTGTGCGCTGGCCGCGGCTGACTGCATAAATGCCGGCGCTGATACCGGCAGGACCTGCACCGATAATGATAATGTCATACATAGTGATCCGTTTCCTTTCTGTTTGTGGCAGGCCCGGCAAAATCGGGGCCAATGCCTGGTTTTGAAAATGTGGAGGATCAGACGCGGCAGGCCTGGTCCGGCATTGCTCATCTGCCAGAAAAAGATTTTTGAGGTTTCTCTGCATCCCTTCCTGAGCTGCCTTGATTATATCGCACTTTGTTGATAAAATAAAATGAAGAATTATTATACGTCGATAAATCTGCGTAATAGGTGATGTGCAATGCTGGATCCTCGCTGGAATACCTTTCTTGTCTTGTGCGAAACCATGAATTATACCCGGGCGGCCGAGCGGCTTTGTCTGACACAGCCCGCTGTGACCCACCACATCCATTATCTGGAGGATCACTATGGGTGCCGGCTCTTTTCCTATGAGGGAAAGGTGCTTCGCCTGACGGAAGCCGGGGTGAAACTGCGGGAGTATACCCGTTCTCTGGCCTACAACAGCCGGAAGGTGGAGGAATCCATGATGGCGCCAAAGCCGCTTTCGCTGCGGATTGGAGCGTCCAAAACAATAGGAGAATTCGTGGTTGCTCCCAAGGTGGAACGTTTTCTGCGGGATTATCCCGAAGCGTCTTTTTCCTTGAGTGTGGACAACACTCAGGTTCTGCTCCGGATGCTGGAAGCGGGGAAGCTGGACTTTGTGCTGGTGGAAGGCTTTTTTGAGGGTAGCCGGTATGAAACTACTTTGTATCGGAAAGAGGAGTTTTTCGGCATCTGCCCGCCGGGGCACCGGTTTGCAGGCAGGGCCATATCCCTGACGGAACTGGAATCGGAGCGGATTCTGATCCGGGAACCCGGTTCCGGTACCCGGGCCATCTTTGAAGAAGCGCTGCGGCGGGAAAATCGCACCCTCAAAAGCTATCCGAATGTGGCGACCATCAGCGATTTTTCCACCATCAAATCGCTGGTGGCGGATGGATTGGGTGTCTCGTTCCTGTATGCCCCGGCGGTATCCGGAGAACTGGAGCGCGGAGAGCTGGTTCGCTTTGACCTGGCAGGGCTGCCCATGAGCGGGGCATTCTCCTTTGTGTGCCTGAAAGACAACCTTTTTGCTGCGGACTGGATTGCGTGGATGCAGTGATGTTGCGCCCGGGAACATGGGCTGCAAGGTTTGCATGCAGAACAAAGGGGGAGCGTAAAAGTGCTTGCGCTTTTGTCCGGAATACCGTATATTATAGATGTGTTAAAAAATGAGCAATGTTGCTTTTTTGAAAGGCTTCAGGCCGCACATGCGTTTGCCGAAGATGCAAAAAACGGCACACGGTATCGGATTGGCCGGAGCTTATTGGAAGGAATGAGAAAAGAGAGATGAAAGCGGATACCGCGTGTCAGGCAAGATTCTTTTCAGAAATGTCGGAGCACCAGATTTTGGCCCGGGAATTTTTCTCCACTGTGTTGCTGGATTCCCTGCATAAGAATTTCGGGTGGGAAAAAGCAGTCATTTCCTATTTTGATACAAAAGGAAAGTTCCTTTCCTGGACAAGCTGGCGGGGAATCCTGCTGGACTGCAAGGAGCATCCCTACCGAAAATTTGCCGAGAACGATATTGTCCGCTACAAAATCTACAATGAGGCGGTCAAAACCGGGCTGACCTATTTTAACGTGACGCCGCAGCTTTATAAGGCGACGGACATCATCACAGCGGTCGATTACGAACAGTCGGCGCATGTGAAGTTTCTGGAAGAGAATTTCAATGCGCATTACAGCATGACTCTGGCCTTCGGCATCAATGCTTACATTCAGGTTTCCTTTCTGAAAACAAAGTCTGCAAATAAAAAGTCAACAGGGAATTGAGGAAAGTTTGCAACCTTAGTAGGAGGCGAAAGAGAGCAAAACAAAAAGACCGCCGC
>NZ_SLUM01000011.1 GCF_004345265.1 Allofournierella massiliensis
CATTGCAGTTTCAGACTACAACAAAAAATGAGATAGGCAACCCTTTCGGGGAAGTCTATCTCATTTTTTTCATTTTAGGCTATTTTGCAACAGCCCCTTTTTTGTACCCGCGCTTATTGCGGCGAAAAAGTTACAAATGATTTTGCAAAAACCGGGAGTTTTTGTCCAAACAGGGAGAAACTGTCGCGCAATTGCTGCAAAAAGATGTGGCAATCCCGTGAAAAAATCATGAAAAAAGACAAAATTTTTACAAAGACAAAAATACACTTGCACTTTTTTGGGATAAAGTGCTACAATGTTACCAAGCCAATCGCAGCGGACACAATTGTTCGCAGTGAAAAAACACTTCGCTCCGGCCCTTGCGGGGCAGAGCGGAAAAGGGTAAAACCAAATTCAGGAGGAAAGCAACCATGAAAAAGATGTTAGCTCTCGTGCTGGCTGCCGTGATGGCGTTCAGCATGGCTGCCTGCGGCGGCGGCTCCGGCTCCACTGCAACCAGCGGCGCTACCAGCACCGATTCCACCGCGGCCAGCGGTTCTGCCACTGCCGCTACCGGCGTTACCGTTCAGGTAGGTCCCAACCCCGAGACTCTGGACCCCGCGCTGAACAGCGCCATTGACGGCGCCAACATGCTGATCACCGCTTTCGAGGGCCTGCTGATTGTGGACGAGAACAACCAGGTTCAGCCCGGCCAGGCCGAGAGCTATGAGGTCAGCGAGGATGGCCTGACCTGGACCTTCCACCTGCGTGAGGGCCTGAAGTGGTCTGACGGCACCGATCTGGATGCCAACGACTTCGTGTATACTTACAAGCGCGTTGCGGATCCCAACACCGCTGCTCCCTATTCCGCCACTGCCGTGGGCATGATCGCCGGCTATGAAGAGGCCATGAACGGCAATCCCGACGCTCTGCAGGTTGAAGCTCCCGATGCTCTGACCTTCGTGGTACACCTGAGCTACCCCTGCACCTACTTCGATAAGCTGGCTGCCTTCGCTACCCTGAGCCCCGTGCAGCAGGAGACCATCGAAGCCAATGGCGATTCCTGGGCCACCGCTCCCGAGACCTACGTCTCCAATGGCCCCTACTACATGACTGAGTGGACCGTTGGTCAGCAGATCGTGTTCAGCAAGAACCCCTACTACAAGGGCGGCTGGGACACCAGCAAGATCGTTTCCGAGACCATCACCTTCCTGCTGATGGAAGACTCCACCGCTGCTTACACTGCCTATACTACCGGCCAGGCCCAGCTGATCAAGGACGTTCCCACTGAGGAAATCCCCAGCCTGACCAAAGCCGAGGATGGCGGCGACTTCTATGTTGATCCCATCATGGGCACCTACTACCTGAGCATGAACGATCAGGTCGAGCCCTTCAACGATGTGAATGTACGTAAGGCTCTGAGCCTGGCCATCGACCGTGAGTATGTTGCCAACACCCTGATGCAGGGCACCTACTCCCCCGCTTACAAGCTGACCGGCCCTGGCATCACCGATGCTGACGGCAGCTCCTACATGGATAATTCCGATTACGATGTGATCCCCACCGATTACGAGGAAGCCAAGAAGCAGGCTCAGGAGGCTCTGGCTGAGGCCGGTTACCCGAACGGCGAAGGCTTCCCCACCATCACCTACTCCACCAACGATTCCGGCTACCACAAGGCCGTGGCTGAGTACCTGCAGCAGTGCTACAAGGATGTTCTGGGCATCAACCTGGAGGTTGAGGTTGTAGAATGGTCCTCCTTCACCCCGCAGCGTCGTGCTGGTGACTACCAGATGGCCCGTAACGGCTGGGTATTAGACTACAACGATCCCTCCAGCATGCTGGAGCTGTTCATGACCGGCAACGGCAACAACGATGGTAAGTACTCCAACGCCGAATACGACGAGATGATGGAGAACACCAAGATCGCCGATAAGGACGAGCGTTTTGCCAACCTGCACGCCGCTGAGAAGATCGCCATGGAAGATTACGCAATGATCCCCCTGGCCTTCTACAATGACTTCTGGCTGCAGAGCTCTTCCCTGAAGGGCAGCTGGCACAGCCCCTACGGCTACTGGTACCTGCAGTACGCCTACGTTGAGTAAGGCTGTATGAGCTTCGGCTCTTCCAGAGAGCAAAGTTTCTCTGTTCAACACACAGAAGAAAAAGACCCCGGATGCTTCCGGGGTCTTTTTCTGTTGTGAAGCAGGATTGTAGCCTTTGTCCATTTGGACAAAGGATTGTGAAAGGTGCATAAGTTAGAACATGTTCTGAAACATAGAAAATACAGGTTGACGAACAAAAGAAACAAAAAAGTTACAAACCGCACATACCCATTGCACTTTTTTGGGGTAAAGTGCTACAATTCGAATAAACACCCAAGAAATTTGAATATTTATTCAAACATTCAATGGGGAAAGGCTGCTGCCCGCATCTGGAATCTGCGGGAAAAACAGCAGCCCGCAGCCGGAAAACGAGCTTACCGCGGAGCGCGTAACCGGCCGCAGGAGAAACTTTGCAAACTGCTTGAGGAGGAATACCAATTATGAAAAAAGCCTTGTCTCTGGTGCTGGCTGCCGTGATGGCATTCAGCCTGGTGGCTTGCGGCGGCAGCAGCTCTTCCACTGCCAGCGCCGGCAACGCCGGCTCCGCTTCCGGAAGCGCCACCGCCAGCAATGTGACCGTACAGATCGGCCCCAACCCCGAATCCATCGACCCGGCGCTGAACAGCACCATCGATGGCGGCAATATGCTGATCACTGCCTTTGAGGGCCTGCTGATCGTGGACGAGAACAATCAGGTTCAGCCCGGTCAGGCCGAGAGCTGGGAGGTCAGTGAGGACGGTCTGACCTGGACCTTCCACCTGCGCGAGGGCCTGAAGTGGTCCGACGGCACGGATCTGGACGCCACCGATTTTGTGTATACTTATAAGCGCGTTGCCGATTCCGACACCGCTGCTCCCTACTCGCAGACCGCCGTGGGCATGATCGCCGGTTACGACGAAGCCATGGCCGGCAATCCGGATGCTCTGCAGGTGGAAGCGCCTGATGCCAACACCTTCATCGTGCACCTGAGCTACCCCTGCACCTACTTCGACAAGCTGGCTGCCTTCGCTACCCTGAGCCCCGTGCAGCAGGAGACCATTGAGGCCAACGGCGACGCCTGGGCCACCTCTCCCGAGACCTACATCTCCAACGGCCCCTACTACATGACCGAGTGGACTGTGGGCCAGCAGATCGTGTTCAGCAAGAACCCCTACTACAAGGGCGGCTGGGACAGCGATAAGATCGTGACCGATACCATCACCTTCCTGCTGATGGAGGACTCCACCGCTGCCTACACCGCTTACACCACCGGTCAGGCCCAGCTGATCAAGGATGTTCCCACCGAGGAAATCCCCAGCCTGACCAAGGCCGAGGATGGCGGTGAGTTCTATGTGGATCCGGTTATGGGCACCTACTATCTGACCATGAACGATTCCATCGAGCCCTTCAACGATGTGAATGTGCGTAAGGCTCTGAGCCTGGCCATCGATCGTGACTACATTGCCAATACCCTGATGCAGGGTACCTACTCCCCCGCTTACAAGCTGACCGGCCCCGGCATCACCGATGCGGACGGCAGCGCCTACATGGACAAGTCCAGCGGCGAGTGGATTCCTGAGGATTACGAGACCGCCAAGGCCATGGCTCAGCAGGCTCTGGCTGATGCCGGCTACCCGAACGGTGAGGGCTTCCCAACCATCACCTATTCCACCAACGATGCAGGTTACCACAAGGCTGTGGCCGAGTATCTGCAGCAGTGCTACAAGGAAGTTCTGGGCATCAACCTGGAGATCGAGATTGTGGAATGGTCCTCCTTCACCCCGATGCGCCGTGCCGGTGACTACGAGATGGCCCGTAACGGCTGGTCCTTCGACTACAACGATCCTTCCAGCATGCTGGAGCTGTTCATGACCGGCAATGCCAACAACGACGGTCAGTACTCCAACCCCGAGTTCGATGCGATGATGGAAAACACCAAGATCGCCGACAAGGAGCAGCGTTTTGCCAACCTGCACGCTGCTGAGGAGATTGTCATGGCGGATTACTCCATGATCCCCGTGGCCTACTACAACGACTTCTGGCTGCAGAGCCCGGATCTGCAGGGCACCTGGCACAGCCCCTACGGCTACTGGTACCTGCAGTACGCTTACATCGGCGAGCCCGCTGAGGACACCACTGCCGAGAGTGAGAGTGTAGCCGACAGCACCGCTGCTGAGAGCGTCGCTTCCGAGGCCGCTTCTTCTGAGGCTGCCGAGAGCGCCGTGAGCGAGACTGCCGAGAGCGCTGCTTCCACGGAAGCTGCTGCCAGCGAGGGTGCCGAAAGCGCCTCCGCCAGCGCCGCCTGATTGGGCACGGAATACAAACACCAAAAAGAGCCCCGCAAACGCGGGGCTCTTTTTTCATACCAGCTGGCCTGTTGGCAAAAATCAGCACTCCTCTTGTTCAAACAAACAACGAGTTGTGAAAACTATATAAAAGAGGTGTGAAAAAAGAATCTTTCGGTGGAGAACTTTTCCAGAAAAGAAAACAAATTTTTTACAATTTTACAAGAGTCATTGAGCTTTTTTGGGGTAAAGTGCTACAATGCGTTCAAGACACCCGCTGCGCGCCGTGTATTTTATGAACAGACAAACAGCGGGGCCGGGGTTTGTATCTGGAACCTGCAAACCCGAAAAACGGCATGTGTGTTTGCCGGTTCTGCCTCTTCCGGGGTTGAATCGGCGCAGAGAAACTTTGCTTATCTGTAAGAGGAGGAACCGCAACATGAAAAAAGTGTTAGCACTGGTGCTGGCCGCTGCCATGGCGTTCAGCATGGTCGCTTGCGGCGGCAACAAGACTGCCACCAGCGGCTCTGCCGAGGGCACTGCCACCGGCAGCAGCAATGTGACTGTTCAGCTGGGCCCCAACCCTGAGACCCTGGATCCCGCGCTGAACAGCGCCATCGACGGCGGCAACATGATCCTGACCGCTTTCGAGGGCCTGCTGATTCTGGACGAGAACAACGAGATCCAGCCCGGCCAGGCTGAGAGCTACGAAGTGAGCGAGGACGGCCTGACCTGGACCTTCCACCTGCGTGAGGGCCTGAAGTGGTCCGACGGCACCGACCTGGATGCCAACGATTTCGTTTACACCTATAAGCGTGTGGCCGATCCCGCCACTGCCGCTCCCTACTCCGCCACTGTGGTGGGCATGGTTGCCGGCTACGACGAGGCCATGGCCGGTAATCCGGACGCTCTGCAGGTGTCTGCTCCCGATGCCAACACCTTCGTGGTGACTCTGGCTCATCCCTGCACCTACTTCGACAAGCTGGCTGCTTTTGCCACCCTGAGCCCCGTGCAGCAGGAGACCATCGAGGCCAACGGCGATTCCTGGGCCACCTCTCCCGAGACCTATGTCTCCAACGGCCCCTACTACATGACTGAGTGGACCGTGGGCCAGCAGATCGTGTTCACCAAGAACCCCTACTACAACGGCGGCTGGGATACCAGCAAGATCGTTACCGACACCATCACCTTCCTGCTGATGGAGGACTCCACCGCGGCTTACACCGCGTTCCAGACCGGCCAGGCCTCTCTGGTGCGTGACGTTCCCACCGAGGAGATCCCCAGCCTGACCGGCACCCCCGAGTTCCATGTGGATCCCATCATGGGCACCTCCTACATGAGCATGAACCTGCAGAACGAGCTGTTCCAGGACGTGAACGTGCGTAAGGCCCTGAGCCTGGCTCTGGACCGCGATTACATCGCCAACACCGTGCAGCAGGGCACCTACCTGCCTGCTTACGAGCTGACCGGCCCCGGCATCACCGATGCGGACGGCACCACCCCCTACATGGACAACTCCAACAAGGAGTGGATCCCCACCGATTACGAGGAGTCCAAGAAGCAGGCTCAGCAGGCTCTGGCTGACGCCGGCTACCCCAATGGCGAGGGCTTCCCCACCATCACCTACACCACCAACGATTCCGGCTACAACAAGGCTGTTGCTGAGTACATGCAGCAGTGCTACAAGGAAGTTCTGGGCATCAACCTGGAGATCGAGATCGTGGAATGGTCTTCCTTCACCCCGCTGCGCCGCTCCGGTGACTACGAGATGGCCCGCAACGGCTGGGTATTCGACTACAACGATCCCTCCAACATCCTGGAGCTGTTCATGACCGAGAACGGCAACAACGACGGTAAGTACTCCAACCCCGAGTTCGACGAGCTGATGAACAACACCAACATCGCCGACGTGGAGCAGCGCTTTGCCAACCTGCACGCTGCTGAGGAGATGCTGATGGGCGACTACGCCATGATCCCCATCGCTCACAACAGCGACTTCTGGCTGCAGAGCACCGATCTGCAGGGCACCTGGCACAGCCCCTACGGCTACTGGTACCTGCAGTACGCCTACATCGGCGAGCCCACTGAGGACACCACTGCCGAGAGCGAGAGCGTAGCCGACAGCACCGCCGCCGAGAGCACCGCTTCCGAGACCGCTTCTTCTGAGGCTGCCGAGAGCGCTGTGAGCGAGGCTGCTGAGAGCGCCACCTCCGAGGCTGCTTCCTCCGAAGCTGCCGAGAGCGCTTCCGCCAGCACCTCTGCTGCCGCCTGATTTGGCATCAAAACAAATCAAAGGACCTGCCCAAACGGGCAGGTCCTTTTTTGTCTGTTCAGGGAATCATGAAGTGGTTACCGGGATGACTGATTCCCCGATGGTGATGCTTTCGATGGTATCCAGCGGAAGGATTCGGTCAAATACGCCGCTGATCTCGCAGCGGGTGCTTTCCCCTTCCGGTCGAATACCGCCGCCAAAGCCGGTCAGATCGATTTGGCTGCCGTCGGTGAGGGTAAGATAGACCGGCTGCGGGGTAAGGGCGCTGTCCGGTGTGCCGGAGCTTTCGTTTTCGCGCTGCTGCAGCGGTGTGTTTACCGTGTAGTCGATTCGCAGAGACAGCGGCGAGATGGACACGCTGTTCAGCACGGCGGTTTCTCCGTTTACGGTGAAGCTCTGCCCGCCGGCCAGCTCCAGTGAACTGTCCTCAAAGGCAAAGTCGAACCGCAGCTCCCAGGTGCCCCGGGCCAGAAGTGCCGCATCCTCGCCGATTCCCTGCTTCAGGTCGGTCAGGCGCACGGTGGCGGTGCCCGGCTTCAGCGGGGCATCTGCGGTGAGCAGCTGCACGAACTGGACGGCATTGTCGGTGGGGTTCTCGTCAAAGAACCAGGCAGTTCCGTGTGTGCCGCCCAGGTGGCCCACGTCGGTGTCCCAATCGCCGAAGCGAAGCGCCAGCGCTCCATCCCGGTTGGGGTCCGGGTCCGCAGTGATGGGCGCACCGTCCTCCCGATAGAGGGAATAAACGATGGCGTAGCTGTAAGTGTCGCCGATGATGGCGTCGGCCTGGACGGTTACCCCGCCCACGGTGGTGCGGGCGTCCAGCGGGTGGCCGATCCGGTCGATGATTTCGGTCTGGGCGGGTGCGGTGCCGAACACCGCGCCAAAGGCCTGTGCCGCGGGTTTCAGTGCGCCGCTGGCAGCCGCACCCAGACAAAGGGCCCCGGCAAGAGCCGCCGCCGCACCCAGGGCGCAGACCCGGCGCAGTGGGATGGCCCGCCCTTTGGAGGGCTGGGAGGGCTGGGCCGATTGAGCGGATTGGGTCATCAGGCGATCAATCATTTCCTGTTTCTGCTGTGGGGAAAACCGCAGCTCGTTCATGGCGTCCTTATAGGTTTTCATGCCAGTTCCTCCTGTTCCAGCAGGGTGCGCAGCCGCGCCCGGCCCCGGTTCAGCCGGGTGGAGATGGTGGCCGGGTTTTCTCCCAGCAGCCGGGCGATTTCCTTTGCGGCGTAACCCTCATAATAGTACAGATAGATTACCGCCCGGTACTTGGGCGGCAGCAGCTGCACGGCGGCCAGCAGGCTTCCCTCCTCCGTCGGTGGGGCGGGTACCGGTGCGGCCTCATCCATGGCCACGGTGGTGCGTCGCCAGTGGCTCTTCAAAAGATCTTTGCAGGCGTTGGCGGTGGCGCGGATGATCCATGCTTTTTCGTGTTCCGGGCTTTCAAAGCTCCGGGGGCTGGTGAGCAGCTTGAGAAAAACGGTCTGGCAGATGTCCTGTGCGTCGGCGGTGCTTTTCAGGTAGGTATAGCTCAGCCGGAGGATCAGGTCGGAATAGGTATTTACCAGCCGCTCTGCCTGGCGGCGGTCCATGGGAGGATTCGTATCGCTCACTTCCTTTGCTGTGGTGTGGAAAAGCGCTTTCACCGGGAATACGACTGAGAGGGCGCGGATCTTTCAGTAAAAATAAAAAAATGCCCACTGGATGTTCCAGTGGGCACAATTGTTTGAAGAAATCAGCCGGGCACGCTGTCCAGCACGGCCTGAGCGATGGCGCCGCCCTCGGACCAGAGCCCCTCCAGCGTGGCGCAGCTCTCGTACTCCGCCGGGTTGCTCACGAAGCCCAGCTCCAGCAGCACCGCGGGGCAGATGTTGGATCGGGTCACATAGAAGGCGGAATATTTCGGCCCACGGTCGTTGCGGCCGGTGGTCAGGCTCACATTTGCCGAAAGGGCGGTGGCCAGCGGTTTGCCCTCGGTGTAGAACCAGTAGGCCTCGGTGCCGCCCACCTGATTTAGATCCGCGTTCATGGCGGCACTGTTGTGGTGGATGGCGATGAAGAAATCCGGTTTCTGGCTGTTGAGCATCTCCATCCGCTCGGCCAGCGTGTAGAACACATCGGTATCCCGGGTCATGGTCACGGTGGCGCCCAGCTGCTCCAGCCGGTATTTGGCGGCCAGTGCGGCGGAAAGGTTCAGCTCGCTCTCCTGGGGGAAATCCTCCACCGGCGAGCCGGGCGCGCCCATGTCGTCGCCGCCGTGGCCCGGGTCAAGCAGCACGGTCACACCGGCCAGCGGAAGAGCCGGGTCACTGCTGCGCACGGGCTGGTGCTTCAGGGCAATGCGGCTGCCGCCCTCCGCCGTGTAGTCCACAAAATAGCCCCACAGGGGATCGCTGTCCTGGAAGGTGAAGTGCAGAGAGAAGCCGTTTTCTTCCGGCTCCACGGTCACACTGGCGCCCTCAAAGCCAAAGTTCTGCGGAAGTTCACCGGAGAAGGTGGCGGAATAAAAATGCAGCGTAAACTCGTTGCCTTCCCAGATATGGGTGTAATAGGGCGTGCCGCTGCCCGTGAAGGTCAGATATTCGATTCCGTTCTCTTCGCTGGCAGAAAGGCCGGTGAAAGCGGCCTGCGCGGTGCCTTCCTCCAGCAGCTCACAGTCCGCCGCTTTTATGTAGTTGCCATCGGGCAGCTGATAGGCGTAGGTGCGTTTGCTGCCGCTCACAAAGGAAACGCTGTCTGTTACCTCTGCCACCGCGCCCTCATAGGCGGTCATGGCGATGGTGCTGGTATCCTGATAGTCGGGAAGGGCGCTGGCCAGCGTGGAGGTCACCCGCAGCAGCTGGCCGGGCTGTGCTGCCACCGAGCCATCGGAGACGATCTCCGGTGTACCGGAGCCGCCGGAACCACTGGTGGGTGCGGGCTTGGTCAGGGTGATGGAAACCGAGGATTCCCCCTGCTGGGCGGTGAACACATTGTCGCCCTCGGCAAGGCTCACTTCCAGGCCCCACATGCCGTAGGAGCTGTAGCGCTCCACATTCTGGCCGTTCACGGTCAGGGGTTGGTTGGGGTCGGAAGTGCCCATCAGAAAGATGGTGTCGGTGTAGACCTTGCTGGCCGGATCCGGGGAGACGATGGCCAGCGTCTGGGAAAACTGCTGCTGGGCAATTTCGGGCAGACCGTCGCCGGAAAGGTATTGCAGGGTCACTGCGGCGCTTTCGGTGCCGTTCACAAGGCCGGAAAGGCTGCCCAGCACCACGCCGGTGCCCGGCTGCAGCTGGCATATCGCGACGGCAAGAGCGGGGCTCTGCTGGGCCAGGGTCAGCTCCGGCTGGCCCTCGGCGGTGTAGCGGGCGGATACCCCCTCGCCGCTGGGCTCATACAGCGTCAGACCATACCGATCGGCGGTTTCGGTCATCCAGTCCTTTGCAGCCAGCTCTTCCGGCCGGTACAAAGCCACCAGCATGCCCCGCTGGGAAGCCTGCTGCATCAGGATTCGGATGGGGTCGAAGGAGGAGAACAGGCTGTCCGACTCGCTCACCATGGGGGCAGGCTCGGCGGAGTCCAGCTTGCGGGCCAGCACACCGCCGCCGGGGGTCTGGCCGGTGAGCAGCACCGTGTTGGCGCCCTGTGCGGCTGCCTCGTCCAGCGTGCTGGACAGGAAGGTCTCCTGCTCCTGACGGGTATGACTCTCGTCGAAATATGCGGCCCAGGCATCGTCCAGCAGAACGGCCCGGATCTGGTCCGGGGTCTGCATGTGGGGCATGGCCAGGCCGGCAACACCCCGGATCAAAAGAACGATGGCAAAAATCAGAGCCGCCAGCGCAGCAGCGGCAAGAACAATCATCCCCAGGGCAAAGGGGCGACGGGTTTTTACGGGCATAATGGTTCCCCCTCTCGTGGCTGCCCCGATTGGCGGGGCTTTGAACTCATTATAGCACGTTTGCGGAGGGCTGCACAGGAAAAGCATCTGCCAATTTTTGCGTCGGGGCTTGCGGGAATGTGGTATACTGAAAGGGATACTAGGGCAACCTCGCACAATTCACGCCTGCCGGCTCAGGCGGCGTATCACGCCAAAATTTTCCGTGCTATTTTCCAAAAATGCTCGCCAATCCACCAAGGATTGGCTGCGTTTTTTGGTTCATATCACAAAAAATTTTCTGGCGCACTCCACCACCTGGAATTGTGCGGGATTGCCCTGACAACAAGAGTGTGAGGATGGATTCCATGAGCATGCAAGTACCCAAAAACGGTTTTACCCACGGCGGCAAGTTCCACGCGGACGATGTGTTCAGCACCGCGCTGCTGCGCATCCTGCGGCCGGACTTCACCGTGACCCGTGGCTTCTCTGTGCCGGAGAACTTCGACGGCATTGTTTACGACATTGGCAACGGCCCCTTCGACCATCACGCGGCGGATCGGGCCGAGCGCCCCAACGGGGTGCCTTATGCGGCTTTCGGCTTGCTGTGGCGGGAGTTCGGCGCACAGCTGGTGGGGGAAAATCAGGCCCGTCTGCTGGACGAGAACTTTGTGCAGCCGCTGGATCTGAACGACAACACCGGCGAAAGCTGTCTGCTGGCGGATGCCATCGGCGGTTTCAATCCCCTGTGGGATCAGCCTCGGGATCCGGATGAGTGTTTTGCACGGGCAGTGGATTTTGCCCAGGTGATTCTGGAGAATAACATCGAAGCGGCCCGGGCGGTGAACCGGGCGGACGCGCTGGTGCAGAAGGCCTATGCGGAAAGCAGGGATGGCATTGTGATTCTGCCCTGCTATGCCCCCTGGAAAAACGCCCTCTACCGCAGCGACGCGCTGTTTGTGGTGTATCCCAGCCAGCGGGGCGGCTGGTCGGCCCAGTGTGTGAACGACCGGTTGACCAAGCGGCCCAAGAAGCCCTTCCCCATGGGCTGGGCAGGCCAGCCGGAGGAGCATCTGCGCAAATCCTCCGGCATTGCCACCCTGCGTTTCTGCCACGCCAGCCGGTTTCTGATCACCGCCGAGACCAAAGAGGACGCCATCGCCGCCTGCTATTTTGTGCTGCGGGGCGGCAAAAAATAAGTTTGCAGAATAAGGACGGAACCTTCCATGGAACAGAACAATCTGCCGGCTCCCGCCTATGTGTATATGATGCGCTGCGCCAACGGTGCGCTGTACACCGGCTGGACCAATGACCTGCTGCGCCGGCTGCGGGCCCACGCCAGTGGTAAGGGGGCAAAATACACCCGGGGTTTCGGGGGCGAGACGCTGGCCTATGCCGAGCTGCTGGAGGATAAAACCGCCGCGCTGCGCCGGGAAGCAACCCTCAAAAAGTGCAGCAAGGAGGAAAAGGAGGCGCTTGCCTCCGGGTTCGATCCGGCCCGCTTTGTGCTGCTGCGGCCGGCTCGCCCGGCGGACGCCGAGGCGGTGCTGGGCATTTACAGCCACTATGTGCTGCACTCCACCGCATCCTTTTTGTATCAGCCGCCCAAACTGGAGGATTACCGACGGGAGATGCGAGCCCTCTGCCGCCGCCTGCCCTTTTTCCTGGCGGAGAACGCACTGGGGCAGGCGCTGGGTTACGCCTGTGCCCATCCCTGGCGCTACGGCACCGGCGCTTACGCGTGGGACACCGAGACCACCATCTACCTTGCCCCGGAGGCCCGGCGGCTGGGTGTGGGCAGTATGCTGTATCACGCGCTGCTGGCGGCGCTGTGCCGCCAGGGCTACTGGAACGCCTATGCGGTGCTGGCGGATCCCAACCCCGCCAGCGAAGCCTTTCATGAGCGGTTTGGCTTTGTGTGCGAGGGGCGGCAGGCCCGCTGCGGGCTGAAAAACGGCTGGCAGGGTGTGAGCTACTGGCTCATGGATCTGGCCCCCGGCCGCACCGACCCGCCCGCAGAAGAGCCCCGCGCTCCGCTGCCCGGAGAGCTGGCCGCGCTGGCTGCCGCCACCCGTCAGGGCGCGGACTGGAAGCAGCTGGCCGGGCTGGAGCCGGATGAGAAGAATAAGGAGCAGTGAATCGGATGGAACGGGAAATTACGCCGGGGCGTTACCGGCACTTCAAGGGCAATTATTATCAGGTGGAGGGCGTTGCCCGTCACAGTGAGACCGACGAGCGGCTGGTGGTATATCGGCCGCTGTACGGCGAGGGTGGCCTGTGGGTGCGCCCCTACGAAATGTTTGCAGGCCCGGTGGACCGGGAAAAATACCCGGACGCGGACCAGACCTGGCGCTTTGAGCGGGTTGGAGACTGAGCCCTGCCCGAAAATGAAAAAAGCGCAAAAGCCATTTTGGCTTTTGCGCTTTTTGTCAAACCGATTCCTTCAGGATGCGGCCGTCCGTGCTGATCACGGCAACCTTCACATCCAGTGCCTTGCCGCTGGCGGCCACCGCCCGCTGCACGGCGTATTCCATCCCGCCGCAGCAGGGCACCTCCATGCGCACTACGGTCAGGCTGCGGATGTTGTTGGCCGCCAGAATGGCGCCCAGCTTTTCGGAATAATCCACCATGTCCAGCTTGGGGCAGCCGATCAGGGTTACCCGGCCGGCCATGAACCGGCTGTGCAGGCCTGCGTAGGCGTAGGCGGTGCAGTCGGCGGCGATGAGCAGGTCGGCCCCTTCAAAATAGGGGGCGTTCACCGGAGCCAGCTTGATCTGTACCGGCCACTGGCGCAGGCAGCTGGCGGGCTCCTCACTGGGCACAGCGGCTGCGGGCTGCGGGTTCAGCGCCCGGCTGCGGCTGCCGGGGCAGCCGGTGTGGGCGGGGGTGCCGGTCTTTGCCTTGTTGGCCAGTACGGCGGCTTCGTCGTAAGCGGCGGCCTCCCGCTCTTCAAAGGAGATGGCCCCGGTGGGGCAGGCGGGCAGGCAATCGCCCAGGCCATCGCAGTAGTCGTCCCGCAGCAGGCGGGCCTTGCCGTTTACCATGCCGATGGCTCCCTCGTGGCAGGCCGCGGCGCAGGCGCCGCAGCCGTTACAGGCGGCTTCGTCGATTTTAATGATTCTACGGATCATAGCAGCAGTTCCTTCCTTTCACGCCCACCGGGCGCAGCTCACAATCAGATTCTGTACCCAGTATACCCGGTGGATGTCAAATATTCTGTTTGAAATCAAACAAAATGAAAAGAATATAATCCTATTGACAAGATGGGAAATATGGCGTATCATATCGCTATCCTGAATTTTCCACGGAAAGGCGGCGTGTGCAATGAATCGGATGTATCTTTGCCCGGCGGCCGGAGGTCTGGCCCGATGTTGAACCGGCCGGGCGCGGGGCCCGTACCAGATGCAGTCCAATCGAACCAGAAACAGAAAAGGAGAATGAACCATGTCCAAGATCTACACCGCAGCGGATCAGCTGATCGGCCGCACTCCCCTGCTCCGCCTTGTCCGCCTGGAACAGCAACTGGGCCTGAATGCCGTGCTGCTGGCAAAGCTGGAATCCTTCAATCCCGCCGGTTCGGTGAAGGACCGGGTGGCCAAGGCCATGCTGGATGATGCCGAGGCGAAGGGCCTGATCGGCCCGGGCGGCACCATTATTGAGCCCACCAGCGGCAACACCGGCATCGGCCTTGCCTCGGTGGCGGCGGCCCGGGGCTACCGGGTGATCATCGTCATGCCGGACACCATGTCGGTGGAGCGTCGCCAGCTGATGATGGCCTATGGGGCCGAGCTGGTGCTCACCCCCGGCGCCAGGGGGATGACCGGCGCCATCGAAAAGGCAAAGGAGCTGGCGAGCCAGACCCCCGGCAGCTTTATCCCCGGCCAGTTCGAAAATCCCGCCAACCCGGACGCCCACTACCGCACCACCGGCCCCGAGATCTGGGAGGATACCGATGGCAAGATCGACCTGTTTGTGGCCGGTGTGGGCACCGGCGGCACCATCACCGGTGTGAGCCGTTACCTGAAGGAACAGAATCCGGCCATCCATGTGGCCGCGGTGGAGCCGGCGGATTCGCCGGTGCTGTCCGGCGGGAAGGCCGGCCCCCACAAGCTGCAGGGCATCGGCGCGGGATTTGTGCCGGATGCTCTGGATCAGAACGCCTATGATGAGGTGCTTACCGTGACCACCGAGCAGGCCTTTGAGGCCAGCCGGGCCCTGGGCCGGGCAGAGGGCGTACTGGCGGGCATTTCTTCCGGCGCGGCGCTGGCGGGCGCTATCCGGCTGGCAAAGCTGCCGGAGAATGCGGGCAAGACCATCGTGACCCTTCTGCCGGACACCGGCGACCGGTATCTGTCCACCGGGCTGTTCACCGCAGAGGGCTGAAAAACAGATTTTCCATAACAAAAAGGGAGGAGCGTTTTTAACGCTCCTCCCTTTTTGGTCCAAATGGCCCGCCGCACACAAACGGCCAGGAGGTCTTATGGCGGGCCTTACGGCAGAGAAAGAGAGAACAGAGACCGACGGCTCACAGCAGATGCACCGCAACCACCAGACCGGCAAACACGATGGAAACCATGCTGGTGAGCTTGATCAGGATGTTGATGGAGGGGCCGCTGGTGTCCTTAAAGGGATCGCCCACGGTGTCGCCCACCACGGCGGCCTTGTGGCAGTCGCTGCCCTTGCCCCCATGGGCGCCGCTCTCGATGTACTTTTTCGCGTTGTCCCACGCGCCGCCGGAGTTGGCCATCATCACGGCCAGCACAAAGCCGGTAACGGTGGTGCCTGCCAGCAGGCCGGCCACGCCTTCCACGCCCAGGATCAGGCCCACCACAACGGGCACGATCACCGCGATCAGGGCGGGGGCCAGCATCAGCTTCTGGGCGCTGCGGGTGCACATATCCACGCAGGAGGCATAGTCCGGTTCAGCTTTGCCTTCCATCAGGCCCTTGATTTCCTTGAACTGGCGGCGAACCTCCACCACGATGCTCTGGGCCGCCTTGCCCACCGCGTCCATGGTCAGAGCCGCGAACAGGAAGGGCAGCATGCCGCCGATGAACAGGCCGATCAGGGTGGTGGGATTGGTGATGGACAGATCCAGCACAATGTCCGGATCAATCTGGTGAACCTTGTCGATGTAGGAGGCAATCAGCGCCAGTGCGGTCAGGGCCGCGGAACCGATGGCGAAGCCCTTGCCGGTGGCGGCGGTGGTGTTGCCCAGGCTGTCCAGCGCGTCGGTACGCTGGCGAACCTGTGCGGGCATGTGGGTCATCTCGGCGATGCCGCCCGCATTGTCCGCAATGGGGCCGTAGGCGTCGGTGGCCAGGGTGATGCCCAGGGTGCTCAGCATGCCAACGGCGGAAACGCCCACGCCGTACAGACCCATGTTGAAGTCCTCGGCGCCGCCGCTGCAGAAGTAGCTCAGCAGGACGGAAATGCCCACGATCACAACGGGAGCCACGGTGGAAAGCATACCCAGAGACAGGCCGCTGATGATTACGGTGGCGCTGCCGGTCTCACTGGAGGCCGAGAGCTTTCGGGTGGGAGAATAGCTGTCCGAGGTGTAGTATTCGGTGAGCGCGCCGATGATCACACCGGCGGCCAGACCGCTGATCACCGCGATGAACACGCCGGTGGCGTGCTCGGCGGGCAGCAGCCAGTGGATGGCGAACCAGGCACAGATGGCGATCAGCACGCTGCTGATGTATGTACCGGTGCGCAGGGCGGTCAGCAGATTCTTCTGGCTGGCGCCCTCCTTGGTCTTTACGAAGAAGGTGCCCGCGATGGAGCACAGCACGCCCAGCGCGGCCAGCAGCATGGGAACGCCCACGCCCTGCATGCCGAAGCCGGCAGCCACGGCCAGCGCGCTGGTGGAAACGATGGAGCCCACATAGGATTCATACAGGTCGGCGCCCATGCCGGCCACGTCGCCCACGTTGTCGCCCACGTTGTCTGCGATAACGGCGGGGTTGCGGGGGTCATCCTCCGGAATGCCCGCTTCCACCTTGCCCACCAGGTCGGCGCCAACGTCCGCCGCCTTGGTGAAGATGCCGCCGCCCACACGGGCGAACAGCGCCATGGAGGAAGCGCCCATGCCGAAGGTGAGCATGTTGGAGGTGATGTTCTGAATCAGGATCTCCTGGCTGGCCACCGGATCAATGGCGGTGTACCAGAAATGGAGGAAGAAATACCAGACGCTCAGGTCCAGCAGGCCCAGGCCCACCACGGTGAAGCCCATGACCGAGCCGGCGCTGAAGGCCACCCGCAGGCCCTTGTTCAGGCTGTTCGAGGCGGCGTTGGCGGTGCGGCAGTTGGCCATGGTGGCGGTGCGCATGCCAATAAAACCGGACAGGCCGCTGAAGAAGCCGCCGGTCAGGAAGGCGAAGGGGGTAAAAAAGCTCAGAAAGCCCAGAGAAGCCATAATCAGCAGGATCACAAAGACCACCGCGAAGAAGATGGCCACGCCCTTATACTGACGCTTCAAGTAGGCGGTGGCACCGTTGCTCACCGCGGCCGAGATCTTTGCCATCTGGGCGGAGCCCTGAGGTTCTTTCTTTACCCGGGCAAACATGGCCGCCGCAAACAGCAGGGCAAGCACGGAGCCTGCCGTAACAAAGTACATCGCGCTCATGATCGAATGATCCCTCCTTGTTCAAAACACCGGCAAAGCCGGGGTGTACCACGCGAAAAACGCTTCAGGGGTAACGAAGCGAAAATTCCGCTGTTGCCTTCATTATAGAACGAAACCCCCGGAAAAACAAGAATGATGCACAAAATATTTTTTAAGCTATAAAATATTTTGTAAAAATAGTTGAAAACGTATTTCCTTTACTGCAGGAAAGGATTATAATAGACTAAACACAATGGACGACCATGCGATTCTGCCGTTTTTTACGGAAAAGCAGTTGCGTCCCCGGAAAGTTTTCTGCTACAATGTGTTAAAGCGAAAAAGTGAGCGAGGGCGAAAAGGCATGAAGCGAGGGCTAGTACTGGCGGGCGGCGGAGCCCGCGGCAGCTACCAGGTGGGGGTATATCAGGCGCTGACCGAGCTGGGCTGGCGGCCGGATGTGATTACCGGCACCTCGGTGGGCTGCCTGAACGGCGCCATGTTCGCCACCGGTCAGTGGGCCACCGCCCGGGACATGTGGCTCACCATCGACACCCGTCAGGTGATCACCGATCCGCCGGACCCGGAGCAGGGGGTGCTGAACTTCTGGCAGGAAACCATGCGCGGCGGCGGGCTGGATGTGACCCCACTGGAGAGCATCGTGGATCGGGTGCTGGACGAGGATGCGCTGCGCACCTCCCCCATTGAATTCGGTCTGGTCACCGTGAACAAGCGCAACCTGCGCCCGCTGGAGCTCACGGCGCAGCAGATCCCGCAGGGGCAGATGAAGGATTATCTTCTGGCTTCCGCCGCATGCTTTCCGGCCTTCCGGCCCCGGGCCATTGAGGGCGAGCAGTTCATCGACGGCGGCTATGCCGACAATATGCCTGTGGGCCTTGCCCGGCGTATGGGTGCGGAAGAAGTGGTGGCCGTGGATGTGGACGGCATCGGTATTACCCGCCGGATGCCGCCCCAGCTGCCGGTGATTCTGGTGCGCAGCCACTGGGAACTGGGCGCGATTCTTACCTTTGATCCCCAGCAGGCAAGGCAGAACATCGCCCTGGGCTACAACGATACCTACCGGGCCTTCGGCCGGATTCTGGGCATTGCATACAGCATACAGGCCGGCCAGGAGCGGGCGCTCACTGAGGGCTTTGTGCGCCCCTACGCAGAGCTGCTGCGGCGGGTGATGGGGGCGAACCCTGCCCTCACCTTTGCGGAACAGGCGGCACTGGGCGGGCTGGAAAAGCTGGCGGCCACCGCTGCCGCCCGGGCGCTTGCCCCTCTGGAGCGGGCCTGCGAGCTGGCGGGCGTTGCGCCGGAGCCGGTTTACACCGCCGGTGAGCTGTTTGAGGAATTTTTACAGCGGGTGGATCCCCAGATCTGCCTGCGTTTCGCACCGCTGTTCGAGGCGGATGCGGGCCTTTGTATCCGGGAGGCCGCTCAGGCGGCTGCCGCGCCCGGAGAGTTTTTGCAGGCACTTGTGGCGGCAAGCCTGCGCGGATCCCAGGGAGGTGAGGAGCCATGAGAAGATTTACAGGCATCAGTGCATCCAAGGGACTGGTCATGGGGCCGGTTCACCGGCTGCATCACGGCACTGCCGGTCTGGTGCGGGTGGTTGGTCTGCCGGTGCGCGAACAGGCTCTGTTCGATGCCGCTGTCATCCTGGCCAAGGAGGAGCTCCACGTTCTGGAGGAAAAGACCGACGGTACCCAGCAGGCCATTCTCATGTTCCAGCGGATGATGCTGGAGGATGCGGGCCTTCTGGCACAGGTGGCCCAGCGCATTGCCGATGGCGACGGCGCGGCCGCAGCCATGGAATGGGTGGGCCGGCATTACGCCGCCACCCTGGAAAATCTGGACGATGAATACATGAGCCAGCGGTCGGTGGATGTGCTGGACGTCTGCCGGCGGGTGGTGAACATTCTGGACGGTGAGCCCCGCAAGGCCCCCGAGCTGGAGGTTCCCTGCATTCTGGTGGGCGAGCGAATCTTCCCCAGCGACATCATCAGCATTGATCGGGCCAAGATTCTGGGCTTCGCCACCAGCGGGGGCAGCATCCAGAGCCACGCGGCCATCATGGCCCGCACCATGGACATTCCCGCTGTGGTGCAGCTGGGCAGCGAGATGCTGGCATACAGCGAGGGGCAGGCAGCCATTCTGGATGCCTACAACGGCGACATGATTATCAAACCGGACGCGGATGCGGTGCGCCATGCCCAGCGGCGGATTGTGGGCGAGGGCATGCTGAAGCGGCGTATGGCATTCCTGAAGGACCAGCCCTGTGTGACCAAGGACGGCACCACTGTTACCCTGCTGGCCAACTGCTCCAGCCCCACCGATATCCGGGCTGCGATGGATGCGGGCGCGGACGGCGTGGGCCTGCTGCGCAGCGAATTCGTGATCACCGGCGAGCACATTCCCGCCGAGGATGAGCAGTACTATTATTATATGACCTGCCTGGAGGCTGCTGCCGGCCACCCGGTAACCATCTGCACCTTCGACATCGGGGCGGACAAGCGGGTGGCCGGTCTGGAGGATACCACCAACTATTCCCCGCTGGGCATGCGGGGGGTACGGCTCCAGCTGAGCCATCCCGAGCTGTTCGTCACCCAGATGCGGGCACTGCTGCGCACTGCGCTCAAGGGCGATCTGCGCATCATGTTCCCCATGATCACCGGCCCGGCGGACTGGAAGGAAGCGCTGGAGCTTGTGGAGGTAGCCAAGAGCCAGCTGCGCCGGGAGGGAGTTCCCTTCAATGAAAAGGTACCCATCGGCGCCATGATCGAGGTGCCCAGTGCCGCGCTGCTGGCGGACGAGATTCTGGCGGACCGGTGCTCCTTTGTGCACATTGGCACCAACGATCTGATCCAGTACACATACGCGGCGGACCGGCGCGACAGCCGGATGTCCGGCTATTTCACCGGCTGGCCCCACGCGGTGGGCCGCCTGATCGATATGGTGGTGGCGGCTGCTTGGAGCCAGGAGCTGCCGGTGACCATCTGCGGCGTGAGCGCCACCGACCCGGACACTGCCGAGCGGTTCATCCGTCAGGGCGTGCGTGGTTTGTGTATGGAGGCCCGCAGCCTGATGCAGATCAAGGCCCACCTGCTGGAGCTGGATCTGAACGAACCGCCCCGCTTCCGGCGATAAATATCGGAAACACCTCTCTCCCCTGCATCCGAAACCGGGTGTTGGGGAGATTTTTTTGCGCATTTGAGCAGATTTGCGCGAAAATGCGCGGATGCAGGAAAAGAAAATGAAGAAATTTGATTATTTTTGATAGAAAATGCTTGAATTCGCCAAATATCTGTGTTATAGTGAAACCAGAACAAAAGAACGGAACAAAAAGGAGGCGGCGTGATGCTGGCAGAAAAACGGTTTGCGGTTATTCTGGAAGTGCTGGCCAAGCGCCGGGCGGCCACCGTCACCGAGCTGGCGCAGCGGCTGGATACCTCGGAATCCACGGTACGGCGGGATCTGATGATTCTGGCCGAGCAGGGCAAGCTGAACAAGGTGCACGGCGGCGCCACCGCAGTGGACGCCATGTTCGAGAGCACGGAGCCCACCATGAGCGCCAAGGAGCAGCTCAATCTGGACCAGAAGGACATGATTGCCCGCTATGCGGCGGCGCAGGTTCAGCCGGACGACGTGATTTTCCTGGATGCGGGCAGTACCACCCTGCGGATGCTGGAGTATCTGGAGCCCAGCGACGGGCTGCTGATCGTGACCAACGGTATCCTGCACGCCCAGCGGCTGGTGAACAAGGGCTTCAAGGCCTACATTCTGGGCGGCATGCTCAAGACCGGAACCGAGGCCATCGTAGGCTCCGGTGCGGTGCAGGCACTGGGGCACTACAACTTCACCAAGGCGTTTATCGGTATTAATGGTATCACCGTGGGCCAGGGCTACACCACCCCGGACGTGGAGGAGGCCGAGCTGAAGGCCACCGCGCTGCGTCAGGCCTACATCAAATATGTTCTGGCAGATTCGTCCAAGTTCGGGCGGGTATCGGCGGTCACCGTGGCCCCCATCGACCAGGCCTGCATTGTAACCGACCGCCTGCCGGACAAGAGTTATCGCAAGCACGCAGTGATCAAGGAGGTAGAAGGGTTATGATATACACCGTTACATTCAATCCCGCGCTGGATTATGTGGTGCGCATGGATGAGCTGGCTCTGGGCCAGGTGAACCGCACCGTCAGCGAGGACGTGCAGCTGGGCGGAAAGGGCATCAACGTGTCCTGGGTGCTGCGGGAGCTGGGCCATGAGAACGTGGCGCTGGGCTTTGTGGCCGGCTTCACCGGCAAGGCCATTGAGGACGGGCTGGCCGCCAAGGGCGTTGCCACCGACTTCATCCACCTGCCTGCCGGGCTCACCCGTATCAATGTGAAGCTGAAGGCCGGCGAGGAGACCGAGATCAACGGCAAGGGGCCGGACATCAGCGCCGAGGCGCTGGAGGAGCTGCTGCACAAGCTGGATGCCCTGGGCGAGGGCGATGTGCTGGTTCTGGCCGGCAGCATCCCCGCCAGCATGCCCAGCGATGTGTACGAGAGCATTCTGGCCCGGCTGGAGGGCAAAAAGGTGCTCTGTGCGGTGGACGCCACCCGGGATCTGCTGGTAAACGTGCTGAAATACCGGCCCTTCGTGATCAAGCCCAACAACCATGAGCTGGGCGAGATCTTCGGCCGCACCCTCACCACCGACGAGGAGATCCGGGAGTGCGCCGCCAAGCTGCAGGAGCAGGGCGCCCGCAACGTGCTGGTAAGCATGGCCGGCGACGGCGCGATGCTGCTGGACGAAAACGGCGTGTGCCACCGGCTGGCCGCCCACAAGGGCAAGGTGAAGAACTCGGTGGGCGCGGGCGACTCCATGGTGGCGGGCTTCCTGGCCGGCTATCTGGACAGCGGCGACTACGAGCAGGCCCTGCGCGTGGGCAGCGCCGCGGGCAGCGCCACTGCATTCTCGGATGTACTGGCCACCCGCCCCGAGATCGAGGCTCTTTTGAACAAGGCATAAGCGTGCGCCGCGGAACCACAGAACCGCACGCCTGCAAATAGATCGCACCCCTAGAAAAAAGAACGAGAGAAAGGATCGAGAATCATGCGTATTACGGATTTGCTCAGACCGGAAAGTGTGGAGCTGCACACCAGCGCAGCGAATAAGGAAGCGGCCATCGACAAGCTGATCGGCCTGCATGTGGCTGGCGACAATCTGGCAGATGTGGAGGCTTACAAGCAGGCCATTCTGGCTCGCGAGGCTCAGAGCAGCACCGCCATTGAGGCGGGCATCGCGGTGCCCCACGCCAAGAGCGAGGCGGTCAAGCGCCCCGGTCTGGCGGCCATGACCCTGGACACCGGCGTGGACTACGGCGCCATGGACAACAAGCCCAGCGACCTGTTCTTCATGATCGCCGCCCCCATGGACGGCAACCTGCATCTGGAAATCCTCAGCCGCCTGATGGTGCTGCTGATGGATGGCGACTTCACCGCCAGGCTGCGGGCCGCCACCACTGTGGAGGAGTTCATGAAGGCCATCGACGAGGCCGAAGGCGCCAAGTACGGCGAGCCCGCTGCGCAGGAGACCGCCGCTGAGGCTGCTCCCGCTGCCGAGGAAAAGGCCGCCGGTTACCGTGTGCTGGCTGTTACCGCCTGCCCCACCGGCATTGCGCACACCTACATGGCTGCCGAGGCTCTGGAGAAGGCCGGCAAGGCCATGGACATTCCCCTGAAGGCCGAGACCAACGGCTCCGGCGGCGCCAAGAACGTGCTGACCGCTGAGGAGATCGCCGCGGCCGACGGCATTATCGTTGCCGCCGACAAGAATGTGGAGACCGCCCGTTTTGACGGCAAGCGTGTGCTCTTTGTTCCCGTGAGCGAGGGTATCCATCATCCCGAAGAGCTGATCGGCAAGATCGTGGAGAAGCAGGTTCCCATCTACCACTACTCCGGCGCGGTGGAGACCACCGAGACTGCCAAGAACGAGAGCATCGGCCGTCAGCTGTACAAGCATCTGATGAACGGCGTTTCCCACATGCTGCCCTTCGTAATCGGCGGCGGCATTCTGATCGCCCTGGCTTTCCTGCTGGACGATTACTCCATCAACCCCGCAAACTTCGGCATGAACACCCCCGTGGCGGCCTTCTTCAAGACCGTTGGCGGCGTGGCCTTCAACTTCATGCTGCCCATCCTGGCGGGCTATATCGCCATGAGCATTGCCGACCGTCCGGGTCTGGCCGTTGGCTTTGTGGGCGGCAGCCTGGCCGCTGCCGGCACCAGCTTTGCCACCATTCTGGATCCCAACACCGCAGCCATTCCCGCCGGCTTCCTGGGCGCGCTGCTGGCCGGTTTTGTGGGCGGCTACTTCATGCTGGGCCTGCGCAAGGTCTGCGACAAGCTGCCGGACAGCCTGGAAGGCATTAAGCCCATTCTGCTCTACCCTGTAATCGGCGTGCTGTTCATGGGCCTGTTCATGTGCCTGGTAAACCCCATCATGGGCGCCATCAACAACGGTCTGATCGCTTTCCTGAACAGCCTGGGCGGCACCAGCAAGATCCTGCTGGGTGCGGTTCTGGCCGGCATGATGAGCATTGATATGGGCGGCCCCTTCAACAAGGCTGCCTATGTAACCGGTACCGGCGCCATTGCCACCGCCGCCGCTGCAGGCGCAGCGCAGGGCGCCATCGAATACCAGATGATGGCCGCCGTTATGGTGGGCGGCATGGTTCCCCCGCTGGCCATCGCTCTGTGCACCACCTTCTTCAAGAAGAAGTTCACTCAGGATGAACGCAAGTCCGGCGTGGTAAACTACATCATGGGCCTGTGCTTCATCACCGAGGGCGCGATTCCCTTCGCTGCCTCCGATCCCCTGCGCGTGATCCCCAGCTGCGTGGTTGGCAGCGCGGTGGCCGGCGCTCTGAGCATGTTCTTCGGCTGCAGCCTGATGGCTCCTCACGGCGGTATCTTCGTGTTCCCCGTGGTCACCAATGTGCTGGGCTATGTGATCAGCCTGGTGGTGGGCAGCCTGGTTGGCATGCTGCTGCTGGGTGTTCTGAAAAAGAACAAGGAGCAGTAATCCATTTGTTACAAAGCAGGCCCGCGTGCTGCGGTGCGCGGGCTCTTCAAAAACACAAACATAAAATAAAACAAAAGGAGAACAACTATTATGGTAAGCAAGATGACCAAGATCGTGAACCCCATGGGCATGCACATGCGTCCCGCCGGTATGTTTGCTCAGGAAATGATGAAGTTCAACAGCGACGTGGTGCTGGTGTTCAAGGATAAGGAGATCAACGCCAAGAGCATCATGAACCTGATGGCCGCCTGCATCAAGTGCGGCAGTGAGCTGGAAGTTCGCTGCACCGGCGACGACGAGCAGGCCGCTCTGGACAAGGCTGTGAGCCTGATCGAAAGTGGTCTGGGCGAGTAAGCAGCAGAACATACAACATGCGGCGCCCCGGTCCACCTGATGGGCCGGGGCGCGCCTGATAAAAAGCCGACGAGAGGGGCACAAAAACCATGTTAAAGGGTACAGGAGCGTCCGCCGGTGTGGGCATTGGCCATGCGCTGGTGGTAAAGGAACAGAATTTGGATTATTCCGCCGTGCAGTTTGCGGGGCAGCAGCAGGAGACCGAACGCCTGAAGGAGGCTGCAGCTGCCGTGAGCCAGCGGCTGAGCAACATGGCGGCCGAGATGACAGAAAAGGTGGGCGAGCATGCCGCCGAGATTCTGTCCGGCCAGATCATGATGCTGAACGACCCGTTCATGATGGGCCAGATGGAGGAGCAGATCGCTGCCGGCAACGTGGCCGAAGCTGCGGTGGATTCCGTCTGCCAGACCTTCATTGCCATGTTCAGCGGCATGGAGGATGAACTGATGCGCCAGCGCGCCACCGATATCGGTGACCTGCGCGCCCGGCTGCTCAAGCAGCTGCTGGGCCTGCCCGATGTGGATCTGGCCCACGCCCCCGCCGGCACCGTGATTGTGGCGCAGGACTTCACCCCCAGCATGACCGTGGGCATCAGCCGGGAGAATGTTGTGGGCATCATCACCGAGATCGGCGGCCGCACCAGCCATTCCGCCATTCTGGCCCGCGCGCTGGAGATTCCCGCCGTGCTGGGTGTGCCCGGTGCAGCCGACACCATCCAGAACGGTGATGAGATCGCCATGGACGGCGAGTTCGGCCATGTGTATGTGAACCCGGATGAGCGCACCCTGAAGGACTATGAGGAGCGCCGCGCCGAGTTTGAGCATCAGCGTCAGATGCTGAAGGCCTATCTGGGTAAACCCACCGTGAACGCGGACGGCCGCGCCGTGGGCCTGTATGCCAACATTGGTAAGCCCGAGGATGCCCAGGCTGCGCTGGAAAAGGGCGCCGAGGGCATCGGCCTGTTCCGCACCGAGTTTTTGTTCATGGACCGGGACAGCCTGCCCACCGAGGAGGAGCAGATGAACGCCTACCGTCAGGTGGCGGCGCTGTTCGCAGGCAAGGAGGTCATCATCCGCACCCTGGACGTGGGCGGCGACAAGGAGATCGACTACCTGCACATGAAGAAGGAGGAGAACCCCTTCCTGGGTCACCGGGCCATCCGCTACTGCCTGGATAACCCCGAGACCTACATGATCCAGCTGCGCGCTCTGCTGCGCGCCGGCGCGGACCACAAGAACATCAAGATCATGCTGCCACTGGTCACCGGTCTGGAGGAAATCCGCGCCGCTAAGGCCATGCTGGAAAAGGCCAAGAAGGAGCTGGCCGCCGAGGGCCTGCCCTTCGACGCCAACGCCCAGGTGGGTGTGATGATCGAGACCCCCGCCGCCAGCCAGATTGCTGATCTGCTGGCGCAGGAGGCCGCCTTCTTCAGCATCGGCACCAACGACCTGACCCAGTACACTCTGGCTGTGGACCGGGGCAACCCGGATGTGGCCTCTCTGTACACCCACTTCCATCCGGCTGTGCTGCGCAGCATCGCCAACGTGATCAAGGCTGCCAAGACCGCCGGCATTCCCGTGGGCATGTGCGGTGAGGCCGCCGCCGACCCGGCTCTGATTCCCCTGCTGCTCAGCTGGGGTCTGGATGAGTTCAGCGTGAGCGCCAGCGCCGTGCTGGCCACCCGCCGCACCATCAGCCTGTGGAGCCAGCAGGAGGCGGACGACGTGCGCGCCGAGGCCATGAACCTTTCCAGCGTGAAGGGCATTCAGGGCTACCTGGCTTCCATGATCAAGAAGTAACCATCTGAAATGCGGGCTCCGTTCGGGGCCTGCATTTTTTTGTGCCGCATCCGCCCTGTTGTGCTATACTGGTAACATGCAAAAGTAAACTGTCTGAAGGAGAATCCTGCCCATGCGCCTGCCCATGAATCCGGCCGTCACCGGCCTTACCCTTTCCGGCATTCGCCGGTTTACCGCTCTTGCCGCCCAGACCCCCGGCTGCGTGAAGCTGACGCTGGGCGAACCGGAGTTTGACACTCCCCTGCCCATCCGGCAGGCTGCCCAGCAGGCGCTGGAGCAAAGCGATACTCACTACCCGCCCAACAACGGTCGCCCGGAGCTGCTGGCCGCCCTTTCCGAATTCAGCAAAAAGCAGGGGCTGGACTATACGCCGGAGGAATTCGTGGTCACCTGCGGGGCCACCGAGGCGCTGCTGTGTGCCCTGTCCGGCGTGGTGGATGTGGGCGACGAGGTGCTGGTGCCCATCCCTGCCTTTGGTCTGTATGAGTCTCTGATCGGCCTGTGCCGGGGTGTATATAAGCCGGTGGATACCGAGCCTTACGGCTTCCAGCTGAATGAGCAGGCCCTGAACGCCGCGGTGAGCGAGCGTACCAAGGCCATCATCCTGACCAGCCCCAACAACCCCACCGGCTGCGTTTATACGAAAGAGAGTCTGAACGCGGTGGCGGAGCTTGTCCGCCGCACCGGAATCTATGTGATCTGCGATGACGTGTACTGGCAGCTGAGCTACACCGATTCCTTTGCCCGCTTTGCCGCCCTTTACCCGGATCTGCGGGAGAACATCATCGTGGTGGAGAGCTTCTCCAAGCCCTATGCCATGACCGGCTGGCGGCTGGGCTGGCTTGCGGCGGATGCGCCGGTGAAGCAGCAGCTGCAGAAGGTGCACCAGTACAGCGTGGTCAGTGTGACCAGCTTTTCCCAGACTGCCTGCATCGCTGCATTGGAGAGCGATGTAAGCGCCATGCGCCGGAGCTACCGGCGGCGGCGGGATTTTGTCTATAAGCGGCTGTGCGAGATGGGCCTGCCGGTGAACAAGCCGGAGGGAGCGTTCTACATCTTCCCCTGCATAAAGCAGTTCGGCATGAGCAGCGAGGAGTTCTGCACCCGCCTGATTCAGGAAGGCGGGCTTGCGCTGGTGCCGGGCAGCTGCTTCGGCTCCGAGGGCTATGTGCGCCTTTCCTACTGCTGCGCGGATGATCAGCTGGAAGAGGGCCTTGACCGTCTGGAGGCATTTTTGAAAACGCTGGCCTGAAAACTGAATGAAAAAACGAAGGAACGGCCGGCCCCTTGCATGGGGTCGGCCGTTCCTTCGTTTGTATCAAAAGAGAGGATCGCAAAAGAATGAAAATCAGGCGCGGGCGGTCCAGCGGGCCAGCTCCTCGTCGGTGGCCAGCACATAGTGAGTGCCGCCCAGATGCTGCTGTTTTCCCGCCAGATAATCCACGCCGGCAGTGCGGTAGTCGTAGCTCTTGGCCACCCGACCCCGCTCGGTGCGGGGGTCCGGCTGAGGAATGGCGCTGAGCAGGCTCTGGGTGTAGGGGTGCACCGGATTCGAGAAGATCTCCTCGGTGGTGCCGGTCTCCACCAGATGGCCCAGATGCAGCACGCCGATCCGGTCGGAAATGTATTTCACCATGGAAAGGTCATGGGCGATGAACAGATAGGCGGTGCCGGTCTCCTCCTGAAGATCCTTCATCAGGTTGACCACCTGCGCCTGAATGGAAACATCCAGCGCACTGATGCACTCGTCGGCAATGATCAGCTTGGGATCCATGATCAGGGCACGGGCAATGCCCACGCGCTGACGCTGGCCGCCGGAGAACTGGTGGGGATAACGATCCGCATGCTCGGGGGCCAGACCCACCTTTTTCAGAATCGCCG
This sequence comes from Allofournierella massiliensis, assembly GCF_004345265.1. GTDB lineage: Bacteria > Bacillota > Clostridia > Oscillospirales > Ruminococcaceae > Allofournierella > Allofournierella massiliensis. The sequence goes on from NZ_SLUM01000011.1 coordinate 28,188, forward strand.
CCACCTTCTCCTGCCGCTCGGCGCGGCTGGAATACAGATGATGAATGTCCAGACCCTGGGCAATGATCTCCCCCACCTTTTTGCGGGGGTTCAGGCAGGCCATGGGATCCTGAAAGATCATCTGCATCTGGGTGCGCAGCTGCTGGTTCTGCTGGGCGTTCAGATCGCCGGAAATATCCATCCCGTTGAACAGAATCTGCCCGGCGGTGGGCTTGTACAGGCGGATCACGCTGCGGCCGATGGTGCTCTTGCCGCTGCCGCTCTCGCCCACCAGACCGTAGGTTTCGCCCGGGTAGATCACGAAGTCCACACCGTCCACCGCCTTCACGGTGAACTGGTGGCTGCCCTTGAAATACTGCTTCAGACCCTTGACTTCCAGAAGGGGTGTTCTTTCTTCCATTGTCAGATTCCCTCCTTCTTCATGCGTTCAATGCGGGCCTTCAGCTCCGGCGGCATCTCCACCTTGGGAGCCCGCTCATCCAGCAGCCAGGTGGCTGAGTAGTGGGTCTCGCTGATCTGGAACATGGGGGGATCCAGCCGTTCGTCGATGTTCAGCGCATAGGCGTTCCGGGGCGCAAAGGCGTCGCCGGGCACCGGATGCAGCAGGTTCGGAGGCGAGCCGGGAATGGTGTAAAGCCGGTCGTCCTCGGTATCCAGATCTGGCATGGCGCTGAGCAGGCCCCAGGTGTAGGGGTGGCGGGGATCGTAGAAAATTTCGTCGATGGTGCCTGCCTCCACAATACGGCCCGCGTACATCACGTTTACAAAATCCGCTACCTTGGCCACAACGCCCAGGTCGTGGGTGATGTAGATGACGCTGATGCCGCGCTCGGCCTGAATGCGCTTGATCAGTTCCAGAATCTTGGCCTGAATGGTCACGTCCAGCGCGGTGGTGGGCTCGTCACAGATCAGCACATCCGGATCACAGGCCAGCGCGATGGCAATGACCACGCGCTGCCGCATGCCGCCGCTGAGCTGATGGGGATACTGACGCATCCGTTTTTCCGGCTCTTCGATGCCCACCTCGGTGAGCAGCCGAACGGCTTTTTCCCAGGCTTGCTGCTTGGGGGTCTTGTAGTGCCAGATCATGCCTTCCATGATCTGCTTGCCGATGGGCATGGTGGGATCCAGACTGGTCATGGGATCCTGAAAGATCATGGCGATCCGCTTGCCGTTGATGTGGCGGCGGATGTCACGGGTTTTCATGGTCAGAATGTCCACGGTGGCGGGGGTGCCGTCGTTGTGGCGGTAGTTGTACACGATGCTGCCGCTGTTCACCACGCTGTTGGAGGCCAGAATGCCCATGGCCGCCTTGAAGGTGACGGATTTGCCGCTGCCGCTCTCGCCCACCACCGCAAGGGTGGTGCCACGGGGCAGGTCGATGTTCACGCCGCGGATGGCGTTCACCGGACCTGCGCCGGTTTTAAAGGTGATGGACAGATCCCGAATGGACAATACGGTTTCTTTGGCATTGTTTTCCATGGTCTGTCACCTCACATTTCCTTCAGTTTGGGGTCAAAGGCTTCCCGCAGGCCGTCGGCCAGCATATTGAAGCAGAGCATCAGCAGCGACATCACCACGATGGGAGGAACGATCTGATAGGGGTGGGTGGTGAAGCTGTTGAAGGTCTCGCTGATCAGGCTGCCCAGGCTGCACTGGGGAACGGGAATGCCCAGACCCACGAAGCTCAAAAAGGCCTCGGTAAAAATCGCGGTGGGAATGCTGAACATCAGCTGAGTGATGATCTGGCCGATGATGTTGGGCAGCACTTCCTTGAAGATGATCAGAAAGCTGCCGGCGCCCAGCGTACGGCTGGCCAGAACAAATTCCTGTTCCTTCAGTTTCAGCATCTCAGCACGGGCGATACGGCTCATGTTGATCCACTCGGTGATGACCAGCGCGATAACGATGGTGGTGAAGCCGGGCTTGACCACCAGAAGCAGCAGTGTCACGATCACCAGACGGGGAATGCCGTTGTTGATCTCCACGAACCGCTGCATGATGGTATCCACCCAGCCGCCGAAATAGCCGCTGATCAGGCCGTAGCACATGCCGATGGTCATGTTGATTACCGCGGACACGATGGCGATGCCCAGGCTGACCCGGGTGCCTTCCCATACACGGGTAAAGATGTCGCGGCCCAGAGTGTCGCTGCCGAACCAGTAGTAGGTATCGGTCAGGCCCTTTTCCTCGTATTCGTTCACCACCCGGCTGCCGGTGGTGGTGGTAAGTACCTCGTCGCCGTTGAAAATACCCAGATTTTCAATTACCGGGATACGGGGTGCAAAGTTCTTTTCGCTCAGTGTCTGGCTGGAATAGCTTCGGCCGCTCAGGCTGGGGCCGATCACCGCCATGACCACAATGATGAGAATGAGGATCAGGGCAATTACAGCGCCCTTGTTGGAAACAAAGCGGTGCAGCACATCGTGCCAGTAGCCCTGGCTGGCGAAGTTGGTGTCCAGCTGATCTTCGTGGCTTCCCCGCAGGGTAAAGTCATCTGGCCGCAGGTCAGCGATTTCGACCCGGGAGCCGGCGGGAATAGTTTGAATCTGGTTCATGCCTTCGCCCCCTTCTTTTTACCGAACAAGACCAGACGCCAGCGGGCAAAGAAGCCCATGTGACCGCCATCGCCGGTTACCCGGATGCGGGGATCGATCACGCCATAAAGCAGGTCCACCACCAGCATGATGCCGATGTACATGGCGCTGTAAATAAAGCTCAGAGCAATGACCACGTTGTAGTCGTTGGACTGAATGGCCGTGACCAGCAGACTGCCCACGCCGGGAATGGAGAAGATTTTTTCCACCACCAGGCTGCCGGTCATCAGATCCACGATCAGAGGAGCCAGCACGGTGATGATGGGAATCAGTGCATTGCGCAGCGCATGACGCAGAATCAGCGGCGCCCCGTTGATGCCCTTGCTTTCCGCCAGCAGCATGTACTCGCTGCCCAGCACCTCCATCATCTCGTTGCGGGTGAAACGGGCAATGGAGGCCATGGTGAACATGCTCAGCGCAATGCTGGGCATCACGCTGGAGAGAAAGGGCGTGTTGGCGGAATACAGCATGGGCAGCCATTTCAGCCGGAAGCCCAGCGTGTAGCTTAATGCAAGTGCAAACACATAGCTGGGCACCGAAACACCCAGCACCGAAATGGCGGTGCACAGGCTGTCCAGCCAGGTGTTGTGGTTCAGCGCCGCGATCACGCCCAGAATCAGCCCCAGCACCGCGCCCAGTGCAACGGCCATGCCGCCCACCTGAATGCTGATGGGAAGCCGGGTCTGGATGAGCTGGCTGATGGGGGTGTTTTTGCTGATGTTGTAGCTCACGCCGAAATCACCCTGCACCAGATTGGCCACATACCGCCCGAACTGAACCAGCACCGGCTGATCCAGACCATACTTTTCGTTCAGGACGATGCGCTGGTCATCGGTGAGCTTTTCGTCGTTGAAGGGGGAACCGGGCATGAGCTGCAGCAGGCAGAACAGCACCAGTGTAATGGCCAGCAGGGTGAATACCGAGATGAGCACTCGTTTCAGAATATAACTTTTCACAAGCGATCTCCCTCTTTTGATACAGTCTTTTGATACAGAAGCCCTGAAGAGGCAGGCGCCGCAATGCGCACTGCCGAACAGAAAAACCGCACAAGCTTCCCTTGCCTTGCAAAGCCAAGGGAAGCTGTGCGGCATAAAATTCAGGGGGTTATCGGAATTGTCCCGCCTGCGCAAAAGGCGGGTGGTTCAAAGGGCAATCAGCCCTTGGTGGCGCTCTTGAACACCCGGTTCAGAGCAACGGGGTGGAAGTCCACGCCGGTCACGTTGGACTTGATCACGCAGGCGTCGGCCTTGGTGTAAACGGGCACGATAACGGCCTCGTCCATGATGATCTTTTCGGCGTCGTACAGGGCCTGCCAGCGGGCGGAAGCGTCGCTCACATACTGGCCGGTGGTGCAGTCGGCAATGATGGCGTCGTACTCGGCGTTGCTCCACTTGCCGTAGTTGTTGTTGTTATCGGTGATCCACATGTTCAGGTAGGTCATGGGATCGGCGTAGTCGGGGCCCCAGCGGGTCAGGCAGACTTCGTAGTTGCCTTCCTGAATGTCCTCGACGCGCTGCTTCTTGGGCTCAACCTTGATTTCCATGGTCACGCCGGGCAGGTTGGTCTCCACCTGCTCCTTGATAACAGCGGCCACGTTCTGGGACTCGGTGGTGTCCTCCACCAGCAGCTGGAAGGTGAAGGTATCCTGGCCCAGCTCCTCCTTGGCGGCCTCGAAGTACTCGGCAGCCTTGGCGGGATCGTCGCTGCATACATCCCGGAACATGGTCTGATCTTCCGAGAAGTCGCTGCCATCCGGGCCGGTGGCGAACTGTGGGGGAACAGCGGTGTAGGTGGCCAGAGAGCCATCCTTCACAACGTCCTCAACAATGGAGGTACGGTCGATGGCGTGGGTCAGGGCCAGACGCAGATTCTGGTTGGCCAGAGCGGGTACGCCGTCCATGTTCAGGGTCAGGTACCACAGGTAGCCGGCGCCGTGAACACTCAGTTCAGGATCGCCCTGAACCTGATCCACCTGGTCACCGCTCAGCTTGACGATGTCCAGATCGCCGTTCTGGTAGCTCATGAAGGCCTGCTGGCTGTCCTTGATGACCTGATAGTTCAGGCCGTCCAGAGAGACCTTGTCGGCATCATAGTAGTCGGGGTTCTTCACCAGGCTGAAGGACAGAGCCGCGGGCTCGTAGCTGTCCAGAATGAAGGCGCCGTTGCTCAGCACGGTGTCCGGGCTGGTGCCGAAGGTGCCTTCGGCCAGACCTTCATAGAAGGCCTGGTTGACCGGGTAGAAGGTGGGGAAATACATCAGATTCAGGAAGTAGGGAACGGGAACGGTCAGCTCCACCTGCAGGGTCTTGTCATCCACTGCGGTGACACCCAGCTCGCTCTTGTCCATCTCGCCGGCGATGATCTCGGCGGCGTTCTTGATCTGGCCGATGTCGCTCATCATGTAGCTGTACTCGGAGGCGGTGGCAGGATCAGCCGCACGCTGCCAGGCGAATACGAAGTCGTTGGCGGTCACGGGATCACCGTTGGACCAGTTGGCATCCTCCCGAAGATGGAAGGTGTAGGTGCAGCCGTCCTCACTCACCTCGTAGCTTTCGGCAATGGCGGGAACGGGCTGACCGTCCGCATCCATCTGCATCAGGCCGTCGGTAAAGTCGGCAATTACCTCGAAGCTGGTGCCGTCGGTGGCCAGCTGGGGATCCAGCGAGGCAACCTCGACCTCGGTCATTACGTTCAGCACGTTGCTGCCGGTGGCAGCTGCGGCGCCGGAAGAGGACGCCGCGGTGGAAGTGCCGCTGGTGGCTGCGTTGCCGCCGCCGCAGGCGACCATGCTCAGCGCCAGCGCGCCGGCCAGAGCGGCGGCGCCCATGCGTTTCCAAAGTTTCATGTGTGTGTGCTCCTCTCTTTTTGGATTGGATCTTCGCAAACCCCTTGAAACGAAAAAAGATCAGCTGGCCTGGCGGGAATCCGCTGCCGGGCCCTGACCTCTCTGTCGTTGTTTAGCATTATACTGCGTCAAAGTGATAAAGTCAAACAGTGAGAAAGTATTTTGTGACAATGCACAGGAAAGAAAGTGAAAAAAGTGTGAAATACAGCGATTTGTCAGAGATTTGTCTTTAATGGAAAAACAAAAAATCCCACAAAACCGCTTGCATTAAGAAAAGCAAGCGGTTTTGTGGGAAATGCGAAAAAAAGAAGTGTCCTCAGTTCAGGAACAGAAGCAGTTCATCTGCCGCAAGGCCGGCGGCCAGAACGCTCTCGTCGAAGTCGAAGGTGTCTGCGTGCAGGGGGATGCCGGTGCCGGTGCCCAGCAGCAGGAACAGGCCGGGCAGCCGCTGCTGATAGAAGGAAAAATCCTCCGAAATCATCAGTGGGTTTTCCAGAACCTGAAGCTGCGGCAGTGCGGCGCGGGCGGTTTCAAAGAGAGTCGGGTCATTGCGTACCGGCGGATACCCGGCAGAAAAGGCGATTTCGAACCGGCAGCCGGTTTTACGCTCGATGGCGCCGGCCAGATCCCGCAGCATGGCTTCGGTGGCAGTGAACATCTCGTCGGAATAGACCCGCAGGGTGCCCAGCAGCAGGCTGGAATCGCTGATGGCGTTGCGGGCCTGACCGCTGGTCAGCTTGCCGAACTTCAGAAGGCGGGGTTCCTCCGGCCGACCCAGCAGCTCGATCAGCCGGTAGCTTTCGTACAAAAACGCCGAGGCGGCAAACAGGGCGTCCCTGCCCTCGTGGGGCTTGGCCACATGGCTGCTCTTGCCGGTTACCGTCACGGTCACCTCGCTGGAGCGGGCCAGCAGCGGGCCGGGGCGGCTGGCAATGGTGCCAGCGGGCAGATCCGGCCACAGGTGCCAGCCGAAAATCCGGTCGCAGCGGTATTTCTCGAATACCCCGCTTTCGCACACCAGCTTTGCGCCGCCGGTGGTCTCCTCGGCGGGCTGGAACACCAGCAGCACATTCCGGGGCAGCTTGTCCAGCATCTGGCTCACCCGGCCTGCCAGCGCCAGAACCATGGCCATGTGGCCGTCGTGGCCGCAGGCGTGCATCTTTCCTTCATGACGGGAGACATAGTCGCAGCTGCTGCGCTCGGCAATGGGCAGCGCGTCCATATCTGCCCGGAAAGCGGCGGTATGCGGTTTGCCCGCATCGAAATAGGCGCACAGGGTGCTTTTGCAGGGCGAAAACAGGGTGCAGGGATACTGCTCCAGCACCCGGCGCACATAGGCCAGGGTCTCGGGCAGGTCGAAGTCGGTTTCCGGGATCCTGTGCAGATCCCGCCGGTATTGGGTCAGCAGCTGCTGTGTCATAAAATTCTCTCCCCCTCTTTGTGGTTGCGTTTTGCTCCTATTATAAGCCAGCCGACGCGGATGCACAAGCGCGCCGGGATGCGGGAAAAGAAGGAAAAATCCGTTGACTTCACTGCAATAGCGTGCTATGATGCAGATATATGGATAGAGGCGCGGGCGCGATGAACCCCACAGGAGCCGGCAGGCACAGAGCGTGGGGCGGGGCAAGCCCGCCGAATCGGCACAGCCGGGCACGGCGGCGCCGATGGGGCCCCGGGAAAGACCCGCGGCACTGTCCGCGGAAGGACCGCGGGGGCGCTATCTTACCCGTAAGCGGTGGTGTTTTTTCCACGCGCCGGTAAGGCCGCAGCGCCCTTCCGGCGCGTTTTTTGTTGCCTGACAATCTGAAACAAAGAGAGGAGCAGCCGTTATGACCGCAAAGAATCTGAAGGGCTCCATCGTGGCCCTGATCACCCCCTTCCACGAGGATGGAAGCGTTAATTTTGAAAAACTGGCCCAGCTGGTGGATTTCCACCTGGAAAACGGCACCGATGGTCTGCTGATTCTGGGCACCACCGGCGAGAGCTCGGCCATGAGCCACGAGGAGGACGACGCGGTCTGCGAATTCGTGGTCAAGCGGGTGGCCGGCCGGGTACCGGTGATTGCCGGCAGCGGTTCCAACTGCACCCAGACCATGCTGGAAAAGAGCCTGAGCTTTGAAAAGCTGGGGGCGGACGGCCTGCTGCTCATCACCCCCTATTACAACAAGACCAACGAAGAGGGTATGTACAACCACTTCAAGACGGTGGCAGACGCGGTGCATATCCCCTGCATCCTGTACAACGTGCCCGGCCGTACCGGCTGCGGTATCTCCGAGGATGTGGTGCGCCGGCTGTCGGTACATCCGAACATCATGGGCATCAAGGAGGCTTCCGGCAACCTGAGCTATACCGCAAAGATCGCCCGTTATGTGAACGAGGACTTTGCCCTGTATTCCGGCAACGACGACATGGTTCTGCCCATTCTGTCTCTGGGTGGCAGCGGCGTGATTTCGGTGCTGGCCAACATTCTGCCCCGCCAGACCCACGATATGGTCATGGATTATCTGAACGGCGACCGCCAGAAGGCGCTGGAAGCCCAGCTGGGTCTGCTGGACGTGATCAACGGCCTGTTCCTGGAGGTCAACCCCATCCCCGTGAAGGAGGCCATGAACCAGATGGGCATGGAAGTGGGCGGCTACCGCCAGCCTCTGGGCCCCATGGGCGAGGCTGCCAGGGCCAAGCTGACCGCCGCGCTGAAGGCTGCCGGTCTGGTGTAAGACCGGGGTTTGAAAAATGGTCGCGGATATGGCATAATAGAACGGCCAAAACAAAGCAATAAGGTGGGAAAAGAAACGTGAACGCAGAACAGATCATTCAGTACATCGCAAACGCAGAGAAAAAGACCCCGGTGAAGATCACCATTCAGGAAAAGGAGCCTCTGGATTACGGTTCCGCAAAGGTGTTCGGCACCGGCGCCAAGATCGTGTTTGGCGACTGGAAGGAGCTTGGCCCCATTCTGGAGGCCAATGCCGACAAGATCGAGGATATGGTGGTGGAGAACGACTGCCGCAACTCGGCCATTCCCCTGCTGGACATGAAGGGCATCAACGCCCGCATCGAGCCGGGCGCCATCATCCGCGAGCAGGTGGAGATCGGCGACGCGGCGGTGATCATGATGGGCGCCATCATCAACATCGGCGCGGTCATCGGTGACGGCACCATGATCGACATGGGCGCTGTGCTGGGCGGCCGTGCCACCGTGGGCAAGCATTGCCATGTGGGCGCTGGCGCGGTGCTGGCCGGTGTGATCGAGCCCGCCAGCGCAAAGCCCGTCATTCTGGAGGACGACGTTCTGGTGGGCGCCAATGCGGTGGTCATCGAGGGCGTGCATGTGGGCGAAGGCGCGGTTATCGCCGCCGGCAGCGTGGTCATCGAGGACGTACCCGCGGGCGCGGTGGTGGCCGGTGTTCCCGCCCGGGTCATCAAGCAGAAGGACGAAAAAACCACCCAGAAAACCGCTTTGCAGGACGCACTGCGCACCCTGTAAGCCAAAGGCCCGGCGTTGCCGGGCCTTTTTTATAAGATTAACAAAATGTATAATGAGACGTGTCTTATACAGATAAGGAGGCCGTCATGGATAAGAAAGTGTTGGTGATCAGCGCCAGCCTGCGGCCGGGCAGCAATTCCCATGCACTGGCGGAGCAGTTTGCGGAAGGCGCGAGGGAGGCGGGCCATGAGGTGGAGCTGGTCAGCCTGCGGGGCAGGGAGATTCAGTTCTGTCGGGGCTGCACCGCCTGCCAGAAAACCGGCAGCTGCGTGATTCGGGACGATGTGGCCCCGCTGCTGGAAAAGCTGCGCGCCGCGCAGGTGGTGGCGTTTGCCACGCCCATCTATTATTATGAGCTGTGCGGTCAGCTGGAAACCTTTCTGGACCGCACCGAGCCGCTGTACGGCCGGGAAAATGCCTTCCGGCAGGTGTATCTGCTGAGCGCTGCCGCCGAGACCGAGGACTTTGTTCCCAAGCGGGCGGAGAGCGGCATTCAGGGCTGGATCGACTGTTATGAAAATCTGGAGCTGGCGGGCACCGTGTTTGCGGGCGGTGTGCAGGGGCCGGGCGAGATGGCCGGCCATCCGGCGCTGGAACAGGCCCGGGCCATGGGCGCGGCCATCCGGTAAAGAGAAAACAGGCGGGCGGGATCGAAAGATCCCGCCCGCCTGCTTATTTGATGAGAAATGAACTTACCGTTTCTCTGCCCGGAAGAACAGAGCAACGGTGCCGGGGCCGGAATGGGCGCCGATCACCGGGCCAATGGTGGAGATGCACACCCGCTTGACGCCCAGCGCGGCGATCTTGTCGGCCACATACTGGCAGTCCTCCAGGCAGTCGCCGTGGCTCACAAAGACCACCTGCTCGCTGCGGTCGTAGGTGCTGGCGGCGAAGTGCTTCACCAGCGCGTCCAGGCTGGCGCGGCGGCCGCGCACCTTTTCCATGGGGATCAGCTTGCCTTCCTCGTCCACATGAAGCACCGGCTTGATGCCCAGCAGAGTGCCTGCCACTGCGGCAGCGCCGCTCACACGGCCGCCCCGCTTCAGGAACATCAGATCATCCACCGTGAACCAGGCGCAGATGGACTGGCGGTTTTCCACAAACCAGTCCGCCACTTCCCGCAGGCTCTTGCCTTCGTTCTTCAGGCAGGCGGCATAATACACCGCCAGGCCCTCGCCCATGCTGGCCTGCAGGGTGTCGATCACCTCGATGGTGCGTTCCGGGAACTGTTCCCGCAGATCCTCAGCGGCCAGCCGGGCCGAGTTGAAGGTGCCGGAAAGCCCGCTGGAAAAGGCCAGATACAAAATGTCTTTCCCCTGCTCCAGAACGGGGGTAAAGGTATCCAGAAAATCTGCCTGGTTAATCTGGCTTGTGGTGCTCACCTCGCCGGCCCGCAGCCGGTCGTAGAATTCTTTGGGGGAAAGCTCCCGGTTATCCGGATAATTGCGGTAATTTTTGCCGCCCAGCGTAAAGACCAGGGGCATCACTTCCACCTGCATCTCCTGCACCAGTTCCACCGGCAGATCGGTGGTGGAATCGGTGAACAACACATATTCTGCCATGAAAAACCACTCCATTTCCTGTTTGCGGGTATCTGCCCGCTGGTGACTTGCCCCGCCAAACGATGCAGAGGCAATCCGTCACTGTTAAAAAAATTGTAGCATACAGAAACGGAAATTTCCAGACCGAACACAAAACACGCCCTTCCCGGGAGGATGCCCCGGGAAGGGCGTGGATGCAATTGACGTCAGGATTCCCGGCGATGATGCAGCCGGTCCAGAATGCGCTGTTCACCATACAGGCAGGCCAGCCCAAGAGCGCCCATGACCACAAAGATCACGATGGGCACCAGCAGGCCGCCGTCCGCCAGGCTGCTGCCGGCAATGGTGCTGGTGACCACGCTGGGAATGCGGGCCAGCGTGCAGATGAAGAAGAATTCCCCCGGTTTCACCGGCAGAAACGGGCCGATATAGGTGAGCATATCCTTGGGGGTGCCGGGCAGGAAAAACAGCAGATACAGCGCCCGCCGCGCCCGCTGCTCATCCTGCAGAAAGCGATATTTGTGAAAGGCCTGGGCGGGAACGGCCTTTGCCCCAAGCAGCTTCATGGCGGCATAAATGAACATGCTGCCCAGCAGAATGCCCGCAAGGCAGATGAGCAAACCGCCCACCGGACCGAACAGAGCGCCGGCCATCAGCTCCACCGGCTCGCCGGGCAGAACGGCCACCACCACCTGCAGAATCTGCAGGGCAAGAAAGACCAGAATGCCCCAGATTCCCTTGCTCTGCACCCAGCCGATGAACTGGTCCCGGGCGGCCTGGCTGGTGAGGATGGCCCACAGCTCCTGGCGGAACGCAAGCACAGCCGCACCGCCCGCCACACAGACCAGCAACAGAGCCGCGGCAGCGGCCCAGCGGCGGGCGCGGGGGGATACAGAGGGGTGATTCATAAGGCACTGGTCTCCTTTCGCAAAGGGTACGGATTATTCCAGATCGCCGGTCAGAGTCATCACCGCAGCCAGTGCGGCAATGGGCGCGGTTTCACAGCGCAGAATGCGGGGTCCAAGGCCCACGGGGGTGGCGCCCGCAGCGATGAGCGCCTGGGCTTCCTCCTCCGAGAAGCCGCCTTCCGCCCCGGTGATCAGGGCGATGCGGCCGCCTTCGGCGGGGACACACTGACGCAGGGGCCGCCCGCCCTTTTCGTAGAAGAAAAGGATCGCGTCGAATTCCGAAAAGCGCCCGGGCAGCTGGCTGATGTTCAGCGGCAGCTCCACTTCGGGTAAAATACCCCGGCCGCACTGCTTGGCGGCCTCGGCGGCAATGCGGGCATAGCGCTGGTTTTTCTGGTCCTCCTTTTTGGGGGTGACCACGCAGAACCGGCTGAAGAAGGGTACAATGCGCTCGGCGCCCAGCTCCACCGATTTTTGCAGAATCAGCTCCAGCTTATCCTGCTTGGGGTAGCCCGCAAATACGGTCACCTTTGCCTTTGGCTCGGCGGTGCAGGGCCGTTTGTTCGCAACGGAAAACTGCACCTGATCCGGCTCGATGGCGGTGATTACACCGTCATAGTCAAAGCCTGACCCGTCGCACAGGATCACCTGCTCGCCGATTCTGGCCCGCATCACCTTGCCCAGATGATGGGCGTCCGCGCCGGTGAGGAGGGCGGTGTCGCCGGAGATCTCGCTGGTAAAATAGCGGTGCGGCATCTTACGCTTCTCCCCCGTTTTTGCACAGGATGGCAACCCATCCGTTCTGCTCGCGCACCTCCACCACGTTCAGGCCGGCGGCGCGCAGGCCCTCCACCACCTCGTCCCGGCGGGTATCGATGACGCCGCTGGCGATGAAGGTGGCGCCGGGAGCCATCAGGGCGGGCACATGGGGCGCAAGGCTCAGAATGGCGTTTGCCACGATGTTGGCGGTGATGATGTTGTAGGTGCCGGTGGCCTTGTCGGACAGATCGCCGATCAGCACCTTCAGCTTGTCGTCCACCCCGTTCAGGGAGGCGTTCTCACCGGCGGTGCGCACGCACATGGGGTCGATGTCCACGCCCTCGGCGCTGGCCGCGCCCAGCTTCAGGGCGGCAATGGCCAGAATGCCGCTGCCGGTGCCGATGTCCAGCATCCGCTCGCCGCCCTTTACCAGACTGTCCAGAACCTCCAGGCACAGAGCAGTGGTCTCATGGGTGCCGGTGCCGAAGGCCATGCCCGGATCCAGTTTGATGACGACCCGGTCGGTGTCGAACTCCTCCCAGCTGGGCACGATGGCCAGGCGGTTGCCGATGGTCAGGGCATGGTAATAGGCCTTCCAGCCGTTTTCCCAGTCGTCCTGCTCCACGCCTTCGGCGGTCAGGGTGTAGTCCACCTCGGCGGCGGCCAGGCGGCTGCGCACCAGCTCCACCACCTCGGCGGGGTTTTCGTCCGGAGCCAGATACAGATGCACGATCACTTTGGTGCGATCCTTATCCAGCAGATCCTGCTCGATCAGGTCCACATGGGCGATCTGCTCCACCTGGGTCTCCAGGTCGGAATAATCCTCGATGTAGATGCCGCCGCCGGAGATGCCGGTGGCGATGGCCTCGGCGGTGTCCGCCTGAGCCTTGGGTACGGTGATGCGGATGTCGGTCCACTGCATAGCTCAAAACCTCGGTTTCTTAATAGTATTCTATATTATAGCATTTTTTATGGCCGGTTCGTGAACAGCCGGTAAAAAAATACGCCTGCCCGGCCAACGCCGGGCAGGCGCGAAGGCGCGTCAGCCCTGATACTCGTGCTCACAGTACACGCAGCGGCACACACCCTTTTCGTTGCGGGTGTACAGCCGGGGCAGCGAATCCTCCATCTGCGTGATGCAGTGGGGGTTCTGGCAGTTGCCCAGCACTTCGGTGTTTTCCGGGATGACCCGGTTATCGGTTTTGCTTTCCAGCATGGTCAGAATCAGCGCCATGCGCACAAAGCGGCCGAAGTTGGCCTGCTTGAAGTAAGCTGCACGGGGGTCGTCGTCCACCTCGGTGGCAATCTCGTTTACGCGGGGCAGCGGATGCATCACGATCATATCGGGCTTTGCCAGCTTCATCTTGGCGGCGTCCAGAATGTAGCGATCCCGCAGGCGCAGGTATTCCTCCTGATCGGCAAAGCGTTCGCCCTGTACGCGGGTCATGTAAAGAATGTCCATTTCACCGATGGCGTCTTCCAGATTCTCCACTTCACGGAAGGGATATCCGGCGGCGATCATCTCTTCCCGCACATAGTCGGGGATCATCAGTTCCCTGGGGCTGACCAGAACGAACCGGATGCCCTCGTAGCGCATCATGGCACGGATCAGGCTGTGCACCGTGCGGCCGAATTTCAGATCGCCGCACAGGCCGATGGTCAGATTGTTCAGCCGGCCCTTCAGCCGATGGATGGTGAGCAGGTCGGTGAGGGTCTGGGTGGGGTGCTGATGGCCGCCGTCGCCCGCATTGATCAGCGGGCATTCAATCTTGGCGGCTGCGGCGGTAGCGGCGCCCTCGCGGGGGTGGCGCATGGCAATGATGTCCGCATAGCACTGCACCATGCGTGCGGTGTCGGCAACCGTTTCACCCTTGGCCGCGCTGGAGGCATTGGCCGAAGAAAAACCCAACACCTTACCCCCTAACCGGAGCATGGCGGATTCGAAGCTCAGGCGGGTACGGGTGCTGGGTTCAAAAAACAGGGTGGCGAGGATTTTGCCGTCACATTTGTGGGCATAGGCAGCAGGATCATCGATGATACGGTCGGCCAGAGCGAGCAGCTGGTCGATTTCGGTAGTGGAAAGATCCAGTGGGCTGATCAGTTTTTTCACAAGGTGGTCCCCCTTTGTTATTGTCGTTCCTATTCTACACCAGGCGACGGGCGCTGACAATAGCTCCCGGCCATTTTTGCCCGTTTTCCCGCATAGCTGAACCCGGCGAAGGAAATACTACCGGAAAGACCACCAGAAAAGGAGAAATCTGCCATGAAAATTACGCCCCGGGAATACGACGAAATGAACCGGCGGGCCAGCCCCCATTCCAAACTGGGAAAGGACTGCCTGTGGTCGTTTTTTGTGGGTGGAGGCATCTGCCTGGTGGGTGAGGTGTTGCGCCGGGCCTATCTTGCGAAGGGATTTGTGCTCAGCGACGCCTCGGCCATGACCAGCGTAACCTTGATTCTCATCAGTGCGGTGCTCACCTCGCTGGGCTGGTATCAGAAGCTGGCCGCAAGGGCCGGCGCGGGCACGCTGGTGCCCATTACCGGCTTTGCAAATTCGGTGGTGAGCAGCGCCATTGAGTACCGGTCGGAAGGGTTTGTGCCCGGCGTGGGCGCCAAGATGTTTGTGATTGCCGGGCCGGTGGTGGTTTACGGGCTGGCTGCCAGCGCGGTGTGGGGGCTTGTTTATCACCTGCTGCGGCCGTTTATATAAGAAGAGCAAGGGGAAGGAATGAGAATTATGACGAACGCCGTGCGTACCGGCGATACCATCTGTTTTCGCAACCCGCCCTCAGTGTCGGCCTTTGCAGCGGTGGGCGGCAAGCGGGAAAGCGAGGGCCCGCTGGCTGCAAAATTTGATCTGCTGTTTGAGGAGAACACCCTGGGAGAGCTCACCTGGGAAAAGGCCGAGAGCCGGCTGCAGCGCTATTGCCTGGATCTGGCGCTGAAAAAGGGCCGCTGCACGCCCGGAATGCTGGATCTGGTGCTGGGGGGTGATCTGCAGAACCAGTGCACCGCCACCGGCTACACCATGCGGGAGCTGGATGCGCCCCTTGCCGGGCTGTATGGCGCATGCAGCACCATGGCCGAGGCGGTGGGGCTGGCGGCCTGCCTTGCGGCGGGCGGCTGTGTAAACCGGGCGGCGGCCATGGCCAGCAGCCATTTCTGCGCGGCGGAGCGGCAGTTCCGCACCCCTCTTACCTACGGGGGCAAGCGCACCCCCACTGCCCAGTGGACCGCCACGGCCGCGGGCTGCTGCCTGGTGGAACCGGAAGGGAACGGACCCTTTGTGCGGGCGGTGACCTTCGGGCGGGTGCGGGATTACGAAATCTGCGACATCAATAATATGGGGGCGGCCATGGCGCCCGCCGCCGCCGAGACCATCCTGCGTTACTGCGAGGATACCGGCAATACCCCAGCCCGGTTCGACGCGGTGTACACCGGTGATCTGGGTATCGTGGGCACCCGCCTGTTGAAGGAGCTGCTGGAAAAGGAGGATGTGGACCTGAAAAACCACCGGGACTGCGGACTTACCTTATATGATGTGGAGCATCAGGATGTGCAGGCCGGAGGCAGCGGCGCGGGGTGCTCGGCCGGCGTGCTGTGCGCCAGTGTGCTGCCTGCACTGCAAAAGGGCGAAATGAAACGTGTGCTGTTTCTGTCCACCGGGGCGCTGATGAGCCAGATCACCTTTTTGCAGGGCGAGAGCATTCCCGGCGTGGCCCATCTGGTGGAATTGACTTCACAACGGGAGGAAACGATATGATGGGCTATTTGTGGGCGTTTCTGGTGGGGGGCGTGCTGTGTGTGATCGGTCAGGTGCTGATTGATCTGACCAGCCTGACCCCTGCCCGGATTCTGGTGCTCTATGTGGTGAGCGGTGTGGTGCTTTCCGCCCTGGGGCTTTACGGTCCACTGG
This sequence comes from Allofournierella massiliensis, assembly GCF_004345265.1. GTDB lineage: Bacteria > Bacillota > Clostridia > Oscillospirales > Ruminococcaceae > Allofournierella > Allofournierella massiliensis. The sequence goes on from NZ_SLUM01000011.1 coordinate 44,241, forward strand.
TAGAGCTGGCGGGAGCCGGGGCCACCGTACCGCTCACCGGCTTCGGCCATCTGCTGGCTCAGGGGGTGATCGATGCGGTGGACCGGATGGGACTTCTGGGCATTCTGGCCGGCGGGTTTGCCGCTGCCGGCGCCGGGGTGACCGCCAGCCTGATCTGCGGGGTTGCGGCCGCTGCGCTGGGGCATCCAAAAGACCAGAACTGACAATTGTGCAAAGAAAACCCGCTTTTTTGCACTGGAATGAAAAATCTATGTAAAGTTTTGCCCCGGTCTGTTGACCGGGGCTTTTCATTTACGGTATTTATATTATGGCACCATAAAATCTAAGTAAAAAAATCGAGAAACAGCAGAGGGGGTAACGGCGGGACGCCCGCCCCAAAGCAGGAGGAGAAATCATGCAGCTTGCAAATGTTCTGAGCCTTCTGGGAGGCCTTGCGCTCTTCCTTTACGGCATGCACATGATGAGCGGCGGCCTGGAGGCTGCGGCCGGAAACCGGATGAAGAGCATCCTGGAAAAGCTCACCGCAAATCGTTTCCTGGGCGTTGCAGTGGGCGCCGGTATCACTGCGGTGATCCAGTCGTCCAGTGCCACCACTGTTATGGTGGTCGGCTTTGTAAACAGTGGCCTGATGAGCCTGCGCCAGGCGGTGTGGATCATCATGGGCGCCAACATCGGTACCACCATTACCGGTCAGCTGATCGCCCTGGATGTGGGCGCGCTGGCTCCGCTTATGGCCTTTGCCGGCGTGGCGCTGGTGGTGTTCTTCAAAAACCCCAAGCTGCACAACTACGGCAGCATCGTGGCCGGTCTGGGCGTGCTGTTCATCGGTATGGATATGATGAGCGCCGCCATGAAGCCTCTGGCGGATGAGCCGGCATTCGTTTCCCTGATGACCCGTTTCGAAAACCCGCTTCTGGGCATTCTGGCCGGTACGCTCTTCACCGCGCTGATCCAGTCCTCTTCCGCCAGCGTGGGTATTCTGCAGGCGCTGGCCGCCAGCGGCGCAATCAGCTTCTCCAGCGCGGTGTTTGTGCTGTTCGGTCAGAACATTGGTACCTGTATCACTGCGGTGCTGGCCAGCATCGGCACCAGCCGGAACGCCAAGCGCACTACCCTGATCCACCTGATGTTCAACATCATCGGTACCATTATTTTCACCATCGTGTGTGTGCTGTTCCCGCTGCCTGCGCTGGTGGCGTCGCTCTCGCCGGAGAATATCCCCAGCCAGATCGCCAACATGCACACCCTGTTCAATATCGTAACCACCCTTCTGCTGCTGCCTCTGGGTACTCAGATGGCCGCACTGGCCGAGCACATCCTGCCTGAGCCTCCGGAAAAGACCGAGGAGGAGAAGCGCGAGATGATGGGCCTTGCCTATCTGGACAAGACTACGCTTGGTTCCTCCGCTGTATGGCTGGGCAAGCTGCAGCAGGAGCTGGGCCGTATGCTGGATCTGGCCAGCGAAAACGTGGATGCCGCCTTCCAGGCCGTGATCAGCGGCCCGGACGAAAAGACCGAAAAGGCCATTCACACCGAAGAGCTGGTGGACCTGCTCAACAAGGAGATCAGCCACTATGTGGCCAAGGCCATGGTGCGCGAAACCAACGCCGAGGATTCGGCGGCAGTGGCCTCCGGCTTCCGCATTGCGGGCAACATCGAGCGCATCAGCGACCATGCCATGAACATTCTGGGCTATGGCCAGCGGCTGGAAAAGGAGAATATCCAGCTGTCCGACGAGGCACTCAAGGAGCTGATGGAGATGCGCGCGGTCTGTGCCAAGGCGCTGCGCTATCTGCACGGCGAGTCCCGGCTGGACAACGCCGCTCAGCTGGAACAGACCATTGACGATATGACCGGCCGCTTCCGGGAAAACCACATGCGCCGGATGAAAAACGGTGAGTGCAGCGACGAGGGCTGCATCCTCTATTCCGAGATTCTCACCGACTTTGAGCGCGTGGGCGACCATGTGCTGAACATCGCTCAGGAGCTGAGCCGCACCTCTCAGGTTCTGGCATAACTCAAAGAACGAAAAGGGCCCCTGCCCGGCAATTGCCGGGCAGGGGCCCTTTTTCTGCCATCGGTTGGGCAGACAACCGATTTTAAACGCAAAGGAGCGTAGGATAGAAGATGTAAGAAATTTCCATTTCGATTTGAAATGAGGCGACTATGAAACAATTTTCCCGGATTAAACTTTTTCGATCGGCAGCAGCAATGGTTCTGGCGCTTGTGTTGACCGTGCCTGCGGGTGCGGCAAACCAGGATTCACCGGTGCAGTCTGCTCTTTCCGCCTATACCACAGTTACAGGGGAACTGCCGCTGGATGCGGCAACATTTCCCGACGCCGCATTCCTTGGCTATGTGAAAACGCTGGATCTCGACGCGAACGGCAGTCTGTCTGCCGAAGAGCGGGCGCAGGTGGTGCGGATGGATGTGCGCAATCGGGGCATTGCTTCCCTGCAGGGGCTGGAACAGTTCCCCAACCTGGAATATCTGAACTGCAACAACAATGCGCTGACTGAGCTGGATCTGGCGCTGGCACCCCGGTTGCAGACGTTATTCTGCAACGACAATCAGCTGACCGCGCTGGATGTTTCCGCGGCGGCGTCGCTTCAGATACTGCATTGCCACGCAAATCAGCTGACCGCGCTGGATGTGAGCGGCAATCCGGAGCTGAGCGATCTTGCCTGTGGCGACAATCCCATCCAGGAGCTGGATCTGACAGCGAACAGGAAACTGGAGTATTTTACCTATCTGGGCGGGCCGCTGACCCGGCTGGAGCTGGGGAACAATGAATCCATGATCTACCTGTGGGTGGGGTATACCCCCATGACAGAGATCGACATGAGCGGGCTGCCCAATCTGCAGACGGTGGGGCTGGACCACAACGAGTTCACGTTTCTGGATCTGAGCGGTAATCCGCAGGTGATTGATCTTCTGGCCCGGGAGAACCGGCTGCTGGGCATCGAGATGGGCACGGCGGCGCCAACGGCAGACCTGAGCGATCAGCGGCCGGTGGCGATTCATCTGCCGGCCGGTTCGGATCACTATACCCTGACCGATCTGGGAATTCCCCTGCAGCTGGAAGAGATCAGCGGCCTGACCGGTGCACAGATGGAAAAAGGGGAATTGTATGAAATTGCAGCCAACGGCACAGTGGACTATGTGTACACCGATGAAGGCGCTGCACTGACCGCGCATCTGCAATTTGACTGGACCGGGGCTCCCCTGCCCACGGCAACACCGGAGCCCACAGCAACGCCGAAGCCTACGGGAACCCCGGAGCCCACGGGAACCCCGGAGCCTACGGCAACCCCGGAGCCCACGGCAACACCGAAGCCTACGGGAACCCCGGAGCCCACAGCAACGCCAAAGCCCACAGCAACGCCGAAGCCTACGGCAACCCCGGAGCCTACGGGAACCCCGGAGCCTACAGCAACGCCGGAGCCTACGGGAACCCCGGAGCCCACGGCAACCCCGGAGCCTACGGGAACCCCGAAGCCCACGGCAACCCCGGAGCCTACAGCAACGCCGGAGCCCACAGCAACGCCGAAGCCTACGGGAACCCCGGAGCCCACGGCAGCGCCGGAGCCCACGGCAACACCGAAGCCTACGGGAACCCCGGAGCCCACGGCAACGCCGGAGCCTACGGGAACCCCGAAGCCCACGGCCACGCCGAAGCCTACGGGAACCCTGGAGCCTACGGCAACCCCGGAGCCCACGGCCACGCCGGAGCCTACGGCAACGCCGGAGCCTACCGCCACCCCAGAACCTGTAACGGAGGAAAAAGCAGAAGCGACCTCCAAACCCACCGGCATACCGGTGCCGCTGCCACCGACTCAGCCACCTTCCGGCCCGGCTTCGGGAGGAACCCTTCGTCCGGGCAGCACAGCGCCTACCGCCACCTCCTCTGCCACGGATTTGCCCACTTCATCGCCTGCGGCAATTCCCACGGCGGAACCGACGCAGACCCCGACCCCTGTACCCGTCCAGGAACAGGAAAAGCAGGAAAAGGGCTGGCCCTGGTGGCTGCTGCTGGTTCTTCTGATCCTTTTGATTCTGGCCGCAGTGATTGGGATTCGCCGCGCGCTGGCGCAGGAACAGGCGGACAGGAGCACTTCTGAAAAGTAACCTTCACCTGAGCCCATAAAATAGAATACGCCCGCAGGGAAACTTCCCTGCGGGCGTATTTGCTTGCAAAAAAGCAAAAACAAAAGGCCCGCTCAAATTGAGCTGGCCCTTCTGTTTTGTCGAAAATCAAGCATTCGCCTTGTTAGCGCGCTTCGCCATACGGCTGATCTTGCGGGAAGCGGTGTTCTTGTGCAGTACACCCTTGCTCTTAGCCTTATCAATAGCGGAGATAGCAGCAACAACGACGGCTTCCTTATCAGCTGCGTTCGCAGCGATGGCAGCGTCTGCCTTCTTCACGACTGTTTTCAGGTTGGACTTAATCGCCTTGTTGTGAAGGGCTTCCTTCTTGGACTGAACGACACGATCCTTCTGCGATTTAATGTTAGGCATTCGTACCACCTCCTTGTCCCCCATAACAGTGCAACTTATAATATCACATTTGAGCGGACGTTGCAAGCCTTTTTTCATACTTTTTTCGGAGAATTTTTTGAAATCCGGTGGTCAACACTGAGAAAAGACCCTCCGCGGGCAAAATTTTCCGTCCGCGGCAGCAAAAAAGGAGGACTGAGCATGAACATATACACCGATATGGCCGACGAGCTGTTCCGTCCGGGCAGGGGCACGGTGCCCCCCGGGGTGCAGGTGCGCACCGCCAGCAGCGGGCCCATCCGGCTTACCCGGGTGCAGATCACCCGGCAGGGGCTGGCCCGCCCGGCGGGGCGGTATTCCACGCTGGAGACCCCCAGTCTGGCCGCGCTGGATCGGCGGGACGAACGGCTGATCAGCGCCGCAGCGGCAGAGCTGCGGGCCATGCTGCCCGCGGTGGGGCTGGTGCTGGTGGTGGGCGTGGGCAACCGGCGGGTCACGGTGGACGCGCTGGGCCCCCGAACTGCAGCGGGGATTCTGGTGACCCGGGGCCTTACAGCAGATGCCCGGGCCGACGGTCTGGGCCTGCGGGAGGTGGTCTGCGTGAGCCCCGGCGCGTCCGGAGCCACCGGTATCCCGCTGGCCCAGCTGCTGGCCGGGCTGGTGCGCACCCTGAAGCCTGCCGCGATTGTCTGTGTGGACAGCCTGTGCACCTCCGACCCGGCCCGGCTGGGCCGAACCATTCAGATCAGCGATACCGGCCTCTCCCCCGCCCGGCCAGATTCCGGCCGCTGTATCACCCGGGCCATGCTGGGGGTTCCGGTGCTGGCGGTGGGCGTGCCCACTCTGATGGAAGCGGACGAATGCGTGGAAGGGGCCAAAGGGCTGATTCTCACCTGCCGTCAGTTGGATGGAGTGATTCGCAGCGGCTCCGAGCTGCTCAGCGCGGCCATCAACAAGGCGCTGCAGCCCTCACTGAGCATCGCAGAGCTGTGTTATCTGGCCAATTAAGGCATAACCCTGCCGCCCGGGTGCATATCCTTTGAGCAGGACTCAAAACGGAAAGGGGGCGGCAGGATGGGCCGATCAAGCTGGCTGCGCCGGGTGGGCGCGGGAGCTTTGGCTGCGGGCGTGAGCCTGCTGGCATGGAACGCCGCCCGGCAGTTGGGGCCGCCCAGCGTCACCGCCAGCCTGACGGTGGCGGGCGCGGCTCTGGCCGATCCGGCGGCGGCATTGCAGGCGGTGCGGCAGCTGGCGGATGAGGACGCACAAGCCCAACCGGCGGCGGCCCGGCCGATGCCAACCCCGCAGCCTGCCCCGGCCCCGGCGGCCCAGAGCCAGGTGGCGGAACAGGCCGCTGCATCCGAGCCAAAGCCTGCCGCCAGCGAAGAACCGGTCCCGGAACCCACGGTGCAGCCCCAGCCCCGGCCGGCAAATGCCGGCCAGATCGTGACCGAGCATTATGAGCAGGGCGAGGGCGGGCTGTATATCCCCTGCGGGGCGGGTACCATCAAGAACTGCACCAGCCTTTCCGCCGCGCAGGTGGCGCAGGCGGCGTCTGCCGGGCTTCCCTTCTCCATTGAGCCGGGCAGCAGCGAGCCCCAGGTGCTCATTATGCACACCCACACCACCGAGACCTACGAGCTGGAGGAAAAGGACTGGTATGACCCGAACTTTACCTGCCGCAGCACCGATCTTTCGGTGAACATGGCGGCGGTGGGCGAGGAGATTGCCGCCCAGCTGAACGCGGCGGGCATTGTAACGTTGCACGACACCACCCTCCACGACTATCCCAGCTACAACGGCAGCTACGAGCGCAGCAACGAGACGGTGCGGGCTTATCTGGAGCAGTATCCCAGCATCAGGGTGGTGCTGGATGTTCACCGGGACGCCATCGAGCCGGCCAGCGGCCAGCGGGTGAGTGCGGTGGCCGAGATCGACGGCCGGACCGCCGCCCAGGTGATGATCATCTGCGGCGCGGACAACGGTGGTAACCTGCCCAATTTCCAGCAGAATCTGGCCTTTGCTGCTGCTTGGGAAAACGCCATGGAAAGCCGGTATCCGGGCCTGACGCGCCCGGTGCTGTTTGATTACCGATATTACAATCAGGATCTGACCACCGGCAGCCTGCTCATTGAGATCGGCAGCCATGGAAACACGCTGGAGCAGGCCAGATACTCGGGTCAGCTGGTGGGGCAGGCGCTGGCGGCGCTGCTCAGTGGGCAATAGGCGGGTTGGCCGTTGACAAACCCGCCCGGCGGGGGTAAAATACCAATTACAATGGCTGAGAAAAAGAAAAGTAAGCGGGAGCCTTGGCCCCAGCGAGCGCGGGATGGTGCAAGCCGCGCGCACAAGACCCGCCGAACGAACCCTTTGGAGCTGCAGCCCCAACGCCTGCCCGCCGGATTCTGGCCGGGCAAATGGTCAGTAGGGTGAGCCGTGGGCGGCGCGTTAAGCCGCAGCGCTTGGCTTTGAGCGTGAAAAGTGGCCGCGATCAGGCGGCAAGTTAGGTGGCACCGCGGATCCGGCAGCGATTCGTCCTAAGAAAAGGACGGGATCGCTGCCGGATTTTTTCATTTTCAAAGGAGAGAAAACATGAAACGCATCGACATCAAGGCGCTGTTCAGCGCCCCCCCGGCGGACGGTACCGTTGTGACCGTGTGCGGCTGGGCCAAGACCGTGCGGGATTCCAAGAACATCGGCTTCATTGAGCTGAGCGACGGCACCTGCTTCAAGAACCTGCAGATCGTGTTCGAGGCTGCCAAGCTGGAAAACTACAAGGACGTGGCCAAGGCCGGCGTGGGCACCAGCATGCAGGTTGTGGGTCGTGTGGTACTGACCCCCGGCGCCAAGCAGCCTCTGGAGATCAACGCCGACAGCGTGGAGCTGCTGGACGTATGCCCCTCCGATTATCCCCTGCAGAAAAAGCGCCACAGCGTGGAATTTCTGCGCACCATGCCCCATCTGCGTCCCCGCACCAACACCTTTGCGGCGGCGTTCCGTGTGCGCAGCACCGCGGCTTATGCCATCCACAAGTTCTTCCAGGAGAACGGCTTTGTGTATGTGCACACCCCGCTGATCACCGGTTCCGACTGTGAGGGCGCCGGCGAGATGTTCCGCGTGACCACTCTGGACCTGAACAACCTGCCCCGCACCGAGGACGGCAAGGTGGATTTCAGCCAGGATTTCTTCGGCCGCAGCACCAACCTGACCGTGTCCGGTCAGCTGGAGGGCGAGGCCATGGCGCTGGCCTTCGGTAAGATCTACACCTTCGGCCCCACCTTCCGCGCCGAGAATTCCAACACCCCCCGCCACGCCGCCGAGTTCTGGATGATCGAGCCCGAGATGGCCTTTGCGGATCTGACCGATTACATGGATAACGCCGAAGCCATGGTGAAGTATGTGATCGGCTATGTGCTGGAGCAGTGCCCGGACGAGATGGCCTTCTTCAACCAGTTCTTCGACAAGGGTCTGCTGGAGCGGCTGAACGCTCTGGTGAACGCCGAGTTTGCCCGCGTCAGCTACACCGACGCCGTGGAGCTGCTGAAGCAGCACAACGACCAGTTCCAGTACAAGGTGGAATGGGGTGTGGATCTGCAGACCGAGCACGAGCGCTACCTCACCGAGCAGATTTTCAAGAAGCCCGTGTTCGTGACCGATTATCCCAAGGAGATCAAGAGCTTCTACATGCGCCAGAACGAGGACGGCAAGACCGTTGCTGCGGCGGATATGCTGGTGCCTGGCGTGGGCGAGCTGATCGGCGGCAGCCAGCGTGAGGAGCGCTACGATCTGCTGAAGGCCCGCATGGATGAGCTGGGCATGGACTGCACCGATTACACCTGGTACATGGATCTGCGCCGGTTCGGCAGCGCCAAGCATGCCGGTTACGGTCTGGGCTTCGAGCGCCTGATCATGTACTTGACCGGTATCCCCAACATCCGCGACGTTCTGCCCTTCCCCCGCACCGCCGGCGGCTTTTAACGACTCGACCGGTAGTCGGGTGCGATACGCAAACGGGTACGCACCGGGTTTTCCTCAGCGAGGTACGCCGGCACCCTTTTGAGCGGACTCGACCGGCAGCCGGATGCGGTACGCAAACGGATACGCACGGGGTTTTCCTCAGCGAGGTACGCTGACTGCTCTGACCGGACTTGGCTGAAAACGGGAAGAGCGGCACAACAAAAACCAATCAGGCCGGATGCACGCTGCGCGGTGTGCATCCGGCTTTTTGTGTGCGGCAAATCCGCCCCGGGGCTTGCCGGGGGTATCCGGTGCGCGGTATCATAACAGTGAAAAACAAAAACAGGGAGGGATTACGGAAATGAAACGATGGATGGCTGCGGCGCTCTGCATTCTTCTGGCATTCAGCCTGACCGGCTGTTCCCTGCTGGATCAGGCTTATGGTCGGGTCGGCGAGATACTGTGGCAGCTCCAGCAGACCTTTTCCGCTGCGGCACAGCCGGAGAACCAGCCGGAGCCCACGCCGGAGCCCCGCTGGGTGGAGCTGGAATCATACGATCTGGTGGAACAGGGATTTGATCCGTTCATCGCGGCCACAGAGGAGTGGCTGCGCCAGGGGCTGCAGGATGCGGAGAATCTGAGCTGGAACATTCACTCCCTGCATCTGACCCTGGGCACGGACGGTATGCCCCTCACGCTGACGGCGGATTTGTATGCCTATCGGGACGGCCAGTTCCGGCAGGGCTGCCGGATGGAATGGGATGCCGCCGTCGGCCGGCTACATCAGGAGGTGAACAATGTGGGAACCCTGATGGAAAGCGATGCCGAATCCGGCGCGGATAACACCGAAAATCCCAATCTGCGGCCGGATCTTGTGGCCGAGCGGCTGCGCGCCTTGCCATGCGACGATCTGCAAACAGCGCTGGGCACGCCGCTGGCGGTGGAATTTTCCGCCTATTCCCGCCCGGAGGCAGGCCAGACCGTGGTGGATATGGCAAACGACCCCGGCGGCTTTGATCTGGCCCTCTATCAGGCGGGGCAATACGGCAAGGCGGACGGTTCCCCCGCCTGGATGATTACCGTGCGTCAGACGGAGGATGAGGACCGGGCAGGCACCCGAACCGCCCGCTTCTGCTTTGACCCGGTGGACGAAAGCTGCTGGGTGGGCAATCCGGAACTTTATGCACAAACCGACATTCAGGTTACAAACGAGGGCCACCTGTTCTACACCCGGGACTGGGGCGAAAACTGGAGCGCTCTGCCCAGCCGGTTTGAGGGGCAGCTGGCCGAGTGTATCGAAATCTGTACCGCGATCACCCGCAGCAGCTGGTATGTTTCCCCCCAGCCGGACGGCCCGGTGGGCTTTGTGCTGGGCGGAAATCTGCCGGTGGTGGTGTACAGTATGGATGGCGGCGCCACCTGGCAGGAGCAGGATCTGGGCAGCTACCCCCATAAGCCGGACCGGCGTGCGCTGTGCGGCGCGCCGGATGGCTCCCTGTATGCGGCGGTGGGCTGCGACTGGAGCATGGGCGCCGGTGGTGGCACCGGGCTGTTCCGGTGTGCGCCCGGTGCCCAGAGCTTTGAAGCGCTTGCCCTGCCTGCCGAACTGGATGAACACTACCCCATCTGTGGTGTGACGGCTGGCGGATCGGGGGAAGTGATCATCTCGGCGGAGACCTCCAGCGAAAACAACTGGCCGGCGCTCTATTACACCGCCGATGAGGGCGGCAGCTGGCAGGCACTGGAGCTGCCCTGGGAGGATGTGCAGGCGGATGGCGTGAGTTTTCTGTATCGGGTTTCCTGGCTCCGGCAGCAGGAGGATGGAGCCTGGCAGCTCTGCCTGACCCAGGAGCCTACCGCCGTAAAAGGCTACGACTGGTGTGCGGTATTCACCGCGCCGCAGCCGGAAGGCCCCTGGAGTTTTCTGTCCACCGGGCAGGACCCGGCTTCTCTTTGAGCAAAAGCGGCTGAAAATGCACAAAAGGTATATAAAAATAAGAAAAAAGCCGTTGACAATCGGACATCAGCGTTTTATTATAGGAAAGTAAATTGAATACCACACAATAGAGGCGCGAACCGTATGGTACCGCGAAGGGAGGCCTGCCGGCCGGGGATCTTTGCGGGAAGAGACGGTTTGCCGAAACAGGCTCTCTCGCGGCAGCGGGGTGTTTGTTGGGGTGCCGTCCAGCGGGCGGTGCACTCTCACTTGAACAAAGTGGTGGCGCTATTGGGGTTTTGTTCCGTTCTTTCGAGGGGCGGCGATGCAAATTCCAGCGTCGCGGCCCCTCTTTTTTATTTGTTTGCGGCGTCGGTGGGGCGTGACGGGTGGTTGTGATGGTATCCGATGGAAAACAGAGGAGGAATCACAATCATGACGAACTTTCTGAACGCCCTGAACAACATCATCTGGGGCCCGCCGCTGATCATTCTGATGATCGTGACCGGCGTGTACTTCACCCTGCGCACAAAATTCTTCCAGGTGCGCCATCTGGGCTACATCTTCAGCCGCACGCTGGGCCGGCTGTTCCACCGCACCGATGAGAGCGCCGATGAAAAGGGCCTGCTCACCCCCTACGAAGCCATTGCCACCGCCGTGGGTGGCTCGGTGGGCTTCGGCAACATTGCCGGCGTGGCCACCGCGGTGACCACCGGCGGCCCCGGCGCAGTGTTCTGGATGTGGCTCACCGCCTTCCTGGGCATGCTGATCAAGCAGGTTGAGGTGACGCTGGCGGTGTACTACCGCCGCACCGATGAAAACGGTGTGCCCTACGGCGGCCCCACCTATTACATGGAGCGGGGCCTTGGCGAAGAGCGCCACTGGGGCAAGCTGTGGCTGCCGCTGGCCTTTGTGTTCGGCATCGGCATCTTCTCCACCTTCTTTATCAGCGCATCCACCTTCACCACCTCTGAGGTGGTGGCCCAGTCTCTGGGCATTCCCCAGGCCATTGCGGCGCTGATCATGGTGGCGATCCTGTATTTCATGATCTGGGGTGGTGTGAAAAAGCTGGGCCAGATTCTCACCAAGCTGGTGCCTGTCATGAGCCTTTCCTACCTGATCCTGGGCATCGTGATCATTTTCATGCACCTGGATAACCTGCTGCCCACCCTGGCCTCCATCTTCGGGGAAGCCTTCACCGGTTCCGCGGCGCTGGGCGGTTTTGCGGGCGCCAGTGTTTCCAAGGTGATCTCCACCGGTATGGCCCGCAGCGTGTATTCCAACGAGGCCGGCTGGGGCAGCAGCCCCATGATCCACGCCTCCAGCCAGACCCGCCACCCGGTGGAACAGGGTCTGTGGGGTTCCTTTGAGGTATTTGTGGACACCTTTGTGGTATGCACCATCACCGCGCTCACCGTGCTGGTTTCCGGCGAGTGGACCAGCGGCGCCACCAATGCCACTCTGGCGCTGAACGTGTTTACCCACAATTTCGGTGTGTTCGGCACCGTGGTTCTGACCCTGATCATGGTGGTATTCTCGGTGACCACCTCCGGCGGCTGGTATGCCTATTACGAAGTGGTGCTGCGCCATCTGGCAAAGAACCATCCGAAGGTCAAGAAGTATCTGCTGCTCATGTTCAAGTACTTCTATGCGGTGCCTCCCTTCTTCCTGACTCTCTACCTGATCTATGTGGGCGATCTGAGCATCTGGACTCTGGTGGACATCACCAGCGGTATCCCCACCTTTGTGAACGTGGCGGTAATCCTGATTCTGTCCGGCCAGTACTTCAAGCTGCTCAAGGACTACAAGGCCCGTTACATGCACATCGGCCAGGTGGATCCGGATATGGCCATCTTCTACGAGGACAAGCCCGAGGTCAAGGCGGCGCTGGAAAAGGAAAAAGCCGCCCAGAAATAATCGAAAGCAGAACAATGCAGGCCGGGGCCTTTTGAAAGAAGGCCCCGGCTTTTGACCAATGGAGGAACTTTTTATGCGTACTCTTTATGAAAACGGGCGGGTCTACACCGGCCAGCTGCCCCTGACCGAAGCCTTTGTGGTGGAGGACGGCCGGTTTGTGTTCGCGGGCGGCGCGGAGCAGGCCCGCCTGGCGGCAGGGCCGGACGCCCAGGTGGTGGATCTGGAGGGAGCTTTTGTCTGTGCGGGCTTCAACGATTCTCACATGCACCTGCTCAACTACGGCTATGCGCTGCAGGTGGCGGATCTGTCCAGCCATACCGGTTCTCTGGCCGAGGTGCTGGACACCATGCGCGCCTTTTTGAAGGAAAAGAACTTCGCCCCCGGCCAGTGGGTGCGGGGCCGTGGCTGGAACCATGATTACTTCACCGATGAGCAGCGCTTCCCCACCCGGCAGGATCTGGATCAGGTGAGCCGGGAGCATCCGGTGTGCATCGTTCGCACCTGCGGCCACACCTGCGTGGTGAACACCAAAGCGCTGGAAATGATCGGCGTTACCGCCGCCACCCCCCAGCCGGAAGGCGGCTGCTTTGAGCTCGGGCCGGACGGCGAGCCCAACGGCGTATTCCGGGAAAACGGCATGGAGCTGGTGTATTCCAGGCTGCCCAAGCCCAGCGTGGAGGATCTGAAAACCATGCTGCTGGATGCGCAGAAGCATCTGAACGCCTACGGCGTGACCTCCTGCCAGACCGATGATTTCGACGCCTTCGCCACCGTTGACTGGCGGGAGGTGATGGAGGCCTATGCCCAGCTGGAGGCCGAGGGAAAAATGACCGTTCGCATGTACCAGCAGGCCCAGCTCACCAGCGTGAAGGCGCTGGAGGAGTTCTTTGCCGAGGGCTACAACACCGGCTGGGGCGACGAATGGGTCAAGGTGGGCCCGCTGAAGATTCTGGGCGATGGTTCTCTGGGCGCCCGCAGCGCCTACCTGAGCCGGGATTATGCGGACAAGCCCGGTTACCGGGGCATTGCCATCTACACCCAGCAGCAGTTTGATGACCTGATCGGCTGCGCCAACAATCACGGCATGCAGGTGGCAGTGCACACCATCGGTGACGGCATTCTGGACCGGGTGCTGGAATCCTACGAAAAGGCGCTGGCGGAGCATCCCCGGGCCGACCACCGCCATGGCGTGGTGCACTGCCAGATCACCCGCCCCGACCAGCTGAAAAAGATCGAGGAGCTGGGCCTGCATGTGTATGCCCAGCCCATCTTCTTGGATTACGACATCCACATGGTCACCGACCGGGTGGGCGAGGAGCTGGCTTCCACCAGCTATGCCTTCCGCACCCTGATGGACGCGGGGGTCTGGGTGTCCAGCGGCACCGACTGCCCGGTGGAGCTGCCCCGGGCGCTGGCCTGCATCCAGTGTGCCGTGACCCGCAGTACTCTGAAGGGCGACGCGGGCCCCTACCGGCCGGAGGAGGCCTTCACCGTGCAGCAGGCCATTGACAGCTACACCATTCACGCGGCCCACGCTTCTTTTGAAGAGAACGAAAAGGGCCGCATTGCACCGGGTTATCTGGCGGACTTTGTGGTGCTGGGGCAGGACCCCTTCGCCGTCGAGCCCACCGCCATTCAGAACATCCCGGTGAAGGCCGTGTATGTGGGCGGCAGATGCGTGCACCGGGCATAAGGAACCCTCGCCCCAGCTGGCAATTCGGGCCGGGCTGTGTTATAATTGGCGGGATATGAAGGCATCCAATGGCAGCAGGTCAGGATGAGAAAGGAACCGCATCATGGAAAAGGTTGTTGTTTTAACAGCGGCGCACAAAAGCTTTGATCAGCTGGGGCTGGAGGGCTATCTTCCGGTGCAGGTGGGCGCGGCGCTGGCCGCGCAGGATCTGGGCTTCCAGCGGGATGATGAGGGCGACAACATCTCGGAAAAGAATCCCCAGTACTGTGAGCTCACGGCCCAGTACTGGGCGTGGAAGAACCTGACCGATGCCCAGATTATGGGTCTGGTGCATTATCGCCGCTATTTTACCACCGACCTGTATACGAAAAACTGGAAGGATGCGATTCTCACCGCGGACCAGATCCGGCAGCTGCTGAGGCAGTATACGATCGTTCTGCCAAAGCCTGTTTACAAGCTGCCCCACAACGGCACGCTGTATCACGACCGGCCCCGACAGGGGCAAAACCGGCATCTGCTGCTGCTGGAGGAAATTCTCCAGCGCCGGTGCCCGGAATATATGCCCTCCTTTGAAAAGTTCGCCTATGGGCGCAGAGTGAGCTTCGGCAACATGCTCCTGTGCTCCCGGGAGGTGTTCTGTGCGTACAGTGCATGGATGTTCCCCCTGCTGGAGGAATTTGAACAGCTGGGCGAACAGGAGGGTATCCTGATCCCCCGCCTGTGCGGCTTTATGTCGGAGTATCTGCTGTGCATCTGGGCCGACCACAATATCCCGGCGGAAAAAATCCTGTTTCTGGACGTGGTGAACACCGAGGAGAATCGTTCCTCCCGCGGCTTCCTGCTGCGCAAGCTGCTGGTTAAGCTGGGGATTTTTGAACCGGTTGCCCGGGTGGGATTTGCCCTCTATTACAAGCTGAAGGGCTGCTGATTTGAAAAGAAAAGGCACGGATATTCGTCTGGAATATCCGTGCCTTTTTGCGTGTATGGATCAGTCTGCCCGCTGGCTGCCCCTCTGACTGTAAAGATACAGCACCAGCCCGGTGGCGCACAGCGCGAAGCCGAAGCCCATGGCCAGCGGCAGGGCGAAATCCGCCGCCCGGCCGAACACCAGATTGGTGAACACCGCCACCAGATCCATGAGCAGGGCGTTCAGGCTCAGGGTGGTGGCCCGGTCAGCAGTGCGAACCTGCCGGTTTTGCAGGGTGGTCTGCAGGGGTGTGAACAGGCTGTGGCAGACCCGCAGCAAAAGGATTGCCGCCACCGAGAGCACCGGCCCGCAGGTGAGGGTGAGCGTCAGGCAGGCCACCGCCGCCAGCGCCAGCAGCACCGCACCGGTGCGCTTCTCCCCCAGCCAGCCGGTGAGCCGGGCGGAGAATCCGCCGCAAAGGCCCAGCAGCGTCATGACCACATAGATGACGGCGATGACGCTGGCGGAAAGACCCGCCCGGGTGTATTGCACCTGATTCAGAAAGGTGGTGATGGTCTGGTGCGCCTCGTTCAGGAATGCCGCCCCCAGCACCAGAAACAGCAGACGCGGGTTTCGCACCAGCTGCCCCAGCAGCACCTTGAATTCTGCCAGCTGGTGGCCTGCCGGCCGGGGCTGGCTGGAGCGGACCTCCCGCAGAAAGAGCGCCAGCAATGCCGCAGCCCCGTAGCTGAACACGGTGAGCAGGCCCGCCAGCCGGTAGTTTTCGCCCACGAACACCGCGTAAACGGCGCTGGCCGCCAGCAGACCGGCCATGCCCAGATTGTTATAAATACCAAAGACCCGGTGGCTCTCCTCCTCCGGGCAGGAAAGATACAGAATGCTCACATCCAGGCCGGAAAGCCCGGCGCAGACCACGCTCAGCATCAGACGCTCGGCCAGAAAGCCGCCGAAGCTGTCTGCCTGCCAGAACACGATCTTGGACACAAAATAAAGCCCACAGCACAGGATCATGGACCGGCGATAACCGATCCGATCCGCCAGAATGCCCCAGGGTACCTCCAGCGCCAGTGCCAGCGCCAGCGAGATGCTCTCGATCAGAGTGATATGAAAGACGCTCACCCCCGCCGCCTGGCGGTAAAGGGTGGCGATCGGCCCGTAGAACACCATGCCCTGCAAAAGAGCAATGGCGTACATCAGCCGGATGTTCCGATTGTTTTTCATAGCAGCAAAAAAACCGTCCTTTGTCTGAAAATACCGCACAGCAAACACCCGCCCCGCGCGTTTGCGCAAAGCGGCCGTCAGCCTGTGTGGTGTTTTCAGATGGGACGGTTCATGGCGGATTCTCCTGATTGCAGGCCAAAAGCAGCCTTTGAATTTACTTTATTCTAGCACAGTGAAAAATTGTTTGCAAGGCTCTTTTCCGTATGTGGGAATTGACAGGAAAACGAAAAATGCCCCGGTCTTAGCCGGGGTGACATAAGAAAACAACGCCGGAAAAGGCCCGCTTTTGCGGGATTGCAGCGTCAAAGCCCCTTGACAACCACCAAGGGTGCCTGCGAGGCTTTTCCTTGCACTCCCATCAAAATCGGGCCTTTTCCGGTGCTTCGCAGTTCTGCCCCAGGATTTTGGATGCAGAAAGTGCGAAAAGGGGCAGAGCAAGCCTTGGTGGCTTGCCTGCCCCTTTGAACATTTTGTGCGCCAAAATCCTACGGCAGAACCGTCGTTTTCTTGTGCCACACCGGCTTTAGCCGGGGCATTTTCAGTATCAGAGGGAAAAATCAGTCCTCGCGGTTCTCCGCATCCCGCTGGGCCTGCTGCTGGCGGAAGCGCTCCTCCAGACCGAAGCATTTGTCCATTGCGGGATAGATGATCATCAGCACGATCAGCTCCACCAGCGCGAAGCCGAACAGCACCACCCACAGCGCGGTGTAGGGCAAAAACGAGATGATCACGATCCAGTATATGATCTGAATCAGCGCCGCTGCAATGGAGCGGGGCGCAAAGGAAAGCGCCAGAAGCAGGCTGTTCTTCACCAGCGTGCCCAGAGGCAGATCCATCAGCACCAGCTGGCTGAACAGATAGGGGAAGATCATGGCGGTGAGCAGCACATTCATGCAGATCAGCGCTGCGCTTATCACATCGGTCTGGCCGCCGGCCAGCAGGAAGTAGCCCATGAACAGCTGGCTTGCCAGCAGAAAGCCCAGCACTGCGCCGGGAATCAGGCTCTGGCGCCAGTTGCGGCGAAAGGCCTTTTTGTAAACATGCCACCAGTAGCCCGGCTCATCCCGCATGGCACGCAGGATGGTGTCGTGCAGGCCTGCATAGCAGGGCCCCAGAAGAATACCGCCCAGAATACCGCCCGCTGCGGCCAGCAGTACCGTACGGCCCAGAATGCCCAGGAAAATCAGAATCAGTGCAGGCAGAAAGCCCAGAGTGCACAGCAGATTTGCCCGGAACAGATCGCCCATGTCCCGGCCAAGGATTTCGAAAAAGCGGGCCGGTCCCTTTTTGCGGGGTTCATCCTTGCGCACACCGGGGCCGGGTGTGTTGTAGTTGGGGTGAAAAAGACCCATGTTGAATCAACGCTCCTTTTGATGATGGGGGCACGGCGCGCCCCGTTTCTCTGCTTCTATTTGTAACATATTTTGAGGCGGATTACAAACACCGGCGGCCGGTTTGGCGCATGAATCATGGAAACGTTTCCGGGAATTTCACACAAAATGCAAGCAAAGCGCACAAAACTTTTTCCGAAGTAAGGTAAATATCGATGAAAATAACGAAAGATGGTTGAAAGTGCAAAAAATCAAGCATATAATATAAGCGTCGAAAACGTTTCCGGCAACGTTTTCGAAAATCTGCGGAAGGGGTGGCGAGCGTGACCATCAAGGACATTGCCCGGGAAAGCGGTTATGCGATCAGCACCGTATCCCGTGCGCTGAACGACCACCCGGACGTGAGCGAGGAGGCCAAGGCCCGCATCCGTCAGGTGGTGGAGGCCCGGGGCTTTGTTCCCAATGCCAACGCCCGCAAACTCAAGCAGACCGAAGCAAAAACCATTGTGTTCTTGGTCAAAAGCACCGCGAACATGTTCTTCGCAGGCATGCTGGTTCAGCTGCAGCAGCTGGTGAGCCGGGCCGGTTACGACGGCGTGGTTCAGTATCTGGATGAAGACGGCGACGAGGTGGTGCTGGCTCAGCGATTGAGCCGGGAGCTCAAGCCCCGGGGAATTATCTTTCTGGGCGGCAGCGCCGAGCATTTCCGCAAGGGGTTTTCCTCCATCCGCCTTCCCTGCGTGCTGGCAACGGTGGTCAGCGAGGAGCTGGCCTTCGACAATCTCTCCATGGTTGGTGTGGATGACCGCAAGGGCGGCGCCGCCGCCATCGATCACCTGCTGGCCAACGGCCATAAGGACATTCTGATCCTGGGCGCGGATCCCGCTTACAGCAACCCCAGCTACAAACGGCTGCAGGGCTGCAACGACAGCTTCACCGCCCATGGCATGGAGCTGGCCCCCCGGCGGTATCTGAAAACCAGCTTCAGCTTTGAGGCCGCCTATCAGGCAATGGACGCCTGGCTGAAGGAAGGCCAGCGGCCCCAGGCGGT
This sequence comes from Allofournierella massiliensis, assembly GCF_004345265.1. Classification (GTDB taxonomy): domain Bacteria; phylum Bacillota; class Clostridia; order Oscillospirales; family Ruminococcaceae; genus Allofournierella; species Allofournierella massiliensis. Next base: position 62,772 of record NZ_SLUM01000011.1, read on the forward strand.
ATTTGCCATGAGCGATACCACCGCCATCGGCGCCATCCGGGCGCTGAACGACCATGGGCTTCGGGTGCCGGAGGATGTGTCGGTGATCGGCTTCGACGGCATGGAGCTGTCGAACTTTTACACTCCCCGGCTGTGTACCATGCGTCAGCCCTCCGAGCGCATTGCTCAGGCCAGTGTGGAACTGCTGCTGGGCTGCATCGAAAAAAAGCAGCCGGCCCGCACCCTCATGCTGGAGGCGGAGCTGGTGTTCGGTGAATCGGTGGCCGAACGCAAATGAATCTGTATCCCGGGCGGGAGCGACCCGCCCTTCAATCGACAACCATCAAGCATCAAAAAAGGAGAAACACACTATGAAAAAGGCACTTGCACTTGTGCTTGCAGCGGCCATGGCGCTGAGCTTTGTGGCCTGCGGCGGCTCCGGAACGACGACCAGTACATCCCAGACCGGCGAAAGCACCTCCACCGGTGCAGCCTCCACCACCGGAAACGCTTCCGGCGGCAGAGTCTACTATCTGAACTTCAAGCCCGAGCAGGCAGACCAGTGGGTGGAGCTGGCTGCCAAGTACACCGAGGAGACCGGCGTTCCCGTGGACGTGGTCACCGCCGCCTCCGGCACCTACGAGTCCACCCTGAAGGCCGATATGGCCAAGACCGACGCACCCACCCTGTTCCAGGTGAACGGCCCCGTTGGCCTGGCTGCCTGGAAGGACTACTGCTATGATCTGTCCGACACTGAGCTGTACAAGCAGCTTACCAGCGATTCCTTCGCCCTGAAGGACGGCGACAAGGTTGCCGGCGTGGCATACGTAATCGAGACCTACGGCCTGATCTACAACAAGGCGCTGCTGAACGAGTACATCGCCAAGGATTACGCGGTGATCGAGGATGCCGCCGAGATCAACAACTTCGACACCCTGAAGGCTGTGGCCGAGGACATCACCGTCCATAAGGACGATCTGGGCTTTGCCGCCTTCACCAGCGCCGGCATGGACTCCTCTTCCGACTGGCGCTTCAAGACCCATCTGGCCAACCTGCCCGTTTACTACGAGTACCAGGCCGACGGCATCACCTCCACTGAGGCCATCAAGGGCACCTACCTGGAGAACTACAAGAACGTGTGGGATCTGTACATCAATAACGCCACCTGTGAGCCTGCCATGATCGGCTCCAAGACCGGCGACGACGCAGCCGCCGAGTTCGCCATGGGCGAAGCCGTGTTCTACCAGAACGGCACCTGGGGCTACGGCCAGGTAACCGGTTACGAAGTGGCCGACGAGGACATGGGCATGATGCCCATCTACATCGGCGTTGAGGGCGAAGAGAATCAGGGCCTGTGCACCGGTTCCGAGAACTACTGGTGCATCAACGCCAAGGCCAGCGAGGAAGACATCCAGGCCACCATCGACTTTGTGGAATGGTGCATCACCAGCGAGACCGGCAAGACCGGTATGAAGGACATGGGCTTTGTGTGCCCGTTCACCGGCTTCACCGATGAATACCTGCCCGAGAACCCGCTGGTTCTGGCCGCCAACGAGGACGTGGCTGCCGGCCACAAGACCGTGGACTGGTGCTTCACCACCATGCCTTCCGAAGAGTGGAAGAACGGCGTGGGCGCCGCCCTGCTGGAGTACGCTCAGGGTACCGGCGACTGGAGCGGTGTTGAGACCGCTTTCGTGGACGGTTGGGCCACCGAGTATGCAGCTGCCAACGGCTGAGCCGCACAGCACTGAATTGTATCCGTAAAACCGAAGGGGGCGGGCAGGTTCTGCCCGCCCCCGCTGCGGTTTTTGCGCATGCCTGCCGGTCTGCTTCCGGCCCGGCGCAGTGCCGTCCCCTGCGGGGGGCGGACCGGCGGGCATGACGGCCCCGGGCGGCCCGATCCGATTTTTCATCCATCACAACAAGGAGGGAACTGTTTATGGAACGCGCGGTCAAAAAATACTTCCCCATCTTCGCGCTGCCCACCCTGCTGGCCTTTGTCATCGGCTTTATCGCCCCCTTTATCGAGGGCGTGTATCTTTCGTTCTGCGAATTCACCACCATCTCGGATGCCCGGTTCGTGGGGCTGAAAAACTACGGCCGCATCTGGTCCGACCCCACCTTCCTGCATTCGCTGTGGTTCACTGCTCTGTTCACGGTGGTCACGGTAATCCTGATTAACGTGCTGGCCTTTGCGGTGGCACTGCTGCTCACCAAGAGCTTCAAGGGCACCAACCTGTTCCGGGGCGTGTTCTTCATGCCCAACCTGATTGGCGGCATCGTGCTGGGCTATACCTGGCAGCTGATTCTGAACGGCATCTTCGGGCTGTTCGGCCGCACCCTTACTTACAGCGCATCCTACGGCTTCTGGGGTCTGGTGATCCTGATGTGCTGGCAGCAGGTGGGCTATATGATGATCATCTACATCGCCGGCCTGCAGAGCATTCCCGGCGATCTGTACGAGGCGGCCCGCATCGACGGCGCCAGCTCCCGCCAGTGCCTGTGGCGCATCACCCTGCCCATGAGCATGCCCTCCATCACCATCTGTACCTTTCTGACGCTGACCAACGGCTTCAAGCTGTATGACCAGAACCTGGCCCTCACCAACGGCCAGCCCTCGGATATGACCGAGATGCTGGCGCTGAATATTGTGAACACCTTCTACGGCCGCAACGGCTGGGAGGGCGTCGGCCAGGCAAAGGCTGTGATCTTTACCATTCTGGTGGCGATCCTGGCGCTGGCCCAGAACCGCCTGACCCGTTCGAAGGAGGTGCAGCAGTAATGACCGACAAGACAAAACATGGCTGGATTTACACGCTGGTGTTTTCCATCGTGAGCCTTGTTTACATCTCGCCCATCCTGATGATCTTCATGAACAGCTTCAAGAAAAAGGCATACATCAACCGGATGCCCTTCGCGCTGCCCAATGAAAAGACCTTTGTGGGGCTGGAAAACTATGTGGAGGGTCTGCGCAAGACCGGTTTCTTCAGTGCCTTCGGCTACAGCCTGTTCATTACCGTGGCCAGCGTGGCGGTGATTCTGCTGTGCACCTCCATGTGCGCCTGGTATATCAGCCGGGTTCACACCTGGTACACCAGGGCCATCTACATGCTGTGCCTGATCTCCATGGTGGTGCCCTTCCAGATGGTCATGTATCCCCTGTCCAAGATCAGCGACTCCATGCACCTGGGCAACCCGGTGGGCATTATCCTGATTTATCTGGGCTTCGGTGCCGGTCTGGCGGTGTTCATGTTCACCGGCTTCATGCGCAGCGTGCCCATCGAGGTGGAGGAAGCCGCCATGATCGACGGCTGCAATCCCCTGCAGACCTTCTTCCGGGTGGTTCTGGCCATGCTCAAGCTCACACTGGTGAGCGTTGGCATTCTGGAGACCATGTGGATCTGGAACGACTATCTGCTGCCCAGTCTGGTGCTGGATCTGCGCAAGTACAAAACCATCCCCATCGCCATTCAGTATCTGAAGGGCGGCTACGGCTCGGTGGACTGGGGCGCCATGATGGCCATGCTGGTGCTGGCCATTGTGCCCATCATCCTGTTCTATCTGGCCTGCCAGAAGCACATCATCAAGGGCGTGGCCGCGGGTGCGGTCAAGGGTTGATCCAACGGGAAAGGAGCGATCGTGTTGAAGCGAGCAAGCGGCATCCTGCTGCCGGTTTCCAGCCTGCCGGGCCCCTGGGGGATCGGCACGCTGGGCAAAGAGGCCAGGCAGTTTGTGGATTTTCTTGCTGCCGCGGGCCAGACCTACTGGCAGATTCTGCCGGTGGGGCCCACCGGCTACGGCGACAGCCCCTATCAGAGCTTTTCTGCCTTTGCGGCAAACCCTTATTTCATTGATCCGGACACCCTGATCGCCCGGGGCCTGCTCACCGAAGAGGAAGCCGGAGCGGACTGGGGCGTAAATCCGGCCCGGGTGGACTATGGTGCGCTGTATGCCCACCGCCACGCGCTGCTGCAAAAAGCGGCGGACCGGCTTCCGGCCGGGGATGCAGGCTTTGCCCACTGGCAGAAAAAACAGAGCGCTTGGCTGGAGGACTACGCCCTCTTCATGGCACTCAAGGAGGAAAACGATCAGCAGAGCTGGACCTGCTGGCCGGATGAGGTGCGTCTGCGCCGCCCCGATGCACTGGAGCGGGCCCAAAAGCGGCTGGCCGGACGGGTGGACTACTGGAGGAAGATCCAGTATCTGTTCTACTGCCAGTGGGCCGCGCTTCTGGAATATGCCCATGGGAAGGGCGTGCAGATCATCGGAGACATTCCCATCTATGTTTCGCCGGATTCCTCGGACATCTGGGCTGCGCCGGAGCTGTTCCAGACCGATGGGGATCGGCGGCTCACCCGGGTGGCGGGCTGCCCGCCGGATGCCTTCGCCGCCGACGGTCAGCTGTGGGGCAATCCCCTGTACGACTGGCCCCGCCACAAGGCCACCGGTTACGCCTGGTGGCTGCGGCGGCTGCGCCATGCGCTTACCATTTACGATGTGGTGCGCATCGACCATTTCCGGGGCTTCGAAAGCTATTATTCCATCCCCGCCCGGGACACCACCGCCCAGAACGGCAGCTGGCAGCCCGGCCCGGGCATGGATTTCATCGGGGCCATCCACGCAGAGATGCCCGGTGCACAGATCATTGCCGAGGATCTGGGATATCTGACCCCGCAGGTGAAGGAGCTGCTGGAGGGCAGCGGCTACCCGGGGATGAAGGTGCTTCAATTTGCCTTCGACCGGCGGGAAGCCGGGGACTATCTGCCCCACAACTATCTGCACAACTCGGTGGTCTACACCGGCACCCACGACAACACAACCACCGCAGCATGGGAAACTGACGCCCACCCGGAGGATGTGGCCCGCGCCCGCGCCTATCTGCACGCCGAGGGCGAGCCGCTGGTGGAGGGCTTTATCCGGGCTGCAATGGCCAGCGTGAGCGCCACCGCCATCATCCCCATGCAGGACTGGCTGGGGCTGGGCGCAGAGGCCCGGATGAACGTGCCCAGCCGCCCCTGGGGCAACTGGCAGTGGAGGCTGGAACCCGGCGCACTGACCCCGGCCCTTGCTCAGCGCATCGCGGCTCTCACCGAGCTGTACGGCCGGTAAACTGGAAAATTATCCAAACACCTTCCAGACGCCTCTCCGAATGGAGAGGCGTTTTTGTTAGTTTTAGGCAAAGAATGGGGTGGCAAGCTTTTTCTTTTGGGCCGATTATGGTACAATAAGCCGTAATGACGCAGCCCGTTCGGCTGCCCGAAACTGCAAGGAGAACTGTTATGCGCACCATTGTTTGGTTTATCTATTTCTGGCTGTATCTGCTGTTCAAGCTGCCCCTTCTGCGCAGGGGCCTGAAGGCGCTGGATGCAGGCGACTGGGCCACCGCCGACGCACTGGCCGCCCGCTGGGTGCCGGACTGGGCGGGCAAGCTGCTGCGGCTGGCCGGTGTGACCGTTACTGTAACCGGCAGGGAGAACATCCCCGAGGGACGGCCCTGCGTGTTTGTGGGCAACCACCGCAGCTATTACGATATTCCCCTCGTGCTCACCCAGCTGGACGCGCCCCACGCGCTGGTTTCCAAAAAAGAGGTGGGCAAAATCCCGCTGGTGCGGGGCTGGATGCGCCTTCTGCACTGCGTTTTTCTGGACCGGGAGGATCCCCGCAAGGCCATGGAGGCGCTGAACGAAGCCATTGCCAACGTGAAAAAGGGTTACTCGGTAACCATCTTTCCGGAAGGCACCCGCAACAAGGGCGAAGAGGGAAGCCTGCTGGAATTCAAGGGCGGCGCCTTCCGCATTGCCACCAAGACAAAGGCTCCGCTGGTGCCCATCGCCATTCTGCACAGCCGGGACATCATGGAAAACAACGGCGGCTGGATGAAGCCTGCTCATGTGACCATTCATATTCTGCCCCCCATCGAGACCGGGGATCTGAGCCGGGAAGAGCTGAAGGAACTGCCCCAGCGCACCGCGGCCCTGATCGGAGCTGCACTGAAGGAAGAAAAGGAGGCATAAAGCCATGGCAAGCGCACGTTATACCCTGAACATCGATCCGGAGGATCTGAAACCGGACGAACCCATTGAATACACCAAAAAACAGAAGGCTACCAACTGGTGGCACTATAACTGGAAGATCGTGGCGGTGATTGCCGTCGTGGTGGCTGTGGTGGGCTATTATGCCTGGAAGGCGCTGACCGCTGTGCATCCGGATCAGCAGATCGCGCTGGTCAGTGCCGAAGCTCTGCCCGAAGAGGTGAGCGATGCCCTGGGGCGGGCGCTGAGCGGTCTTGTGGAGGATGCCAACGGCGACGGTCAGGCACTGGCGCAGGTTCGTTCCTACCAGCTGGACCTGGAGGGACTGGACGCCAGCATCAATGCCGGCAGCACCGGCACCAGTACAAGCACCAGCACTGTGCAGGATGTGGGCGGGGCCATGAACGAGCTGACCAACGGTTATATGCAGATGGCCCAGTCTACCGTGCTGAATGCGGACCTGACCACCGGCGAAGCGGTGATCTTCCTGGTGGATGAGCCGGAGACATTCCAGAGGACCTACGGCGTGCTCAGCGCGGCAGATGGTACCACGGTTTCCGAAGAGGATCCTCTGAACGGGGTGGAATGGTTTGCCTGGAGCGACTGCCCGGTGCTGGCCTCGCTGGATCTGGGCGAATACACCACCGCCACCGGTGAGACTATGGACTGCCAGGAATACATGAGCCGCTTTGTGGTGGCCCGCCGCGGATATGGCGACAAAACGCCCCCCTATCTGGATGCCGGTGTGGCGCTGTTTGAGACCATCACCGAAGGGGCAACCGCCCAGTGAAAAAGATTCTGATCCGGCTGAAGGAACGGTTTTCCGGCAAAAAGAAGGCGGATACTCCGCCACGGCCTCCGCTGGAAAACCCCTACCGGCGTTTTTATACCCCGGAGCGCAGCTTTGAGCAGCTGGCGCGGCAGGCCCGGGAGCAGCAAAAGCGGGAGCCGAAGGGCTGACCGCAGCGGAAAAAGCCGAACCGGGCCGAAAAAAGAGCCCCGGAACGGTTGTGCCGAACCACGGGATATGGTATACTTTATCACATTAATGTGGCAGGAGGGTGTTGCATGGAACCGGAACAGAGCATCGCACAGTCCGCAGAGGAATTGGATCGGCAGCTGGCCCGGCTGTTTTACCGCCGGATGGAGCTGGCGGCCCTTAAGGCCCGGGAGCAGGGCGAGGCCCGGCCCGTCTTTGAAGGCGAGCAGGAGCCGGCGCTGCCGGCGGAGCTGGTCGGGCAGGATCCGGCGCTGGAGCGGTATTACCGGGCCTTCCGGCAGACCGGGCGGCAGCTGGCGGCCCAGTATCAGCTGGAGGTGCTGGGGCGTGACCAGGTAGCCTATCAGGGCGTGGAGGGAGCCTTTTCCCACATTGCGCTGCGAAAGCTGTTCCCGCTGGCAAAAGCAAAAAGCTACCCCACCTGGGCGGCGGTGTTCGATGCGGTGGAGAGCGGCGAGGCGGCATACGGTGTGCTGCCCTTTGAAAACAGCAACGCGGGGGATGTGTCTGCGGTGCTGGATCTCTGCTTTGCCCACCCGGAGCTGCACGTCTGCAGGGTGTATGATCTGCCGGTGCGCCAGAATCTGCTGGCGCTGCCCGGGGCAAGGCTGGCGGACATTCGCCGGGTGGTCAGCCACCCCCAGGCCATTGCCCAGAGCGCCCGGTTCCTGAACAGCCTGGGCCTTGCCTCCACCGAGTGCCTGAACACCGCAGTGGCGGCCAAACAGGTGGCTGAAAGCGGCGACCTTACGCTGGCGGCCATCGCCAGCGCCGAGACTGCCGAGCTTTACGGGCTGCAGGTGCTGGCGGCGGGCGTCAACTCGGACGGCGACAACACCACCCGCTTTATCGTAATTACCCGGGAAAATCCCGCCGAGGGCGACCGGTTCAGCCTGCTGTTTACGGTGGACCACAAGGCCGGGCAGCTGGCCCGGGTGATTCAGGCCATCGGCGCGGCCGGGTTCAATATGGAATGCATCAAAAGCCGGCCGATGCCCGGCGTACCCTTTGAATACTATTTTTATGTGGAACTGGAAGGCCAGCCCGGCAGACAGGAAAGCAAGACCCTGCTGGAGGCGCTGGGGCAAATCTGCAACACACTGCGGGTATTGGGGGTCTATACAAAATGAGCAACGAGCAGACAAGGAGTACCGACGGAATGAAACTGACCATGCGGCTGGGCGAGCGCAGCTACGACATTATCTTAAAGCGCGGCGCGCTGCACAACCTGGGCCTTCTGGCCAATCTGAACCGGAGGGTGCTCATCGTGACCGACAGCGGCGTGCCCGCCGAATACGCCGAGATCGTGCGCGCCCAGTGCAGGGAGGGCCACATTGAAACCGTGCCCCAGGGCGAGGGCAGCAAATGCCTGAAGGTGTATGAGGGCCTGCTGCGCCGGATGCTGGAGCTGGGCTTTGACCGGGGCGATCTGGTGGTGGCCGTGGGCGGCGGCGTTGTGGGCGATCTGGCCGGCTTTGTGGCCGCCACCTACATGCGCGGTGTGGACTTCATCAACTGCCCCACCACCACCCTTTCCCAGATCGATTCCTCCATCGGTGGCAAGGTGGCGGTGGATCTGGGCGCGGCGAAGAACATCGTGGGCGCCTTCTGGCAGCCCCGGCTGGTGGTGGTGGATCCGGATACCCTGTCCACCCTGCCCCGCCGCCATTTCATCAACGGTCTGGCCGAGGCGGTGAAAATGAGCCTGACCAGCGACGCCGAGCTGTTCGAGATGTTCGAGAAGCTGGACGTGGACGCCGAGATCGAGACCATTATCTACCGCAGCCTGCTGATCAAAAAGCAGGTGGTGGAAAAGGACGAGACGGAAAAAGGCATGCGGGCCATTCTGAACCTGGGCCACACGCTGGGCCACGGCATCGAGGCGGTGAAGGGCATCTCCGGCCGCCGCACCAACGGCCTGTACCACGGCGAGTGCGTGGCGCTGGGCCTGCTGCCCATGATCGAGGATCGGCAGCTGGCCAAACGGGTGCGGGCCGTGTACCGCAAGCTGGGTCTGCCCGCCCGCACCGCCTACAACAAGGAAAAGGTGTGGGCCTACATGCTCCACGACAAAAAATTCCGCGACGGGCGCATCACGGTGGTGAAGGTGCCCGGCCTGGGCTGCTGGCGGCTGGACAAGCTGGACGAAGTCGGGCTGAAGGCGATCCTGATGGGGAAGTGATTGGGTGAAAAACACATACGGCAGCGCCATTGCGCTGACCATCTTCGGCGAGAGCCACGGCGCGGCCATCGGCGCGGTGCTGGACGGTCTGGCCGCGGGCATTCCGGTGGATGAGGAATTCATCGCCGCCCAGATGGAAAAGCGGCGGGCGAAAAAGGGCGGTCTTTCCACCAGCCGCATCGAGGCGGACAAGGTGCGTTTTTTGAGCGGCGTGTACAACGGCCGCACCACCGGTACCGCCATTACCATGGTGATCGAAAACACCAACACCCGCTCGGGTGATTACGCAAAGACCCTGGGCCTGTGCCGCCCGGGCCATGCGGACTACACCGCCCATGTGAAATACGGCGGCTTTGAGGACTTCCGGGGCGGCGGGCATTTTTCCGGCCGCATTACCGCGGCGCTGTGCGCGGCGGGTGCGCTGTGCCAGAGCATCCTGCTGGCAAAGGGCATCCGGGTGGCCACCCACGCGGCGTGCATCGCGGGCGTGGAGGACGAGGCCTTTGCTCTGGAGGAAGAGAAGCTGAACGCCCAGCTGGCTGCGCTGGACGCCTGCACCGGCCTGCCGGTGCTCAGCGAGGCTGCCGGCGAAGCAATGCAGCAGGCCATCCGGGCCGCCGCCTCTGAGGGCGACAGCGTGGGCGGCGTGCTGGAAACGGCGGTCACCGGTCTGCCTGCGGGCGCGGGCGAGCCCTTCTTCGACAGCGTGGAAAGCCAGCTGGCCCACCTGCTGTTCAGCATTCCCGCCGTGAAGGGCGTGGAGTTCGGCGCGGGCTTCGGCATGGCCGGGCTGCGGGGCAGCGTGGCCAACGATCCGATGACCATAAAGGACGGCCGGGTGGTAACCACCACCAACAACAACGGCGGCGTGAACGGCGGCATCACCAACGGCATGCCGCTGGTGGTGTGCACCGCGGTGAAGCCCACCCCCAGCATTTACAAGCCCCAGCAGACGGTGGACATGGGTTCGATGCAGCCCGCCGAGCTGCAGATTCAGGGCCGCCACGACCCCTGCATCGCCCACCGGGCTGCTATTGTGCAGACGGCGGCGGTGGCCTTCGGTCTGGTGGACCTGCTCACCCAGCGCTGGGGGCCGCTGTGGCAGGCAGAGGAGGAAGCACCATGGAATACGGACTGATCGGCGCAAAGCTGGGCCACAGCTACTCCAAGGCCATCCACGAGGCACTGTGCGGCTATCGCTATGAGTTGTGCAGCCTGCCCACCGAGCAGCAGGCACGGGAATTTTTGCAGAAAAAGGCCTTCAGGGCCATCAATGTGACCATCCCCTACAAGCAGCTGGTCATCCCCTACTGCGCCTGGCTGGAGCCGCGGGCCAAAGCCATCGGCGCGGTGAACACGGTGGTGAACCGGGACGGCATTCTCCACGGTTACAACACCGATTACGACGGCTTTCTGTATCTGGCCAACCAGCACGGGGTGGATTTCAAGGGCAAAAGCGTGCTGATTCTGGGCACCGGCGGCACCAGCCGCACGGTGCATGCGGTGGCGAAGGATCAGGGCGCGGCGGAAATTCTGTTTGCCAGCCGCACCGGCAAAGACGGCGCGCTCACCTACGAGCAGGCGCAGGTCCAGAGTCAGGTGCAGATTCTGATCAACACCAGCCCGGCGGGTATGTACCCGAACGCCGGCGAATGCCACATCCAGCCTGCGGGCCTGCCCCGGCTGGAGGCGGTGCTGGATGTGGTCTACAACCCCTTTAAAACCGAGCTGATTCTGCGGGTCGAGGAGGCGGGCATCCCCTGTGCCAGCGGCCTGGAAATGCTGGTGGCGCAGGCGCTGTATGCGGCCCGCCAGTTCACCGGTCGGCGTATCCCCTCCTCGAAAATTCAGCCCATCGTGCGCAGCATCCGGGCCCAGCGACTGAACGTCTGTCTGGTGGGCATGCCCAGCTGCGGCAAATCCACCATCGGCCGCCAGCTGGCCAGGGCACTGAACCGGCCCTTTGTGGATCTGGACGCCGAGATTGAAAAGGCGGCGGGCAAATCCATCCCTCAGATCTTTGAGGAGCGGGGGGAGGACGGCTTCCGTGCACTGGAGACCGAAACCGCGGCCCGCTTCGGCATGGGCAGCGGCCAGATCATCAGCTGCGGCGGCGGCGTGGTCAAGCGGCCGGAAAACGTGCGGGCGCTGCGCCAGAACGGCGTGATTGTGTTCATCGACCGGCCGGTGGAGCTGCTGAAGGTGGGCGGAAACCGTCCCCTCTCCACCAGTATGGACGGATTGAAACAGATGGAGGCCGAACGCCGGCCCCTGTACGAGGGTGCGGCGGACCTTTGTGTGAAAAACAGCGGCGAGCCCTTCAGCCGGGCGACAAAGGCCGCGCAGGAGGCGTTGTATGAAGCTTTTGGTATTGAACGGGCCCAACCTTAACCTGCTGGGCGTGCGGGAGCCGGGCCTGTACGGCACGGTGGATTACCAGGGCCTGCTGGATCTGATCCAGAAAAAATGCGACGAGCGGGGCGTGGAGGTGCGATTCTACCAGTCCAACCACGAGGGCGATCTGGTGGACGCCATTCAGCAGGCTCGCTTTGACTGCGACGGCATTGTGATCAATCCGGGGGCCTACACCCACACCAGCGTGGCCATTCTGGATGCGCTGAAGGCGGTGGCGCTGCCCGCAGCGGAGGTGCATATCACCGATGTGACCAAGCGGGAGCCCTTCCGCCAGATCAGCTATGCGGGTATGGCCTGTCAGGGGCATTTCATCGGTCAGGGGCTGCAGGGCTACCTGAACGCGGTGGATTTCCTCATTGAGACAGTCGAAAACAGCGAACAGAAGCAGTAAACCTGCAAAGGGAAACAAATACATACAGGGAAAGGGAAAGAACAGATTATGATTATCTCCACCAAGCGCGGCACCCCTCAGGAGGAGCTGCAGAAAATTATTTCGGAATTCGAGAGCCAGGGCCTTGAGGTCACTCTGATCCGTGGTACCGACTACAACGTGTTCGGTCTGGTGGGCGACACCACCAAGATCAACGAGAAGGTTGTGGCCGCCAACCCCTGGGTGGACAGCGTGACCCGTGTGTCCGCTCCTTACAAGAAGGCAAACCGCCTGTTCCATGAAGCCGACACCATTGTGGATGTGAACGGCATCAAAATCGGCGGCAACGAGCCGCTGGTGGTCATCGGCGGCCCCTGCAGCGTGGAGGGCGACGAGTCCACCCTGAAGATCGCCCAGGCCGTGAAGGCGGCGGGCGGCTGCATGCTGCGCGGCGGCGCTTACAAGCCCCGCACTTCCCCCTATGCCTTCCAGGGCCTGGGTACCGAGGGTATTCTGGCCATGGTGAAGGCCCGCGAGGCCACCGGCCTGCCCATCGTGAGCGAGCTGATGAGCGAGGATCGGATCGAGGAGTTCGAGGAATATGTGGACGTGGTGCAGATCGGCGCCCGCAACATGCAGAACTTCCAGCTGCTGAAGGCGGTGGGCAAGATGAAAAAGCCGGTGCTGCTCAAGCGCGGCCTTGCCAACACCATCGAGGAGTGGATCATGAGCGCCGAGTACATCATGGCCGGCGGCAACGAGAACGTGATTTTCTGCGAGCGCGGCATCCGCACCTTCGAGAAGTACACCCGCAACACGCTGGATCTTTCCGTTGTGCCCATCATCAAGCAGAAAACCCACCTGCCTATCATCATCGACCCCAGCCATGCCACCGGCGACTGGCGTCTGGTGGAGAGCATGAGCCGGGCCGCCGTGGCCGCCGGTGCTGACGGCCTGATCATCGAGGTACACACTGACCCCGAGCATGCCTGGAGCGACGGCGCCCAGACCCTGAAGCCGGATAAATTCCGCGAGACCATCGACCAGTGCCGCCAGATCGCGCAGGTGCTGGGCCGTGGTGTGCGCCAGCCTCTTGACTGAGCAGACCCAAAAGGAGGAACGTCCATGATCGCCCACATCCAAGCCCCGGCCGCCATCGGCGGCCGGATCACCGCGCCACCCTCCAAGAGCATGGCCCACCGGGCGGTGCTCAGCGCCGCGCTGGCCCGGGGGTGCTCCCGGGTGGAGAATCTGGAATTCAGCCAGGACGTGGACGCCACCCTCACCGCCGCCGCCCGGCTGGGCGCGCAGGTGGAGCGGGGGGAAGGCTGGGCGCGGATTACCGGCCATGGCTGTGTGGCCTGCCCGGACGGCCCGGTGGATTGCTGCGAAAGCGGCAGCACCCTGCGTTTTCTGATCCCGGTGTTCAGCCTGTGCGGCGGTCGGGTGGAATTTTCCGGCCGGGGGCGGCTGCTCCAGCGGCCCATGGGCGTGTATGAAAACCTGTTCCGGGCCCAGGGCCTGGAATTTGACCAGAGCGAAGGGGGCCTTGCCATCCGCGGGCCCCTTGCCGCCGGCGACTACACCATTCCGGGGGATGTGTCCAGCCAGTTCATCAGCGGGCTGCTGTTTGCGCTGCCCCTGCTGGAGGGCGACAGCACCCTCACCATCACCCCGCCCTTTGAAAGCCGCAGCTATGTGGAGCTGACGCTGGCGGCCCTGCGGGATTTCGGCGTGCAGGTGAACTGGGCGGACGAGACCCGCATGAAGCTGCTGATTCCCGGAGGTCAGTGCGGCCGCGGCCGGGATTACCGGGTAGAGGGCGATTACAGCCAGGCGGCCTTCTTCGCCGTGCTGGGCGCGGTGCTGGGCGGCGTGACCATCGAGGATCTTCGCCCGGATTCCCTGCAGGGCGACGGGGCCATTCTGCCCATTCTGGAGGGCTGCGGCGCCCGCTTTGTGCGGAATGGCAGCAGCGTGCGCTTTGAAAGGGCTCCCCTTTCCGGCACGGTCATTGATCTGGCCGACTGCCCGGATCTGGGGCCCATCCTGATGACGCTGGCCCTCTTCTGCGAGAGGGAAACAACGATCATCAATGCCGGGCGGCTGCGCATCAAGGAGAGCGACCGCATTGTCGCCATGGAAGAGGAGCTGCGCAAGTTCGGCGCGGACATTGAAAGCACACAGGATACCGTGACCATCCGCCCGGCGGCGCTGCATGCCCCGGCGGAGCTGGACAGCCACAACGACCACCGGGTGGTGATGAGCCTTGCCATGGCGGGCCTGTGCGCCGGGGTACCGGTGACCATCCGGGACGCGGGCGCGGTGGCCAAAAGCTGGCCGGACTTTTTCCGGGTACTGGAGCGCGTGGGTGCACGAATCGAGGTGCGGGATGAATAAGAACGACCGTTTTCTCATTGTGGGCCTGGGCCTGCTGGGCGGCAGCTACGCCCGGGGCCTTGCCCGCGCGGGTTTTGCGCAGGTATACGCCATCGACACAAACCCCGAAGCCATCCGGTTTGCCAAAGAAAAGGGCTATATTGCGGATGGCGCAAGCGAAAATTTTGAAGAGCTGGTGCGAATGGAGGATCGGGTGATCTTCGCCCTTTACCCCACCGCGCTGGAAGAATGGGTGGCCCGGTATGGCGGCCTGCTGCGGCCGGGCTGCATCTGCACCGATGTGTCCGGCGTGAAGGCCGGCCTTGTGGAAACGGTGCAGACCGCCCTGCCCGAGGGGGTGGAGTTCATTGCCAGCCACCCCATGGCGGGCAAGGAGGTCAGCGGTGTGGAGAATTCCCATCTGGTGGACTTCTCCCCCGCCAATTTCCTGATTACCCCCACCGACCGCAACACCCCCGAAGGGGTGGAGTTTGCCCGCTGGCTGGGCCGGACGCTGGGCTTTGCCCACATCCGGGTGCTCAGCTGCGCCGAGCACGACCGGATGATCGGCTATGTGAGCCAGCTGACCCACGCCATTGCGGTGAGCCTGATGTGCGCGCCGGGGGCGGAGCAGTTTGCCGACTACACCGGCGATTCCTTCCGGGATCTGACCCGGATCGCCCGCATCAACGAGACCATGTGGGCGGAGCTGTTTTTGTGGAACCGGGAAAACCTGATCGACGAAATCGACGGCTTTACCGCCCGGCTGCAGGCTTTGAAGGGATACCTGCAGCAGGGGGACCGGGCCGCGCTGGAGGAAATGTTCCGCCAGTCCACCCGGGCGCGGGCCGCCTTTGACAAGAAGGAAAAGGAGGAGTGAGCCATGCCCCGCAGCGAAGGTCAGAAGGGCAAGCTGGTGTGGCTGCTGCGCATTCTTGCCCGCTATACCGATGAGGAACACCTGATCAATGTGCCCCGCATTCTGGAGCTGCTGGCCGCCGAGGGCATCGCCGCCGAGCGCAAGAGCGTTTACGACGACATTGCCACCCTGCGGGCGCTGGGCTACGATATTGTGCAGCACCGGGGCCGGGGCGGCGGCTATCATCTGGCCAGTCGGCCCTTCCAGCTGCCCGAGCTCAAGCTGCTGGCAGATTCGGTGCAGGCCTCCCGTTTCATCACCCGCAAAAAAAGCGACCAGCTGATCCGCGCCCTGAGCCAGTTTGCCAGCCAGTGGGAGGCAAACGAGCTGCAGCGGCAGGTGTTCGCCTCCAGCCGGGTGAAGAGCATGAACGAGAGCATCTATTACAACGTGGATGCGCTGCACCGGGCCATCGCCTCGGACCGGCAGGTCCGTTTTGTGTACCAGGAGTGGAATCTGGACAAGAAAAAGGTGGCCCGCCGGGGTGGCGGAGCCTATCAGGTGAGTCCCTGGGCCCTTTTGTGGGAAGAGGAGAACTACTATCTGGTGGCCTTCGAGGAGGGCAAGGGCATGCGCCATTACCGGGTGGACAAGATGACCTCCATCACCACGCTGGAGCAGCCCCGCCTTGGCCGGGAGGAGTTCGACCCCCAGAAGATGCGCAACTACGCAAAACCCATGTTCGGCATGTTCGGCGGGCCGGTCAGCCGGGTGGAGCTGCGGTGCGAAAACAGCGTCATCGGCCCCATGCTGGATCGGTTCGGCACCGGTGTGACCATCATGCCCCAGCCGGACGGCCGGTTTACTCTGTATGCGGATGTGGTGGTCAGCCCGCCCTTTTTCGGCTGGCTGTGCGGCTTTGGCGGCCGGGTGGAGCTTGTGGCTCCGGCAGATGCCCGCCAGCAGCTGCGCCAGATGCTGGAAACTATCTCAAAAGCCTATCAGACAAAAGAGCCTGCACAATAAAATGCTGCAACCAGAGCCCCTCGAAAAAGAGGGGCTCTGGTTTTTTATGAAAAAATTTCCCTCAAAATGAAGAAAGGCCCGGTCATGATTCGTCTTTACGTTTGTAAAGAAAACGCCCGGCGCAAATTTTTTGAACGGTTTGTCCGCTGGCGACGAAAAACGGCAGAGGGCTGTTTTCCGTGCCCGGGTGTTTGGAACAGCAGCGGCCCTGCGGGGCCGCCATACAGATGAAATAAGAGGAGTCGATGAGGGATGAGCAGGATAACATCGTTTTTGGGCCGGCACAAAAAGGCGCTGATTGTGCTGGCGGTGCTGGCTGTGGCCGGCGCTGTGGGCTGGACGCGGATGAATCAGGCGGCCGCGGCCGCACAAAAGGCGGCAGCCCAGCAGGTACAGACCTTCACGCTGGAAAAGGGCGATCTGAGCCGGACCCTGAGCGTGAGCGGAAGCATCCAGTCTGCCCAGGTGACCCAGGTGGCCGCGGCCCAGACCTACCCGGTGGCCGAGGTGCTGGTAAGCGAAGGTGATGTGGTGGCCGAGGGCGATGTGCTCGCCACGCTGGATACCACCGATCTGGATGCCCAGATCAAGGTTCAGCAGGAGGCGGTGGCCGCCGAAAAGCAGCAGAACGACCTGAGCATTTCTCAGGCGCAGCGCCGGCTGGAGGATGCCCGCAACCAGAAAACCATCGACGAGGATGTGACTGCTGACTGGGATCAGACTGAGCGGGATGCCAAGCTCCGGCAGGACAGTCTGGCCATTGAGGATGCACAGGATGTGCTGGTGAACGCGGTGACCGCGGCGGATGCCCCCAGCGCGGCAGCCCAGCAGCTGAAAACCCTGCAGAATGCCAAAAAGCAGTGCACCATCACCGCGCCCTGCGCCGGAACCATCACGCAGGTAAAGGCTGTGGTGGGCGGCGCTGCGGGCGAGATCGCCACCATCGAGAACCAGAGCGCGCTGGAGGCACTGCTCAGCGTGCGGGAATACGACGTGAACCAGCTGAGTGTGGGCCAGAGTGTGACCCTGACCTCCGGCGCGAAGGATGTGTTCCACGGTTCCATCAGCTGGATCGCCCCCAAGGCCACCGTGAACGAGAATGGCGAAGCCAGCTATGCAGTGAAGGTTTCAGTGGACGATGCCACCGGTGCGCTGCGTCTGGGCATGACTGCCAAGGCCAAGGTTCTGCTGGAAGAGAAAAAGGGCGTGTTCAGTGTGCCGCTGGACGCAGTGGGCACCGATGAAAACGGCGAAGCTGTGGTTTACCAGAAGAACACCGACGCCGAGGGCAACGTGACCTTCACCCCCGTCCCGGTGACCACCGGCATGGAGACGGATCTGTCGGTGGAGGTGAGCGGCGAGGGCCTGACCGAGGGCATGGAGCTGCGCAGTCTGGCTGACCCGGAGGCAATGCAATGAGCGGCGAAAAGAAGCCCATCATCCAGCTGAGGGGCATCGTGAAGAAATTTTACATCGGCCAGCCCAACGAGCTGGAGATTCTGCATGGCATTGATCTGGATGTGTATGAGGGCGAGTTCGTGGCCATCGTGGGCGAGTCCGGCAGTGGCAAGTCCACCTTGATGAACATTGTGGGCGCGCTGGACAAACCCACCCGGGGCAGCTATTTCCTGGATGGCATCGACATGACTGCCGCAAAGGACAGCGAGCTTTCCGCGCTGCGCTGCCGCAAAATCGGCTTTGTGTTCCAGACCTTCAACCTGATCGGCCGCACCAGCGCTTTGAAAAATGTGGAGCTGCCCATGCTGTACAACGGCATCGGCGCGGCAAAGCGCACCGCCCGGGCAAAGGAGCTGCTGGAGCTGGTGGGCATGGAAAAGCGGATGGCGCACCAGCCCAACGAGCTTTCCGGCGGTCAGAAGCAGCGTGTGGCCATTGCCCGGGCAATGGCAAACGACCCGGCGGTGCTGCTGGCAGACGAACCCACCGGCGCGCTGGATTCCGCCACCGGCCGGGTGGTGATGGATCTGTTCCACAAGCTGCACAAGGAGCAGGGCAAAACCATCCTGCTCATCACCCACTCCCGGGAGCTGGCCGCCGAATGCGAGCGGATCATCACCATTCGGGACGGGCGCATTACCGGCGAAGTGAAAGGGGGCGCGGCGCAGTGATCTGGGAAAACATCAAGCTGGCCCTGGGCGGGCTGCGCAGCAACAAGATGCGTGCCCTGCTCACCATGCTGGGCATCATCATCGGCATCGGTTCGGTGATTGCCATCGTCACCGTGGGCAATTCCCTCACCAGTACGGTGAGCGAAAGCCTGGTGGCCATGGGCGGAAACAACCTGCAATTGAGTGTGGATCCCCGGCCGGATGAAAACGGCGACTACCCGAACAGTTACAGCTATCAGGAAAGCGACCTGCTGAGCGACGAGATGCTGCAGGCCTACGAGGAGCGGTTTGCCCAGCAGATCAAGGCGGTGGTGCTCACCGAAAGCGGCGGTGCGGGTAAGATCCAGATTGGCGCGAACACCGCAAAGGTGAATATCACCGGTGTGAATCAGGGCTACTTCGACGCGGAAAAATGCGAGCTGGTGGTGGGCCGCGCCCTGAACGAAAAGGATCAGGAGGGCGTGCGTCAGGTGGCACTGGTGAGTGACGTGCTGGTGGATAACCTGTTCGGCGGCGACGATCAGGCCGCGCTGGGCCAGACCATCGAGGTGACGGAATCCGGCGGTGCGGTGCATGAACTGTCCATCGTGGGCGTTTATGCCTACCAGACCATGAGCCCGCTGCTGGGCGGCAGTGCCACCGTGAACAAAAACACCACCACCGATCTGTATCTGCCCCTCACCACCCTGCACGACATGAACGGCATTGCGGGCGGCAGTTATTTCTGGTGTGAGGTGGTGCCCGCCGCCGGTGTGGACGCGGATGCGTTCCAGCTGCGCAGTGAGCAGTTCTTTGAGGAGCGTTATTACAAGAACAACGAGCAGTTTCTGGTTACCGTGTACAACCTGCAAAACGAGATGAGCTCCATCACCAGCGTGCTGGATACCATCTCGCTGGCCATCGGGGTGATTGCGGGCATCAGCCTGCTGGTGGGCGGCATCGGCGTGATGAATATCATGTTGGTGAGCATCACCGAGCGCACCCGGGAGATCGGCGTGCGCAAGGCGCTGGGCGCCACCAACGGGGCCATCCGCACCCAGTTTATCGTGGAATCGGTGGTCATCTGTCTGGTGGGCGGCGCACTGGGTATTCTGGTGGGCTTCGGTCTGGGCAGTCTGGGCGCCTCCCTGATCGGTGCGCCCGCCCGGGTGGATCTGGGCACTGTGCTGGTGGCGGTGGGCTTCTCCATGGCCATCGGCGTGTTCTTCGGCTATTACCCGGCCAACAAGGCCGCCAAGCTGGATCCCATCGAGGCACTTCGTTACGAATAAGCAGAAAAACACCCGGGCTTTGCCCGGGTGTTTTTTGTATGCAGACGTGCTATAATCAGAAAAAAGCGGGCCTTACCCGGCCCGCTGCAAAAAGGAGGCATTCCCCATGAACCCTACCCAACAGGGAATTCAGGACCGCAAGAGTGTGCGGGTCTTTCTGGATCAGTCGGTCACCCCCGCCATGAAGGAGCAGCTGCTGGAAGCAGCATTTCAGGCGCCCACCGCCGGCTGCCAGCAGCTGTATACCATTCTGGACATCACCGACCCGGAGCGCAAGGCCCGGCTGGCCGAGCTGTGTGACCATCAGCCCTTTATCGCCACCGCTCCGGTGGTGCTGGTTTTTCTGGCGGACTGCGCCCGCTGGCCCGGCGTCTACCGGGAGGCAGGCTGTGCGCCCCGGCCTGCCGGTGCGGGGGATCTTTTCCTGGCGCTGGCGGATGCCTGCATTGCCGCCCAGAATGTGGTGGTGGCGGCCCATAGCCTGGGGCTGGGCAGCTGCTACATTGGAGACATTCTGGAAAACTGTGAGCAGGTGCGCGAGGAACTGGCTCTGCCCGCTCAGGTAGTGCCGGCGGCCATGCTGGTGATCGGCTGGCCCACCCGCCAACAGCAGCAGCGCAAAAAGCCCGCCCGATTTGCCCGCAATTACATTGTGGCGGAAAATCAGTACCCGGAATACACCGGCGAGCAGCACCGGCAGGCGCTGGAGGAGCGGGCCACCCGGGGCGGAAATGAAACCTTCGATTTCGATCAGTGGGTCAAGGCCTTTGAGCAGCGCAAATACGGCAGCGACTTCTCCCGCGAAATGAGCCGCAGCGCCGCGGAGTACCTAAAGGATTTTCTGAACGAAACGGAATAAGAGCAAAAACGCCCGGGGCTGTATCAGCGGCCCCGGGCGTTTTCGTCTGAGGAAGGAGAAAGCAGTTCTGATTTCGTCAGCAGGCGGAGCGAAGACGGTAATAGTTGCGCCCGAACAGCAGGCCTGCCAGCAGCAGCGAAGCGCCCAGACCGGAATAGAACACCGCGATAAACACCTCCGGCCCCACGCCGGAAGCCCGCAGCCAGATGCCGCCGGTCATCATCACCGCCATAATGGCGAAGGAGCGCAGGTCGAAAAACTTCAAAAAGAAGTGCCGTTCGGCCTCGTAACCGGTGATCCGGCCGGTGTGCTTTTTCACCAGCGGCCCGAAAATGAACCGCTGAAAGACCGCGAACACCACCGCGGACAGCACCAGATTCAGAACCGACAGATAGGCCGAATAGGCAGCCAGACCAATGCGAAGAATATTTGCCCCGGCACAGCCCCATACCAGGCAGGCGATGAGCAGAAGAGTGGAGCGTTTTACCATAAAAAGCCCGTCCTTTCAAAACAGTTAATAATGAACGATGTTCATGAATTCGGAAAAAGAAAGTGCGGCACACCGAAATGAACAATGTTCATTATATGCCGGTGAATGTATTCTGTCAACCCCGGCGGCAAAATATTCATAAAAAGAGCACCCCTTCCCGCCACAAAAAGCGGAAAGGGGTGTTTTGCTTGTATGAATCAGGATGTTATGGGTTTTCCCGGCTGCGGGGCGGGGCTACCCGCAGGGCCTTGCGTCGGCGGCGAACCGCTGCCTTATGGGCAAGCAGACGGGCCAGCAGTACCAGCCCGATCAGCAGGGCAATCCCCACAGCGGCCAGAAGAGGCAGCCATGGGCGCACCAGATCCTTGGCGTAAAGCCAGAAACTGCGTTCATAGTCCTGCAGAACCACCAGCTCGGTGGAGCCCACGGTCTCGCCGTTCACCTGAACGGTCAGCCGCCCCAGCACCGTGCCGGCCTGCACCGGAGCGGAGAGGGAATCCACCGTGGTTTCGATGCGGGTTTCCAGCGTGCTGGAATCGGTCTCCGCCAGAACCACCAGCGGATCTCTGGCATACAGCCCCACCGTGTCGGCTTCGGTGCACCAGCGCAGCGGAAGCTGGGTGGCCGGGGTCTCGGTGTTCACGGCGGCGGTGGGTGCCAGCGCTTCCAGCGCCCAGTCGTACAGATCTGCCGTGGTGTGGAAGGCGTAGTTCACGCCGTCCTCCGCAAGGCCATCCTGTGCACCCATCACCACCAACAGCCAGTTGGCCCCGCCCTGCTGCGCGCCGGACACAAAGCACCGGCCCGCCTCGTCGGTAAAGCCGGTTTTCATGCCCCGAATATAGTCCCGATACAGGGGGGAGTCCGGGTTCTGCATCACCACGGTGCTGCGAATCCGGTAGCTCTTCCCTTCCGGCGCGCCGGCGTCGGCCTGAGTGTGCAGCTCGGTCAGGGGCATCCAGTATTCGGTGGAGCACATGACCTCCATCAATGTTTCGTTTTCCATGCAGGCCCGGGCAATCCGGAACATGTCCTGCGCGGTGCTGTAATTTCCCTGATCCATGCTGTCCAGCCCATGGGGACAGCTGAAATGGGTGTCGGTGCAGCCAAGTTCGGCGGCCCACCGGTTCATCTGATCCAGAAAGGCCGCCTCGTCTCCGTCGCCCAGATACCAGGCGATGGCGCTGGCCGCGTCGTTGCCGCTGGGCAGAAGGCAGCCGTAGAGCAGATCCTGCAGGGTTACGGTCTCGCCGCAGAGCAGCCCCGCCCGGGTGCCGTAATTCGCCAGAATTTCATTGAACTCCGGCTGCAGCCCGTCGGGAATGGTGAACGGTGTGTCCAGCGGCTGGCCGCTCTCCACCAGAAGCAGTGCGGTCATCAGCTTGGTCAGGCTGGCCGGGGCCCGCCGTTCGTTCTCGTTTTTTGCATAGACCAGGGTCTCGGTGTCCAGCTGATACAGATACACCGCCTGCGCCTTGTCCGTTGTGCCCTGGGGCGGATCCCACTGGGCGGCGGCGGGCATCGCCAGGCCGATGGCCAGCGCCAGCAGCATCACCGCGCACAAAAGTCTGGTTTTCAACCACGTTCCTCCCTTGTTGTTGAATTCTTTCCGCGACTATTATACCGGCTGCTGCCTGCCGTTGTAAACGGTATGGGAAGAAATACAGCTCAGGAATCGGAAACCGGCCGCAGCAGTCCCCACAGACCGCCTTCTTCTGCCCAGACAAGGCCGCCCGGCGCCGGGGCCAGTGCCTGATAGGCGCCGAAGCCGATCTGCTTCTGGCCGTCGCTGCTCAGCAGAGCGTATTCCCCGCCCTTGCGTACCACCACGCCTGCTTCGAGGCAGGGCGCGGGCCATACCCGCTGCCAGACGGCGCTGTCGTTGCCCTGAACGTCCCGGTCGGTGCTCTGGCCCCATACACCGTCGTATTTGCAGGGGATCACCAGCTGGCCCTGTTCGTTCAGATAGCCCCATTTCCCCTTTTTCTCCACCGCAATCAGTCCGCCGCTGCCGGGCCGGGCCTGTTCATAAACAAAATCTGTGAGCAGGGTTCCATCGGCCGAGGCTACGGCGTAAAGGCTTTTTGGCTGCGCTTCCATCACCTGGGCGCCCTCCAGCTGGCTGTATTTCCAGCTGCCCTGTCGGATCGGGAGCAGCTCGCCGTTCCCGGCGGACGGGTCCAGGAGCGGGCTTTGCGCACCGCTCTCGTTCCAGCTGTGGCGGCGCACCTGACCGGCTTCACCGTCCCACACATATTCCACACCAGGGCCTCCGTGGCCCGGCTCCAGGCGAAGCGCCGGAGCATAGGCGGTCAGCTGCCGGTCCAGTTCCGGGTCGTCAATCAGTGTGCCGTCCGGCCCGGTGGCAAGCAGGTGCCCGGCGGGACACAGGGCGGGAGCCTGAGAAAAACAGGGCTCCACCACCCACTCGCCGGTCTGACCGTCCACAAGGCCCCACAGCTCGCCCTGCTGGGCCGCGCAGAGGGTACGCAGTGCCTCGTCCTCCGGCAGGCTGCCTTCCAGAATACCGCCGCCGCTTACGGCCAGCGGTTCGATTTTATCTGCCTTCAGCCGGGGCTCCACCGCCCATTCATACCCGCCGCGCCCGGCACCGCAGCCGGCCAGCGCCGCCAGCAGCAGCCCGGCGGCGATCACTCTGCACACCGCTTTCATGCCGTTCCCTCCTTTTCGCTTTCGAGAAAAACAAAACGGGCCCGGAAATACCGGGCCCGCTGGCTCAATTGAATCGATTCTGCGCCTCGCTCAGCTTGCCCGCAAGAATCAGCCGCACCGCGGCTTCCACATCGTTCAGACGGCTCTCGAAGGCCTTTCGATCCTCGCCGCCCAGTTTGCCCAGCACCCAGTTGGCCAGGTCGTAGTCCGGGCTGGGCTTTTCGCCCACGCCCAGCCGCACCCGGGCAAAACCATCGGTGCCAAGGCAGGCGATGATGTCCTTCAGGCCGTTGTGACCACCGGCCGAACCGCTGGGCCGGATGCGAATTTTGCCCGGCTTCTGGGTCACATCATCGCACAGGATGATCACATGCTCCGGCGGAATCTTGAAAAACTCCGCCGCCGCCTGTACGCTGTGGCCGGAAAGATTCATAAAGGTCTGGGGCTTGAGCAGCAGCACCTTGCCTTCGGCCAGCGCCGCCTGCCCGCACAACCCTTCAAACTTGGCCTTGGTCACGCTTACGCCCCATTCTTTGGCCAGATGGTCGATGGCATCAAAGCCCACATTGTGGCGGGTGCCATCATATTTTTTGCCCGGATTGCCCAGGCCCACCACCAGCCAGTCGGCTCCGGTGGTCTGTTTTTTGAAAAACATAAATGATCCTCATCACCCCGGCTTTTGCAGAACATATTCTAATATATGAAGCGCAGCCGGAAAATCTAAAAATTACACCAATTATAAGCATACCAACTTTTTGAAAAATTTCAAGTGCAGGAACGAATCTTACTATGCCTGCAAACCGGCTTTTCACCGTATTTTGTCGAATTTTACAGTGATTTGACACAAAAAGTTTCCAAATTCTGAAAAAAGTTCTGGTATTTTTTTCTCGAATCTGTTATAATGTGTTCATCACAAACGGAATATCGGCATCGCCCGAGGCTCTGCCCCGCCCGGTGCTACCATTGGAGGTTGAAGATTTTGAACAAGAAAAAATACCTTTATCTGTTCAGCGAGGGTAACCGCGACATGCGCGACATCCTCGGCGGCAAAGGCGCCAACCTGGCCGAAATGACCAACGCTGGTATGCCTGTTCCCCAGGGCTTCACCATTTCCACCGAAGCCTGCACTCAGTACTACAAAGACGGCCGTCAGATCAACCATGAGATCATGGCCGACATTTACGAATACATCGGCAAGATGGAAGACATCACCGGCAAGAAGTTCGGCAACGTTGCCAACCCCCTGCTGGTATCCGTCCGTTCCGGCGCCCGTGCTTCCATGCCCGGCATGATGGACACCATCCTGAACCTGGGCCTGAACGACGAAGTGGTTGAGGGCCTGGCCGCCAAGACCGGCAACCCCCGCTTCGCATACGACAGTTACCGCCGTTTTGTGCAGATGTTCAGCGACGTTGTTATGGAGCTGCCCAAGTCTGAGTTCGAAGAGATCATCGACCAGATGAAGGCTGAAAAGGGTGTCAAGATGGACACCGAGCTGGACGAGAACGATATGAAGGCTCTGGTATTCAAGTTCAAGAGCCTGTACAAGAGCCACATGGGCACCGACTTCCCCACCGATCCCCGCGTTCAGCTGATCGAGGCAGTCAAGGCCGTGTTCCGCAGCTGGGATAACCCCCGCGCCAACGTATACCGCCGCATGAACGAGATCCCCTACGAGTGGGGTACCGCCGTTAACGTGCAGGCCATGGTATTTGGCAACACCGGCCCCAACAGTGGCACCGGCGTGGCCTTCACCCGTAACCCCGCCACCGGCGAAAAGGCTCTGTTCGGCGAGTACCTGATCAATGCGCAGGGCGAGGACGTTGTGGCCGGTATCCGTACGCCTTCTCCCATCGCACATCTGCAGGAGCAGATGCCCGAGGTTTATGCCCAGTTCGTGGACATTGCCAACCGTCTGGAAAATCATTATAAGGACATGCAGGATATGGAGTTCACCATCGAGGATGGCAAGCTCTACATGCTGCAGACCCGTAACGGCAAGCGCACCGCTGCCGCCGCTCTGAAGATCGCTGTCGACCTGGTGGACGAGGGCATGATCGACGAGAAGGAAGCGGTTCTGCGCGTTGATCCCAAGCAGCTGGACAGCCTGCTGCATCCCCAGTTTGACCCCGAGGCCCTGAAGAATGCCGAAGTCATCGGCAAGGGCCTGGCTGCCTCCCCCGGCGCTGCCTGCGGCCAGGTGGTATTCACCGCTGAGGACGCCAAGAACGCCGTGGAGAGCGGTGAGATGAAGAAGGTTATCCTGGTTCGTCTGGAGACCAGCCCTGAGGACATCGAGGGCATGGCCGTTGCACAGGGCATCCTGACCGTGCGCGGCGGTATGACCAGCCACGCTGCCGTTGTGGCCCGCGGCATGGGCACCTGCTGCGTATCCGGCTGCGGCGAGATCGTTGTGGAATACGACAAACAGCAGTTCACTCTGGGCGGCGTGACCTATAAGCGCGGCGACTGGATCAGCCTGAACGGCTCCACCGGTAACATCTACGGCAAGGCTCTGCCCACCGTGGACGCTTCCATCAGCGGCGACTTTGGCCGCTTCATGAGCTGGGCCGATGCTGCCCGTCAGCTGAAGGTCTTCACCAACGCCGACAACCCCCGCGACGCCAAGCAGGCTGTGGAGTTCGGCGCCGAAGGCATCGGCCTGTGCCGTACCGAGCACATGTTCTTCGAGGCTGACCGCATCAAGGCCGTTCGCGAGATGATCGTGGCCGAGAACGTGGTGGACCGCAAGAAGGCTCTGGCCAAGATCATGCCCTATCAGCAGGGTGACTTCGAGGCCATGTACAAGGTTCTGGGCGAGCGTCCCATGACCATCCGTTATCTGGATCCGCCTCTGCACGAGTTCCTGCCCACCAAGGAAGAGGATATCGTGGAGCTGGCCGCAGATCTGGGCATCACCGTTGAGCATCTGCACAACGTGATCGACAGCCTGCATGAGTTCAACCCCATGATGGGCCATCGTGGCTGCCGTCTGGCCGTTTCCTATCCTGAAATTGCCGAGATGCAGACCACCGCTGTGATCAACGCTGCCATCAACGTAAGCCGTGAAACCGGCGTGAAGATCGTTCCCCACATCATGATCCCCCTGGTAGGCGAGGTCAAGGAGCTGAAGTTCGTTAAGGACGTGGTGGTTGCTACCGCCGATAAGCTGATTAAGGCTGCCGGTGTGGACATGAAGTATGAAGTGGGCACCATGATCGAGATTCCTCGCGCTGCTCTGACCGCAGACGAGATCGCCAAGGAAGCCGAGTTCTTCAGCTTCGGCACCAACGACCTGACCCAGATGACCTTCGGCTTCAGCCGTGACGATGCCGGCAAGTTCCTGAACTACTACTACGACAACAAGATCTACGAGAACGATCCGTTCGCCCACCTGGATCAGAACGGCGTAGGCAAGCTGGTTGAAATGGCTGTAACTCTGGGCCGCAAGACCCGCCCCGAACTGGGTCTGGGCATCTGCGGCGAGCACGGCGGCGACCCCACCAGCGTGGAGTTCTGCCACAAGGTTGGCCTGGACTATGTGTCCTGCTCTCCCTTCCGTGTACCCATCGCCCGTCTGGCCGCCGCTCAGGCAGCCATCAAGAACCCCCGGAAGTAATCCGATCGGGCTCATGCAGATGACGCTGCACTTTGAGGACGCCCATGCGTTCCAGAAAGCGCGAAATTGCGTGGTAAAGCCCAGTCGATGGCATGACATCGACCTGGAAGTATACCTGTAATACGCCAATCCCCCTGCCGCTGGAAACAGCGCAGGGGGATTTTTTCTGCCCATTTTTCACAAGGCTTAGGGGCCACGGCCCGTATTTTCAAAAATGTACCCACTTTGCGGTGTACATTTTCGGGCCCATTTCCCCCTTTGCAGCGCATCATTTTTGCAGATATAAGGAGCGTGTTACAGATGAACGAAACCACACAAAAGACCTCTGATTCTCAGGTGGTGACCATGCTGGATGCCGGGGTACTGGTGCCTTTTCAAAACCAGCCGTTCCGGGTAGCCACTGGAGAAGAAATGGACCAGCTGAAGGAAAGCATTCAGGAATACGGGGTGCTTTCTCCCCTGCTGGCCCGCCCGCTGCCGAACGGAAGTTATGAGATCGTGAGCGGCCATCGCCGCAAAGCTGCCTGCGAGGCGCTGGGCATCACCCGACTGCCGGTGCTGGTGCGCCCGATGACCGACGATGAAGCAATCATCCTTCTGGTGGATAGCAACATCCAGCGGGAACATATCCTGCCCAGCGAAAAAGCCTTTGCATACAAAATGAAGATGGAGGCGATCTGCCATCAAGGGCGAAGCACTTCTCGCCAAGTTGGCGAGAAGTTATGGAGCATCGAAGAAGTGAGTAGGAACACGAGTGACAGTCAAAGGCAGATTCATCGGTACATCCGCCTGACCCACCTCATTCCCTCTATTCTTCAGATGGTGGACGAAGGCCGAATCGCCTTCAATCCGGCGGTGGAGATTTCCTATCTCACCGAGGAAGATCAGCAGCTTTTGAAAGACGAAATGGATGCCTGCCAGGCTACGCCTTCCCTCACCCAGTCCCGTACCCTTAAGCAGATGAGTCAGGCCGGAACTCTGACGCGGGAATACCTGCACCATCTGCTCACTGAGGAAAAGCCCAATCAGCGGCAGAAGTTCTTTCTGAATCAGGAGGACGTGAAGAAGTTCTTCCCGCCCAACTACACACCGGAACAGATGCACAATACCATCCTGCTTCTGCTGCGCAACTGGCAGCACAAACGAGGCTACAACAAAAATCAACCCGAGCGATAACGGAGGTCTTACCATGCAATACACAAACGTCAACGGATATTTACTGCCCAACCTGATTTCTACCGATACGGTCCGCCCCATTGGCCGCTACGGCGAGATGCGCCGTCAGTTTCTGGAAAACCACCGCCCCGATATGCTGGACCGGTTGCTGCTGGAGGACCGGCTCAACCGCCACCTGTCCCAGGTGGACGAAGAGGCCCGGCAGGCAGTACAGGAATGTGTGGCCCGGATGGCCCGCCAGCAGCAGGTGGACGAAGCTCTCAAGCGCGCAAATCCCATGGAGTGGGTGCGCCGGATGAACCTGATCCGGGATGCTGTGGAGCAGGCGATTCTGCCGGAGTTTCTCTATCCGGAAGCTCTGGAATGACCGGACAGAAAAACGCCTGTCCACAGGGGGAACGAGCACTGGCTTTGTATAGCTTTTTGGAAGCCATACGCCGCCGCAGAGCCTTGCTCTGCACAGGGGGAAATACCCCTGTAACCCCCGATCAACCCAACAACGCAACAACACAAAAGGATCGGGCCAGACCGCCCGGTCCTTTGTTATTGAAGGCACCACCGCACAATTCACGCCGATTGGCTCAGGCGGCGTATCGCGCCAAAATTTTCCGTGGAATTTTCCAAAAATGCTCGTCAAGCCACCAAGGCTTGCCTGTGCTTTTTGGTTCATTCCGCAAAAAATTTTCCGGCGCGCTCCACCACCTGGAATTATGCGGTGCCGCCTTAGAAAGGAGAAAACACATGCTGAACCGAACCATCCAGCTGAATATCCGCGTGACCCAGGAAGAAAAACAGCGGTTTGAGCAGGCCGCCAAAGCCTGCGGATTGTCCCTGTCCCGCTATGTGCGGATGCGGTTGAGCGGGCGAGTACCCCAGCCCACTCCGCCGCTGGAATACCAGCAGATTCTCACCCGGCTCACTGAGCTTTACCAGCGGGAGAATACCCCGCAGGTGCAGGCAGAACTGCTGAATACCCTGTTGGCCATCCAGGCCGCTACCCTGCCCAGAAAGGAGAGCTGACCTGTGGCCGTGACCAAAATCTGGCCGGTGAGGGGCCGTCTGGATTCCCTCATCCGATACGCCGAAAACGAAGAGAAAACCCGAATGCCGGACCTGACGGGCCTGGCTCCGGCAAAGGATGATCTGGCCGAGGTGCTTCAGTACGCAGCCAATCATTCCAAAACCACACAGGATCGCCAGCTGTTTGTGAGCGGAGTGAACTGCCTGCCCGAGATCGCCCGCCAGCAGATGGAACTGACCAAACGGCAGTTTGGCGACACGGCAGGCATCGTAGCATTCCATGCCTACCAGAGTTTTCCGCCCGGAGAAGTCACCCCGGAAGAATGCCATGCCATCGGGGTGGAGCTGGCCCGCAGGCTCTGGGGCGACCGGTTTCAGGTGCTGGTTGCCACTCACCTGAATACCGATTGCTGCCACAATCATTTCGTGCTGAACTCCGTCTCCTTTGTGGACGGCAAACGATATAACGATTGCCGGAAAACCTATCGGGCGCTGCAAAAGGCATCGGATATGCTCTGCCGGGAGCACGGGCTTTCGGTGGTGGAAGACCCCTCCCGTCACCGCACACCCCGGAATCTTTTTCAGGCGGAAAAGGCGGGCGAACCCACACGCTACAACGTGATGCGGCAGGACATTGACCGGGCAGTCCTTGAATGCAACCATTTCCGGGAGCTGCCCACCCGCCTGAGGAAAATGGGCTATGAGGTGAATTTTAACCCGAACCGCAAGTACGCCACCATCAAAATGCCCGGTGACGCACATGCCGTCCGTTTCAAAACTCTGGGCGAACGGTACACGGAAGAGGCCCTCTTTGACCGCGTCTGCGAAAACACAGTGTATTCTTCCCTCTCTACGCGGCAGGAACGGTACCGCAGATGCTATCCCCCGGTTCATCCCCACGACCGGTGGAAACAGGAGGAGTTCAAAAAGGCCCTGCTCAAAACGCTGGGCATCTACCGCACCTATCTGTACTATTGCTACCTGCTGGGCAGATTGCCCGAGAAGATCCCCAACCATCGCCCGCCCCATCCGGCCATGCGGGAGGACCTGCGCCACTGGGAGCAGATCGAAGCCCAGCTGCATCTGTTGGAGCGATATTCGCTGCAAACCCGGGAGGAAGTGGAGCAATTCATCACGCAGAAAACCGAGGAGCTGCAAACTTTGGAAGCCCGGCGCACCCATTGTCGCAACCGGCTGCGCCGCTGTCACGATCCGGCGGAATGCACCGCCCTACATGCCGAGAAAGACCAGCTCACCGAAAAAATCTGTGCGGTGCGCAAAGAGCTGCGCACCGCACAAAAAATCCCGCCCCGGGCAGACCGGATGCGGGAGAGAATTCGGTTGATGGCGGAGCGAGAACATAGAAATATCAATACCTGCGCGGTATGGCGTTAAAAGTGGGAGAATTGCTGGAGATGAATAATACGGTCAGACAAAAAACAGGTTAACATGCAGATAACTAAATATAATGATATACAAAAGTCCGGAAAATCGAACATATACTATGCTATAATAAATATACAGAAATCGTAGATTGCAGAAGTCAAGTAAACAATAATCGCTCCGATCATTAAGATGCATTATGGCTGTTTTATAGATTTTAAAATTGGAGGGAATAAAAATGGCACTTGTAAATCGTGAAAATCAACTGTTGGCAAATGGATTTTATTATCGTTTGAACGAAAATGGTGAAGCAATCATCTGCGGCGCGGAAGTCTGGCCGGAAGTTCTGATTATTCCGGAAGCGCTGGACGGGCATACCGTTGTAGAAATCGGGGATTACGCATTTGACACCGACAATGCGGCAGACAGCGTATGTTTCTGCAACGGACCGGTCTCCATGGCTCAAATCAGTGCAAACTTTATGGATATTATGGTTGCGGACATGGTGCGTAATCGATTAAAGAAAGTTGTCCTTCCAGAAAGCATCCGGAGAATTGGAAGCTGTTCGTTCTATCAGAACAACGGAATTACAGAAATTAACATTCCTCGCAACGTAAGGGAGATCGGTGCCTTGGCATTTGCAAATGTTTGGGGTGTAAAGCGTTTTGAAATTCCAGTGGGAGCTAACGTGTATAAAGAGTATCCTGATGATGAATGGTGGGATGACCAGGCAGCCTTTGAGGGTTGCGAAGGCGCAGAAATTGTGTTCGTGTAATGGACGTTCGCCGATCAAAGAAAGCGAGGGAGTACAATGGCAGCCACAAAAGAAGGTCTTTCTTATCAATACGTCAATGGAAAATTGATGTTTACAACATGTCCTAAAGAGATTGCAAAGTTGGACCTGTCCGCATCTGTTCCGGAGGGAGATGTGAATGAAATTGAAATTTGCTTTCGCTCAACTGGTGCAGCTGGACGGCGTTTTTTTGCAATCCAAGAGCTAATTTTGCCGGAAACTCTGAAAAAGTTTCCGAATTTTGATATGCCTTTTGAGTCTATCAAACAACTGGTACTTCCGAAATCCTGTAGTAAAATTCCTATTGGAGCATTTAATGGATGGAAGAAGCTGGAGAAAATTCAGCTTCCAGAAAATCTCAAAGAAATTAGCGACCGTTTATTTTATGGCTGTGTTGCTTTAAAAAACGTCGCGCTCCCTCAGAGTGTTTGCAAAATCGGGGAGTCAGCGTTTCGCAACTGTAAAACATTGAGTCACATTATCATTCCAGATGGTGTTCAGGAAATCCGTGAGAGCACGTTTTCCGGTTGCAAGGAACTTGTGGAAATCAAATTTTCAGAGAACCTAAAGCGAATCAAAAAAGATGCATTCAAGGGATGCAAAAAACTTCTGTGTGTGGATCTTCCAACGCAAATCACTTATGACAAGAGCAGTTTTTTTCCTTCGACAAAAATCTTTATAAATGGGATAGAACAAAAACCTCCGGCAGAAGAGTTCTGCATCAAGCTGTCAAATATTACCCTGCGTGACATAGATACAAAAGAAATCCACTCCCGGTTACAGGACGGACAAATCGTGGAAGTGCATAGCATGATCCACCGTTTCACGCCCCGATTGGAAGTAATGACCTTGAAAGGAGAACATATAGGTTTTTTGGCGGCAACTGCCGTACAAAAAGAAGCAAAACTTCGAAAAATTCCGACAGGAGAAGCTTTTCGTGCAAAAATAAAATTCTCATCACTCCGGAAAATAGAGATTGCCTTTACCGAAGATGAGAAACGTTACATAACTCCTTTTCAGGAACATCTGAATCGCTTAAACTGGGTACGTGACCCTCTGGATGAAGCTGCACTGCCACTGAACGGAGCTATTTACACTGCAAATCTGGAAGTAGATGCCTATGCATTCGCCAGTGAGTACGATGCATTAACTCAGCGAGAAGAATATGCAGAAGTATTTTCCGAGAAAGAAGCAGATCTAGTTTATACAGAAAACAATAACTGGAAAACAGCTGGAGACGAAGCGAGTTTCTTTAGTAGTCATGATGTCAGTTTTACTTTATTGGAACATCTCCCTCTGGGAACTGAATTTCAAGTGAAAATTGACACAGTGTATGTGCAGGTAGATAATTTTTCCCGAGCTTACCGACATGCTGGGGGAGCAGAAGATTATGCATACCCGGTTCCAGCATTTGTTCTGTTTTATAAAGGAATTCGGATAGCGAATGTTCCCTTGATGGTTGATAAAGATAAAAAAGAAGATAGCTATCAGGTTTTTCGTTCGTTTTGGGAATGGAGTAAAAAACCAACTTTACAGCCGCGCGCATGGCTTACAGATATCACCAAAGCCAAGGAGTCCTGGCGGTCCGATACCTGCCGAATCTGCATGGGGTTCTTCCCTGGGGAAACGATACCGAATGAAAGGCTCGATTTAAAAGACGCATTGGATTACTATGGTTACTGGGAGGAGGATAAGCGATATTTGCCAGTAACACAACTGATGAGTTTTTTTGACTGGGCAGAAGAACTCAACCTGAGCGAATCGGAGCATAGCGCTGAAAGCAGCGTGTGGCTTAAAAAGGCTGATGAAACAAAGGTGCTTTCCGCTGCTCTGTACATGGATAATTTAGAGTCCCATAATCATACCCCAGAGGCAACTGAGTGGTATAGTCTGAAGCAGTTGGAAGCTGGAGCATTCATCAAAGCGCCAGAACCTCCTGAACCTCCCTATTTTATGCTTGGAACCGGTAGTTCCACATTTGTATTCATTGCAGCAGGTACTCACCTAGTAGAACGCAAGGCAGTCTGCTCGACTATGCGTAGTGGTCAACCGCTCCAGCTGGAACGAGAGCCAGAAAACGCATATGATTCCAATGCACTCGCAATCCAAACGCAAGATCATCAAATGTGTGGATATATTGCTGCAAAACAGGCAAAGTGGATTTCGCCTCTTCTGGATGCTGGGATCATTTCTCTTGGGAAAGTTGCCGTGGAAGAGGTCGGTATATGGGGAAACAGCATTCAACTTGAAATCAACGTTGAAATTCAGTGGGATGAACAAAAATATGTTCTTTTAAGAAAACGTGGAGAATCGGAGATTCCGTTCGTGATACTGGCGAATGCTTCGGATGATACCGATCGAGTTTTCTTGCTTGAGCGATATAAAGAGTTCTCCGGTTGCTGGAAAGAATATGAGAAACTCTGTGATGATCTGTTGGAAGGAATTGAGCAGAGATAATAGGTAGGAACAAGTGAAAACAGCTGGGCATCACATCCAAATATGATGCCCAGCTATTACCTTATTTAGGCAATTTTTTTGGAATCGAAAATAATAAGTTATATATATTTGTGTTCAACAGACGGATAAAAGCAGAGATAGCCCAACACATTGTTGAAAAGTCTAAACAATATTAAACTAGACAAGGTACCGATGATTTTAACTTGTGTTTTGAAGCTGTCGGTGAAAGCAAAGCAACTAAAGTCGAACTTGTTGTTTTACTAGTAAGAGTTTCGGTGTAGTGATAAGGAAGATGAGCAATAGCTTTTATTATACTAGCTATCAGAAATGATGCATATACGAACTTGAGTAGAAGATTGGATTCCGAAAATTTGGATTGAAAAACTCAAGGATTAATTGAAAATAAAAAGTGCATATGGTATGCTATTCTAGTAATATTACCTTGAATGGTCATTTTTTGAGAGCGCGGTGAAGACTATGACTGTAAATTATAATAAACTTTGGAAGTTGCTGATTGATAAGAATATGATTAAAAAGGATCTACGAGAAATGGCGGGTTTGTCAACAAACGTAATTGCAAAGATGGGAAAAGGGGGGGATGTGTCAACAGAAGTGTTGCGAAAGATATGTATGGCTTTGGATTGCAAAATTGAAGAAATAGTAGAAATAGTTCCAGACGAAGAGAGTAAAGACTGAATTTTGAATAAATTATGATATATACTTTTATATGAAAAATGGAAAGGGGGGGACATAAATGTGGTGCAGAGATTGTGCTATAGAAACCAATGAAAAAAATTGTCCTATTTGTGGGCGCACAACGGAGGAGGATACTCCTATTGAGATTATGTGGTGCTCTAACTGTAGAGTTCCGATTATTCGAACTGTAAATGATCCGGCAAAATGTGAATGCCCATTGTGTTCGAAGCAGGCTCACTATTTATCTGCTGATCTGCGTCCGGTGTTTCCTGAAGAGCGTTTGTTACTTGAATTTCTTCTTGATAAGAATGCAAATGAGTTTATTGATAAATCAGTTTGGGCATCTAATGGCAGGTACTATATCGATGGAATGTCTGTTACATTGGCGAGCTCTGTTTTCCAAAAGGCAGATACAGATCTGCTTATTCAGAAATTAGAGAAGCATACAGCTCAAAATTCTTATGAAAGTTTTAATAAACATATATCGCATTTTGTTGAAGCTAATAGAGAGCGGCTGCACTTTTTAAAAGATGAAGCGTTTAGTTTTGTTAGACGTGCTGCAGAAAAATTTGATGAAGAAAAAATTGTTATATCCTTCTCTGGGGGGAAAGATTCTACGGCAACAGCCGATGTAGTAGTGAAGGCGCTCAGCAATCCTAATTTAGTACATATTTTTGGAGATACAACACTAGAATTTCCCTCTACTATAGAATACGCGAACCGTTTTAGAGTAAATCATCCTCAAGCAATTTTTGAGATTGCAAAGAATGATGAACAGGTTTTCTATGATGTGTGTGAGGATATTGGACCACCCGCCAGAATGATGCGATGGTGCTGCTCCATGTTCAAAACAGGTCCGATCACTAGAGTTATTAATGGTTTTTATCGTAACCAACAAATTCTCACTTTCTATGGGATTAGAAAATCTGAATCTGTAAGTAGAAGTAAGTATAATCGAATTGAGGATAATGCAGCGACTGTTAAAATTCAACAACAGACAGTTGCTTCTCCTATTTTCTTCTGGAAAGATATTGACGTGTGGCTGTACATTTTCGCAGAAGAAGTTGATTTTAATGATGCATACCGTTTAGGTTATGATCGTGTTGGATGCTGGTGCTGCCCCAATAATAACCAGAGAGCTCAGTTTCTATCAAGAATATATATGCCGGAGCAATCCAAAAGATGGAGATCTTTTTTGATAAAATTTGCAGAAAAGATCGGAAAACCTGATCCAGAGGTATATGTTGACTCAGGAAAATGGAAAGCACGCCAAGGAGGAAATGGCCTTGCTTCTGCTGGTGATGTAAAGATTCGATTTACAAATTGTACTGCTGAAGAACATGCAAAAATTTATAGACTTGTAAGGGCTTTTGATGAAGAACTTATAGGTATGTTCGTACCGTTTGGACGGATTGCTCCTGAACTAGGAAAAAAACTTCTTAAAGAAGTTATTGTTCTAGATAATAGATCAAATGTCCCAATATTGTCGATTCAACCTTTCAGCCAGGACGGGTATGAGTTTGCAGTTAAGGTCAAGACGATGAATGTGGCAGATCATGAGGAACTTCAAAGGATGGTTTCTTATCAGATTCGCAAGTTTAATGCATGTCGGAAATGCTTGAAGTGTGAATCAATTTGCCGCGCTGGCGCAATCGCAATTGTTGGTGATAGATATTATATTGATTCTAACAAATGTGTGCATTGCAAAATGTGTATGACAGCAAAATATTTAGACGGCGGATGCATGATGGATAAGTATCTGCGTACCAAATAGCGGAGGGCTTGAAAATGGCAATGAAATTTCGCGCACATGATACATTTTTCATTCGAAAAGGCTGGTTAAGCAAAGGCATGCGAAATGTCATTGCGAATCAAGATGTATTTGTAACTAAAGATAAAGATCGAAATCCGATGGATGTTTTAGGGATTGGAGCTAATATGGTTAAAGCTCTTCGTTATTGGCTGCAAGCGGTCGGACTAACAGAGGAAAGATCTAAAGGACAGCGCGTTCAAGTTCTTACGCCTTTGGGTGAATTAATTTATGAACATGATCCATACATTGAGGAATTAGGAACACTATGGTTACTGCAATATCAGCTTGCAAAGAATAAGAATGAGGCTACGGCATGGTACTTCTTCTTCAATGAATTTAACATGAGTGAATTCACAAGAGAGGATTTTGTTAAGGCGTTGCAAAACTATATCGTTATGTCACAGGAACAAGCTGCAATCCGTTCTCTCAATGACGATTTTTCTTGTATTATTAATACATATATTTCAAGAGGAAAGATATCCACAGTGAGAGTATCACCGGAAAACAATATTGATTGTCCATTTGGCGAGCTTGGACTTATCGATATCCTGAGCAAAAAGAGCAATGATACGACTTATAAAAAGAGTATCCCAACAGCAGATACCATCGATCCTTGGGTTGCTTTAGCGGTTATTTATGATCAAGCAGGATTTAACACCGAAATCAGCTTAAATACATTACTATCTAGCCCGTGCAATATCGGTAAGGTTTTTAACTTGGATTCAATAACTATGATTGAGTTACTGCACCGTGCAGAAAGAACAGGTGTGTTAAAAATTGTACGAACGGCTGGCCTGGATTATATAAAACTTGAACCAGGCTATGACTTTTTCACTTGTATACAAAAATATTACAATGAGATCATTCAGTAGGAGTAAGACATGAGCAAAATGATTTCTGTTGCATCAGGATTTCAGTATTCGGTTAATATCGGTTATGACCTGAACAACGAGACAAAAATAAAAAACTTTATACCAACGACATCTGCAATGAATCTGCTTGAGGATGTTTTACTTAGTACTCAGGTTTCTTCTACTGAAAGAGCACGGGTGTTAATTGGTGCATATGGAAAGGGAAAGTCACATATTATGTTGACGATTCTTTCTATTTTGATGAAAAAGGATTTTTCGTTATTTGAAAGAACGCTGTCAAAATTAGCTGGCACAAAATTACAGAAACTTATTGAGAATTACTACGATAGTGATAATAAAATTCTTCCGGTTGTAATAACTGGAAGTAATACGAGCTTAAATCAAGCGTTTTTGCTCGCGTTACAGCGCACGCTTGCTAGCAACGGCTATCTTGATATTATGCCTGAAACTAACTATAAAGCTGCGGTTTTCATGATTGACAGATGGAAAAACGAATTTCCCGAAACCTACAATAAATTCTGCGAGCGAATTTCGAAGCCAATTAATACTTTTACTGAGGAACTATGTGCGTTTAACGTAAACGCGTATGAGGAGTTTGAAGCTATTTATCCGGATCTTACAGCTGGTAGTATATTCAATCCATTTTTGGGATTTGACGTAGTAGAACTTTATGAAAATGTGGCAAAGGGATTGCGGAAGAAAGGCTACACCGGAATATTTGTTGTATATGACGAGTTTAGCAAGTATCTTGAAGCTAATATTGCCACTGCGTCTGTAAGTGACACAAAAATGTTACAAGATTTTGCAGAGAAATGCAATAGAAGCGGTGCTACACAGATGCACATAATGCTGATTTCGCACAAAGAAATTGCAAACTATATTGACGTACTACCAAAGCAAAAAGTCGATGGATGGCGCGGCGTTTCTGAGCGTTTCTTGCATATTCGATTGAGTAATAATTTCACTCAGACATATGAGATTATTGCATCCGTTATTCAAAAAAACGCATTAATGTGGAAAGAATTTACAGAAAAAAATCGTCAACGTTTTGTGGCACTTCAAGAAAGATATTGCGTCCACCCTATTTTTGGAGGAATGTCTGAGGCGGAAATTAAAAAGAATATTGAAGATTGTTATCCTCTTCATCCAGTTTCAATGTTTATCTTACCACGTTTATCAGAGCGTGTAGCACAAAACGAACGAACGCTGTTTACTTTTTTGTCGGCTAATGGAGTCTCAACACTTCCGGCGTATCTTGAATCTTATGATGACCTGGAGTTTTTATTAATTACCCCGGATCAAATCTATGATTATTTTGAGCCGCTGTTAAAGAAAGAAATTTATTCTGGTTCTCTTCATGAAATTTATGTTTTGACAGAAGTTATTCTTAGTCAGTTAGAGAACAGAAGTCTTGAAAGTAAGATTGTTAAGACTATATCACTAATTTATGTTCTTGAACAATTCGAAAAGCTTCGCCCAACAAAAGAAGAGTTGTATGGAGTGTTTTCTGTTTCATATTCTCATGAACAGATTGAATCTGCAATTGAATCATTAATTAAAAATGATTATGTGGTTTACCTGAAGAGGAGCAATAATTATCTTCAACTCAAACAATCCTCGGGCATTGATATTCAGCAAAAGATATCCAATTTTGTGGAAGCGAAACGGCGCACAATCTCTATTGAAGATGCACTGAATGATGTGAATTTGGAAAGTTATCTGTATCCCTCCAGATATAATGATGCTCATGAGATGGTTCGATATTTTGACTTCACTTTTATTACAGAAGATGCGATTTTCAAACCGCAACGATTAAAGGAAATTATAGACAAGACTACAGCTGATGGCGTGGTCTTTGGAGTGTTACGCCATAATATGGAATCTTTTTCAAGCGTAAAAAAAGTCCTTATGGAGATATCTGCCAATATGGAACGGGCAGTGTTTGTTCTGCCCAAAACATACAAGGATATTGAGCCTGCTGTTCGAGAGTTTAATGCGGTCACTGAACTAAGGGAAGAAGCAATCGATGATAAGGTGCTTTTTAATGAATATGAAGTTATCTATGAAGATTTGAGAGATTTGATAGGGGACTTTATTTCGTCCTATACACATCCGGAACTATATGAGGCTTGCTATATTTGTTGTGGATCTGAACAGATAATAAATAGAAAAGCAGCATTGACGGGATTGCTTTCTGCTATTTGTGATAAATGTTATGCGAGAACTCCTGTTGTTAACAATGAGGCTCTAAATAGAAATGAAGCGACCTCGATGGCTCGAAATAGTAGGAATAAGATTGTGGCTGCGCTTCTTCGGACTGAACTTGAACCAAATCTTGGATTAATAGGAACGGGTCAGGATGTTTCTATTATGCGAAGCACATTAGTTCGTACAGGGGTGCTTGAAAATGTAAGCAGTAATATTACTGTGAACTTAAACCCTCAAGGTAATCCGAATATGGCGTATATGTTGGACGAGATAAAGAATTTTATCTCGAGTACAAGAATAAATGGTAGTCAGCCTTTCAATTTGCTATATGAACGCCTATGTACTGCTCAAAGTGGTATTGGGCTCAGAAGAGAATTGGTACCGATTTATCTCGCAGCTGTATTGCATGAATTTAAGCAACAGGTTGTCATTGAAAATCGGTTTGGACAGGTTCCTATCAATGCGGATGTATTACTTCAAATAAATGTGCATCCAGAAAACTTTAATATCAAGTATTTAAACTGGACATCAGAAAAAGGTGACTATATCCTGAGATTAGAAAGCATCTTTTTGGATAAAATTGTCACTAGTGAGAAAAGTAGCAACCTTTATGACTATATTATTTCTGCGATGAAACGATGGTATGTTTCTTTACCAAAATATGTTAAGGAAATGAAGAGCGCTCCAAATGGAAAAGAAATTGACCGAGGATATGTAGGGTTCATTCAACTTTTACGGCAGAATCCATCAGGCTATGAGTTTTTATTTGAGCAGATACCACAAGCGTTCGGATATACGAGTTTTGTCGAAGGGGTTGCGGATAATATTCGAGCGGCGAAAGAGTTTTATGATAATGCTCTTTCGGATTTGCGAGACATTTTGATACTTAGAGTAAAAAAGCTGTTTGCTGGTGAACATAAGAACAGAGCGGTAAACCAGATGTCGCTTTCATCGGTTATCAAAGATTGGTGCGAATCGCTGGATCAAAATGTTTTTGAGCAATTGTTTGTGGATGGAACAGACAGATGTCTGGGACTCCTAAAAACGGCGTCTAATGATGAGAGGGCTTTTATTGCAAGACTCGCTAAAATAACAACCGATCTCCGTATGGAGGATTGGAATGATTATACCCTCGAAAAGTGCCTTATAAATCTTGAACGTTACAAAGAAACTGCTGAAGGATTTCGCAAAGAGCCAGATGCGGTTGATTCTAGTCAAAAGTTAATTCAGGCAGATTCCTACCAAATTTCTTTTGTGTTAGATAACGGTGAATTTGAGATTAAACGATTTGATCGAGTTATGACAAGCAATAGAGGTAAGCTGCTTTATAACAAAATTGTTTCTGACATCGAATCATTTGGCCAGGCGATAACTGAGTCCGAGAAGCGACAAATACTTATGGATGTACTTAAGAAGCTCTGTTAGGAGGGATGATATGGCATACTTTGATAATGCGTCAACAACTTTCCCAAAGCCAGAAATTGTTTATTCTGAAATGGATCGTTTTTACCGTTCTAATGGTGCGAGTATTGGAAGAGGTGGTTATAAAAAAGCTGTCTCAGCTTATCAAATGATTGCAGATACTCGCAAAAGAATTCAAAGATTGCTAAAGTGCCCTGCAAAACAGGTGGTTTTTACTCCTACTGCAACTATTGCACTGAACATAATTTTGCAAGGCTTGATGACTAATGAGAAGCAGACGGTTTATATTACTCCGCTTGAGCATAATGCAGTTACTAGAACATTGCATTTTCTTATGCAGGCTGGAAAAATAAATATCAAGAAGCTTGAACTGGATAGTAATCTTCGCTACGATATGCCTGCAATCGAAAATCAATTTAAAAAGTGTCATCCTGACATTTTAATTATGAGTCATGCTAGTAATGTGTGTGGCCTTATTGCACCTGTTGAGGAGTTATCGATTATGGGTAAACGTTACGGGGCTACTGTGATTATAGATATGGCTCAAACTGCTGGTTTAGTTTCTTGCAATACGGGTCTGGAAACAATTGATTTTGCAGTATTTGCTGGACATAAAACGATGTACGGACCAACAGGGGTTTCAGGATTTGTAATGAACCCAAGTGTACAGCTCAAACCAGTCATTTTCGGGGGAACTGGTTTTGAATCTGCGAATCAAGACATGCCTACAGCTATTCCGGAACGTTTTGAAATGGGAACACTGAATTCGGTTGGAATCGCTGGACTAAATGCAGCGCTTCGTTGGATAGATGAAATTGGAATAGAAAAGATTCGTGAAGTTGAAAAAAAGAATCGAAAAAAATTAATTGAGATATTATCGAGATATGAGTTCATTCATATTGTTGGAGAGAAACAAGGGAATGAGTATGTTGGGGTGGTATCTGTATTAATTGACGATATCAGTAGTGACAGTTGTGCTAGTGTTTTTGATCGTCTAGGTATTTCCGTAAGAACAGGTTTACAGTGTGCGCCATTGGCGCATATGTTTTTAGGTACCTATCCAGCAGGAACGGTTAGATTTAGTGTAGGTTACTTTACATCTCATAAAGATTATGTCGAGCTCGAACAAGCTCTTGACTATATTGCGGAAAATATTTGAAAGGAGGAACTGTCGTGAGTTTACCAGATGTCGGCGTCAAAAACGAATACAGGTCACTTATTGATAATGTCGTAACAGATTTCTATATCCCGGTATTACAAGAATCTGTGCTTTATCAAAGAGCGGTAGGTTTTTTCTCCTCATCCGCACTTGTTGCGATATCAAAAGGTGTTGAAGGACTTATTGGAAATGGCGGAAAAATTCAAGTAATTGCTTCGCCTAAGTTATCACAAGAAGATATTGATGAAATTAGTAAAGGATATGAAATTCGAAAAATATTAGAACGAGCATTACTTCGCGGCATTGAGTCTCCTTTATCCTTGACAGAGTCAAAGAGATTGTCATATATTGCGGCACTGATCGCAGAGGGTATTTTAGACATAAAAATAGCTTTTGTTTCGTCAAAAAATGAAATTGCTATGTACCACGAAAAAATGGGCCTTATGAGTGATAGCGAGGGGAATACTCTTGCGTTTTCAGGTTCTATGAATGAAAGCGAGAATGCATTCTCTTCCAACTATGAATCATTTGATGTTTTCTGTTCTTGGACAAATGATAGAGAACGTGTTTTTCAGAAGCAAATGGCTTTTCAGGCAATTTGGAATGATTATGAACCTGGAATCGAGACGATAGATTTTCCTAAAGCAGTAAGGGATCGAATATATGCGTTTAATGATACTCTACGTCTGCATTCAGCTGCTGCTAAACCAGAGGTTGAGGACCAGTTGATAGGGGAAATGTTTTTGCCAAAAGATTTTACAATCAGACCATATCAGGAGACTGCAATACAAAACTGGAGAGCGAACGGATATTGTGGGATTTACGATATGGCAACTGGTACCGGAAAAACACTTACGGCATTAGCGAGTATCGAACAATTGTTCCAAGATAATAATAAAAGATTAGGTATAATTATTATCTGCCCGTATCAACATTTAGTTGAACAATGGGTTGAAGATATTGTTCGATTTGGAATTAAGCCAATTATTGGTTATTCTAGTTCTCCTCAAAAAAAATGGAAGAAAAATCTTGAACAGGCGGTGCGTTCG
The DNA here is from genome assembly GCF_004345265.1 of Allofournierella massiliensis. GTDB lineage: Bacteria > Bacillota > Clostridia > Oscillospirales > Ruminococcaceae > Allofournierella > Allofournierella massiliensis. The sequence continues at coordinate 106,103 of NZ_SLUM01000011.1, forward strand.
TTTAATCTGAATGTATCAAATTTCTTTTGTCTTATAACTACAAATGCGTCGTTTGCGACTAAAAGTGTTCAGGAACAAGTAAAACTCCTTTCTAATGATGTGGTTTTTGTTGTAGATGAAGCTCATAATATGGGGGCGACAAACTACAGAAGATACTTACCAGAGAATATTAGATTTAGATTGGGGCTATCAGCAACGATTGATAGACATAATGATGAAGCGGGCACTGCGGCGTTGTCAGAATATTTTGGTGAAAAATGTATTAGTTACTCTTTGCGGGATGCTATTGATAACGGAATGCTTACCAGATATTACTACTATCCAGTATTAACATATCTAGATCAAGATGAATTATCAGAATATCTTATGTTCACTGGTCAATTGGCAAAGGCAATACATAAAAAGAATGGTAAAATAATTTTGACAGAGTATGCCAAGCAGCTTCTGATTAAACGATCTAAAATAATTGCGGGAGCGAAAGATAAGCTCTCTAAATTGGAAGAGCGAGTCATTCCATTTGTCAATGATAAACATATTCTTGTGTATTGTGGAGCTACGACTGTACGAGATGAAGACGATGATTTTGGTAAAAGACAAATAGATCTCGTGGCAGAATTATTGGGGAATACTCTTCAGATGAGGGTAGGGCGTTTCACATCACAAGAGTCAGCTCAAGAACGCGCACAAATTCGTGCAGCATTTTCAGAAGGAGAAACACTCCAAGCGCTAGTGGCAATTAAATGTCTTGATGAAGGAGTTAATATTCCTAGTATAAAGACTGCATTTATCCTTGCGAGCAGTACAAATCCAAAAGAATATATCCAAAGGAGAGGTAGAGTGTTACGAAAATTTCCGGGGAAAAACTATGCAGTGATTTATGATTTCGTAACTTTGCCGTTTCCGTATGAATCGGTCTCCTCTCAAAGCAATGCTGTTATTGAGTCAACAAAAGGACTTGTTAAAAGAGAGCTTATACGGATGATGGATTTTGCAGATATTGCAGAAAATCCGTCTGTTACCTTTGATTTATTGTATGAGCTTAAGCATGGCTTTAATATATCAGAAAAAGAACTATTGGGTGAGGAGGATAATGGAAATGTTATCTGATGAAATTAAAAAAGTATCCATTAGTGATCAGAAATTATCGCAAATGAAACGATTGATTATCTCGGCTGAACGTCAAAATCTTAAAACTGGTGAATATGCCACACAGGATATGGTTAAAGCGATTCGTAAAATTATAGAAAAGAATGCTGATTAAGGAAGTGTTATCAACATGTTGATCGAAAGCATTACGCTACATAATTTTCGGCAATTTAAAGGAAAGCAACGACTGGAGTTTTCCAATGACCCCCAGAAGAATGTTACTGTTTTGCTTGGCGATAATACCTTTGGAAAAACTACTATTCTGCAAGCTTTTAACTGGTGTTTGTATGGTGTTGCCGATTTCCCAAAAGATAGCAACCCAGATTTCTTATTAAATCTCGAAATTGCAAATGAGTTTGCAGGTGTTCAGCAAAAAAGTGAAGTGTATGTTGAATTGATGCTCATCCACAAAGATATGGAATATATTATTCTTCGAAAACAACCATATGTAGATCGTGGATATGGAAATTGGACGGCATTACAGCCTCAGATTAATGTTTCCTACAAAGAAAATGGAATTACGAAGCCGGTTCGAGAAGGAGAAGAGCAGCGGATTATTAACAGCATACTTCCACAATCTCTATCAGGATATTTTTTCTTTGACACAGAACGCGTGTCTGATATTAGTTCTAGAAAGGATTTGTCAGATGCAGTTCGTGGCCTTCTAGGACTTGCGGCAGTCGGTAATGCAAGGAAGCATTTGGGGGCACGTACATTAAAGGCAACAGCGATTGGACAGTGGAGTGCATCGTTGGATTCATCTGGGGATGAACGTGCGAAGAGAGCCCAAGAAACTATTGCACATGAAACTGAACGAATGGAAGCTCTTGAAAATGAGATAAAAAGAGCCGAAAAGGAACTGGTTTCGCTGAACGCCCAAAAAGAACGAATTGCCGAGATTCTTCGAGATAATCAAAATACTGCTGAGCTGCAACGAAAGAAGCAAGCGATAGAAAGCAACCTTGAAAGTGAACGAATTGAGTTGGAAAAGTGCAATAAGCTGTTTTTAGGATACTTTAGTAATTCAGCAATTACATATTTTATGCTTCCGCTGATGGACCAAGCAGAGAATTGCCTTGTTAATGCGAATGTAGATGATCGCGGTATTCGTGATATGACCGAATCGTCAATTCGTGATATTATTAAGCGGGGACGGTGCATTTGCGGTGCAAAAATTGAAGTAGGTGACGATGGACAAACCGGTAATAGCGCTTACCTCCATATCCTTGAAGAACTTCGCTTTTTACCGCCTGCACATATTGGTACGGCGATACAGAATTTCAAACAGTTAGTTTCAACCGACCGAAGAAACATAGCTTTGTTTTATCCAATGATAGAGCAAAAATATAAAGATATCCAAAGACACCGTGATACGATTGCTTCTCTCGAAGATGAAATTACACATATTGACAAAAGTATCTTTGGAAAAGAAAACATGGGAAGCTATGAAGCTGACATGAACCGTATAAAAGACAACATTAAGCGAATGACCGAAAAAAAGGCTAAATGCGATAGAGATATTGGGGCTTGCCAAAGCGCTATCGAGTCGGCACAAAAGGTGTACGATAGTCTGGTTTCTACTTCTGAGAGGAACCAAAAGCTCATTACTTATATTGCCTATGCAGAACAGATTTGTAACTGGATTGACGAAACCTATGCTGAAAAAGAACAAGAAATGCGAGTTCGTTTGCAAGAACGTGTTAATGACATTTTTGGTAAAATGTATCACGGTCAACGTAAGGTTCAGATTGATAAGCAGTATCATGTAACACTATTTGCACAGCTGAATGGAAAAGAAATTATTACAGGTGAATCAGAAGGCTTGAAGCGTGTTAAAAATTTTGCCTTTATTGCCGGGTTAGTAGATTTGGCAAAAGAAAAGGCTACCATGGGACGCAACACCTCCGATTCAATTACGTGGGATAATGAAGCGTATCCTCTGGTTATGGATGCTCCATTCTCAAACGCAGATGAAACACATATCAAGAATATTTCTGCGGTACTTCCTGAGGTAGCAAATCAGGTTATTATGTTTGTTATGGAGAAAGACTGGCAGTATGCTGAGCCAGTAATAGCTGGAAGAGTAGGGAAATATTGTAAACTCAATAAACGATCGGAATCACATACACAGATTATAGAGTGAGGTGATAAGTAATGTTTGAAGGAGATTACACAATTTATGGCAAACATGCCACCTACATTAAATATCTCGTAAATGATGTTAAAGCGTTTCAACGATATATAGATGTTTATATGGCTGGTGCGGCTTTGGGAGCCTTGTATGAAAGGCAAGCAAAACAATCAGATTCAACAGATAGAGCAAGAATTTATTCGGATGCATTTAATACTGAACACGTGAAGTGTAATGAGCTTTTTAAAACTATAATTTTAGCAGATACTAGCAAATCATGGACGCCAGAAGACCGTGTAAATATCTGTTTTCGTTATAGAGACAAACTGGACGAGACGGCAGTACCTCCAGTTACTCAAACGGAAGTTGATACGATGCAAGAAGCGTTTGCTCTCTTTAATGCATATGCATTGGGGGGCATAGAGATTTTGTATGATAGTTTTTCTAGTAGTGTAACTATAAGTGCTGATGAAACTGTTGATTACGCATATAAAGCCATTTTTGACCAGAGATCTCTTATTGAGAGCCGAGATGGCAGTGAAAGTGATGATCAACTATTTCGTCCTGAGTATTAAATAATAGACGGTGATAAAAATGGCTGAAACACCCATTGAACAATTACAGTTATCTGTTCGCGCAAGAAATGTATTGCGTAGAATGGGAATTTACTCCGTCGAGGAATTGCTTTCGACTCCAATTGAAAACATTGCACAACAAAGGAATGCAGGACAAAAAACAATTGATGAAATACGATGTGCGATTGCACATAAAGACATTATTGTTGAGGACGTTGTTGTTAGTGAGGAGTCATCGAATTATCGCTTGCCTGAAAACAATATCTCTATGTCGTTTTCAGACGAGCAATTGTACGAAATGTCTAAGCACTCCATAACAGAACTTGGGCTTTCGACACGTCCCTATAATATACTTTATCGTGAGGGTTATTCAACAATTGAGGATGTGGCTCAACTATCGGAAGCGGATTTTGGAAAGATAAAAAAACTTGGTAGGAAGTCTGCTGTTGAAATCCAAGAATCTATTGATTCTTGGATTCGAGAAAATCTTGTGTTTAGAAATGATATTCCACGGGACGATATTGATTCAAATATCAAAGCAATTCTCCAAAAGCTAACAATGGATCTCGAGCCTATTGTGCGTATATATTGGAGAAGACTAGCTGAGTATATGAAGTCAGCGGATTTAGACGAACAGATTTTAACTAATGATTATGATGAGGCCTTAAAGGAGATTCTTCTCCTTCCACAGTTTCGAAAGGAAATTACAAATTTCTGGGAGTCAATATCGAACCAAGGAGTCATCACCGAAGTGATGATGGTTACTGCGCTGAATGATCTTAAACTTGGTTTTCAGCCGAGCATTCTGCTTAATGCTGCACTTGAAAGTAAAATTATTACTCGTTACAAAGATGTTTTTATGCTTTCCCGAGACACAGTGTTTGAGCTGTTTAATAAAGAGTGTGATCCTAATGATAGGGCATTTCAAATCCTTCAATTAAGAGTTGCGGGAGAAACGTTTCAAGATATTGGAAGCGTGTATAGTCTAACCCGTGAACGAGTAAGGCAAATATGTATTAGAGCAGTATGTAAATTGCCCCTGCTTTTTGAAGATTATTTCCATGAACCATATACATATTTCCATCTCTCTAAAACGGAATTCTGTAGAGCTTTCCCACAAATGACGGAAGAAGGTTATGAGTTTTTATCAATTCGATATATACGAGGTAAAGTTGAATTAACAAGTGAGTCTTTAAATAAGTATACGGGATTATGGAAAGAACAGCTCGATGAATATTTATGTGAAAAGAAAGAAGGCAATGAGAGACGAAAAATAACGAAAACCGAAATGGTAATGAGAGTATTAATTAGTAACGCTGATAATCCTCTTAGCCTTGATGAGTTTGCAGATGAGTATTATAACTATATTGAAAGAAAAGATTATCCTATAAATCGTTTGAAAATAAATTTACGAAGTGTAGGGAATTATCTAAGAAATTCAAAAGGCATAGTATTTAATAAGAATAATAAAGTTAGATTTTGCGATGCAGATCCGCATGTTATATGGACGGAGATAGACTTTAACCAATATAAGAATACTGTCATTTCGTCTGAATTAATTTTTCGCGATTATCAAGATATAATGGAAGAACTAGATATTCGCGATGGCTATGAATTGTTTTATGTGATTAAATCATCGCTTCACATGTGGGGAGAAGAGCAGTTTACGATTCGGTGTCGAAGAGTGCCGATAATTGTGATGGGGGATGCTTCTGAAGAGATGCAGGCCATAAGACTCTTAAAGGAGCTATCACCTGTTACATATTTGGACTACTTTGAGGCCTATGAAGAGAGATACGGCGTAAGAGCTCAGGGAAATTCTGTTATTGCAGATGCGGTTGGTGCATATTATGTCGACGGCAAGTATGTTATAGATGCACCTATTGTAAACGAAAACGATGTTCAATCAGTTTGTGAAGCGTTGCAGAAAAAACCATTGTGGTTTATTGAGGATATTGAGAATCTATTTGCAAGAGTTTGTAAGTATACAACACATGATGCAATTAATGCAGTTGCATTTCGGAGGATGGGTTATATTCTTAACACATCATATGCATATGATGCTTCATATGGAACGGCGCTTAATTTATTTGATAGAATAGTGTTTTCACAGGACATTGTGGATCTCAGCCTTCTTGATCGGCGTATACTCAATCTTGGAATGTTTGCTGCAGCTCTTGATAAAAACAAAAAGTCATTAGAGTATATAGAGACTGCCCCGAAAATTTTGATGTCAAAAGCAAAGGTTTATGAAGTATATGGGCTGAGTGTAAATGAGATTAGAGAAATTCAGGGAATGGTTTCTCTTTTTAAAGATAAGCCATTTTTCAACGGCCGAAGCATCTGGAGTGAGATTGAAAACCTTTCGATTATTCAGAAGTTGCAAGGAAACGACTGGATGTTGACGTGCATAATGAGGCAACAGGAAGCAGTAGGTTCCCTTTCTGTGGCAGGGGGAATCATTCTCTCTTTAGAGAATACTTTGTTGAAGATAAGTCAAATTTGCGAATGGATATCCTCTGTGTATGGTGTTATGACTGTTAAAAGTCTGGAAAAAAAGTTTAATGAGATTTTTGGCACTAGAATTCGAGCAGATAAGATTGCAGAAAAACTCAGAACAAGTGGTTCATGGGATAAAGTGGTAACTGATTCTATGGATGAATATATCGATAATTTGGTTGATGAGGGGATTTCTAGCATGGAGGTTGATGATTTCTTTCAAGAAGAATTTTTCTAACTCATTTAGGACATAGTTAAAAACATACAACATAGAAGAAACTGGAATTTGACAAACATCGATGTAAAGATGAAAGGCGATGATATAACTTCAATTTCCATCATAACTAATTATAGAAAAATATCGACTGTTTTAAAATGCATCCCAAAAAGTGGACACGCAAATAGTAGGAATGAGACTTGAAACACGAGTCCGTTACGAAGCATTCGAGGTGGACAGGCGAACTGAAACATACCTCCGGATTCTAACATCTCTTTTGGATTTGCTGTATTTTGGGTTGTATCTTCTGCAAATTCGGCGTATACTGATATTAACTAGTATCAATTTATATCAGTTTTGGAGGGGCTTTCGATGGATGCTTCCTTGTTTGCGAAAATGCTTTCAGACAAAAGCATAACCGATCTAAAAAAACTGGGCTACAAATATCCTAAAGCGGATCTTCAGGAGTTTGTGGCACTTCTAAAGGAGAATTTCTATCATGAGTTGCCGCTGAATGATTTCGACGGAGAACGTATTGTTTTTTTGGAAAGCGTCACCCAAGTCTCCTTGTCCGCGGTGCGCATTCTGCTGACACCACAGCGCAGCGACCAGTTGTTTGGAGCAAAAGCAATGGAGGATGAAATCCTTTCCACTTTCCGGATTGAACAAATCAATACTACGCGCGACAGTGTACGGCGAGTTCTGGCGGGGCACTCCCCTCGCAATGAAGACGAGCACCGCGTTTATGGGATGAAACGCGGCTTGGAATTTATTGCAGATCCATCGCACACGATCACCGAGGGAAATCTGTATCGGTTGTATCAGATGACGATTGGAGAGTTTTTGCCGGAAGAAGATCAGCTTCTTCCAGGAAACAGATACCGGCACGATGCGGTGTATGTGGTAGGGGCCAAAGTAGAACACACTGGTTTGCCGTGCTCCAAACTGCCGGAGTACATGACGGCGCTGATCAAGTTTGCCCAGGAGGATTCCGAAACGAATGCCCTGCTAAAGGCGGCGATTCTTCATTTCTATCTGGCATATCTTCATCCCTATTTTGATGGAAACGGACGGATGGCCCGGCTTTTACACCTGTGGTATCTAGTACAGCAGGGATATTCGTCTGCATTGTTTGTGCCCCTTTCCCGTTATGTGGAGGAAAGCCGCAATCGCTACTACAATGCATTTTCTCTGGTGGAGCGAAATCAGGAAATCAGTGGTATTGTGGATCTGACCCCTTTTCTTACCTATTTCATTGAACAGGTGTATCGTCCGCTTGGCGAAAACAAGATGGGTGGTCATGCAATGGATTCCTTCAAAGAGGCTTTAGCGCAAGGGAAAATCACGGAAAAAGAAGCAGCTCTGTGGCAGTTTGTCTTTTCCTGCTATGGGGATGAAGAATTCTCTACCAAACAGCTGGAAAAGGATTTCGGCAATGCTGCCTATGCCACCATCCGTGGTTTTGTACTGAAGTTTGAATCTCTGGGGATGTTGGCTTCCACACGATACGGAAACCGAGTGAAATACCGAGTGATATAGTAGCCGAACCCTCAACACTCTGCTCATAGGAAACCTGCTCCGCCTTTTATTGAACTGCTACCCGTCAAGAGGACAGTGAAAAAATATAAAGTTTTCCCGGCCAGCAGCCAGTAGGTTGCTGGCCACTTTTTATGCAGCGAAAAAC
>NZ_SLUM01000012.1 GCF_004345265.1 Allofournierella massiliensis
GCTCTACACTCAACTTCTGTTTGTACTGCATAACAATGCTCCCCCTATGATTGACAGCGTTTTATTTCACTGTCTCTCATAGAGGGAGCATATCAGATTGTCACAGCAGGTTTTTCTACAAGCTGAGGCGCACTCTGTCTTTTCAGACAAAGTGCGCCTTTTTTTATGAAATTGCAGGCTGTACAAAGGCAGCAAAAAAACGAGCACTGAAATCTAGGGGCTAAAGATCTTCGCCGAGCTGCCGGTATGGGTGTGATGAGAGTGTATCCGAGATAAATTGCGGCCACTGCAGCAGCCATACCCTAAAAAGTAGATTCCCGTTTTGCTCACTCTCAGGTTTCTTCGTCCGGAGCCTGTCCATCGTGAGCCAGCCACTTGCATTCGGTCAGCTCCATGTTCGTGAAAACCGCACGGAAGGAAGAATCCTCCGGGCTGCAGGCATATACACCAAACCGGATTTCGCCCTTTGCTTCATGCAGATGGCAGACGCGCATCTGGTGGAACACCTCACCGTCCTCCGAACACTCGATACAGAAATCATCTTCCCGGCGGCTCAGCCGATACCACATGGATTTTACACTGGCGGGAATCTCGGTGGTTGCCCAGTCCGAATAGCCGTGGTTGGTAACAACGCTGCCCAGGTGCTGAAAGCTCTCGTTTTCGTATTCAATAGATCCCTTCAGCCAGTTTTCACTGTCCAGATACAGCACCACGCCACACTGGTCAAAACGATGGTGGCTCTCGGAAAATTCCGTCTTCACCACAAAGGAAAAGAACTTCTCCGCAGTGGACATCTGCAGCACCGGAGCGTTGTCGTTCCGGAAATGGTAGTAGGTTCTCTGCCACAAATCGGTATGCGGTTTGGTAACGATTTCAATCCGGTCCGGGGCAATCACGCTGTTCTCCGGCTGCCGTGTCCATTGCAAAGCGGTTACATCAAACTTCATTTGTTTTCCCCTTTCCAGTATTTCTTCTTATCCTCTTCGGTGATTTTCCGCAGCACCCGGCAGGGATTGCCCACGGCTACCACCCCATCCGGAATATCCCGGTTGACAACGCTTCCCGCGCCGATTACCGTGTTGCTGCCGATGGTCACGCCGGGCAGCACCGTCACGGACGCACCGATCCACACATTGTCCCCCACCGTGATGGGGTAGGCATATTCCAGCCCCTGATTGCGCTGCTCTGTGTCCAGCGGATGCCCCGCGGTGGAAAAAACACAGTTTGGTGCAATGAACACATGATCCCCGAAGGTCACCTTTGCCCCGTCCAGAATGGTGCAGTTGTGGTTGGTATAAAAATCCTCGCCAATCTCAATGTTCCACCCGTAGTCGCACCAGAAGGGCGCGGTAATGCAAAACCGCTTGCCGGTTTTGCCGAACAACTGGCGAATGATCTTTTCCTGTTCATCGACAAGCGAGGGCCGCAGCTGGTTGTATGCAAAGCACAGATCCTTGCAGCGTATGCGTTCTTCCAGTAATTCTTCATCGTAATTTGCATCATACAGCAGGCCTTCCTGCATCTTTTTCCGTTCTGTCATTTCCCACAGTCTCCTTTCTATTCCCCGCTGCTTGGGCCATTCCACCCTTTTTTATCGGCCCGTACACTTTTTTATTTTTCTTATTATAGCACCATAACAGGGAGCGGCAAAAGCTTTTCGCGTCCCCCTTCGGCCCTATTTCGGATGTACTTAACGACAGAAGCCTCAAACAGCGTTGTCGGTTCAACGAATCAAAAATAAAAGGCGGCACAACGAGTGCCGACTTTTCCGAACCCTCTCCAATCCCGAGATGCTCTTTTTACAAAACGCGGTACAGGATCATTGCCTCCCAGGGGCGCAGAACGCTCTGCATCCGGTCGGGGTAATTGCCGATCAGCATCTCGGCTGTATTCCAATCGGCCGGCAGATTCCAGGACACATCCGTTCCCGAGAAATTGCACACCACCAGAATCTGCTCATTTTCGGTGCTGCGCCGGTAGACGAACAGGCTGGGATGCTCTTCCTCCAGAAGGGTGAAATCGCCTTCCACAAACACCGGATATTCCTTGCGCAGAGCAATCAGCTTTTTGTAGTACCAGAATACCGAATCCGGATCCGCCAGAGCGGCTTCTGCATTGATGGTTTTGTAGTTGGGGTTCACCGGCAGCCAGGGCGTGCCGGTGGTAAAGCCGGCATTCTCCTGACCATTCCACTGCATAGGGGTGCGGGCGTTATCCCGGCCTTTGGCGTAGATGGAGCGCAGAATCTCTTCTTCCGGGTAACCCTCGGCCAGCCGCTTTTTGTACATGTTGTGGATCTCCACATCCTGATACTGCTCCAGCGGCAGGCGAATGTTGGTCATGCCCAGCTCTTCGCCCTGATAAATGTACGGTGTGCCCTGCATGCCATGCAGCATGGTGGCCAGCAATTTTGCGGACTGCACCCGGTATTCCCCGTCGTCACCCCAGCGGGAAACGATGCGGGGCAGGTCGTGGTTATTCAGAAACAGACTGTTCCAGCCACAGCCGTGCAGCCCCTGCTGCCAGCGGGCGTAGCTCTGCTTCATCTTCACAAAGGGCAGCGGCGCCAGATCCCATTTATCCTTGCCGGGCTGCTGATCCAGCACCATCTGCTCAAACTGGAATACCATGGAAAGCTCGCTGCCATCCGGCGCACTGTACAGCTTTGCCCGGGGGATATCCGCACCCCAGGCTTCGCCCACAGTAACAAGACAGCCCTTCTGGAAGGTTTCGGCGCTCAGCTCCCGCAAAAACTCATGCAGCCGGGGGCCGTTGTTGGTGATTTTATTGTCCGGTTCTTTGGCGATCTGGTCAATCACATCCAGCCGGAAGCCCTCCACCCCCTGCTCCATCCACCACAGGATCATGTCGTAGATTTCGCGGCGCAGGGCCGGGTTTTCCCAGTTCAGGTCCGGCTGCTGGGGTGCGAACTGATGGAAGTAATACTGCCCCACCTCCGGCACCCATTCCCAGGCCGGGCCGCCGAATACCGCCTGCATGTCGTTCGGAAACTGGTCGGGGGTGCCGTCCCGCCAGACGTAATAGTCATGGTAGGGATTCTCCCGGCTGGTCTTTGCCTGCAAAAACCAGTGGTGCTGATCGGAGCTGTGATTCAGCACCAGATCCATCATGATGCCGATGCCCCGCTTTTTGCCCTCCTGAATCAGCTGGCGCATATCCGCAAGATCGCCGAACATGGGATCAATGGCCCGATAATCCGAAATATCATAACCGTTGTCCACCTGTGGGGAGGCGCATACCGGCGACAGCCAGATCACGTCGATGCCCAGCGTTTGCAGGTAGTCCAGCCGCCTGATGATGCCCTGCAGATCGCCCACACCGCTTCCGGTGGTATCCTGGAAGCTCTTGGGATAGATCTGGTAGGCAACGGCGGATTTCCACCAGTCCTTTTTTGTTTTATCCAGCATTGTGATTCCTCCTTACCGCGCGCCGTCCGATGCAGCGCCGGGCAGTATCATTTGCAACAGTTTTTCGTAATCCGCGCCTTCGCAGACAAGGTCACATTCCGGTGTTTCGTTCAAGCCGTCGGTATTCAGAAAGCAGGTGCGCATGCCCAGCGCCCGGGCGGGCTGGATATCATCATGGGCGCTGTTGCCCACCATCATCACCTGATCGGGCGGACATCCGCATTCCTGAAGCACCAGATTGAAATAATCCGGCGAAGGCTTCTTTACACCCCAGTCAGAGGAGAGGAAGATCCGGTCAAATCAGCCGCACAGCTCCAGCATGGTCATCTCCGGCCAGGTAAAGAGCCGCTGCGCGTTGGACAAAAGAAACACCTTTTTCCCTGCGCCGCGCAGGGTATCCAGCAACTGCTGTGCGCCGGGGTACAGCTCGGCCTGATCGGTGGAACAGGCCCGCAGCAGCATGCCCGCGCCGCGTACCATCTCGCCGGTCACCCAGGGTGCGCCTTTTTTGCGGAACAAGGCTTCCAGCACCTGTTCCAGCGACACCTCGCCGCAGCCGGGGCCAAAGCGCGCATCCGCCGCACGTTGGTGGCGGCGCACCTCAGCCCGGTAGGCCCTGCACAACTGGTCGGGGCTGCTATACTTTGCCCCGTGGTAGCCGTAGTAGAAGGTCATCGGTTTCCAGACCCGCTCCAGAGCCTCCTCATCGGTGTGAATACGGATCAGGGTACCATACAGATCAAACACCACCGCGCGGATCGTTTCCATCGATTTTCCTCCTGTCTGTTTTATTCATCGATACGGCGAATGCAGACACCGCCGGGAGCGAGAAGATTTTCCCGCAGGCCCCGGCAGAACAGAATCTCTCCTGCTCCGGGAATCTGCCAGAGCGTTTCACCGCAATTCAGCAGCACCTCCACTTTGCCTCGCCGGTAACACACCATTCGGCCCTCCGCTTCGGTTTCTACAAAGGAAAGCCCACTTTCCCGCAGCGCGGGCAGGGTGCGCCGCAGCCGGATCAGCTCCTTCAGCTGCTGAATGCGCTGCCGGTTTTCCGGCTCATTCAGCTGATTCCAGGGCATGCAGCGGCGGCAGTCTGGGTCGTGCCCACCGGGCAGGCCGATCTCTGTGCCGTAATAGATGCTGGGGCTGCCCGGCAGGGTGAACAACATGGTCAGCTGCTGAAAAAAAGCGTCCTCACTTCCCGCCCGGGTGAACAGACGGTCAGTGTCGTGGGAATCCAGCAGATTAAACATCACCTGCCCGGTCTGGCGGCGATACATGCCCATGCAGCGGTACAGATCCCAGGCAAGCATACGGGCAGTTTTGTCCTTATGGGCAAAGAACCCCTTCACTGCCTGCTGCAGCGGGTAGTTCACCACCGCGTCGTACTCGTCGCCCTCCAGCCAGGGGGAGGCATCGTGCCAGATCTCCCCCAACAGGTAGACATCCGGGCGGATGGCCCGCAGCCGCCGGTGCAGCTCCTTCAAAAGCCGGTGGGACACCTCGTTGCCCACATCGAAGCGGATGGCGTCCACCCCGTATTCCCCCACCCAGTGCTCACACAGGCCGCAGACATACGCGATGACTTCCGGCTCGTTGGTGTTCAGCTTGGGCATATTGGAAGCAAAGGCGAAGGAGTAATAGCGGCTGTCCCGGGTGTCCCGGCCGGGGGCCGGAGCGGGCCAGTGGTTCACCATGAACCAGTTCCAATAGCGGGAAGCCGGGCCCTTTTGCAGCACGTCCTGCCAGGGGCCGAAACTGGCCCCGCAGTGGTTGAACACCGCGTCCAGCATCACCCGGATGCCCCGCTCATGAGCGGATTTCACCAGTCGGGCAAGGTCCTCATTGGTGCCGAAGTCCGGGTCCACGGTCTCGTAATCCCGGGTATCGTATTTGTGCACCGAATCCGCCGCAAAGATGGGGTTCAGATACAGCCCGTTCACGCCCAGATCGGCCAGATAATCCAGCTTTTCGCAGATGCCGGGCAAATCGCCGCCGAAGCGCTCCTCGTTGGTCACCGGGCCGGTGCGCCAGGGGGTCTGGCAGCTGCTGGCCCCGCTGCGGCAGAAGCGATCCGGGAAGATCTGATACCACACCGTATCCCGCACCCACTGGGGCGGGACAGGGATATCCGCCGGGTTTATCCAGGGCTGATGGAACGCCGCCGGGCAGTCCTCCCGTCGGTTTTGCTCCGGTGTGCAGAAGCCGTCCTCCCCGTAAAACCAGACCTCGCCGCCCTGGTGCAGCTCAAAATAGTAGCGGCACCGCTTATAGGGCGGCCGAATGGTTGCGCTCCACCACAGGCAGTGCTCCAGCCGCAGCGGGCCGGCAATTTCCTGTCGCTGGCCCTGCCAGCGCTCGGCACCACCCAGAATGCCCGCTTCAAAAGGATCGCCCCAGTGCAGAAAGACCCGCTCCACCTCAGGGCCGGTCTGCAAACGCAGAGCCAGCTCGTCCGGATTCAATGCATAGCTGTAAGGGACCTGAGCCCGGTGAAAGACCGCCGCGAAATTCATTTTGTTTCCCTCCGCTGTAAGATGGCGGGCCGCAGCGCACGCAGCGCACGGGCTACCCGGTCAAAATCAGCCAGACGCCACTCCCAGTTGGGAGAGCCTACGGTGCCGGGGGTATTCATGCGGGCGCTGGCGTTCAGCTCCATTATATCCTGCGCAGGCAGGATGGTCCAGTCCGCCGGGCTTGCCAGCGCACAGCGGTTCAGTCGCTCCACCACGCTGCCGGTGCCGAAGCCCTGCCGCTTCAGCCAGCGGCGCAGCTTGCGACGGTGGGCAACGGGCAGGCTTTCGTACCATTCCTTCAGAGTGGCATTGTCGTGGGTGCCGGTGTAGTGAATCTGACAAGCCTTGTTCGAGCCGGTATCCTGCACATAGCGGCCGGAGGCATCCAGCACGAATTCCAGCACCTTCATTCCCTTCAGATGATAGTGATCCCGCAGCTCCAGAACCTCCGGGCGCAGATCGCCCAGATCCTCCGCCACCAGCTCCAGACCCGGAATCTTTTCATACAGGGTATCCAGCACCGCATAGCCCGGCGCTTCGATCCACTCGCCCTCAATGGCGGTGGGGCAGCTGGAGGGAATTTTCCAGTAGGTATCAAAGGCCCGGAAGTGGTCGATGCGGATGATGTCGAACAGCTTCTGATTGTAGCCGATGCGCTCCACCCAGAAGGCAAAGCCATCCTGCTGCATTTTCTCCCAGTTGTAGATAGGGTTGCCCCACCGCTGGCCGGTGGCGCTGAAATAGTCCGGCGGCACCCCGGCAATGAAGGTGGGGCAGCCGTCCTCGTCCAGCAGGAAGTTCTCCCGCCCGGCCCAGACGTCCACCGAGTCCACACCCACATAGAAGGGCACGTCGCCCATAATGCGCACACCCTTCTGATGGGCATATTCCCGCACGGCCTTCCACTGGTTCAAAAACTGATACTGTAAAAAGCTGTGATAGGCAATTTCTTCGGCAAATTCGCTCAGATCACCCTGCCGGGTTTGGGGCCAGTCCCGCTGCCACTGGGGCCATTCCAGCCAGCAGCGGTTTTCGTTTGCCTTTTTGAAGGCCCGGAACACGCTGTAATTCTGCACCCAATCCTGCCGGGCGAAGGCATTGTACTCCTCGTTCGGCTGGAAGGCGGCGCAGGCAGCCCGCAGCAGCGGCTCCTTCCAGGCGCGCACCGTTTCATACTCCACCCGGCCGAGCCGGGCCCCGGCAAATTCCGGCACTTCGGGCAAAAGACCCTGCTGCGCCAGCAGCTCAAGGCTCAGATAGAGCTCATCCCCCGCACAGGAGGAATAGGGCTGGTAGGGGGAATTGCCGTAGCCGGTGGGGTTCAGGGGCAGAATCTGCCAGATGCTCACCCCATTCTCGGCCAGCAGGTCAATCCACTCATATGCCGGCCGTCCCAGCTCCCCCACCCCGGTACGGGATGGGAGAGAGGATACCGCCAGCAGAATTCCTGTTTCTTTCATTCAATCATCCTCACAGATGCCAGATATCCTGATTGTACTCCGCGATGGTGCGGTCGGAGGAGAAGAAGCCCGCCTTGGCAATGTTTACCAGCGTCTTGCGGCTCCAGGCCAGCTCGTCCTCGTAATCTGCCAGCATCGCTTCCTTCTTCCGGATGTATTCCTTCACGTCCAGCAGGGTCATGAACCAGTCCTTGCTTACAATTTCCTTATACAGGCGGCACAGGCTTTCCACATCGCCGATGCGGATCAGCTTTTTGTCGATGATAAAGTCTACCAGACGGGCGATTTCCTCGTCGCCGTCGTAGAGGGCGGCGGAGGAATAGGCCTGTTCGTCGTACAGGCGAATGACCTCCTCGGAGCTCTTGCCGAAGGAATAGATGTTCTCCTCACCCACCAGCTCCGCGATCTCCACGTTCGCGCCGTCCCGAGTGCCCAGAGTGAGCGCACCGTTAAGCATGAACTTCATGTTGCCGGTGCCGGAGGCCTCCTTGGAGGCCAAACTGATCTGCTCGGAGATATCGCAGGCAGGAATCAGCTTTTCCGCCTTGGTCACGTTGTAGTTCTCCACCATGACCACCTTCAGATAGGGGCTGACCTGCGGGTCGTTTTCAATCAGCTGGGAAAGGCAGAGGATCAGGTGGATGATGTCCTTGGCGATGGTGTAGGCGGGGGCCGCCTTCGCGCCGAAGATCATGGTGATGGGACGGGCGGGAAGCTTGCCGGCCTTGATCTCCAGATACTTGTAGATGGCGTACAGAGCGTTCATCTGCTGGCGCTTGTACTCGTGCAGGCGTTTGACCTGAATATCGAAGATGGAATCGGCGTTCAGCTCCACGCCCTGGGTGGCTTTGAGGTAGCGGGCAAGCGCCTGCTTGTTTTCGGTCTTGATGCGGCGCAGCTGGTGCAGCACCTCTTCATCGTTCTGGAAAGCCAGCAGCTTTTCCAGCTCCTCTGCATCCTTTTTGAAGCAAGGGCCGATCAGGCTCTCGATGAAGGCAGCCAAAGGCTGGTTGCAGTGGAGCAGCCAGCGGCGGAAGGTGATGCCGTTGGTCTTGTTGTTGAACTTTTCCGGGTACAGCTCGTAGAAGGGCCGCAGCTCGGATTCCTTCAAAATCTCGGTGTGCAGTGCAGCCACGCCATTCACGCTGTAGCCGTAGTGGATGTCGATGTGGGCCATGTGTACCCGGTCCTGATCGTCCAGAATGGCGACCCGGGGATCGGCACTCACCTGCTTTGCCCGTTTGTCCAGCTCCTCGATGATGGGCACCAGCTGAGGCACTGCCTTACGCATAAAGTCCATGGGCCATTTTTCCAGCGCCTCGGCCAGAATGGTGTGGTTGGTGTAGGCGCAGGTCAGGCTTACCTCCCGGATGGCGTCGTCCATGCTCATGCCCTCGGCGGTGAGCAGACGGATCAATTCGGGGATGATCATGGTGGGGTGGGTATCGTTGATCTGCACCGCCACATACTCATGCAGATTTTCAATGCTGCCGCCCCGCTCCCGGGTCTCTTTCAGGATCAGCTGAGCGGTACTGCTCACCAGGAAGTACTGCTGGTATACCCGCAGCAGACGGCCCGCCTCGTCGCTGTCGTCCGGGTAAAGGAACAGGGTCAGGTTGCGGGCAATATCGCTCTTATCAAAGGAAATGCCATCCCCAATGATGGATTCGTCCACCGTCTCCACATCGAACAGGTGCAGGCTGTTGCGCCGCCCGTTGTAGCCGGGCACGCCCACGTCGTACATCACCGAGCGCAGCGAAAAGCCGCCGAAGGGCACGGTAAAACGCTCGCCGGTATCGGTGAGCCAGCTTTCCGGGGTGATCCAGGGGTTCTTTTCTTCCTTCTGCTTGTTGTTCTCCAGCTTCTGATAGAACAGGCCGTCGTGGTAGTTCAGGCCCGCACCGTCGCCGCACAGGTTCAGCGTGGCGATGGAATCCAGAAAGCAGGCAGCCAGACGGCCCAGACCACCGTTGCCCAGCGAGGGCTCGTTCTCCGCTTCCTCAACGGCGGTGAGCTCATGGCCGTGCTTGGCCAGCAGCTCTTTTGCCTCGTCGAACAGGCCCAGATTGATCAGGTTGTTGCTGAGCAGCTTGCCGATCAGAAATTCCGCCGACACATAGTACAGCTTGCGCTTGCCCTCGGTGCGGGGCATGGCGGCCAGCTGCTCCTTGGTGTAGAGCATCAGGGCGGTATAGACTTCCTGATCGGTGGCGGTGTCCAGATTTTTGCCGTAGTGCTTGTTCAGAATGCTCTGCAGTCTCTGTTCCATATACGTTTCCCTCTCGTTTCTCTCAGTGTTCCATCCGGGGGCGTTCCAGGGCTTCGTACACCCGCAACAGCTCACCCACGCTCCACGCCTGGGCAAAGCAGCCCCGGGAGGCAGTGGGGTTTTCCCCGTCGTAAATTTCTGGCAGCTGGCCGGCGCACCCCTCTCTGAGCGCCGGTTCCAGTGCAGCCAACTGCTGCTTTACCTGCCGTTTTGCCTGTGCCGAATATCCGTTCACTTTTAAATAAGCCAGATACCAGGCTCCCAGTGGGAAGGGCCACACCGTTCCCTGATGGTAGGCCAGATCCCGCTGCTGCTGCAGCCCGCCGTAGGTGGGATGGAATTCCGCATCCTCCGGCGAAAGGGTGCGCAGCCCCACCGGCGTGTACAGATGCTGAAGGACCGTTTGCACCACCAGCTTTTCCTGCCGGGGCTCCAGCATGGCAAAGGGCATGGATACTGCCCAGATCTGGTTGCAGCGGATCTGCTCGTCGGCCTTTGTGCCGGACACAAGATCCTTCAGATACCCCTTCTCTTCCATCCAGAACTGGCACACAAAGCTTTCCCGTACTTTTTCCGCCAGCTCGCCGTAGCTCTGCCCGGCTTCACCCATTTCGGGGGCCAGCCGTTCCATAATCCGCAGCGCGTTGTACCAGTAGGCGTTGATCTCCACCGGTTTGCCGTGGCGGGGGGTGGGCAGAATGTCGCCGATGCGCACATCCATCCAGGTCACCTGATCTAGCCCCTGCCCGGCGGCGATCAGGCCGTCCGGCTCCATGTGGATGCCGAATTCCGTACCCTTTTGGTAGCCTTCCACGATTCGCTTCATCACCGGCCATGCCTGTTGCACAAAGGCCTCGTCGCCGGTGTAAGAGCGGTAGAGCCAAATGCAGTTGATGAACAGCAGCGCCGCGTCCACCGTGTTATACATGGGCTCGTTGCCCCCTTCCGGGAAGAGGTTCGGCATCAGGCCGCCCCGTTCATGCTCCAGAAAGGTGGTAAGGATGCTTTTTGCGTCCTCATACCGGCCGGTGGCCAGCGTACAGCCGGGCAGGGCAATCATGGTGTCCCGTCCCCAGTCCTCAAAGAAGGGGTAGCCCGCCAGAATCGTTTTGGCCCCGGTGGAGGCCCGCTGGGTGATGAAGGCATCGGCGCTCACCGCCAGCTGGCGGGCTGCCGGATGACGGAATCCACTCTGCTGTTCCAGCGCCCGCAACCGCTTTTTCGCATTTTGCAGCACCGTACCGGCAGCGGAACGTGCATCCTCCAACGAGAACACCATGTCCAACGTTTTCTCCACTCCCGCCGGGACGGCAATGGAAATCTGTACATTTGATGCGGTGTGCCCGGTGGCCCGGCGACCGTCGCAGGCGTCGTAGGCGTACCAGAGTGTCTGGCGGCGCAGGGGTGTTTCCTGTAGCTGTCCATTGGTTTTGATGTGCAGCCGCAGCCCGGCGGATTCCACCGTGCCCTCCTGGAAGACAAACCGCTGGCGGGCGCTCAGGTCCTTGCCCTTGGGCACAAACTGCATCCAGGGGGTGACGGTGAGCGTGCAGTCCGCGCCGGATTCGTTGCCGATGCGGTAGTGCACTGCAAGGGTGTTGCGTTCCCAGTCCAGCGCCAGCTCCTTTTCCATCTGCACGCCGTTCAGCTGATACCACCAGTGGGGCAGGCCGTCCACCTCCATGCTGCACAGATGCTTCCAGCCATTCTCCGCCGGCAGGCCCCGGAACTGCTGGCTGGACAGATGCTCCGCCCCGCCCTCGGTTTCCAGAACCTCCTCCAGCCGGTGGATCAGATTCCAGCGATGATTGGGGGCCTGAGTGCAGGCCATGAACACCGCATGGTCATTGCGGGCGGCTGCGCCGGTGATGGTCTGGGAGGAAAATCCGCCCAGACCGTTGGTCACCAGCCAGCAGCTTTCCTGCCCGCGTTCCTGACTGCGAAAATCCTGTTTTCCATATATAAACCGCATTGGTTTCCCCTCTAATAATTGTTGTTATCGTTTGCCCAGGATCATCGCGGCCATGGGCTGCACCTGTGCGCCGGTTACGGCGGGGTGCTCCTGCCACCAGAAGCTGCTGCGCTCGTCCGCCAGCAGCTCCCACTCGCCCTCTTCCAGTTCCAGCTCCACCGGACGGGAAGAAGCATTGTAGGCCAGCAGAAGCTTGCTCCAGCGTCCGCCGTTTCCCAGCAGAGCCGTCACACAGCGGGCTGCTGGCACCTGGGAATGCAGCAGCCGCTTACCGGCCTGTTCGGTCTTGTCGCACAAGGCGGGCAGCTGCTTGCGCAGGGCGATCAGTCCCTGATAGTATTCCACCAGCTCCCGGTTTTGCCAGGCCCGCTCCCAGTCCAGCCGGTTGAGTTCGATGGGCGCTTTGTGGGTATTATCCTCCCCCTGCTTGGTGCGGCCGAATTCCTCGCCGGAAAGCAGGAACAGCCGCCCCTGACAGGTCATGTAGATGGCCGCCGCCAACTGGCTGGCCCGCATCACCTGCGGGGCCGGAGCGTCGAAGTTCTGCTGCGGGTCCATGGTGACCACCAGCTTATCCCACAGGGTCATGTCGTCGTGGGAGGAAAGATAGGTGATGACCTGGGAGGGCGCTGCCGCACGGAAGTTCCGCGCCTGCCCACACCAGGCGGTGATGCTGTGCAGGATTCTCTTCTCAAAACCACTACCGCCATTCACAAAGCCCGGTTTCTCCCGATACATCACCGGGCCCTTCACCGCGTCGCGCACGCCGTCGCAGAAGGCGCCAATCTCCGGGTCCAGCCCGGCAAGGGCCTTTTTGTCTGCCAGCCGAACGCCCCGTTTCCGGGCGGTGGGACCGGCGGCCCAGGGCTCGCCGAACACCAGCTTTTCGCCCCGGCCGAAGCGCTCGTCCAGCGCGGCGCGGATACGTTCCATCAGGTCGGTATCCAGAAGGCCCATCAGGTCAAAGCGGAAGCCGTCCATATGGTATTCTTCGGCCCAGTAGAGCACCGAGTCCAGAATGTATTTTGCGCACATGGAGCGTTCGCTGGCCACATCGTTGCCGCATCCGGAGCCGTTGCTCCAACTGCCGTCCGTCCAGGTGCGGTAGTAGTAACCGGGCACCGTGCGTTCCAGCCAGGAGTCCTGGTGGTAGGTGTGGTTGTACACCACATCCATGATCACCCGGAAGCCCTGCCGGTGCAGCGACTGCACCAGCTCTTTCAATTCCCGGATGCGCACCTCGCCCCGGGTCGGGTCGGTGGAATAGGAACCCTCCGGCACGTTGTAGTTTACCGGATCATAGCCCCAGTTGAAGCTGTCGTCCGGGTGGGCTTCATCCACCGAGCCGTAATCGTACACCGGCATCAGCTGTACATGGGTCACACCCAGCTGCCGCAGATATGCAAGGCCGGTGGGCTGGATGCCCCGGTCGAACAGGGTGGTGTCCGCGCAGCAGAAGGCTTTGTATTTGCCCCGCCAGTGCTCCGGGAAACCGCCGCTTTGCGCCCAGGAAAATTCCCGCACATGCACTTCATAGACAATGTCCTCCAGCTGGCGGGCAGGGGCTTTGTCCTCCTGCCAGCCCTCCGGGTCGGTGGCAGCAAGATCCACCACCATGCTGCGCCGGCCGTTCAGACCGCAGGCCCGCGCAT
Source organism: Allofournierella massiliensis (assembly GCF_004345265.1). Classification (GTDB taxonomy): domain Bacteria; phylum Bacillota; class Clostridia; order Oscillospirales; family Ruminococcaceae; genus Allofournierella; species Allofournierella massiliensis. The sequence goes on from NZ_SLUM01000012.1 coordinate 13,301, forward strand.
AGGGATCGGCGGTACGGCGGGTGTTTCCCTCCATCGTAACCAGATAATCGTAATATACGCCGTGCAGCTGCCGGTCGATGCAGGCAAACCACATGCCCTTTTCGCCCCGGTCCAGGGCCAGCGTCTCAAAGGCTTCTCTCTCATGGCCGGACCGGAACAGCCGCAGCTGCACCGTTTCGGCGGTGGGAGCCCAAAGGCGGAACTCGGTGCCCGCTTCGGTAAGCCGGGCGCCCAGATCATTGCCCTCGTAGTGGAACCTGCGCGCAAACGCTTTGCTGTTAAAATCCATTCCTCTGCATTCCTTTCCGGTCACGAACTGCCGTCAGCCCTTGACTGCACCGGCCATACCGTCCACATAATATTTCTGTAGCTTCAGGAACAGCAGCGCAATGGGAATCGAAATGAGCACTGCGCCCGCTGCAAAGCTGGTGTACCAGCTGTCGATGTATTCCTTCTCCAGCATCTTCCACAGGCCGATGGCCACGGTGTACTGGTCGGAGTTGGCCCGGCAGATCACCTTGGCAAAGATGAAATCCACCCAGGGGCTGATGAAGGAGGTGAGCAGCGTGTACACGATCACCGGCTTGCTCAGGGGCAGGGTGATCTTTGTGAAGATCTGCCAGCGGGTGCAGCCGTCGATGAGAGCTGCCTCATCCACCGCGTAAGGGGTGGTGTCGAAAAAGCCCTTGGCAATCTGGAAGGCCAGCGCCGCGCCGCCGGAGTAGCACAGAATCAGCGCCAGGCGGATCAGGGAGCCTTCGGTCAGGCCCACCGCCTTCAAAATAAAGTACACCGCCACCATGGACATGAAGCCCGGGAACAGCCCCAACACCATGGACATATTCATGTAGGGCTTGCGCATCTTGAACCGCATACGGGACAGGCAATAGGAGACCGACAGCACATAGAAGCTGGACAGCAGGCAGGAGCATACCGCAATGATCAGGGTATTCATGAACATCTGGGGGAAGTTCAGCACTGCCGTGTCGGTGAACAGACGGGTGTAGTTGTCCAGCGTCAGGGTCTGGGGGAAGAAGGTGGACACATAGGACCCCTTCTCGCCCCGGAAGCTGGTCATGATGACCCACAGCACCGGGAATACCCAGATGGCGGCCAGCGCGGCCAGCAATGTATGGACCAGGATATTGGTGCGCCGCCGGGCGGCCTTTGCGCTTTTATACCGTTTCATCGCTTAAAATCCACCTTCCTCTTTGTAGGACTTGCTGCGCCGGTAGGTAAGCAGTGCGCCCACCGACAGGATGATAAAGGTCAGAATGCCCACGACCGCACCCACGTTGTAATACTGCTTGTCGATGGTCAGCTTGTACAGCCAGGTCACCAGCAGGTCGGTGCTGCCCGCCGTGGAGGACAGATTGGTGATGGGGTCGCCGCCGGACAAGAGGTAAATCACGTTGAAGTTGTTCACGTTGCCGGTAAAGGTTGCGATCAGGTAGGGAGTGGTCACATACAGCATGTAGGGCAGCGTGATGCTGAAGAAGGTATGCACCGGGCCCGCGCCGTCCACCTTGGCGGCCTCGTACAAATCGCCGGGAATGTTCTGCAGAATTCCGGTGAGCTGCATCAGGGTATAGGGCACGCCCACCCAGATGTTGATCACGATCACAGTCACTCTGGCCCAGGTAGGGTCGGTGAAGAAAGGCAGGCTGGCGTCCGGGGCGATCATGCCCAGATTCCGCAGCAGCACGTTCACTGCACCGTTGGGCTGGAGCATGGTGCGCATGATCAGCAGCGATACGAACATGGGCACCGCGCTGGAAAGCACGAAGCAGAACCGCCAGAAGCCCTTGGCCCGGGTATCCTTCCGGTTGATGAGCAGCGCCAGCAGCATGCCGAAAATATAGTTGGTGAAGGTGGCAAACACTGCCCAGACCAGCGTCCAGACCAGCACCGACCAGAAGGTGCTGCCCAGCACGCTGCTGGAGTCGAACAGGGCCGCAAAGTTTTCCAGACCCACCCAATCAAAAAGCACCAGATGGTTGTCGATGCGGCTGTAGTTGGTAAAGGCCATGCAGATCATAAAGACCAGCGGCAGGATGGTGAGCGCCGTGATGAAGAACATGGGCGGGGTCATCAGCAGCCGGTAAAGGTTTTCGTCCAGCAGACTGGCCAGATCCTCCCGGAAGCTGTTCACATGCCGGCCCTGCTTTTTCAGGCATTCCGCCTTGTAGGCACTGCGCAGCGCGCCGCGCCAGCCCCAGAAGGCAATTACCGTGAGCAGAATGGTGGCCACGCCATACAACAACAGCAGCACCGACTGATCCCCTTTGGTATACAAAAACACCTGATTGGCTTCGTCCCAGATCTCCTGCTGCTCCACCGAGCCCAGAGTCACCAGCATCACAAGATTGTGGAAGCCATAGCGGATCATAAAGAATAAGTACGCCAGCTCCCCGGCCAGGAACAGCAGGCCTTTGATGAGCTGCCCGTTCAGCATGTTGCCAAGGCCCAGCACCAGCGCGGACAGGCGGGTCACCGTGCTGCCCTGCTGAAGGGCCTGGACGCAGGTGTAGGGAGAGCACCCTTCTACCTGCTTGGAATTGAACCGTTTCATCGTCACACCTCACACCTTTCTCAGATTCCGTCGCTGTTCATGGCATCATTCATCGCTTTGGTCTGTTCAGCGGCGTTTTCCTTGGTCACCGTACCGTTTCGGATCGCCTTGCCCATATTTTCCACCGGCGTCCAGCAGTTGTTCATCTGGGCCACGAAGGGCTGCAGCTTGGAGGTACGGTCGAAGGTGTCGTTCTGGGCCCGGACCACTTCATCCGCCGCAATGGCCGGATCCTCATTCAGCTCGGTGTTGCAGGGAATCACACCGCGCAGCTCGTAATGGAGCTGCTGCGCTTCGGCGGAGCCCAGATACATGGCCAGCTCCACCGCCTGCACCATGTAATCGGTGGAGGTGTTCACGCCGATGGCCTTGGAACCGGCGTAGGAATACACCTGCTTTTCCTCTCCATTCAGCGTATAGGTGGGCAGGGCCGCCACACCCATGTTCTCGCCCAGAATCTCCCGCACGGCGGCAGCATCCCAGGAACCGGAGAAAATAGCGTGGATGCTGCCGTCCCGCAGGCCGGCAAGACCGCTGCCGTCCTGATCAATCTTGAAGTTGGGATTTGCCGCCAGATCCACCAGATATTCGGTTACTTCCACGGCGTTTTCTCCGCCGAAGTCCGCGCCCAGCTCTTCCTGAGTACCGTCACCGAAGAGGGTGCAGCCGTTGCCGAAGTAGAAGGCAGGCAGATACCAGGAGTTCACGAAGGGGAAGGATACAACCCCCTTTTCCAGCATGGTGTCCAGGCTTTTCACATCCTCCTCACTGAACACCCGTTTGTCGTAATACATGTACCAGGTGTTGGTAGTGAAGGGTACCCCGTAGACGTAGCCGTCCAGTGTAAGGGAATCCAGCAGAGTTTCGCTGTTGGTCGCCTTCAGCTCATCAGCGTACTTGCCGCCGAACTTTGCCAGCGCCTTCGCATCGGTCATAGTGGTCAGGGTATCATTGGCGTACAGGAACACGTCTGCGCTCGCTTCCGGATCCTGCGCCACCGCGGTGGCTGCCGAAGCTTCGTCCGCCACACCGTATACAAAGGTGATATCCCATTCCGGATGCAGCTCGGCAAACCGCTCACAGCAGGTTTGCAGCCACTGCCCGCTGGACTGAGACTGATCCTCTGAGGGGGACCACACCATCAGCCGAACCTTTTCTTTCGTCTGCTGCGCGTTTTCGGTGCCGCCGCAGCCGGTCAGAAGCAATGCCCCCGCACACAGCGCCGCTGCCGCCCGCGCTAATTTTCCCTGCATTTGTTTGTTCCTCCTTCAATTTGTTTCGTAAAGTTTCGCCGTAATCACTATACTCCCCTTCCCCCTTCGCCGTCAAGGTTTCTGGGGTTATTCCGCCATTTTCTGCCTAATGCACAAGGATCCCCCGTTACTTTCGTCACTTTCTACAGCGGCGCTTCAAAACTTTACGAAACTTCTTTTTTCGTCGGCTTGTTCCTTGTACAAATCGCCCTTCACATTGATTTTCCGCCCAAAAACCGTTATAATGGATACAACACAAACGAATCTTTTCTTCTTTTTGAAAAAACGAGGAGCTTCATGGCCAGAATCGAAGATATTGCCAACAAACTGAACATTTCCAAAGGGACGGTTTCCAAGGCGTTGAACGGCGCACCGGACGTGAGCGAAACATTGCGAAAAGCCGTTCTGGAAACCGCAGTGGAGCTGGGCTATTCCCGCTCCATGCGCAAACGGGGTGCAAAGCAGCTGTGCCTTTTCATCGAAAACATGACCTGCGAGGAACCTTCGGACTTCGGCTATGACATCGTGACCGGCTTTCGCAAGGTGGCGGAACCCGCAGGCTTTGTGGTATGCGTGGTACCGCTGGACGAGCAGATCCAGAAAAACATTTCCTACGACGAATACATGCTGCAGAATAACTATGTGGCAGCCTTTTTCCTTGGTCTTTCGCTGGCGGATCCCTGGCTGCATCAGCTGCAAACCAGCCATACTCCTGCCGTATTGCTGGATAACTATATACGGGCCAACCCTTCCACCTGCTATGTGGGCGTGGACAACAGCGAAGGCATGGACCTGGCTGTGGCTCATCTGAAGGAGCAGGGGCACCGGCGGATCGGTTATCTGAGCGGTGGGCTGGGTTCCTATGTGAACCAGCAGCGCTACAGCGCCTTTTTCCATGCACTGCGCAAGCACAACCTGCCGGACGACCACAGCCTGGCGGGCAGCGACTATTATTTTTCCGAGTGCCTGCAAAAGCACCTGCCTGCCCTGCTGGAGCAGAAGGTGACCGCCATTGTATGCAGCCACGACCTGCTGGCCCACACGGTGATGATCCACTGTCAGGAGATGGGCCTGCGGATTCCCGAAGATCTGAGCATCATCGGCTTCGACGACCTGCCTCTGTGCGCTTACACCCAGCCCACCATGACCACCATCCGCCAGGACCGGACCCAACTGGGCAAAAGCGCCTTCTATGCGCTGTCCAGTCTGCTGGCAGATGTACCCATCAGCACGCTGCTGCTGCATGCCCGCCTGATGGTACGTCATTCCTCCGGCAAAGCGCCGCAATAAAAGGCAGCGAAATATTGATCGCGAAACTTCCGATACACATCCATTTTATATGCCAAGGGCTATTGCTTCACTTTCGTGAAGCAATAGCCCTTTTTCTGCGGAAACCGCACCCCGTACGCCATTGATGCTATGCGGTATTTTGCCTCATTTTCCCGTCAGCCGCACCCATTGACAATTTCTAAAACAGGGATAAAATAAGTAGTGTACTACCTATTAGGAGGAGAGCATATGGCGGAATACATCCCATTGGGCAGACGCTTTGCCATCATTGACCGGGCATTCAAGCAGCATCTCAACAAAAAAGCGGACCAGCTGGGGCTCACGGCTGTACAGCTGCGGGTCCTTGGCGAGCTGAGCCGCATGGAGGCGTTCGGTGTATCGGAAGTAAATCAGAGGGATCTTGAACAAGCCGAGCAGGTAACCCATCCGACCATGACCGAGATGATCAAACGGCTGGAGAAAAAAGGCTTTGTGACCTGTACCACCAGTACCATCGACCGCCGGTATAAAAAGATCAGCTGCACCGAGCGTTCCCGGAATTTGTATCTGGAACTGGCACAGGCAGACGAAGCAATCACCGAGACCATCTGCGCCGGACTTTCAGCGGAGGAAAAGGCGGAACTGATCCGGTTTACCGATCGTATGCTGGACAATATCGGGTATCACCTGTAACAAGAAAGGAAGCACTATGACAGATTATCAGGCAACCGCCGGGCAGACCTATATGCCCGCCCGGGAAAACACCGAAATCGACATTTTACCCTATGAGAGGCTGAGCCGCCCCCAGCCGGAATATCCCCCGCTGGAGCTGAACGCTATGGCGCAGGAGAAGGAGTGGGTGCTGCAGTCCCAGACGCAGCATTTTCTTCCCGGCGTGAGCGCTAAGATGCTGGACTGGTTCTGGGCCAACATGGAGAAGGGGTATTACCTCTGGGCCCCCGGTTCCCACAAACGGTTCAACTGGGTAAAAGCCCCCTGGGAGTATGGGTTCGGCAACTCCGTGCACATGATTTCCGAATCGGTGGGCAAAGGAAGCCCGGTATTCGGCGGCGAAGGCGTGGAGATCCACCGTCTGGGGCTGGATTATTTTCCCTTTACCTATGCGCTGAGCCATGTCCTCGTGGAGGGCGTGTTCAATGACAAAAACGAATTTGTGGACATGACCGTGCACATGTGGCAGGATTGCGAGGGAGGCTGCAACCATATCACGGCCGCAGTGGCAAGCACCACGGTGTCTGAACCGCCTCATTTTGTGAAAGAGATTCTTGCCAAAGATCCTCACGCCAGACTGCAGCCGCCCAGCACCACAGATCATGCGGAATACGAGGCCAGCCGATGGCCCAAATTTCTGCCCCAACTCTACCAGCTGTGGGAGGGGCATCCGGATCCCTCGCAGAACGTGGTGTGCGATCTGAGTGTTCGCAATACCGGCGAGGAACAGTGGGAATACTGCTGCCCGCACAAGGGCTTGAAATAATTCAATCGCAAAGGCAGAGAAGCATATTCATGGACATTCTTACAATCATTCTTGAACAGATTGGTCTGTTCGTCATTTATATCATTGTGGGCGTTTTGCTGGTCAAAACAAAGGTATTCAATGCCACCACGCTGGAAACTCTTTCTCGCTTCGTATTGAAGATGGGTCTGCCGGTCATGATCTTTATCAATACGGTAAGCGGTGTGGATCGGGCTGCTCTGATCCGCTCGCTGCCGGTGCTGGGGCTGGCAGTGGTGTTCTATTTCTGCACCTTCTTCCTGGGCAAGGGTTTGGCTCGTCTGTTTCATCTGCAGGGCAGCCGGGCTCAGGTATACCGGGCGCTGAGCATGTTCGGCAATGTGGGTTTTATGGGCATCCCCATTGTTTCCAGCATCTTCCCGGAGCAGGGTATGCTATACATCTCGGTGTTCACCATCGTGGATCAGCTGGTTCTCTGGACCCTGGGTGTTCAGCTGACCGGGTCCGGCGAAAAGAGCTCGTTCCAGCTGAAAAAGATGATCAACCCCTGCACCGTGGCCATTGTCGCTTCAGTGCTGCTGGTGGTAACCGGTATCCCCCTGCCGCAGCTTCTGAATACCGCGCTGAGCAAGATCGGCGCCACCGCCACCCCCATGGCCATGATCTATCTGGGCGGCGTATTTGCCTGCATGGACATCCGGAGCTATCTGCGGGTAAAGGAATTCTATGGGATCGTGCTGGTAAAGATGGTCGCGTTTTCGGTTCTTTTCTATCTGGCGACCAGTCTGCTTCCCATTGACGAGAGCATCCACCTGACGGTTTCCCTGCTGGCAGCCATGCCTGCCATGTCCTCTCTGGTCATGATGGCAAAGGCCTCCGGCACTGAAGGCGATTACGCCATGGGCGGCATCTTCGTTACGACAGTCTGTTCCATCGTGACCATTCCCATCACCTACTGGCTGCTTCAGCTGGTGGGGTAACTGGGCCTTCACTTTTCATTCTTAAACCAAATGTTAGCCCTGTAAAAGAACGCGGCAGCAAAGCCTTCCGAAAAAGGCCTTGCTGCCGCGTTTCTTTGATTTGGAGAGAACTTCTTATTCGTAATGCTCCTGTTCCTTCACGCAGATGGATTTCAGTTCATCCAGAAGGGCCTGCAGTGCATCCACCACATGAGGACGGATATCGCCGCCCACCAGAAGCAGCATCAGGTCGTCGCCCACCTGCAACGTTCCGCTGTTCAGCCATGCCCGCACATGGAAGATGCCCGGCATTTTTTTGACGCGCTGCACTGCTGCATCCACCTTCTTCTGATCAAAGGAAAACTGCATTCCCGTCACCCGCGGCGAGTTCTCGCCATGGCGCACCTGTGCTTTGGCAGTGCCCCGCACCACACCATTGTGAAACAGGTACATCCCGCACTGGTCCGCATCGGTCTGCTGCTTTGCCTCCTTCAGCCACTGCTCGATGGAAGGCACGTTATGCCTTTGTGCATTGTTCATTTCCGTGGGGCTGGTAACGGCAGTTGTTTCGTTATTCATCTTGCTTCTCCTCCCTGAAAAGAACCACCGTGTTCTTTTCGGATTTTTCCTGCGGGCAGTAAATTCTCAAACTGCCCTGCCTTGTTTTATGGATACTATTCTAGCACACAGCCACCCAAATCAACAGGCTATTTTTGAGAGTTTGATAGAACCCCTCTGAACTCTTGTCTTAAAGGAATCACCCGGTCAGAATGATTTCTTCCGTTCCATCGATCTTTTCCAGATAGAAGCCCACCGCCAAAACGCCCAGCTGCAACTGCTTTCAAAACGGTTCGCCGTCGGGCATTTCTGGTATAAATTTTACCTCCCGACGCACCGCTCCAAACAGCCCGAATTACCCCACGTTCTCTTCACCCTGTTTGTGGTATACACTTCTCGCTGTTTTCCGGTATAAATTTTTCTCTCCAAACCCTTGTAACAAGCGGGTTTGTATCCGGGTGGCCGTTTATAATCCGTATGCGCTTTCAAACGAAACGGCTCCAAAACCGGTATGCCGTTTGGGCAAAAAACAGAACACAGAAACCCATTCCAAAAACAGGCCTTTCCGCGAACTGATTTTTCCGCAAAACCGGTATGCGCCTGTAATCTCTTTTGCGGCCTGTTTTTCCATGCCGCTTCTCCCAAATTGCAATCGAGTGTATTTTCTTTTCGCGGCCCCATGATTTGGATGTCTTGGATGCTTTTGGAAGTATTCCACAATTCATTCGCCGCTCGTTTTATCTTTCCGACAAAAATCTTCCGATTGCTTGAAATTCCTTTTTATCGGACATATCATCCATTACACTATTGATAGGGCCCTTTACTCCGTTATCAAAAAGAATCAGCCCTGATTTTTGCAGAACGGACGGTGAACACCATGCAATTCCGAGCAATTACACTGAGCGATATTCCGGAAGCAAGCTACCTCACCGCGGCGAACGCGTCCAGATATCGCGCGATTATGCGGATCTTCTATCTGGAATCCCAGAAAGCAAACATCCGTTTGAACAAGCAGCAGCTGCTGGCTTTACTTCGCTCCGATTCCCACTTCGCCCAATACACTGCAGAAGAGCTGGAACAGGATCTCAGTGCCTTGTGCCAATGGCGGAATCTGGTTCCCATCCAGGATCCTCATCGCCCCGGCAGTATCGCTGAATACAAAAACAAACAGTTCAGCTATTCCATGTCTCAAGCCGCCACGGAAATCGAGCGGATGACCCTTTCGCTGGAAAGCCTGAACCTGCGCACCGCTGTGCTGTCCTCTCAGCTGTTTGAGCGAATTCTTGATACCGTGGATCGGATGTCTGCGCTTTCCATCCAGAACAGCGATGCGATCAGTCAGTCATGGGATCTGCTGCAGCAGGATTTCCGCCAACTTACCAATCGATATCAGGATTATCTGCGGGATTTCTATTCCTCGCAGGCGGAACATATTCTGCAAACCTCGGAATTTTTACCCTATAAGGACAAGGTCATTCGCTATCTGCAGGAGTTCGTGCTGGAGCTGCAGCGCCATGCGGAGAAAATCCGTCGGATTCTTCTGTGTCTTCCCGATGAACGGATCGCACAAATTCTGGAACAGGTGTATGCAGCCCAGAAGCGCGAAGGCGAAGGACGTCTGATCCAGCGGGATGACAACTATGACCAGCAGCTGCGTGATCAGGTTTACGGGTTCTGGAACAGCTTTTACCACTGGTTTGTTCCGACGGAAAGCAGCCAGAGCGACAGCCAGCATGTACTGGATCTGGCCAACGATATTATCCAGCGGATCCTGATGAATGCCGAGCTGATTCTGCAGGCTCACAGCGGCGGCGCCAACCGAAAAAACGAATACAAAAAATTTCTGGAGCTTTTTTCCGCCTGTCCCACACTGGCGGATGCCCATCGCCTTTCCGGCATGGTGTTTGGTGCACAGCAGGCAGTTCACCTGACGGGAATCAACGCGGAAACTATCTATGAAACCGACCCCTGTCTGGATGCACAGCCCTTTCTCTACCCTCTGCGCAACCGGCGGCGACCAGGCCGCCCACCCCGGGAAAAGAGCTTTTTCTCCGACAAGGGACTGGAAAAGACCGCTCAGCGGCAGGCCTATCTGCAGCAGAAACAAGAACTGCACAATCAGCTGCAGCGTCTCATCCGGAACGGCCGGCTGGATTTCGCATCCGTCGAGGAGCCCATTTCTCCTCAGGTCCGACAAACACTTTTGTCCTGGGTCGTGAAGGCAAACGCCAACGCCAGCAAACGTGCTCGAACGGAATATGGTCAGATTTACACCATAACCTGTCCACAAGGAAAGACCTGCGTCCTTCCCTGCACCGACGGAAATCTGACCATGCCCGCATACTGTCTTGTTTTCGAGGAGGTGCACTCCCATGGATGAATTTCGCACCCTTTTGAATCAGCTCTGGATTCGCAGAGAGGATGACCGGGAACTGTTTTATCGGATTCGGCGCAAACTCCCCGATCTGCGGCGCACCCTGCGCGATCAGTTCGGATGGGAAATTGTCAGCACCGAAACATTGATCCGACTGGTCAAGGAACCGGGCAAGGCTGATGCGGCATTCGGAATTTCCGACTTGACCGAAATCAGCGACTACTGCCTTTTGTGCGGTGTTTTGCTGATGCTGGAGGACAAGGACGATGGTCAGCGCTTTTTGCTGTCTGAGCTCACACAGGCACTGAGCGCTTATGTAAAGCCTTATTGGCATGAACTGAGCTGGGAGCGTTATCAGTGCCGCGCCTCTCTGGTTCGCGTACTGCAATATTCGGAACGAATTGGTCTGCTGCACAGCTGCGAGGGGGAAAGCAACGCCTTTGCATCCCACCAGGAGCAGGAAGTGCTGTACGAGAATACCGGCCTTTGCCGCTATTTCAGTGTGAATTTTCACCGGGATATTTCCGGCTATACTTCGCTTTCGGATTTTGAAAATCCTCCTGTGGACGGGCCGGATTCCGACCGGGGTACTTTCCGTACCTATCGGGCATATCGCCAGCTGGCGCTGGCGCCCGCTGTGTACTGGACAGACCCGGCAGACCCGGTATATGCCTACATCAAAAATCAGCGCGGTATGGTGGAACACAATCTGGACGAAACCATCGGCGGAACGCTGCAGGTCTATCACAACGGAGCCTTTTTCCTTCCGGAAGAAGGAGTCCCCTGCGGCGACTGCTTTCCACGGGATCAGATGCTCAGCGACATCATTCTGTTGCTTTTTGAGCGTTTGAGTGAAAAAACCGCCTGCGGCACTTTTGACCGAACTGCGGACGACCGGATTCATCTGACCTATCAGGCTTTCTTTGATGAGTTGGACGCACTTCGCAGGGAACATCAGGCTCAGTGGGGAAAAACCGCTGCGGAAAAAGAGCTTTCCGCACTGGCACAGGATGTGCTGGAGGAATTGTCTTACTGGGGGTTTGCATTCGTCGATCAGGACATCATTGCATTCAATCCAGGGTTCAGTCTCTGGCAGGGAATTTATCCGAAAAAGCAGTGATAGGAGGGTTTATATTCGTATGCAGGAACGCTGGCAGATGAACAAATTGGGGTTTGTCAATTTTTGGCTGTATGACTGGGAGGAATTTCCCTTCAGCGATGGGCGGCTTTTGCTTCGTGGCGAAAACGGTGCGGGCAAATCCGTCACCACCCAAAGCTTTATTCCCTTTATGCTGGATGGCGATCTTCGTCCGTATCGACTGGATGCCTTCGGCAGTAAGGACCGCAATATGAAATACTATCTTTTGGGCGACGAGAAAGAGGAAAGCACCGGGTATCTCTATCTGGAATTTGTGAAGCCGCAATCCCAGCTCTATCGCACCCTTGTGGTGGGACTGCGCGCCCGGCGGGATAAGCCCGTGGAGTTCTGGGGGTTCTGCCTGAGCGACGGACGGCGGATCGGAACCGGCGAGAAAGATTTCCCCCTTTTTGAAACCAAAGGTTCGCAGCATATCTCACTGAGCCGTCAGGAAGTCCACAACCGGCTGGGGCCAAACGAAAACTGGGCAGAACGAAGCAGCGACTACAAAGAGATGGTCAACCGCATGTTGTTTGGATGCGCCGAGCTGGAACAGTATGAGCGGCTTCTTCGGCTGCTGATCCAGATCCGAAAACCAAAACTGAGCAAGGATTTCTCGCCCCGTCTGGTGCGGGAAATTTTGAATTCCTCGTTGCAGCCCCTCAGTGAAGACGATATTGCCCCGATGGTCAACTCCATGGAGCGGATGGACAATATTCAGGTTCAGCTGGACGAGCTGCAGCGCAGCTTGCAGGCGGCCCGCCAGCTGCGCAAGGAATACATCCGCTACAATCAGTTTGTGCTGGGCAAAAAAGCAGAAGCCTATCTCACTGCCCGCCATCTTGTCCAAAAACAGCAGCTGGAAGTTCAGGAAAAGGAGGATTTCATCTTACGGACACAACGCCGTCTTCAACAGGCGCAGACCGATGTCAAAAACTTTTCCCAGCGGGAGAGCGAACTCACCGGACAACTGAATACTCTGCAGGCAGACAGCCGTCTGGAGAGCAGTGTTCAGCGACTGGAACAGCTGCAAGAGGAAAAGCGCCAGCATCAAACTCAGATCGAGCAGGAACAAGCGAAGGAACGCCAAAAGCAGGCCACGCTTTCCGGCAAGGAGCTTCAGCAGCGCCAGGCCCGGAAGGAGGTTCAGGATCATCAGGACAATTTAGAGCAGCAGTTCCAGCAGCTGAATTTGCTGAACGGGGAGCTGCGCTGGGCGCATCACCCCTCTTCCCTGTCGGCCTTTGATTTCAATGTTCAGTTACCCTTGCTGGCACAGTATGCAAAGCGGCTGCGCAGTGCCGCAAATCTTTTGCAGCAACACAAATCCGCTCTGGAGCTGCTGGACGGCTACGAGCGGGATCTGGATGCAGCCAATCTGGAGCTGCAGCATGCCCGCAGTCAGATGGAAGCAGCAGAACAGCTTGTGGTGCGGGAACGCGACAGCCTGTGTGCAGCCTTTGCCCAGCTGGAAACTCCCGCTCTCCCCTTCCGGCTGAACCGGGATGAGGTGCGGGAGCTGTTCCGGCTGGTGAACGGATATGAAGGTCTTTGTCAGGAACAGGCCATCCAGGAACTGCTGCGCACAGCCCGTGAAGCCCTCGCCCGTCCCCTTCAGGGCGAATTTTATCGACTCAAGCAGCTCTCTTCTCAACAGCAGGCGGCACTCAATGACCTTGCGGCCAAACGCAGAGAGCTGGAACAGCAGGAAGAACTTCCTCCTCCCCGCTCCAAAGCAGTTCAGCAGACCCGCGATCTGCTGAAGGAGCGCGGCATTCCTCACGCCGCTTTTTACGAACTGGTGGATTTTGATGACCAGCTCTCACCGGAGCAACAGGCACTTTTGGAAACCCAGCTGATGGAAACCGGCCTTCTGGATGCGCTGGTGCTGCCGGAATCCGCCAAAGAGGATGCTGCCGTGATTCTGGCGGAACACCCCGACCATTTTCTGAATCTGGAAAACGCCCCAAAGGCCACCGCTCCCGTTGCGCTGCACCCTGCATCCGAAGCGCCTGCCTGGGCCAATGTGGCCGACCTTCTGAGTCGGATCTCTTCTCTGCCCGAGGGCACCGTCTATTTTTCCTCCGACGGACGCTACCGGCAGGGCGCTATTCAGGGTCGCAGCGTGGCACTGCAGCCCGCCGGTTATATCGGTGCATCCACCCGCCGGGAAAATCGCCGCCGCCAGATTGCCGCCCTTTCTTTGCAGGTCGAGGAACAGCAACAGCAGATTCATGCCACACTGGAACAGATTCATCGGGCGGAAACGGATCTGTCTCTTTTGCAAAACGGATACGAGCAGCGCCCCACCACCGCCGATCTGGCGGCCTGTCTGCAGCTTGCATCCACCCAGCGGGCTGAAATGGAGCAAAAGGAACGCATCCATGAGGATCGACGGCAGCGTTTTTTGCATCAGCAGGAACAGGCAAACGCGCTCCGGGCCCAGCTGCTTCCGCTGACCAAGGACCTGCCGTATGAACGAAATGCCGATACCTATGAAGCCATGGCAGGCTGCTGTGACGAGTACCGAAGCCTGTTTCAGGATATTTCCGCCGACAAACGGAAGCTGGAACTCACCGAAGGCCGCTTGAACGATCTGGAACAGCAGCTGGATGAACTGAATGACGAACTTTTGGAATGCACCGACCGAATCCGTTTTCACGAGGCGAATCTGCGCAAAACACAAGTCTCGATTGACGCATTGGAGGAGTACCTGAACCAGCCGGAAACCCGGGCTCTGGCCGAAAAGCTGGAGTCACTGCGCCAGGAGCTGGCACAGGTGCACGAGCGCCTGGAGGGTGCGAAAATGGAACTTGCACTGAGCCAGAACGATCTGCAGCACGATCTGCCGGATCTGTCTCAGCGCAAGGAGCGGCTGCAGCGGGACATGCTGGACGAGGAACGCAAGCGCCAGATTTTTGAGGAAGAGCTCTGCCATGGGCCGGGTCAGCCGGGACGCAATGACAACGAACTCTGGAAGCAGGCGGAAACCGCAAAGAATGCCATCCGGCAGAACGACCGGAATCTGGGACTGGACCGGCTGCGCACCTCCCTTGAAAAGAATGTTCGTGATGCCAGCGTGTTGAACTCCTATCGCATTACCCTGAACCCCCTGTTCGAGAATGAAGACAACCTGCTGCGCACCCGCGCCTGCATCGACCTGTATCCCAACGGACAGCGGATGGATCTTCTGGATTTCATCCAGTACATCGAACGCCACATTGAAGATGATCAGCAGATTCTTTCCATGGAGGACCGGCGTCTGTTTGAGACCATCCTGAACCAGACCATCACCACCAAGCTGAGTCATCGCATCAACAACAGTCAGGACTGGACCCGCCGCATGAGCGGAATTATGGAACAGCTGAATACTTCCATGGGTCTGCGGTTCAGCCTGAACTGGAAGGGAAAACCCGCCGATCAGCAGGAAGAGCTGGCCACCCGCGAGCTCATCGATCTTCTGCGCAAAGATCCCGCTGTGATGGGCGATGCAGACCGGGATAAGATCACCAGTCATTTCCGCGCCAAAATCGCCAAGGCCCGGGAGCTGTCCCGCCAGAGTGCTGCGCCTGCCACCTATTCCGAACTGATGCGGCAGGCACTGGATTTCCGCAACTGGTTCGAGTTCCAGCTCTATTATCAGAAGGGCAATTCCGCCAACCCGGCACCCACGAAACGGGAACTGACGGATTCCGCTTTTAACAGCTTCAGCGGCGGCGAAAAAGCCATGGCCATGTATGTGCCGCTGTTCGCCGCATTGTCCGCCCAATATGCTGCGGCCAGCGAGGATGCCCCCCAGCTCATGGCTCTGGATGAAGCCTTTGCCGGCGTGGACGAAACCAACATTGAGAGCATGTTCGCTCTGGTTCATCAGCTGGGGCTGAACTATATCATGAACTCGCAGGCGCTGTGGGGCTGCTATGCGTCGGTTCCCAGCCTGAACATTGCCGAGCTTTGGCGGCCGCAGGACGCGGACGTGGTCACGGTGGTACGCTATCACTGGGACGGCCATACACGCCGGATGGAGGAGCTATGAAGGACGAAGCACTTTGCCGATATTTCACCAATTCCCCTGCCTGGGAACGTCAGCTGAAACAGCTGCGCAAAAAATCCCTTGCGGGATATTCCGACGGCGTGATTCAGCTGAAGGATGCATCCGACGCGGAATGTCAGGCCGCCGAAGGTCTTCTGGGCCGCCGGTTTGTTCCGCCGCGCCTGCGCTACAAGCTTTCTGATTTTGAAAAAGCCCTGCGTGCCAGTCGATTCGCCGTTACAGATATGGCCGACTTCTGGCTGCGGCTGGACGGCCGGCCGCTGCTTTCCAATCCGCTCCAGAAAGCGGTCCGGCAGGATGCCGTACAGGCATTTTTTGCCGCCGAGGACGCCCAGCCTCACCAGCCGGTTACCCGAAACTGGCTTTGTGCCATGGCACAGGACAAGAGCAATGGCTTTCAGCTGCTTGCACCCCACATTGAAACTGATAAGGACGCGGCGCGCTGGCTGCACTGGGTCTGCTGCGCACTGGATCGACTGGCAACGGCCTCTGAACCGGAGGAGCTGGCGTTGTGCAGCTATGCGGTTTCCACCGATCCCCATGCGCTGGATGGACAGAACCCCGCCGGACATCTGCTGCTGCATGCGCTGGCTTACTGGAAAGGCCGGCCTGTTCCCTCGCTTTCTCGTGACAGGCTGGCGCTGTACCGGGAATGTGGCCTGATGCTGGATGACATCTCCTGCTTTACGGTCCAGCGCGGTCTGATTCTGGCTCTGCCGGATGGCCGGGAGCATCCCGCCTGTGCCCAGCTGCGTCAGCAGGAACAGTTCTGTTTGCTGACCTCTTCCCAGATCTCTGCACTCGGAGCGGCATTCAGCCCTACCGGCCGCGTTTATCTTCTGGAAAACCAGATGGTGTTTTCCACGCTGTGCCGGCAGCCGGGGATCCTGCATCCCATGATCTGCACCTCCGGTCAGCTGCGGGAAGCTTCCTGGCAGCTGCTGGATCTGCTGGCTGCATCCGGGTGTTCCCTTTACTACGCAGGGGATTTTGATCCGGAGGGGCTGGCCATTGCCGACCGGTTGTGGCAAACCTATGGCGACCGGTTCCACCTCTGGCACATGACCTTGCAGGACTACCAGACCGCCCTGTCCACAAAGCCCGTCTCATCCTCTTCCCGGCTCAGCCAGCTGGAAAAGGTTCAGTGCCCCTTCCTGCAGCCGGTGGCACAGGCAATCCTGCATCGGAAACAGGCGGGATACCAGGAGGCACTGTTGGAACGCTACCGGTCCGATTTGGTACAGCCCGGGTAATCCGTTCTGCAAAAGCGCATGGTTTCGTGATGCTTTTTCGGATTGCTCTCGCACAAAAAACGGAATTTTTGCCCGTGTTTTATCCCCAATCCGAAAAATTCAGCGGATTTTGTGCATACCTTTTTATACCCGTTTTACAGAATTTGATTTTCGTTTGCGCATACCGATTTTATCTTTCGGATTTGCAGGGCTCTGTGACGGCAAGGCTGCGTGAAATTCCAGATGAGGGCGTGTGCCGGAATCCCTTGGGCGGGAGTTTCAGGCAATGTCCTCTTATGTAAATCCTACTTTAGCAGACCTGACTCTGCATTCTGCGGTTTCAGTCCGGTTTCCCCTGACGCTGAACTACCGGAGTGGTTTGAGCAATCCACCCGAATTGCATCCCGGGATCTGACTCTGCAGGCAGTCGGAAAATCCGGCAGAGCGGTTGCCGGATTAAAGTTGCATCGGCAACCAATCCGGACGGCGGCATCCCCTCTGGCCGCTCCGCACAGGAGGAAGCACTTTGCCGCTGCAGTCCCCTATCCCTCTGCCTGCTGAAGGATACGCTTTGAAAAACAAAAATGCATCGTGACCGGCACCATGTCATTTATATGGATGCCCGCATCTATACCCCGGAGAGATATCGACGCCGCTAATGTAAACGAAGCCCGGAAGGCCTGATGCAGACAGGCATTCCGGGCTTCGTATGTAACTAAAGTAATCGTTCCATGGATTGTTCCAATCCGATTGCTTCGTCACAGTGTCGGATTGGCCGAAAAGATACTACCGATCGTTTCCCCACCAGCTCGGCAAGTTCCGCCACATAGTCAATCGTTTGGTTGGTAATTTCAAAAGGAGACCTCAGCTCTGCGACAACCCCGTCATCGAGAAGCAGATGCGCCAGCTGGTGCAGGCCCTGGAAACCACCACCGGGAAAAAGCAGTATGGCTATCTGAAGAAGCCGCTGAAGGCGTTGGTGGACGCCATCGTAGATGAGCTGGCCCGGCAGCCGGAAGTGGCGAAGTGCTATGAGACCTGGAATCAGATCCGGGATGAGTTGAACGAGTGCTATGGCAGCCGTACACCGCGGGAGCATCTCCCGCTCTCTCAGCAAAAAGAGTTCCGCCGGATCAAAAACGATATCATCCGGGAGGCCGAGAATATTCGTCTCGGCCTCCTGACTTTTGAAGATGAGAAGATGCAAGATGAGCCGGAGACGGCACATGAGGAGCAGCGATCCAACAGCGTATATGAACAGGCTCGACGCTATCGTGCCGCCAAAGCGATCCTGCGGGATGTCTATGCGTTGGACGAGGAACACGCCGAAGCCGTCCGAGTGCTGGAACAGCTCTGGGCGGAAGGATACACGGTGGCGGCGCATCAGATCGGCAAGTTTTATCGGGATGATCTCTCCACCATGCGGGACCACGAAAAAGCGGAGCAGTGGTTTCGCTTATCTGCAGAGGCCGGAAATGACTTTTCAGAATACGCTCTCGGAAAACTGCTCCTTTCCCAGAAGCGCACAGCGGAGGCCATGCGCTGGCTGGACAGGGCCGCCGGGCATGGAAACCAGTTTGCCCAATACTGTCTGGGGAAACTCTATCTCACCGGTGAGTCTGTGACAAAGAATGTGGCAAAGGCTCTGGAGTACCTGACCACTGCTGCCGGACAGGGAAATCCCTTTGCCCAATACACCTTGGGAAAGCTGTATCTCCTGGGCCGGGATGTGGAGCAGGATCGGGAGCAGGCCAGAGAGCGGTTCACACGCTCCGCCGCCCAGGGCAATGAGTACGCCCAATTCTTCCTCGACCGCTTCGACCAGTTCCGTGATCCGTCCGTGATGCTGGCGGCAACCAAACTGCTCCACCACATGAGCCGGATCTTCCGGGATAATTCTGCACCGCCCCATAACCCGGCAGGGATTCGCATCGATTCCAAACGGCGCAAGCGGCTGACGGAAAAGCGGATGGCCATAGGCCACAAGGCGGATGATCATGAGGAGCAGGTATCCTATCAGCAGACCATGTAACAGGAGGAACCTATGTCGACCTATATTCATTTCACAGATGAACAAAAGCAGCGAGCCGCCTCCGTTGATCTGGAGGAGTTTCTTCGCTGCCGCGGCGAAAAGCTCCTTACCTCCGGCAGAGAGAAACGGCTGGCCCGAGACCATAGCGTCACCATCCGCGGCAACGAGTGGTACGATCATGCCGAGGAGCGGGGTGGTCACGCTGTCAGCTTCGTGCAGCGGTTTTATCACCTCAGCTATCCAGAGGCGGTGACCATGCTTCTGGGGGGTGAGATGGGAACGGTCTATCCCTCTGCCCAAGAACGGGTTGAGGAGCCGCCCAAACCCTTTGTCCTTCCGCCGGCCAATTCCAATATGCGCCGGGTCTATGCCTATCTGGTCAAGCAACGGAATATCGACCGGAGCGTTGTGGCGCACTTTGCCAGAGAGAAGCTGCTGTATGAAGATGCCGATTACCACAACGCAGTCTTCGTGGGTACGGATGAAGATGGCATTCCCCGCCATGCCCACAAGCGCAGCGCCAACAGCTTCGGCAAAGCCTTCCGGCTCAATGTGGAGGGCTGCGATCCCCGCCACAGCTTCCACCATATCGGCACAGATAGGAGCCTCTATGTGTTCGAAGCTCCCATCGATATGCTTTCCTACATCACGCTCCATCCGGAGAACTGGCAAAGCCACAGCTATGTGGCCTGCTGCGGCACCTCTATTCAGCCGGTGCTGAAGCTGCTGGAGCGGCAGCCGCAAATCAATACGGTTCTGCTCTGCCTCGACAATGACGAGGCTGGCCACCTGGCCAGCCGGCGCATGAAGGAACAGCTGGCAGAGAGGTACACGGTGGAAAGGCTCATTCCCGCACACAAGGATTGGAATGATGATCTGACCGCTGAGGAACCGTCCTTCGCACAAGTCATGCAGTAAATAACAACAACGCACACCACTTCCTGTTCACCCGAAGTAGGCCGTAACAAGAGTGATGTGCGCATTCAGAAGTATGGAACTGAGCAGGAAGTGGTGTGCCCTGAAAGGGGTTAACCATGCCACACCAAGTCCTGATTTTGTTAGCCGCCGGCGGGCTGATGTTTCTGGTCATCGGCTGTCTGGCCGCCTTGTCCCACTACTACACCCTGAGCGGGATCAAATCCAAAACGGTCGGCGACGGCCAGCACGGCACCGCAAGATGGGCCACAGCCAAAGAGATCCGGCAGACCTATGCCCATGTCCCCTTCGAGGTGAAGAAATGGCGCAGCGGCCAGAACCTGCCCACGGAGCAGGGGCTGGTGCTGGGCTGCAAGGGAAAGAAAGGCGAACTAACCGCCCTCGTGGACAGCGATGACATCCACTGCCTGATGATCGGCGCTTCCGGCATCGGCAAGACCGCATATTTTCTCTATCCCAATCTGGAGTACGCCTGCGCCAGCGGCATGAGCTGGCTGGCGCTGGACAGCAAGGGCGACCTCGCCCGCAATTACGGCGCCATTGCCAAGAACTGCTATGGGTATCAGAATGTGGCCGTGATCGACCTGCGAAATCCCACCCGCTCGGACGGAAACAATCTGCTGACTCTGGTCAACCGGTATATGGACATTGCCCGGAATGACCCGAACAATCTCGCGGCCCGGGCCAAGGCCGAGAAATACGCCAAAATCCTGTCCAAGACCATCGTCAATCCGGACGGCGATGACAGCAACCGCGGCCAGAACGCTTTCTTCTACGATGCGGCGGAAGGGCTTCTCACCTCGGTCATCCTGATGCTGGCCGAGTTCCTGCCGCCCGATAAAGACCACCCCCAGGAGCGCCGCCATATCGTCTCCGTGTTCAAGCTGGTGCAGGATCTGCTGGAGCCCAGCCGTGTCAAGGGCAAGAGCCACTTCCAGCTCCTGATGGCAAAACTGCCGCCGGATCACAAGACGAGGTGGTTTGCCGGTGCCGCCCTCAACAGCGCCGAGCAGGCAATGGCCTCCGTCATGTCCACCGTGCTGTCCCGCTTGAATGCCTTTCTGGACAGCGAGCTGGAGCAGATCCTGTGCTTCGACAGCGCCATTGACGCTGAGAAGTTTGCTTCGGAGAAGTCTGCCATCTTCCTGATCCTGCCGGAAGAAGACACAACCAAGAACTTCATGGCCGGTCTCATGATCCAGAACCTGAGCCGGGAGCTGTTCGCTGTGGCCGATGAGAACGGCGGCAAGCTGAAAAACCGGGTGGTGCTTTTCTGTGACGAATTCGGCACCATGCCCCGTTTGATATACTGCCCCTTTTCTCCGCTGGACGCTCTCGCCGGTTAACGCTCGTGCCGATCATCCAGTCCTTAGCGCAGCTCGAAAAAAACTACGGGAAAGAGGGCTGCGAGATCATTCAGGACAACTGCCAGGACACCATCTTCGGCGGCTTTGCACCCAACAGCCAGACCGCCGAAGTGCTGTCCAAAGCCCTGGGCAGCCGCACCGTCCTCTCCGGCTCGGTGAGCCGTGGCAAGAACGATCCCAGCCAGAGCCTGCAGATGATGGAGCGCGCCCTGCTGACGCCCGACGAGCTAAAATCCATTCCCAAGGGTAGCTTTATCGTCATGAAAACCGGCACTCATCCCATGCGGACCCGGCTCCAACTCTTCTTAAACTGGGGCATTACCTTCGGGGAGCCGTATGTGGTGCCGGAGAGAGCCAGCCGAGCGGTGGCCTATGCCAACCGGGTGGATCTGGAGCGGAATCTCCCGCAGCTCAGTGAGCCGGAGGAGATGGACGAAAGCCGCGGCTATGCGGTATCCAGCCGGGGCGGCATCGCCCATGCTCCGGCTCAGGAGAGGGCTGTAAAAAGAGGAAAGCAAATGAAGACATTCGGAGAGGAGGAACGATGAGTTACTTCGGAACGATTTACGCCGACACTGAGCTTCCCTCCAGAGCGAAGGCGGTCTATATGTACCTGCGGGATCGCTCGGATGCCGAGGGAAAGTGCTGGCTGGGCATTAAGACCATTGCCTCGGACATGAAGCTGTCCCGCTCCACGGTCAAGCGGGCGCTGCACGATCTGGAGCGGCACGGATATCTGAAAAAGGCTTCCCGCCAAAGAGCAAACGGGAGCAGCACCTCCAATCTTTATACCGTGAAATAAAAGAGCGAGTGGTTTGTACCACAATGCAGTACAAACCACTCGCTGTATCAATAATAATTTCAAGATCTTCCGCCAAGGGGGAATTGCGCCCATTCGCTGGACTCAGGGGCGGTTCATTGTGAACCACCCAGAAGGTCCCACTCTATCAGAGATTTATGACAGAGAAAAGACATCCATGTGAAAGAAAATGGCGGTAGAATTACGGTTCATCGACATCCAGGCAGTATCCGACTTCCCGCACGGAGCGAATGTAGAACGGGGCATCTGGATTAGCCCGATACAGCTTCTCGCGCAGGTTGCAGATATGAGAACCTATCGTATTGTTTTCATTTCCTGTAGTGAAATCGCCCCAGACCTGTTCGTAAATCTGTGCGTAGGTCAGCACACGGCCTTTGTTGGTGGCCAGCAGCAGGAGAATCCGATATTCTTTTGCGGTAAGCTGAATCTCCTGGCGATCCCGAAAGACCTTTCGTCTGCTTGGAAAGATCTCAAGACCAGGGAGCGACACCATCGGTTCCTCATCAATCTCGAATTTTTCTATCTCAGGGTGGTTTTTGAGGATAGACAGGATCTGCTCCAAAACTTCCGTATCTCTTTCGTGCAGCTCCAGAATCATGGCTCGTCCGATGATATCACCGCTTTCCCACTCAGTTTACGAGTTGCTTTCAGTCGCTCAAAGGTTTCCTTGCTGACTACATGCTCAATCCGGCAGGCATCCCGTTCGGCAGTAACAGGATCGACACCAGCTGCCACAAGTATCTCTGTAAAAAAGAGATGCTTTTCGTAGGTATCCTCGGCAACCTCACGGCCGAGATCAGTCAGGTGCAGGAAGTGATCTCCATCCATGAGTAGGAAGCCGCCCTTTTTAGTGTAGCCACCGCATGGCACACGCTGGGCTTGGACACATCCATGTGCCGAGCCACATCCGCAGACCTCACCATGCCCTTTTTCTTTTGGAGAACAAGGATGGCCTCCAGATAATCTTCACCCGATTTGTGCAAAGGCATAGTCAGTCCCCCTTCTGTTATATAGGCGGCTATTTCCTGGACACTTCATCGCTGCTTGTCATTTGGCAGCCAATCCGCCGTCCAAGCCCCACTCTCCCGCAGGAATTCTCCGTCATGGGTGATAACCACCACACATAGTCCCTGCTCCGCCAACTCCCGGAGGCGTCGGCTCACCTCCAGCATGTGGCCATAGTCAAGTCCGCTGGTAGGCTCATCAAAGATCAGCAGCTCCTTTCCGCTGAGACAGCCATCTGCAACGGCCAGCCTCTGCTTCTGCCCGCCGGATAGAGCCATGGGGTGAGTATCCGCATACTGAGCCAGATCCATTCGGCCCAAGGTTGTCAAAGCCTCCTGCTCTGTGGCCGTATTTCCCAGCCGGATCTCTGCCAGCACGCTGTCTCCAAAAAGCTGGAGGTTCACATCCTGCATGATCAGGAACGCCTTCCGCCTTCTTTCCGTTCGGCTCAGAGGCTTTCCATCCCAAAAAATTGTACCGCTTTGTTCCTTCATCAAACCGCACAGACACCGGGCCAGGGTGGTCTTGCCTGCCCCGTTTTGGCCGGTAATGGCGGTAATTTGTCCCCTGGGCGCATGGAAAGATACGCCCTCCCATACAGCCGCACCGTTATAGGTCGCCCGCAACTCCCGAACCATCAAGCCGTCTGCTCCAGCCGCTGGGCTTGGCTCAGGCGAGGACACCGGTACCTCCGCAATGCTCCGCAGTCCCATGGAGCGGCGTTCCTCCTCGGGCAGAGCGAGGAAATCTTTCCCGTTATATTCCCGTTCCAGCTGCCCGCTCCGCAGATAGAACACCCGATCAGCAAGATCCGCAGCGTACCAAAGGCGGTGCTCTGCCATCAACACGGTCTTTCCGCCCTTTTTCAACTGTTTCAGGATCTCCCGGAGCTGGCGGATACCCTCCCCATCCAGATTGGAGGAAGGCTCGTCCAGTACAAACAGCTCCGGCCCCATGGCCCAGGCGCTGGCGCAGGCAATGCGCTGTTTTTCTCCACCGGACAGAGCAAAAATGCTCCGCTCCAGCAGCGGTCCCACTCCGCAGACTTGGACAGCGGATTCCAGCGCCTGTGCCATTTCATCATGGGACGCTCCACGACTCTCCAGCCCAAAAAGCACCTCGCTGGTGGTGTCCAGATTGAAGAACTGGGACTTGGGGTTCTGAAACACCGAACCCACCGTCCGCGCCAGTTCCCACAGCGGGGTCTGTGCCACATCCTGGCCGCCGACCATAACAGTTCCCGCCAGTGTCCCACCTCCAGTATGCTGGAGCAGGCCATTGACAAGCTTGATGATTGTGGTCTTGCCGCAGCCGCTCTCTCCGGTGAGCAGGATAAGTTCCCCCGGTTTCACAGAAAAGGTGCAGTCCCGAAGGCTTGGCGTCTCCTTGCCCTCATAAGCATAGGTCACATGGTCAAAGATAATCATGGCAGCACCCCCTTGCAGCAGATTCCGCCCACGCAGAGAGCCAAAAACAGTAGTGTGACCACCACATCCTGGATGTGAAATCCGATGGGCCGCCAGGAGGACATCTTTCCTGGGAATTCGATGCCCCGAGCGGTGGCGGACTCGCTGAGTTCTTCTGCTGTCTGGGCTGCCCCCATAAGCATTGGTACATAAATGCACTCCAGTTTCTCCTCAAAGCCACGGATATTTCGAAGATTCATTGCATCCCAGATATGACGCAAATCCTGCCGAAGTGCAGGCAGAAAGCGCAAAGTCACCGCAAGGGTAATAGAAAAACTCCGGGGAGCACCCATCCTCTCCAAAGCAGCCATGAACTGGCTGACGCTGGTGGTGGCAATCAGATAGGCACCGCCGGCAATGCAGGGGAACACCAGAATGAAGTAGGTTACCGTTGCAAAGACCGTAGCCAAAGAGCCGGGCAGCAGCGGTAACAGCCAGTACTGTATCGCCAGGATAGCCAGATATGTCGCCAGCAGCCCTGCCAGCATGGTTCCTTTCCGTTCTACCAGAAAGAGAATCAAATAGGCTACCATGACACTGAGCTGGAAAACCGCAGGGCTCCAGGTGAATACCACCACATTGGCCAACAGCCAGATCAGGATCTTGGTTCGAGGATCAAGAAAAGAAGGGCGAATATTCTTCCTCATTGGGCCAGCCCGGCCTTGACAAAATGCTTACGCATGAGCTTCATACCCAGCAAGGAGCCCAGAACAGAACCTACCAGAATGCTCAGTACAATGACCCCGAACACCGGCCAGGTCAGCAGGCCCTCCATGGTGGCCATATAGCCAGCGTCCATCATCTGGGCGGCATACTCCAAATAACTTTCTTTGGTAAACCAGAGGGGCAGAAAGTCCCCGATAAAGCCCAGATTGAAGCAGAAGAAGCCCAGCATCAGCCAGCCTTTCTTCCGGAACTGTCCAGCTCGCAGGCACAGCTCACACAGAATTCCTCCCACCAGTCCCGTGATGGGGAACATCCAGGTGGCGGCCACCAGCACCAAGCCGGTAATCAGGCTGGTGAGCAGGAAGGGGCCGTTTTTCCGCACCTTGGCCACCATCAGCATGAACACCGGCCCGATCAGAATGGCATCAATAAAGTGGGTAGCAAACCATACATAGGGGCTGACGCCGCCCACCAGCATAAAAAGAAAGCGGATGGCAATGCACACCGCCCCCAGTGCGCCGGCGGTGATGGCGTCTTTGGCAGTCAGTTTGCGTTTTCCCTGTTCCAATGATTGAGACATATTTCATTTCCTCCTGTCGGTAATCGTTAGGTATCGCTAACCACAAGACAGGATAGCATAACTGCTTGTCTGCTACCAACTCCATACAGGTGTTTTGGCTCCAAACAGCACTTAGTTTCTGAGCAATCATTGACGGCTCGTTGCCGGTCCGGTACAATCAAAGCCAGATCAAGTAACGGAGGCACTGCCCATGTCCAATATGTCGCAACTTTTTGATGCCAGCCGTTTCCCAAGCGATGTGAAGGTTCGAGCCAACGGCAAGGCTACGGTGATGACCCGCTGTGGTTCAGAGAACGGAAGCCTGCGACTGTTCTCCCTATGGGATGGTGCGGTTCTTTCTTTCAACCGGATCTATACCCAGGTCTGGCCTCTGGCGCAGAACGAGGCAGCCAACATCCTGCTGCTGAACTTCTGCCGGAAGGGGCGCTGTGAAGTGGCGCTGGAGGATGGACAGTTTGCCTTCCTCTCTCAAGGACACATGGCCGTAGGAACCCAGCAGGCTCAGGAGGAGTATCGCTACCCCAGCGGTCTCTATGAGGGTGTCGAGTTGTTTTTGGATCTGGATATGTTGGCCCATCGTCCTTATCCACTGTTTCAGGAGGGGGAAGTAAGCCCAGAGGGGATCATGGAGCACCTGCATACCTCCCGCCGACTCTATTTGGGACCCACGCCTGCCTGTGTACAGACATTGCTGGATGACCTGTGGCAGCTTCGAGATTCGGAGGAAGTGGGACTGCTGAAACTTCTCTCCGCCCAGCTGCTTTGGAAGGTAGAACGCCAGCCTCTTGAAACCAGTCCCACAGTCCGCTATTTTACCAGCTCCCAAGTGGCCATCGCCAGGGAGACACGGAACATTCTGTGCGCAGACCTGAGCCAGAACTATACAGCGCGGGAACTGGCGGAGCGGTTCCAGGTGGCCGAAACCAGTCTCAAGAATTACTTCCGCGGTGTGTTTGGAGAAAACCTCTCCACATTTTTGCGGGAGGTGAGGATGCGCCGGGCAGCAGAATTGCTGCAGAGCAGTGAATTACGAGTGGCGGAGATCGCAGCACAGGTAGGCTACGAAAATCAGAGCAAATTTGCCGCAGTTTTTGTTCGGCACTTCGGCTGCCCGCCGCTGGAGTATCGCCGCAGGGCACACCTTTCGATTGCTGATGACAATTAACATCCATATACTTTGCCCTTTCTGAGATACCCACAGTTCTAAAACATAAGGAACTGCGAGTATCTCTTATTTTGAAAACGGAAGGCTTGAGTTCCTGTTCCCAAAATCCAGTCACCGCACACTTCCGCCCCTTGACATTTTTCCTTGATAACGCTAAAATACATACAAGTATGCATTTCATATTTGTATGTATCATGGGAGGTATACGCATGGAAACCACAAAGGGACACTATATTTTCGGAACGGTGAAGGTTGGGGAGCGTGGGCAGATCATTATCCCCAAGGAGGCTCGACAGGTCTTTGATATTAAAGCCGGAGACACTTTGATTGTGTTGGGCGACGAGAAATGGGGCATTGCCGTCACAAAGGCAGATGTGCTGGAGAAGCACGCTTATGATGTATTCAAAAAAATCTCGGAGGGACAGACGGATGCAGACCAGTAACACAGCTCTTTTCTTTTTGGAAGACGATTGCATCCGTGCCTTTGGTCAGGAAACAGGCTGTACCTTACTCCAACAGGCAGAGGAACTTTACCAGGATTTGTGCCAGCACGGGAATGACCGGGGCAATCATGTGATCGAGGAGCATATCCAGAGCAGGCTGTTTCCTTTGATGTCATATTACAAAGCGCTTTTGAAACATGGTATTCAAGAAGATCAGGCATTGTTGTTGGTACGAGAAACAGCACACAAAGCTGCCATAGATAAAAAAGCCGAAGTGCAAAAATTAGGTTCACTTCCTTTTGCTTATCTCATTTTCCGGGTGGGCGTCAAACGACACATGAAAAACCACTTTCCTCCAGAGGGATGGCAAACAGAGTGGGTGCGCTGTGACTGCCAAGAGATCCATTTCAATTTGCACCGCTGCCTCTACTGGGATGTTACGAAACAATTTGGGTGCCCGGAGCTGTGCTGTGTATTCTGTGAAAGTGATGACATCTCCTTCTCCGGACTGGCTCCCAAAATAAACTTCCTGCGCAGCGGAACGCTGGGCAGCGGAGCGGACTGCTGTGACTTCCATTTCATCAAGGCGCAATGAGGAATTAGGAAAACTGCCTATGAAACATACCTTTTACTCCCTTCTGCCCCTGTTTTTACTGCTGGATCTGGTTATTCCTTTTCTGCTGGCCCCCACCTATCCGGGCTACCGCCACACCCGGCAGGTCATGAGTGTGCTGGGAAACCGAAGCGCCCCCTTCCACACAGTCTATACTCTATGGCTGCTCTTCCTGGGGACAGCCATTCTGCTGACCTGCGCCCAGCTGTGCCCCCTCCTTTGGGGCCGGTCCGGCGGTCTCAGTCTGGCTCTGGCGGCAATCTTGATCATCTACGCTCTGGGCGGCTGCATTTTGTCAGGATTGTTTCCTGTGTCAGAAACCAAGGCGATGGAGACTTTGTCCGCAAAGATTCACGGTTTCGGGTCGGTGTTGGGTTTTCTGGCGCTGACCTTCGCTCCGCTGGTCGTTGCACTGTTTTATTTCAAGGGCAGGCAGACCAGCCTTGCTCTGTGTGCGCTGACGTGCTTTATCCTGGCGTTGGTTTTCTTTGTGCTGTTCGTTATGGCAGACAAGCCCCGGTTTGCCCACACCGTGATCGCATGGGAGGGGCTGTGGCAGCGGCTGACCCTGCTGTTTATGTATCTTCCTCTGGCACTGCTCTGTGCCAGAGGTGCACAATAAGAAAGGAGTGGTTCCGATGCCGCAGATGAACAAAGGCGGAAAGTTTGTTTTTGGGAAATCCAACATTCAAGAATCCGGCAAAGTTCAGTTTCCCATCCAGGCTATGGCGGAATACCAGATCACCGCCGAAGGCAAGGTCTATCTCTTTACCGGAAGCAAGGTGACCGGTGGATTCTGCGTGACCAGAAAAGGGCTGCTCCTGCCATCCAAGCTGGGCCATATTCTGGCCGCTCTGCCCGAGCTGCGGGACTATACCGCCGAAGAAGGTGCATTTCTTCCTTATAAGGGCCGCTCCTACTGCTGGCTCTCTGTGACAGCAGACGGGCTGATCCGTCTGACGAAGCCAATGATGGATTTTCTTCGCATTACCCCAGGGATGCGGCTCTTATCCATCCGCAGCAGCGACATTGCCTTCACCATGGGCGCCAGAGGGCCGCTTCTGGAAAAGGCGGATCGCTATAATGGCGTGATTCCAGAATTCTGAATTATGACAAAAAGCGGTCGTTGACAAGGATATTCTGTCAGCGGCCGCTTCTCTGTCTGCAGCCATGAACATTCTGGCAAGGAAATCAACTGGGTAGCAATTTGCACTCCGGTTGATTTCTTTATTGGGATAGAAGGAGAAAGAATCGTTGGCAGTGCCGGGGAAGCATCTCCACTTAATTGGACAGTCTTTGCTCAGCTGCCCACATAGCGGCATATTTTCCGCCTCTGGCCAGGAGCTCCTCATGAGTGCCGGACTCTGCAATGTTCCCGTCTGCTACCACCATAATCTGATCCGCATTTCGGACGATAGACAGGGTATGCGCGATCATGATTACTGTCTTCCGCTCTGACAAAAGCCCCAGGATTGCCCGCTTGACCGCCAGCTCGTTTTCAATGTCCAGTGAGGCAGTTGCCTCATCCAGCAGCAAGATGGGGCTGTTTTTCAAAATAGCCCGGGCGATGGACAGACGCTGACGCTCCCCGCCGGAGAGAAAGTTTCCGTTTTCCCCAATAGGGGTGTCATAGCCATGCTCCAGCTTCTGTATAAAGCCGTCACATCCAGCCGCACGGCAGGCGGCCTCCACCTCACGGTCTGTGGCCGAGGGGCGGGCATGGCGGATATTCTCCCGAACTGTATCGTCAAAGAGGAACACCTGCTGATCCACCATGGAGATCTGCTCCAGCACCCGTTCTGCCGCCACGGTCTCAATGGACTGCCCTCCGATGGAGATCTCGCCGCTCTGCGGTTCGTAGTATTTGGCGATCAGATTGAGAATGGTGGATTTGCCGGAACCGGAGTCTCCTACAATGGCGGTGAGCTTTCCTGCCGGCGCCGTAAAGGACAGCTCCTTCAGCACCGGCTCTCCCGGCACATAGGAGAAGGAGACCGAGCGGAAGGTGATGTTCTGCTCAGCAGGATGGAAGGGCGCCATGGAACCTCTCTCCTCCGGTTCCGCCATCACCTGGAGGATGTTGTTCTTGGAGACCATCAGGTGCTTCCATTCAAAGAGATCGATGGAAATGGCAGTGGTAAGCTTGGTCAGCAGAATGGGCAGCATGGAGACCATGAGATAATCCACATTGTTCAGCGTACCGGCTGCCCAGGGACCGGCTGCCAGCGCCATGATGGCCGGCACACTGCACCAGCTGAGAATATTATACCCGAAGCCAATAGGGATGCCCTTTGCCTCGTACAGATAACACACCCGGCTGAACCTCCGCATCGCCTCGGTAGTGGCCTGATTCTGGACTCCACCCATATGATAGGCACGGAAGGTCTGGATGCCGTCGATGTACTCCACGATGCTGCTGACCGTCTCGGCACTGACCTCATGCTTGGCCACGCCGTATTTGGCAACAACACGGAAGGACAGCCACAGATTGGGGATCAGCCCCGCTACCACCAAGAAAAGAATCAGCCCCGCGGGCAGATACACCTTGCATACAAAGCCTACCAGCATGGCGGCCAGCACAGCGTTTTTGGTGATGTTGCCGCTGGAGTGGGTCAGGATCTTCTCGTAGCTACCCACATCGCTGGTCATGGTATTCACATACTCTCCCACCTGTCCCTGGGTGAAGCGGGAAAGAGGGATCTGTTTGAGTTTGTCACCCAGCCGAAGCCGCAGACCTTTGGAAACAGCAGCTCCGCCCAGCTGAACCTGCGTGTAACCGGCGGCGTAAATGACCAGTCGAATCAGGAAGATGCCCGCAAGAAACGCAGTCAGCAGCCCGAGCCGCTGTGCGCTCAGGCTGCCCTCAGACAACCCGGACAGAACCATATAAATGGACAAGTAGCTGCACCCGGACAGCAGCCCTTCCACTACCGTGAGGATCACACCGGAATAGAAGGCCCGATTTTTACGGAACACATTTGCCTCACGCATGCTGCACACCCCCTTCCACGGAATAGGCAATGGCACGGGCAGCCCGGTAATCCGCCCAAGCCCTGCGGTAGTATTCATTTTTCTCCAGCACCTCTTCATGGGTACCACAGCAGGTAATGGTGTTGTTCTCCACTACTGCCACCTTGTCGCACAGCTTGATGGCACCCAGCCGGTGGGCCACGATCACAACTGTCTTGCCCCGGCACAGGTTTTCAATGGCCCGGTCGATCTCCACCTGGTTTTCCGGATCAGCCGCTGAGGTGGCTTCATCCAGGATCAGAATGGGGGCGTTTTTCAAAATGGCCCGGGCGATGGCAATCCGCTGCCGCTCCCCACCGGAGAAACGGGAGCCGAAAGTACCCACCTTGGTTTCATAGCCCTGGGGCAGCGATTGGATGAAATCATCGATCTGCGCCAGCCTGGCAGCCTCGCGCACCTGCTCCAGTGTTGCTCCCGAGTTCATGCGGATGTTTTCCAGCACGCTGCCCCGGGTCAGAAAGGTCTTTTGGAACACCAGGGAGATATGGTCCAGCAGGTCTTCGTAGTCCAACTCCCGCACATCTCTGCCGCCGATGCGGACCGTTCCCTAGGTCGCATCGTAAGAGCGGGCCATCAGCTGGATCACGGTGCTTTTGCCTGCACCGGACACCCCCACCAGCGCAACCTTTTCCCCCTGCGCCACAGTGAGGGAGCAATCCCTGAGCACATCGGTCTTTCCATCGTAGGAAAAGGAGACATGATCCAAAGTAATGCCACAGGTCTCCGGAAAGGCCGCACCGCCGGAAAAGGTGGGAAGATCCAGGATCTCCTCCACCTTTTTCACGCCGGAAAGCGCCTGAGCAAAGGTGGTGGCCAGTTTTTGCAGGGGCAGGATCTCGGTGAGATACATCCCGCCTACATAGGCAAAAAGCAGAAATACGCTGCCGGTAACGCTTCCCCGGAGGAAAAGCAGGCCGCCTACTGGAACCATCAGCACCATTCCGCACTCCACCAGCAGCAGAAAGGCGGCATAGGGCGGAGCCGTCTTGTGTGTGACCAAGTTCCAGATCCGGTTCTCCTCCTCAATGGCATGGGAAAACTTCTGGAAGGAGCGGCTACCCATGTTATACGCTTTGATCAGCCGCATACCAGAGATGTACTCAATCATCACGGAATTAAAGCCTACCAGGGAGCGGTTGACATCGGACAAGACCCCCTTCATTCTTTGGAAGATGACCGCCATCACAATGCCGGCCAGGGGCAGCGGGATCAGGGAGACCAGGGCCAGAGGGGCATTGACGGAGAGCAGATACAGGAAAATCACAACCGGTCCTGTGAGATAGGCCACAAATTCCGGCAGGTTGTGGGCCAGAAACAGTTCCAACTTCTCGATGTCCTCATTGAGAACGGTCTTGACCGCTCCTGTGCTCCGCTCGTCCAAGGCTCCAAGAGACACTTTGGCAAGATGCTCCGTTACCATGCACCGCACTCGAAACAGCGCCCCATAGGCTCCCTTGTGAGACAGCACACCCGAAGTACCCAGCAGCACCAGCCTCCCCACGGTGCCCGCCGTGACCAGCAAAGCGCAGTCGGCGATAACTGCTTTGGTACAGGCGCCGGAGAGCACCGCATCCATCAGCCGGTAAATGCCGATATACGATGTGATGACCAGAATACCGCTGCCAAAGGCACACAAAACGGACAGGATCAGCCATTTCCGTTCCGGCCCGGCCCACTGCAGCAGCCGCATCACCGGTGATGGCCGTTTTTCTTTCATCGTCTGTTCCTCCTTCCCCCGGCTTGACGAGAGCGCCGGGAAGTGATATTTTAGTTAGCAGATACTAACCAACATCCATCCTACCGGCAAAACAGCGGTATCGCAAGGCTTTGGGCGCGGTTCCGGCTGATTGGGGTGGAGATGTGGCTGATCGAGGTGGTGACAGATTATGGCGGCAAATAAAGACTTGGAGCAACAATATGGCCAGGCGATGGAGGAACACGGGTTTCTTCCAGATCCGGAGAACCGGCGTTACGGCTCCATGGGGCTGTGCTGGCGGCACACCTCCCAGCAGGGCGGCGGTTTTTTCTGGACCTACGGGCAGCAGAATCTCTATACCATCAAGATCCATGATTTCTTTTTCCATGAGGATCAGCTGCTGGAGTTCCATTGGCCGGAGAGTCTCAGTGTCACCTGGTATGAATCCATTTCCGGGGAGGAGTTCTCCCCCTGTCGCCGTCTTGTTCCAGGCTGTGTCAAAAGTTTTATCGGCGGTCGGGAACCATACCGGGCGCTCATCCACAGGCATATCCCCATCGTTTCCATTGGCGTGGAGATCACCCCGGCTTACTATCGGGATTATCTGCGCCGCCAGTTTCCCGAGGAGTATCAAAGCCTGCTGGAGTCCTTTCAAACGCTGGATCAGACAGAGCACTTCCCGGAAATGGTGCAGCTCTTGAAACAGGTGCGTGACTACCGAGGTGAGGGTCTTCCTGCCCGTCTGTTCTACGATGGAAAGGTGGCGGAAGCAGTGGCGCTGGTGGTGGAGCGGCACCTGAAGCGCAAGAACCGCCGTTCTGTCAGCGGGGAGGACGCGGTACGGCTGGCCGATGTGGCAGCCTTCATCACGGCCCACTGTGCGGATGAACTGCCGCTGGAACGTCTCAGCCGTATTGGCTGCATGAGTATTTCCAAGCTGAAGGATGCCTTCCATGTCCGGTATGGCTGCACGATTACCCAGTACATTCAGGGGCAGCGCACGGAGCAGGCTGGGCGGCTGCTGCGGGAAACCGACCTGCCGGTGAGCCAGGTGGCGGCCATTGTTGGGTATCAGAATCCCAGCCGTTTCGCGGAGATCTTCCGGCGAAACACCGGACGCTCCCCGGCGGAATACCGCAGAGCATGCTGGAGTTCCTTCACGGAGGTAAACGATATGGAAAGGAAAGATTCTTTATGAAAATACAGTATTTTGGAGATCCATCTAATCCCAAAATCGTTGTTCTGCACCCCATGCTTCTGGACGGGAAAAGTATGCTGCCTCTGCTGGGCGAACTGCGGAACAGTCATTGTGTGATCGCGCCGGATCTGACAGGCCATGGAACAGATACTGGGATCTTTCAAAGCGCCCAACAAGAGGCAGCAACGCTGGCCGGCTGGCTGACAACGCAGGGATGGATTGATCTGAAGTTAGTGTTTGGTGCATCCATCGGTGCCGTGGTGGCGATGCAGTTGATTGCCATGCCCACATTCAAAGTTCACACCGCAGTCTTAGAGGGATGCCCCCTCCATTCCAATGCTGCTTTTCTACGGATGATGGCGACCCGTATGTTTCTGTCAAAACATCGGAAAGCACAGCAACATCCCGGTTTGTCTGCACAGCGGATGACAAAAATCTATGGGGAGACGCTCGGCCTTATCATGGGGCACACCTTTGAACAAATTCGTCCGGAAACTTTGCAAGCCATCGCTGCCGCCTGTTCGGACTGCACCTTTCCCAACTATCCAAAGGAGTTGGAAGCTCACCTGTTTTTTGAGTATGGCAGTGAGGACATCAGCGCCAAGACCGCGCGCAGGGTTGTCTCAAAGCACTATCCGTCTGCTTCCTTTACAGTCCGGGAAGGCTATGTTCACTGCCAATATCCCGCCGTTCTGGGAGAGCAGTATTCCAAGGTATTGGAGGAATACCTCGCCAGGGGACTTCAATAATAGAACCCAAGAGGCCGCATGGGGAACATTCCACCATGCGGCTTTTTCAATCGTCAGCAATCGGCAGAACAGAATCGGCTTTTCCTGTGTTCTGTCCGTCCCGGCCTGCTTTCTGAAATGGAGAACAATTCTCTCAATGTAGGGAGAGTGTCCATGGTAACAGGCACATCGTCAGGCATTTCTCCTTCATCAAAGTGGAGGATGCGGGAACAGGTACGACTGACAAATTCAAAATCATGTGTGACAATAAAGATGACTTTTCCCATATCAGACAGCCGCCGGATCAGACCCGCAACCTGTGTCATGCTGTCAAAATCCAGCCCGCTGGTCGGTTCGTCAAACACCAGCAGGTCTTTCCCACAAATCATGCTGACCGCTACCGCCACCCGCTGCTTTTGACCTCCGGACAGGGTATTGGGGTGGCGGTCTCTGAATGGGGCCAGGGCCAACTCTTCCAGTGTTGCGTCAACGAGCGTCTGTTTCGGATTGCGGATACCGAATGTACATTCTGACTCCACACTATCCGCAAAAAGCTCGTAGTTCACATCCTGCATGACCATATAGGAATGCCGCAGGCGATCTTTGTGAGCCATGGACAGACCGTTCCAAAAGAATTGACCATCACAGGCCTTATGAAGCCCGCACAAAGCACGGGAAAAGGTCGTTTTTCCGGCCCCATTGTGGCCAACGACGCCAATTACCTCTCCCTTTACTGCTGTAAGGCTGATGTCGTGCAAAATGGTTCTCTTCTTATAGTGAAGGGCTACATTGTTAAGTTCCAAGATAGGATCTGAAACAGGCGCAAGGGAATGATCCCGCGGTGGGAGAACACGATGCAAATCAATCGCTCGAAGGCCCATTTGTTCTCGGGTATCCTCCGACAGCTGCCGAAATGCTTCCGGCGTAAAGACCTGTGTGATTTTCCCATGTTCCAAATACACAATCCGGTCCACCAGATCCATCAAATAGTACAACCTATGTTCTGCAATCAATATGGTTTTCCCCTGCGATTTGATCAGCCTGAGATGTTCTCCCAATTCTTGAATGGAACGCATATCCAAATTGGAGGACGGTTCATCCAAAAGATATATTTGAGGATTCATCGCATAGACCGAAGCAAACGCTATCTTTTGCTTTTCTCCACCGGATAACTCGAAGATGTTGCGATTACGGAGGTTTTCAATGTGCAGTTCTGCCGATGTACGATCCACGCGTTCTCTCAGCTGGCAAACTGGAAGTGCTTGATTCTCAATACCAAAAGCGATCTCGCTGTCTGTATCCACATTGAAAAACTGTGTCCTTGGGTTTTGAAACACCGATCCAACCTTTGCGGCAATCTGGTGCATGGGAAGATCACTGACTTCCTGACCATCCACCAGTACGCTGCCCGCCAGTTCTCCTGCGTAGAATTGCGGGATCAAACCGTTTACAAGCCTCGTGATGGTGGTCTTCCCGCAGCCGCTCCGGCCACAGAACAGCACACATTCTCCGTCCTCTATGGTCAGGTTGATGTCTTGCAGCCCGTCTCCTTTTTGTCCTTGATAAGTAAATGACACATGCTTTAACTCAATCATCCCAGCACCCCCTTTCCATAAAGCCCGACAACCAACGCGCCTGCAAAGCAAAAGACTGCCGCAATGTCCATCAACCCAATATGGATCTGCACCAGACAAGTTCGAGGCTTTGGGTTTTCAATGCCGCGGGTGATGGAAGCGATGGACAGTTCATCCGCCGCTTTGGATGCCGCCATCATCAATGGAACATAGATACACTCCACCGTTATTCCGGGATGTGTCAGGAGCCCCTTAAGCGAAGGTGAGACGTCCCGCATCCGCATCGCATCCTTGATAAACCGCCAATCCTCCTGAATGGTAGGGATATAACGCAGCATGACCGCCAAGGGGATTACCAGCTTTTGGGGTGCATGGATGCGATTCATCGCCGAGAGGAATTCGCTGACCTTTGTAGTGGAGATAACAATGCCGGACAGCATCCCGCAGGGGTAGACCTTATGGAACAACCCTAAAAAAGCGATAAACATGGTGCGCCAAGTTCCGGTCATGGTATCCATAATCCAGAAGGTGAGCAGAACGATCAGCGCATAGAACAGCACTCCCTTCCAGGCATACCTCCACTTTCCAAAACAAATGCCGAGCAGTCCAATCAGCACCACAAGACCCAGTTCGTAGAATAAGGATGGAGCCATCATGGCAGAAAGGATACACAGCACGAGCAGTAATATCTTCGTTCTGGGGTCCAGCCACAGTCTGCGCCTGAATAACGCTCCGCCAATCATGCGGTGATCCCAGCCTTTTCAAACTGCTTTTTCAGCAGCTTTCCACCAATCCAACCACTAAACGCAGCAATCGCCAGCGTTCCGATAATGATGACAGCCAACAGCCAGGAAGGCGCAGATGCGCTCATTGTGTCAATATAGGACTGTTCCGTGCCGTTTTCCAGCATTGTACTGGCCCAGCCTTGCGGATCAATAAAAAACACCACATAGGTGTAAACGCCGCCCAACGACATCAGCATATAGGACAGCAGATTGACCACCTTGTTGCGGTAATGTCCCGCACCAGCTACCAGATCGGCAATAATTCCCATTCCAATATAGCCTAAAGAAAAAGCCCAGTGCATTCCGGTAACGAACCAGATGATCCCCATAATGATGCCAAGAATGGTGACACTCCACCGCTTCTGAACCTTGGCGATCATCAGAAGATATACAGGGCCGCACAGCAATGCTGCACCCATTGGCATATAGAACGTCAAAACTGGGTTTGGTGCAAAGAAAATACCGCCGATTAGGGTAAACACCAAGAAAATTGCGCTGAAAATGCCGGTTGTCACAAGATCTTTGATAGTGAGACTCTTTTTTGCGGGATTGATTTGGTTGCTCATGTTGATCCTCCTATTTTGCAATGCGTTGACTTTATGGGATAGGTATGCTATCCTTTGGTTAGAGTTGGCTAACCGTTATATATAATTACACCATGCACAATCTGCTTTCAATCATTTGGAGTGAGGTTCGTCTTATCATTTCAAAAATTCGTCTAATCATTGCAAAACAAGGGAGGCGTATCTATTGTAATGACCGGTATCATCGAGCAATACTATGCGCCATTACTGAAAAAGCACGGTTTTGTGCCGGCACCAGATAATAATCAATATGGTTCTCTGGGGCTTTGCTGGAAGCTATCTCCGGAAGTTGGCGAAGGTTCCTATTGGACCTACGGACAAAGGGATCTATTCGACATCAAGATACACAACTTCTCTTTCAATAAGGATTTTATGCTGGAATTTGATCTCCCGGAATGTCTCAGTATTACCCGTTACGATTCCATCTCCGGTGAAGAGTTGTCTCCGTATCGCCGGTTGTCAGCCGGATGTATCAAGACCTATGTGGGCGGATACAAGCCATATCAAGTAATCGTCCACAAAAATATACCGGTTCGATCCATAGGCATCGAGATCACCCCCGCATATTATGAGGATTATTTGAAAAAACAGTATCCGGAAGAATATCGGAATCCCATCGAGGCTTTTCGGAAAATCGACCAAACAACAGATTTCCCGGAAATGTACCGGCTTCTATCAGAACTACAGAGCTACCGTGGAACCGGAATTGCAGCTAAACTCTATTATGAGAGCAAGGTAGCCGAGGCGCTCTCTCTGGTGGTTGAATATCAAAAAAAGCGTTCAGTTTCAGATCACAAACTGGTTTCTCAGGATTTGGAACGGATTCAAACCGTAGCGGCCTATCTGAGTGATCATTACGCTGGTGAAGTGCCCATAGAACGCCTGGCACAAATTGCCTGCATGGGTACGACAAAGCTCAAAAGCAGTTTCAAGAAAGTCTATGGCTGCACGATCACAGAGTATATGCAGCAGCGCCGCATGAGTCAGGCGGAATATCTGCTGGCTCATACCGATCTGCAAATTGGTCAGATTGCTCAGACGATAGGATATTCTACATCCAGCCGGTTTGCGGAACTGTTTCGAAGAAGCACCGGCCTGCTCCCGCTGGAGTACAGGAAAATGGCAAAGCGAAAGTGATACAAAGCCAAAATCCAAAGAATCATTCCAAAACAGTACGAGGGGAGGCAGATATACCTCCCCTCGTACTTATTTTATATCCGCCAGCCCTCAGCCCGCTGTCGGATCTCGATAAAGTTCCGGTAAGTTCCCTCCTGGCTCATCAGCTCCTGATGGGTACCCTGCTGAGCAATGCGCCCATCCTCCACCACTAAAATCCGATCAGCATTCTGGATCGTAGCCAGACGGTGGGCGATGGTGATGATAGTCTTTCCCCGCACCAGAGCAGAGAGCGCCTCCTGGATCTCATGCTCATTCTCCGGGTCCACGCTGGCGGTGGCCTCATCGAGAATGATGATGGGGGCATCCTTCAGCAGGCACCGGGCAATGGAAATCCGCTGCTTTTCTCCGCCGGAAAGGTTGGAACCGCCCTCTCCCACTATGGTGTCATACCCTTGGGGCAGCGCCATGATAAAGTCATGGCAACGGGCCGCTTTAGCTGCGGCGATCACATCCTCCTCGGCAGCATCCGGACGGCCAAAACGGATGTTATTGCGGATGGTGTCGTGGAACAGATACACATTCTGAAATACCATAGCAATGTTGCGCAAAAGGCTGTCGCAGGTCATCTTCCGGATGTCATGGCCTCCTACGGTGATGCGTCCCTGATCCGCATCATAAAACCGGGCCAGCAGTGCGCAGAGGGTGCTCTTCCCGCTGCCGGACGGCCCTACAATGGCGGTGGCGCTGTTTTGCGGCAGTTGGAAGGAAACATCGTGGATCACCTCCCGTGTCTCGTAACCGAAGGAGACATGGTCGAAGCAGATGTCGTAACGCTCCAGAGAGATGTCTTTCCCATCCTGATCCGGCAGCTCCGTTCTCTCCAGCTCTTCCAGACGGTCCAGCACCGAGTCGGTGACAGAAAGGATATGGGCAGCGTCGTTGATGGACTCCACACTGCCGAAGATCGTGAAGGAGAACATGGCAGCCATCAGGAGCACCGGCAGCTCCAAGGTTCCGTTCATAGTCTGCCAGCCGGCGGTAAGCACCAGGCCAACAGCTGCGGCCTTCAGAGAAAACAGGTGCAGGCAGTTCCAGGGCACAAAGCCAAACTCGTTTTTGATACGGATGTCCTTATTGGCCCGGCATGCCTCAAAAAAACGCTGGGAGGAAACCCCCTCCTGGCCAAAGGATTTGACCACCGAAAGGCCATGGATGTACTCAATGGCCGCCCCGGACAATGCCTCTTGGGCCCGATGTCCCACCGGAGCGGTGCGGGCACTCTGCCGCCCGATGCCGCGGAGGGCAAAGGCGGACAGCAGCACGCCCACCACTGCCACCAGCGCCGCCTCCGAGCAGAAGAACGCCATGCACAAAACGATGACCAGTACCTGCAGATAGCCGTTGATGACCGCATCTACCATCTTCATGCTTTGCAGCTCCAGGGTACTCAGTTCCGTAGTCAGAGCAGCCAGAATGTCGCCCAGGTTATTCTTGGAGAAATACCCCAAGGAAACCCGTTTGAGCAGGTCACCCAGTTCCAGTCGCTGCTGCGCCGCTCGCTCTGTTCCGATACTCTCCTGGAGCCGGTTTTTCCAGTAAGCACACACGAAGCGCAGAACGATCAGCAGGATGATCCCGCCCAGGCACAGCCAGGGGAGCTTGGCGTCCAGCGCCGTCCCCTCCTGGGCACTCTCGATGACCAGCCCAAGGGCCCAGGCCGCCAGCATCACCGGCCCGGCGGCGGCCCAGGTGGCAAGAAACGAACAGAGGCTTCCGAGATACAGCCGTCTGTGGTACCCCTTTGTCCAACGCAAAATCCGATTCATACTCCGAAACATCGTCAAGCCTCCTTTCCAACCGCCCAGTTCTGGGCACCCACATGGGCCTGCCATAGCTTTTGATATAGCGGGCATCGGCTGAGCAGCTCCGGCTGTGTGCCTTTGTCCACAATACGGCCCTTCTCCAGCACCACGATCTGGTCGGCGTTCTGAATCGTGCTCAGCCGGTGGGCAATAACCAGCAGCGTTTTCCCCCGGGAGAGCGCCATCAGGGAACGCTGGATCTTGTCCTCATTCTCTGGATCGGTAAAGGCGGTGGCCTCGTCCAAAATTACAATGGGGGCATCCTTCAGAATCGCGCGGGCGATGGCGATCCGCTGCCGCTCCCCACCGGAGAGCTGCTTGCCCGCTTCACCCGCTGGGGTATCCCATCCATGCTCCAGCCGTCCTAAAAACTCCTCACACTGAGCGGCCCGGGCAGCCGCCCAAACTTCCTCCTCCGTGGCGTCCGGCTTTCCCAATCGAATGTTTTCTTTCAGAGAGCAGTCAAAGAGGAAATTGTCCTGTGTCACGAAACTGACCTGATCCGCCAGCTGCTTCAGTGTGAGATTCCGAATATCCACACCGCCTATGGCAATGCAGCCATCCGTCACATCCCAGAACCGAGCGATAAGCCGGGCTGCCGTAGATTTGCCTCCACCTGAGGGACCCACCAGAGCGGTGAAGGTTCCAGCGGGAAGTTCCAGATCAATGTGACGCAGCACAGTGTCCTCTTCTTTCCCGCTATACGAGAAGGACACATCCCGCAAAGTGATACCGCTGCCGGAGAGGCGGGCGGGCTCGGACGCCTCTGGCAGTTCCTCCAGATCCAGCAGATGCCGAGTGTCCCGGACGGCAAATTCCATGCTCTTCATGGAATTGAGAAAGGCTGCAGCCTGCACCAGCGGGGACACGATACCCAGCACCAGCATCAAGCACAGAGCCAGCCGGGCCGGGTTCAAGACGCCGGTCTGATACAAGGCGATCCCAACCGGCAGAGTGGCCAGTAGCGTGGTAGGCAGGATGGACAGGCACAGGTTCATGGACTTCCAGGTGCAGCGGAACCAATCCAGCGTGAAGTCACGGAAGCTGGTCACCGCCCGGACGAATTTCTCATAGGAGGCGCCGCTTTGGTTAAAAGCCTTTACCACCTCTATGCCCTCCACATACTCCACGATGATGCTGTTGACCTGGGCATTGGCCGCCATGTAGGCGGCATACTTTTCGTTGTAGGTCCGCAGGCCCGCCGCCATGGGGATCAGCGCGGCCGGAATCGTGGCAAGGGAGGCAAGGCCCATTCGCCAGTCCATGGCAAAGAGGGCAATCACCACCACGATGGGCAGCAGCACATTGGAGCTCAGTTCTGGGATCATGTGGGCCAGCGGCGGCTCAATGTCCTCGATCCGATCCACGATGGTGCTTTTGAGGGAACCGACGGGCTTCGACAGCACACTCCCCAAGGGGGCGTGCATCAGCTTATGGGCCACTTGACGGCGCAGGCCCTCCAAAATGGTGTAGGCAGACACATGAGCCAGCATAGTAGAAAAGGCGTAAAAAGCCACCTTGACCGTATATCCCGCCAGACACACTCCAGCCCATCGGAGAAGCTCCGTTCCGGAGGCCGACTGATGGATAAACAGGCGAAGGATCTCATAGACCCCCAGATACGGCACAAAGCCCCCCACCACGCTGATAATTGCGCATATAACAGACAAGACCAGCTTTCCCCGGCAGGGACCGGCAAAGGAGAGCAGGATGGCCAGCCAGCTGCGTTGTTTCACAAAACCACTCCTCTCAAAAAAAATTGGCATGGTGAGATGTCTCTCACCATGCCCTATTGTATCGGTTCTTGCCCATGCTTGCCGCTCCGCCCGGCCGGCATCACTCCGTTTCGTCAGGAAAAGAGAGAACGGGATTCCCGCCGCCTCGCCGGTATTCCAGCGGAGTTTGTCCCTTCACCGCCCGAAAAGCCGCGGCAAATTTGCTGGAGCTGTCATAGCCCACCGCTCCGGCGATCTCTGTAACGCTGGCCTCCGGTTCTTTCCGAAGCAGCAGAGCCGCCCGATCCATCCGCAGTGCCCGCATATAGGTGTTCACCGGACTGCCATATACACTTTTGAAACAAGCCTTCATGGTGGTCAAAGGTATCTGGTACTGTCTGGACAGAGCCTCCAATGTGATATGCTGCTCCAGATGCTCCACCAGATAGGAGCGGATGGCCTTTACCGTTTCCACCTGGGAACGGTAAAAATACGGTTTTTCCGTTCCGCTTCCCAATTCCAGGGCGTCGAGATACAGCAGCAGCTCCAGAATCTTTACCCGGAAGTAGGGCATTTTGATCCGCTCCGGTACGGCACAAAGCTCCTGAAAAATGTGATCCACCGAGGGTGCTCCGTGAATGACCTGCGGCCGGGCATCCGGGCAGAATTTCCGCTGAATGGCGGCCAGATTCAAAGGACAGTCTCCCGCCAGACGAGCCAGTTCCACGGGTGCCATGGACAGGTCAAAGCACATGGAGATGCCATGATAGTGGGACAACGGGAGGGAAAAATATCCTTTGTGCTTCAGACGGCGATCCACTTTCAGGTCACCTGCCTCCACATAGGAGAACGCATCGTTACCCACAGCGTATTCCATCCGGCCCTCCCGGCAATAGTCGATGCAGAGGAGATCCTGTCGGGTTTCAAAAGAGGAGTCGCAATAGGCCATGTGGAAATCGTTATACAGGATGGTAGCGCCGGGGAACACCTCATAGACGGTCATGGTTCCCTCGCCGCTCTCATTTCGCAGCTGATAAACGCTGCACCCACCACTCTTGGCCAAGAGGCACAGATCCGGTTGGCTGTCCTGTAAAAATGCCACTGCAGCTCAGCTCCTTTCTCAAAGTTCCAGGACTCGATCACAGGCGCACTGGAGAAATTCGCGGTCATGTGTCACCACCAGAACCACCCGGCCCTCGTCCGCCAGTTCCCGTGCGCAGCGGGCCACTTCCTGCATTCTTGCATAGTCCAGACCACTGGTGGGCTCGTCGAATACCAGCAGCGGCTTTTGGGACAGCATGGCGGTAGCCACCGCCAAACGCTGTTTCTGGCCGCCGGAGAGAGACATAGGGTGCTTTTCCCGGAACGCAAGCAAATGGAGCCGCTCCAACACCTCCTGGATGCGCTGGTCAGAGAGTCCTTCCATAGCCAACTGACACTCTCCCCATACGCTGTCGGAAAAGAGCTGATGGTTCACATCCTGCATGACGCAGTAGGCAATCCGCTGCCGCTGCTTCGCACCAAGGATGCGGCCGTTGAGGCGGATCGTTCCGGCACTCTCCCGCATCAGGCCGCACAAGCAGCGGGAAAGGGTGCTTTTTCCCACGCCATTGTCACCCGTGACGGCCAGCACCTCTCCCGGGCGGGCGGAGAAGGAAAGGTTTTGAAATACCGGCGGCTCCCGCTTGTACCGGCAGCACAGTCCCTCCACAGACAGTCCATCCTGTTCCCCCGCGGCGCGGGAGGGCGGCAGAGTCACCTGAGTAGGCGTGAGTGTGCGAAGGCCCAGAGCGATCCGTTCTGTCTCAGCCAGCCGCCGGAATTCTGCTCCGCTCCAGATCCGCTCCACGATCCCG
Source organism: Allofournierella massiliensis (assembly GCF_004345265.1). GTDB lineage: Bacteria > Bacillota > Clostridia > Oscillospirales > Ruminococcaceae > Allofournierella > Allofournierella massiliensis. Next base: position 57,427 of record NZ_SLUM01000012.1, read on the forward strand.
TCCCGCAGATAGACAGCCCGATCTATGAGATCCGCCAGAAAGTACAACCGATGCTCCGCAATGAGAATGGTGTGTCCCCGACTTTTCAGGTATGCGATTTGATCATGGAGTCTTTCGATGGTTTCCCGATCCAAATTGGCCGTAGGCTCATCCAGAATGTAGAGCTTCGGCCCCATGGCATAGACCGAGGCAAAGGCCAGCAGCTGCTTTTCTCCGCCCGACATGGCGAAGATGTTCCGCCCCCTCAACCGCTTCAGATGCAGGCGGTCGGTGGTATCATCCAGCCGACGGAGGATCTCACCCCGGGTCATACCCTGATTTTCCAGGCCAAAAGCCAGCTCGCTGTCGGAATCCATGTTGAAAAACTGACTTTTGGGGTTCTGGAAAACAGACCCCACCTGCCGGGCCAGCTGGTAAAGAGGTTGTTCCCGCACCGGCGCGCCGTGGAGCAGGACCTGTCCGGTCAGCGTGCAGTCCTCCGTAAATGCCGGGATCAGGCCGTTGACCAACTTGGTGATGGTGGTCTTTCCGCAGCCGGAAGCGCCGCAGAGCAAGACACACTCGCCCGGTCGGATGGTCAGATCCACATGGGTGAGGGTGCCCACTTCTTTTGTATAGGAAAAGGACACATCTTGCAGCTCTACCATGGAAACACCCCCAATTTGGCCGCCAGAAGGGCAGCAGTCAACCCCACGCCCACGACAAATGCGGCGCTGTCCACCGGCGAGGCCCGCAGCTCCACCAGACTGGTCTTAGGCGCCGGGTCCTCGATTCCCCGGGTTACTGCCGCTGCGGACAGCTCCTCCGCAGTGCCGGTAGCGGAGACCATCAGGGGAACCATGATTCCCTCCAGCTTTGCCAATCCCCGGATGCCCCGCAATCGCATCGCATCCCGGATATAGCCTGTCTCTTCCCGAATGGCTGGGAAGTACCGCAGCGTCACCGAGACGGCTACGATCAGCCGCTGAGGGAAATGGATCTTCCGCATTCCAGCCACCAGATAAGGCATAGGCGTCCGGCGAAGCATCAGAAAGCCGAGCATCAGGCAAGGCATCATTCGGCGGGCATAGTTGGCAAAAATAGAGAAGCTGGTAGCAACCCATCCCGGCGCAGCCGGCAGAATCCAGTATTGCAGGCACAGGATTCCTCCGAAGATCAAGAGGCTTTTCCCCACCATGGCAAAGCAGCGATGGAGCAGCATCAGGAGCAGGAGAAAACCGATCCATATCATTTCCATCCAAAAAGGTTGCTCACTAAAGGCTGCCAGATTGGCGAAAACCAGCAGAGCAAGACCCACCCTGGGGTCGAACACCAAACAGCGCCGTGCCTCCTCCATGTTACAGAATCCCCGCCTTCTCAAAGTGCTTGCGGAACATTCCTTTGGCCAGCAGGATACCCAGAATAGCTCCCACGATAGGCGCCCCCACCAGAACCACGATCATACCCGGGGAAGTCAATGCCGCCAAGGTGGAGACATAGGCTTCCGGCATTCCCTGCTGGCTGATCTGCGCCAGAAAACTGTCCCGCATGATCCAGACAGGCAGCGGGGAGCCGATCATCCCCAGCGAGAAAAACACGTAGGCCAGAGCATTACCACGGAAAGACCGGTAATGGCTACAGATCCGGCAAAGCTCCGCCAGGATGCAGCTCACCGCAAAAGCAATGAGAATCACCACCGTAAATTGGCCAGTAACAAAGTAGATCAAGGCCGTAATAAAGCCCATCAGGACCACTGCGCCGGTCTTTGGCACCTTAGTACACATCATCAGGAATGGGATACCCGCAAATACGGCGATCAGGCCAGGCATCAAGATCCAAAGCAGGGGATGCAGACCGCTGAGAAGCATAAAAGCAAAGTTGATGACAAAGTAGATGGCGGAGAAAATTCCCACCGTAATGATGTCCTTTCCCGTCATCCCTTTTTTCTGCGTATTCATGATGTACCGCTCTCCATTCATGTGGTTAGATTATGCTAACCATTATTTCTGAGAAAAGGCGCTCAGCGCGCCCCTCCTTACTGAGTATAGCGGCACATCGCAGTTCTTTCCGCTCCGATTGGACGACTTTATCCTGTTTGGTCATGGAATTTAGCGCTGTGACAGAGATGTACCATCTTCACCATACAGAATCGGTCCGAAACTGCCATGCTGACCTTGGTGGACAGCTTCAATCCGGTTCGGGTGATATGGCGGTAATAAGGCTCCTCAGCCAGCACCCTGACCCCACTGCCAATTTTTCCGGCCAGCACCGATGCGGAATCCACATAGAAAAACATCTGCGCATCTCCGTGGCCCACTTGCTTCATGTACTTTTTCCGCATCATGGCCATACCGCTTTTGCTCACGGTATCAAAGACGATTTCAATCTCTCCAAACCCCGTGAGCATCCGCAGGAGTCCCACAACCTTGCTTTCCTCAAAATAGTGGAACAGGCCGCCAGCGGTGACCAGAATAGGAGCATCCGGCACATCAGCGCGGATCTGCTTGATCCAGTCCTCGGCAAAGGCGTCTCCGGCGAGATAGGTCTCCCGCTCCGGCTCCAGCAGCAGCTCTCGCCGGTACTCCACCACATGGGGCAGATCCACGGTATACCAGTGCGACCTTCCATTGTCGCAGCGGTAATAGGCCGTCTCCAGGCCACAGCCGAGCTGGACGATCACACCGTCCGGCCTGCGCTCCAGAAAGGCCCGGATGATCCGGTCCAGATTGGCAGACCGAGCGGTGGAAGCCAGCAGGGTATACTGACTCAGGCGGCCCTGCGACAGCAGCTCGGGCGGCAGCTTCTCCTTCAGCTCCAGCGCCTTCCCATCGTATAAGATCTGCGGGCAGTGCTCGCTGGCATAGAGCCTGCCCAGCATGGGGACAAACAATGTGTCCTCCACAACGCCCAACTTGGACATGGTCAGCCCTCCCGTTTTGACGAATTACTTTCTGCCGACAAGCAGCTGGGAAGATCCCAGCATCATCATGGCAGCCCGGCGGTGGGAGCCGAAGGCTTCTTCTGCGGTATCAATGAGCCGGACATCCTGATAGCCCATCTCCCGCAGCTTTTGCGCAAAGGCATCCATATCGCCGTACAGCTTGGGCTTCATATCATCGTTCAGAGCAAAGACGCCTCCTTTTTTCAGCACCCGCAGGCTCTCCAGCAGCAGCTTGTGCATATCGGCTCCCATGACATTGTGGTAGACATAGTTGCTGATGACCGCATCAAAACTCTCATCGGGGAAATCCAGATGATTGGCGTCGCCATGCTGGAATACACACCGGGAGGCCACACCTTCACTTGCGGCGTTTTTCTCACAGAGGGCCTTGCTGTAATTGTAAACAGCTCCCCAGTAGTCCATGCCAGTGACCTTTGTCTCCGGCCAGGTTAGGGCCGCACGGATCGACAGGGCCCCGGAACCGCATCCGACCTCCAAGAGACTGCCCTGGCCGTCATAGTCCAGGTGAGAGAGAACGACCCGGTGAACCTGTTCCATGATCCCGCCACCGCCAAAGGCATACTGACGCCTGATCCATGTGATCCAGACCAGCAGGGCCACCAGCGCCGCCGCAACAACAGAGAACAGAACACCGAGAACCGTGATGTGGAACACCAAAAAGGAGAGTACGGCCAAAACTACGGCCAGAGCCGTGATACCGCCAATAATATAGAACACGGGATTGGACATCCAGCTTCCGTAGTCTTCGCCATGGCTACCGAGACGAATTTCTGCTTGTTGATTACGCTTTTGCTGCATTTGATTTTCCTCCTGTTGTTCAATATTTGTGTACAATTCGTTTACGGGTGTTTCTCCTTCGCCTTCCGGCAGACAAAAGAGGCTATGCCCTGAACGGTGCGAACCTTTGCCGGCCCGAATGTTTCCTCCAGACGATGCCACAGGCTCTCCGCCGTCTCAAAGGGCGGGGTGAAATAGCCCTTTGGCACATACAGCCTGCGGATTATCCAGTCGGTGCGGCGGTTTTGCCCCCTCACATAGAAGCAGCCGCAGAAGATCCCGCCTGGCCGCAGTACACGAAAGATCTCACGCCAGGCGGCCTCCTTATCCGGAAACGCATGAAACCCGTTGAGCGAGAGCACGATGTCGAAACTGCCATCCCCAAAAGGCAGCGCCCCAACATCCCCCTGCTGAAAGCACACATGGGAAAGTCCCTCGCCCCGGGATTTTGCCCGCTCCAGCATCTCCGGCGAGTAATCCAGGCAGGTGATCTCCGCCTCCGGCATTTCCCGATAGAGGGGCATGGTCAGTATGCCGGTACCCACGGGGACTTCCAGCAGTCTTCCGGAAAACCCCTCCGGTATTCCGGAAAGGGCGGCGGAAAGGTAGTCCTGGGTTTCCGCCCGATCCATTCCCCATATCAGGCGGCACACCGCCCGGCCTGACAGGGTGGAACAGGTGATCATGCCATCATAAAATGTCCGTTTGCCTCCCAATCCCCGGTAGGCGTTTTGAATCCGCTCTTCTTGTCCCATTTTTTCACCTTCACTCACTCAAGCACCCAGCGCCACATCCAGCGTCATCATGAGGGCAGAGCTGGTACCAAACAGTGTGGGTCCCACATTGGAGCGCTTGTTTACTGATATCTTCGGAGTCATTTCATCTAATGCCGCTGAAAGCCACACTCTTCATCTTTTTGCTTCCTCCATCGGGCCCTCTGGGGGTATGAAAAACAATTTTTGCATCCCCATCATCTTGACTGCCGGACTGACGATTTGAAAAGGGACACTCATGCGGCACATCTTGTTTTCTTACCGTTCACCAAAATATTTCGATGAGCAGCCCCAGCCCTGCCTGAGCCGCCGCCAGGATGGGGCACATCAAAAACGGCCACTGGAGCAGGTGCTCCGGCAGAGCGTAGTCCTTCATCCACGCGTTGAACCCGTAGCCGGGGTGCCCTTCGGTTCCCGGGATGATAAACCGGCTTTTCGCCTTCCTCTGAATCAGCCAGAAATCCAGAAAGAACAGGTCGCAGAAATTGACCATCATCCACTGGATATACCCGGTCAGGGCCAGAGGCCAGAACCCTGGTGTCCCGCCCTCCATGGTACTGACCGCGCCATAAAGCAGAAGGGGCAGCAGCTCCCCAAAACAGATCCAAAGCCAGTAAAAGCGGTTTTCCGCACTGGTGGGCGGATCTTTCGCCGCCTTGATGATGGCGGGCGGATAACAGGGGAACATCAGCCGGGGTTTATACAGCGCCACCAGTCCGGCAAACAGGTTAAAGTAGGCCGCCATAGCAAACCCGTCCAAAACGGTGCGCGTCCAGTTCATACACATCCCCTATCACGATCATTTGCTCGTATTCCGGGTGGAAAAAGTCGGTTAGGTATCATCATTCTGCAAAGTCGATCCGGACGATCTGCAGATGCATCGGTCCGTCGGCCAGCTTCGCCAGCAGCCGGTGGACGGGCCGAACCGCCGGATCATGAAGTGATTGATAGCCCAGCATATAGCCCCGGCTGGAAACAGAAAAAAGCGGCGACCATGGCTCCAGCTCCCGCCTGGCGTCCTTGACGGAAAAATAGGCGCCCACATCCCGGATGCCCGCCTGCTTCACCCAGGTTTTCAGCATCAGCCGGACAGCCGTTTTCCCGGCCGCGTCAAAGACAAGCCGCCCTCTTGGGAAGCGTTTTGCGATGCCTGTGGCCAGAGATTTGACATCTTCCGTCGTGAAGTAGTAGAAGACCCCGGCGGCAAACAGCACCGCTCCATCCTCAGGATCAGTGCGGACGGCATCCATCCAGCGCGGGTCTTTCAGATCAAAGGCCAGGTTTTTCTCCCGCTCCCCGGCGGGAAGCAGGCGATCCCGCAGCTCGATCACATCCGGCAGATCGATGTTCCAGATGCTGCACCGGCCGTTGTCGCAGGCCCGCCCGGTGTTGTCCAGACCGCAGCCCAGATTGATGACAGCGGCTCTGGGATGGGCATTCAGATAGTCCCGCACCTCCCAGGCGAGGTCATTCTGGCGCATGGCGACCTCCAGCGCGCCGAAGGTCTGCATCAGACCGTTTGCCTGCCGCTCCAAAGGGGAGAAGTCGTAGTCCACCTTCTCCATCAGCATGGCCGCCGTGGTATCCTGATACAGTCCGGGGAACCGCCACGAGCAGAGCCGCCGGCCATACAGCGGGATGATGAGCGTCTCCTGCACGGAGTCCTTCTCGATTTTGTACTTCTCCATAGGCCCTCCTCAAAAGACACGGTACTCTACGCTTGATTATAGTTAGCATTCGCTAACCAGTCAAGTCATTTTCCATTTGCAGCAGCAATTGCCCCTTCAAGCGCAATCTCCCGCGCACAACAAGAGTGCCGCCGCCGGAATATACCCGGTGACGGCACTTCTCTTTTCATAATGGTTTGGGCGTTTCCTCGCTCAGAGTTTCCACTGGCCGGACTCTTTACGGCCAGATACGAACGCTCGATACAGGCCCTCCTGGGCCATGAGCTGGCTGTGTGTGCCTCGCTGAACGATCTGTCCGCCGTCCAGCACCAGGATCTGGTCGGCGTTACGGACTGTCTTCAGCCGGTGCGCGATCATCAGAATGGTCTTGTCCCGGGTCAGGGCTTCGATGGCCTTTTGCAGTCGGTCCTCATTCTCCGGGTCTACATTGGCGGTGGCTTCATCCAGAATCACGATGGGAGCATCCTTCAGGATAGCCCGTGCGATGGAGATGCGCTGCTTCTCGCCGCCGGAAAGACTGGAACCACCCTCGCCGATGACGGTGTCATAGCCCTTTGGCAGGGTGAGAATAAAGTCGTGGCAGCAGGCTTTCTTTGCCGCGGCCACCACCTCCTCGTGGGTGGCGCCCGGGCATCCAAACTTGATGTTGTTTTCCACCGTGTCGGCAAAGAGATAGACCTTCTGGAATACCATGGAGATCTGATCCATCAGGCTCTCCAGAGTATAGTCTTTCACATTCTGACCGCCCACCAGGACGGCGCCGCTCTCCACATCCCAGAACCGGGCGATGAGATTGCACAGCGTGGTTTTCCCGGAGCCGCTGGGGCCCACGATGGCGGTGGTGGTTCTGTCCGGGATGGCGAAGGATACATCCCGCAGGATAGGCCGCTGGTCATAAGAGAACGAAACATGGTCGAAGGTGATGCCGTGCTCCCTGGGCGTGCCGGCCCGACCGGTCTCTGCCAGCTGGGGCATGGCGTCCGTCTCATCGGCATGGGCCATGCAGCTGCTGACGATACGCAGCAGGGACATGCCGCTGCCCGCCGAGGAGATCTGGGCAAAGACCAGGAAGGACATGATGACCACCATCAGAGCATTGGCCAGAATCATCGTTCCGGAGAGATAGAACCATACCGCCGCAAGCATCATGGCCACGCTTCCCAGCTGGAGCGCGATCCCCTGCGCCATAATATAAGGGGTGAACATCTTTTCGATGTTCAGGTTGCTGCGGCAGTTGTATTCCAGTGCTTCCTGCAAGGTGCGGTCACCCCGTCCGGTGAGGTTGAAGGACTTCACCACGCTCATGCCCTGTACATACTCCAGTACCGCCTCCACCAGCTTGGCCTCGGATTTCTGACGGTGCGGGGCGAGGGCGGCGGATTTTTTCTCCATGGCAGAGGTGATGAACAGATAAACCACGGTGGCCGCCACCACAATGAGACCGATCCTCCAGTCAAAAATCAGGATCATCACCGTAAAGACCAGAGCGTTGAGCAATCCTCCCAACATGGTCACCAACACCATGGGAGCCACAGTCTCCACATTGTCCAGTACAGTGGTGCAGACCCCGGTGAGCTCTCCCAGGCTGTTGTCGTTGAAGTAGCCCATGGGGACGGATTTCATCCGCTGCCCGATGGCCACGCGCTTATTGGCCGCCATGAAGTACCCGGCGTGGGTCTGCTGGAGTTGGGAGAAATACTTGGTCACGGCGCTGCCCAGAATACTGACTGCCAACAGACCCAGCGCCTGCCACGCCGTGGCAGGGCCGGTTTTTCCATCCAGCAGAGCCAGGATGGTGTAGTAGATGGCGGCAATCTCAAACATATGGAATACCGCATTGAAAAAGCAGGCGATCACCGAGCGCCGGATGTTGCGCTGTTCCTCACCGGCAAACCGCCAGATACCTCTGAATGTCTCGATCATACCGTTTCTCCCTCCTTTACACCCATGTGAGCCTGCCACAGATCGGCGTACAACGGGCAATGGCGCAACAGTTCTTCATGTCTGCCCTGTGCCTCGATGCTTCCATCCTTCACCACCACGATCTGATCTGCGCCGGTGATGGTGGACAGGCGGTGGGCAATGACGATGACCGTCTTACCCTCCACCAGTTTTGCCACTGCCCGCTGGACCACCGCTTCATTCTCCGGATCAATGTAGGCGGTGGCCTCGTCCAGAATCACCACAGGGGCGTTTTTCAGCATGGCCCGGGCGATAGCGATACGCTGCCGCTCTCCTCCGGAGAGATGGGCGCCTCCGCCGCCCACCCGGGTGTCATAGCCATGATCCAACTGGCAGATGAAACCGTCGCATCCGGCGGCTTTGGCGACTTGTTCCACTTCTTGATCCGTGGCATTTACCCGTCCCATACGGATATTTTCCCGGATGGTATCGTCAAAGAGGTAATTGTCCTGAGAAACAAAGGCCACTTGGTCGTAGAGTTGTTCCAGCGGGATACGGCTTTCCTCCACGCCGCCCAGGGTAATGCGGCCCTCGGTCACATCCCAGAAACCGGCGATGAGCTTGGCAATGGTGGACTTGCCCGAACCGGAGGGTCCAACCAAAGCGGTGAGGTTGCCGGCCGGAATGGTGAGGGAGATGTTGTGGAGGATCTCCTTGTCCTGAGCATATCCAAAGGAAACATGATCCAAGGCGATATCCGGTTTTCCCAGCTGTGCCGGCTGTGTTCCGTGATCCTGCTCCGGCTTCAGGAGGATCTCGTCCACCGAGCCCACGATGGTACCTACCTTGGCAAGATTATCCACAAAGCCCATGGCGGCAATGAGAGGTCCCACAATACTCATGGACAGGATGATGGTGGTGAGAAATACCTCTGCGGACAAACTGCCGTCCGTGTAGAAGATCCAGCCCACAGGCAGCACCGTAATAAGCGTGGTGGGAGCGATGGCATAGGCCAGCGCCATTCCAAACTGGCATTTCTTCATCCAGTTGTAGTAGTAGGCAGCATTGGCCCGTACCCGGGAGGAGAACTTCTCATAGGAGTTCTTTCCCTGATTGAAGGCCTTGATGACCTCAATGCCGCCGATGTACTCCACAATGGTCTCGTTCATAGCCTGGGTCGTCTCCACCGCACCCTGATAGTCCTTGCCATAGCTGCCCATAATGGCCATCATAAAAGCCATGCCCACAGGAATGGACACCAGACTCAGCAATGCCATACGCCAGTCCAGCGTAAACAGATACACGAGAACGCATACCGGCGCCAGCAGATTGGAGGTCATCTCTGGCAGCAGGTGAGCCAGCGTCGTCTCCATACTCTCCACCTGATCTACCACGATCTGTTTGAGCCGTCCGCTGGAGGTATCCAGAATATCTCCCAAGGGTAAGCGAGGCATTTTGGACAGAACCATCTTCCGGATGTCCCGCAGGATCTGGAAGGTGGCCTTGTGGGAGAGGGAAAGTGCCAGATTGTAAAGCAGGGTTTTGGCCAGATAGCCCCCCAGGGCCACCATACACCACAGAAGATAGAAGTTCCAGTCCTGCTGCCCGGTCAGAAGCGCTACCAGGATGTGCCCCGCTGAGAGATACGGCAGCAGCCCCAGCAGGACACCCGCCACCGCGCAGAAGATGGCGGCAATCAGGCCGCCGTGATGTTCCCTGCCCAGCTGCCACAACCGCAGCAACGGGCTTTGCGTTTTCTGCATAAATAAGCCTCCTTTAGTTAGTTATTGCTAACCTTTGGTTCTATGAAAAGGCCGCCGGGAAAGCGGCCTTTTGCACTACCGGAAGTTTTCGGGATGAAAGATCGTCTCAAATCCTGCCATGTGATAGCGGTTGAGCTGGCGGATATAGTGGAGCGCCCGGGCCTTATCCATGCGGTGCCGCACCGGCTCAAACATTCCGTTGAAGTAGGCGGTGGTAACGATATGGATCAAGTCCTCGGTGACCTGACCGGAGCGGACGCTCTCACAGCCGATGACCTCCATGTATTTGTAGGTGTAACTGACTTCGATCTCCACCAACTCGTCAATATAGTGGGCATATTCCGTCCCGGCGGCCCGGCGGAGCAGCAGTTCAAACTCCGGCAGGTGCTCATAGATGTAATCAAACAGTCCCTCCTGGGCATGGGCAGTGTAACGCCCCATCTCCTCCTGCTGGGTTTGGCCGTCAAACCGGTGAAAAGACTCCTGAATCTCCAAAAAACGGCGCTTCAGCTCTCCGGCAGCAGGCTCCACCAGGGCGCGGAACAATCCAGCCTTGTCGGTAAAGCGGGTATAGATGGAGCCGGTGCTGGTTCCCGCCGCCTTGGCGATGTCCCGCAGGGAGGCCAGAGCAAAGCCTTTTTCCAAAAATTCCCGACGGGCGCAGCGGAGTACATTTTCATAGACCCCTTCGATCTGCTTTGCCATGGTATCACCTCTCAATTCAAAACACTGTTTCATAACGATGTTTTGAATATACAACCAAAAAGCGAGTTTGTCAAGAGAGGATTTCCCCTTGACAGGGATAGAAAGGGATGTTATATTGATAATTAGATTATCGATAATTAAATTATCAATCATTGGGAGGGATGTTATGGCAAAACCGGATACTTCCATTGACCCTCGGATCATGGACAGCGCCAAAGAGGAGTTCCGGACGCTGGGCTTTGAGAAGGCTTCCCTGAAATCCATCTGCCAGCGGGCTGGGGTGACAACCGGCGCCCTTTATAAGCGTTACGCCGGAAAAGAGGAGCTGTTTCGCGCTGTGGTGGCGGATACGGTGGCGGATTTGGATGCTGTTTATGAGGAGCGGACGGCGGTGCCGGCATCCGCTCTCTCCGACGAAGATCTGATCCGGGCGTGGTATATGGATGAGGAATATATGCTGTGGTGGTTCCGCTTTCTCAATGAGCGGCGGGATGGCTTTGTGCTGCTGCTCACCGGAGCGGAGGGCACCGCCTACGCCAACTTCCAACACGACTGGGTGGAGAAAATGACGGAAGGCACCTGGACCTACTACGCCGAGGCCAGACGCCGGGGCTTGTGTACGGTGGATATGACGCGGGAGGAGCTTCATGTGGTCCTGTCCGCCTTCTGGACCACCATTTACGAGCCCTTTATCCACGACTTCACCTGGCCGGAGATCCAGCGCCACTGCACTTTGGTCTGCCGTCTCTTTGACTGGTACGCTGCCCTGGGATTCTCCAAGGGGTGAAAAACGCCTCTGCGGAGGCCTTTTTCTCGCTAATAAGTTAGCAATAACTAACCAAAAAAGGAGTGATACTGTGTTTCAAAAAGTCCTGCGCTACACCGGACGCCACCGGAAGACGACTTATGCCTCCATTCTGGTACTGGTGGCCGGCGTGGCCATGAGCGTGCTGCCCTATTTCTTCCTCTACCGCCTGCTGAGACCCCTGCTGACTGGGGGCAGTCTCACGTTGGAGGAAACCCTGTTCAACGCCGGGGCCATGGCTCTGTGCATGGTCCTCTACAGCCTTCTTTATGTGGAGGGGCTGGCTCTGTCTCATCGCTCCGCCTATCATACTTTGGAAAACCTCCGGCTCCATCTCCAGAGCAAGCTGGAAAAGCAGCCCCTGGGCGCGATCCAGGAGAAGGGCGTTGGAGTCTGGAAGAAGATGTTCATTGACGACATTGAGAGCATGGAACTTCTGCTGGCCCACGCCCTGCCGGAAGGGCTGTCCAATCTGGCGGTGCCGGTGGTGGTATTTGCGGCCATGTTCCTCACGGACTGGAAGCTGGGTCTGCTTTCCCTCTGCTCCCTTCCGCTGGGCGTGCTGGCCATGGGCATGATGTACCGCTCCGGCATGAGCAAGATGGGAGACTACTACGCCGCCGGGCAGAAAATGAACAACACCATCGTGGAGTACATCAACGGCATGGAAGTCGTGAAAGTCTTCAACCGGGACGGAGAGTCATATCACCGCTTTGAGACCGATGTAAAAAACTACCGTGATTTTACGCTGGATTGGTTCCGGGCCTGCTGGCTGTGGATGGCCCTCTACACTAGCATTTTGCCCTGCGTGGCGCTGGTGCTGCTGCCAGCCGGCGGCTATCTGGTACTCACCGGCGCCTCCACCTTGCCGGATTACGCGCTGGTATTGTGCATGTCTTTTTCCGTGGGACCGCCTCTGATCCGAGCCATGAACTTTATGTCGGTGCTGCCCCAGCTGAGCTACAAGATTGACCAAATGGAATCTCTGTTCAATATTCCGCCCCTGAAAGAAGGAAAAACGGATTTCAACGGAAACGATTTGCAGATCCGCTTTGAGAATGTGCGGTTTTCTTATGAAAAGGACGAAGTCCTCCACGGCATCTCCTTCTCTGTCCCACAGGGGAGCCTCACTGCTTTGGTGGGAGAATCCGGCAGCGGGAAGTCGACCCTTGCCAAGCTGCTGGTCCACTTTTACGATGTGACGGGCGGACGCATCACGCTGGGCGGGCAAGACCTGCGAGAGATGTCCCTCGCCTCTCTGAATGAGCAGATCTCCTTCGTCGCGCAGGAGCAGTTCCTGTTCAACACCAGCCTGTTGGAGAACATCCGGCTGGGAAGACCCGGCGCCACCGACGAGGAGGTGCTGGCGGCGGCGGAACGGGCTCAATGCGGAGAGTTTCTGAAACGGCTGGAAAAAGGAATCTATACCATGGCCGGTGACGGAGGCAAGGGGCTTTCCGGCGGGGAGCGGCAGCGGATCGCCCTGGCCCGGGCGATTTTGAAGGACGCTCCCATCGTGGTGCTGGATGAGGCCACCGCTTTTTTGGACCCGGAGAATGAGGAGAAAATGAACGCCGCCATTGCCGAGGTGATCCGGGGCAAGACGGTCATCGTCATCGCCCACCGGCTTCAGTCCATTGCAGGTGCCGATCAGATCGTGGTGCTGGATCAGGGCAATGTGGCAGGGATTGGCCGCCACGATACATTGCGAAAGACTTGCCCCGCCTATGAAAAACTGTGGCGGGCTGCCGAGGGAGCCGCTGCCTGGCGTGTCTCTGCGGAGAAAGGAGGCGACGAGGCATGATCGCGCTGATGAAACGAATCCTGTCCGTATCCGGCCCCTATCAGGGGCGGATCAAGCTGGCCTTTGTCTTTGCGTTCCTGAAGGCCATGCTGTCCAAGGCCCCCATCGGTCTGTCCTTCTTGGCCCTGAGCGCTTTTCTCCAGAGAACCATGACGGCACGGCTGTGCCTGTGGCTGGCGGTGGGCACGGTGGGCTGCGTTCTGCTGGAGTGCCTGTGCCAGAACATCGCCGACCGGCTCCAGGCCGCGGCGGGCTATATGGTATTCGCCGATCTGCGCATGGAGCTGGGACGGCATCTGCGCCGCCTGCCCATGGGCTATTTCACAGAGGGCAACATCGGCAAAATCAGTTCCGTTCTGTCCACCGACATGGTGTTCATTGAGGAGAACTGTATGCACGACATTGCCAACATGATGAGCTATACCTTTGCCCAGGCTATTCTGGTGCTGTGGCTGGCCTTCCTGAATCCCTGGCTGGGACTGGCCGCCTTGGTGGTGGTGCTGATTATCTGGCAGCTGGGCCGCGCATCTCTGGGGAGCACCCTGGCCCACTCCGACATCCGACAGGAGCAGAGCGAGGCGCTCACACGGGCGGTGCTGGACTATGTGGAGGGCATCGGCATCGCCAAGACCTTCAACCTGCTGGGAGAGCGTTCCGCGCAGCTCACCGAGAATTTCGCCCGGAGCCGCAAGGTCAGCATCGAGTTCGAGGAGAGTCAGGCCCCCTGGATGCGGGCCCTTTATCTGGTGTGCGGTCTGGGCTCGGTGCTGATGATCCCCCTGTCTCTCTGGCTCTATGGCCGGGGGCAGCTCTCCATCACCTTCCTGCTGGGTGTCCTGCTCTTCGTCTTTGACCTCTTCGGTCCCATTAAAGCGCTCTATAGTCAAGCCACCCGCCTGACGGTGATGAACGCCTGCATGGACCGGATCGAGGCGGTACTGGCCCAGCCAGAACTACCTGACCGGGGCCGGGAGACCTTACCCAAAGCCGGCGGTGCCCCGGAGGTGGAGTTCCGAAATGTCACCTTCGCCTACGGGGAGAAAGAGGTACTGCATGATGTCTCTTTCACACTGGAGAAAAACCGGATGCTGGCCCTGGTGGGGCCCTCTGGCGGCGGCAAGAGTACGGTAGTCAACCTGCTTTCCCGGTTCTGGGATGTGAAACAGGGGCAGGTTCTGGTACGGGGCAGGGACATCCGTGATATTCCTCTCTCTGATCTGATGGATCAGATCTCCATGGTGTTCCAGCGGGTCTATCTTTTCCAGGATACCGTCTATAACAATATCGCCATGGGACGGACAGACGCCACACGGGAGGAGGTCTATGAGGCAGCCAGGAAAGCCCGATGCTATGACTTCATCATGGAACTGCCCGACGGCTTTGACACTGTTATCGGCGAAGGTGGAGCCAGCCTATCCGGCGGAGAGCGGCAGCGGATCTCCATTGCCCGCTGCATTCTGAAGGATGCTCCCATCGTCATTCTGGATGAGGCCACTGCCAGCGTGGACGCCGACAATGAGAGCTACATCCAGGAGGCCATCACCCAACTGTGCCGGGGCAAGACCCTGCTGGTCATTGCCCACCGGCTCAATACCATTCGCCACGCCGATGAGATCCTGGTTATCGACCAGGGGCGCATCGTTCAGGCCGGCGACCACGACAAACTTATGGCGGAGGAGGGCATTTACCGCCGCTTCATCACCGCCCGCTCCAATCCCACCGGCTGGTGCCGGTAAACACAGTGAGCCGAACGAAACGGAAAGAATGGCCGGGAGATGTATCCCGGTCATTCTTCGTTCTCGCTTCTTCCCTTGATTTATCCCAGAGAACATGCAAAACCAATATGGCGGCATCTTGCAATTTCGTGTGACAAAGAGTATGATGTAGTTAGCAATCGCTAACCATCATTGAGGTGACCATATTGTATGGATGACAACAAGCAGTTTTGGGAGCGGTTTTCACGGCATTACTCCGGTTTCATGCGCCGCTCCCAGGCAACCTATCAGCAGATATGCAAAGCAATGCGCCCTTTTCTGAAACGGGACATGGATGTGCTGGAGTTGGCCTGCGGAACAGGCCAGCTGTCCGTGCCGCTGTCTCCATGTGTCCGGAGCTGGGAGGCAACCGACTTTTCAGCTGAAATGATCCGTCAGGCCAAAAAGCAGATGCACTCGTCCCGGCTCCATTTCTCCGTCCAGGACGCTACCCAGCTGCCCTATGGCCCGGAGAGCTTCGATGCGGTTGTGATCTCCAACGCCCTCCATGTCATGCCTCACCCGGAAAAAGCTCTGGCGGAAGCCTGGCGGGTTCTGAAGCCATGGGGATGGCTGTTCGCCCCAACCTTTGTCTGGGGCAAAAGTCGAAGCGCCAGACTCCGGCTCTGGTTCATGGGGCTGTCCGGCTTTCGGGTGTACCATGTCTGGACTGCCGGGGAGCTGATGGCATACCTGTCCGAGTGCGGCTATTCCATCGTTCGCCATCAGCTTCTCGGAAGTTCGTTGGTGCCGCTGTGCTGTCTGATAGCCAGGAAGATCCCGGATGAACGGACTGCGGCACGGCAGACCACCGTCCGGTCCGCGCAGCTCGATGATCCAAAAGTCAAGAAGGAGTGAGAGAACATGTGGAAGTACACAGTGGAAGTCAACGGATTGATGTGCGGGATGTGCGAGGCTCATGTCAATGACGCCGTACGCAAAGCCTGCCCGGTCAAAAAGGTAAACTCCTCCCGCAGCAAAAACCAGACTGTAATCCTCTCTGAAACAGATCTGGACACGGAGGCTCTTATGAATGCTATTCGCAGCACAGGGTATGAGGTCGGCACGATCCAGAAGGAGCCGTACAAAAAAAGAGGATTGTTCGGTTGAGCTCGTTGGCGGCAGCGGTCAGAAAAGAGGCGTGAATATGAACACGGCAATGCAGTCGTTTGGATATGGATTAGTGGCTCTGCTGTTTTGCATCGCTATTTTTAGCGTGTGCCATAAAATCAAAAAAGCCACCCGAAAGGTTTTGAAAAGCCAGCAGACACATAAGGATGAGCTGCCGTAAGCGTTTGGAGCTATGGAGCAGGTACGCTTGGCGGTGAACTTACACAGCAGGTCGCTCCTGATTTAAAAGCGCAGATCACATAAAAATGAGGTGGAGGCCATATCAAGGCTCCACCTCATTTGATATCCCGTGCCAAATGGCAGGTATTCACTTATCGCGTTGCCGCTCGATAGCAAAGTCCGCCAAATTTGCATAGCCTCATTGCCCGTGCGCATCTTCCCGCATTTTCGTTACCTGCTCCAAGTGCGCCTGCACAGCCGCAAAGGATTTTTCGCTGATCACATGCTCGATCCGGCAGGCATCTTCGGTCGCAGTCTCCTCGTCCACGCCCAATTCCATCAGCATCTGGCTCAACACCGTGTGGCGGGTGTACATCGTCTTAGCAATGGCAAGCCCGGTCTCCGTCAGGGTAATTGCTCCGTCAGCGTCCACATTCACATATCCGTCCTTTTTCAGAATGGACATGGCTCTGCTGACACTGGGCTTGGTAAAGCCCAACTGCTCTCCCACATCGATAGCCCGAACAAAGGCGCTGTTCTGAGAGAGAATATAAATAGTTTCCAGATACATCTGGCCAGATTCGTGAATCGCCATAGGACCCTCCCCAAAACGGACATTTTGCTTATTATAACACAGGCGTCCAAAATGCGCTATTTATTTGTCAACAGATTCCATCCGTCCTCTTGACAAGCGGATTTGCCCTGTATATAATTGCATTAGTTAGCTACCGCTAACCACATTTACTGTCCGTTTTTTCATTTTGCCGTACAGTCTTCGCATGGACATGATTTTGTGAGGGAAACGCCTATGTCAGAGGATCTGCTGATTCGCCATTGTTCTCCCACCCTGGCCGGGATCAAGACGGGAAACCTCTTTTCCTGCGCCTGCCCCAGCCGGAAGGATCTGACGCGAGACTTGTGCCGGCTGAACAAGAAACTGGTGCCCAAGGGCATCCGCGTTCTGCCGCTCCGGGTTTGCAAAGGCCGCGCTTTGATTTACGCCTACCGGCCCAATGCGCTGGAGAGCGATCTGACCGATCACCGCGCCAGAGCCTTGCTTCTCAAATACGGCTATGTGCCGGAAAACCCCAACGGCTGCGTGGTTCACCTCATCCACCGGCTCCGGAGCGAGGGGGAATTTCCCCATGAGATCGGCCTGTTTTTGAGCTATCCCCCTGAGGATGTGCTGGGCTTCATCTGCAATCGGGCATGCAATCACAAGTGCGTGGGCTGCTGGAAGGTCTACGGCGACGAGCAGGCCGCCAGAAACATCTTTGAGAAATACGAGATGTGCAGCAAAATCTACTCCCGGCAGTGGCAGCAAGGGAAATCCATCGAGCAGCTCACCGTGGCTGGTTGATGTTTCTACCATAACAAATCCAGAAAAGAAAGGTCGCTAAAGTCTTATGAGTAAAGTTGCAGTTGTGTATTGGAGCGGCACGGGAAACACCGAGGCCATGGCCATGGCGGTGGCTGAAGGCGCCAAGGGCAAGGGCGCCGAGGTATCTGTGATCACCGCCGCAGAGTTCTCACCGGAGCAGGTCGGCGAGTATTCCGCCATCGCTTTCGGCTGCCCCTCCATGGGGTCGGAGCAGCTGGAGGAGAGCGAGTTCGAGCCTATGTTCACCGCCTGTGAGGGCAGGCTGAGCGGGAAGAACATCGCTCTGTTCGGCTCCTACGGCTGGGGGGACGGCGAATGGATGCGCAGCTGGGAGTCCCGCTGCAACGACGACGGCGCCAATCTGGCCTGTGAGAGCGTGATCTGCAACGAGGCTCCGGACGATGACGCTCTGGTAGCCTGCCGCGAGCTGGGCGCATCTCTGGCCTGACAAAAACACCGCAGAAGGCAGGAGGATCTCGTCTCCTGCCTTCTCTCTGTATCCCCAGCCAGCATAGGCGAAACCAATTTCGAACTCAGAGAAACAGGTCGTGAGAAATCATGCTGAAGGAATATTTATTGAGCCAGGGCTCCGGCACGGGCCGCTGGAGCCACGGTATGCCGGGGGTGCAGATCTGCCGCTTTTCCCTGCCGGAGCCGGTGCAGGAGCCCTTGCGGCCCATCCCGGTGTGCGGCGCACCGCTCCAGTTTGAAGTGCTGTTCTGCCTGACCGGCCGCCTTACTGTCCGAGCGTTGCAGGGTACTTCCTACACGGTGGAGGCTCCGGGGATCTTCCTCCTCTCCGACAGCTCCGCTCTCCGCTCGTGTCAGTATAGCGGAAATCTGGGCGGCATTTTGATCGCCGTAGACGCCAAAGCCGCAAAAGAAAGCCTTGTGACGGTCTGCTCCACCCTGGGGATGAGGTTGGACACCAGGATCGTCAAGGAGAAGATGACGGCAAGTATAAAGAATGGCTGTGGTGGTCTTAGTTCCGCCACAGCCATTCTTTTAAAGCTGCTATTACGCCCATAAATAATAATCCATTAATAGGCAGAGAATTAAGAACACAAAGGGTTAGGGAGAAAAGTACATTCCTCTTTCGAGCCTCATTTTTCTATCTTTTCTGGTGGTATAAATTCTAATAGATCGCCGATCTCACAATTCAACACCGTACAAAGCCTTGCGAGGACATCTATATCTAAACGAGTAATTTGGTTTTTACAATAATTATTGATCTGCGTCCGCTGCATCTCAGCCCGATGGCTCAGCATGTTCTTGCTAAGACCGGATGCCTTCAACAGCTCGTCCAGCTTAATCCGAATAGTTCCATATTCCACTTGCCAACCCTCCGACCACAAGAAATATGTTGACAAGTTTAGTGTACCCTTGGTAGAATAGAAAAATAAGATGTAGAAAATCTTGTCAGACTAATTGCACATATAGAATGCACAGTTTTGACTGGTTCTTTTGGGCCAATATGAATATATAATAATATACAAAAAGCGGATAATCTTCAAATTTCAGCAAAACTGCCTAAAACCTAAGCGATTTCTAAGAAACCCCTAAAAATTCCCTATTATAATACCCCCATCGAAACGGTGAGGGGAAACGCACTTTTTGTCTGTTATCCCCGCAAGGGGAGAATATGGCAGGAAAGCGTATAGGGAGCAATGAACACCCGCCGGGGGTCAGGGAAAAAAGAGTAACATTACATACCGCAATCCTCCAAGGGGTTGCGGTTCTTTTTTATTCGACACCATTTGTCCTTACTCACTATATACCGCTAAAGCTCGGCAAATATTTCTCTTCGTATGCACTCACCGCACGGTGGGTGCATTTTTTGTTTGTCGAAAAATGGCGGCCTCTGCTCAGCGTCCGGTATGTCCGGTCGCTCCGTTGCCGCGACCCACCGCTCCGAAATTTGGTTCGCATCCAAATTTCAGAAGACGGAGTAAATCACCATGTACTTTAATAGAGAGGACTATGGTTCAGGGATCAGGAGCTTGCGAAAAAAGCGTGGGCTCACACGGGAGCAGTTGGCAGAGAAGATGAATGTCAGCACTCCATACATCGCAAAAATCGAAACCGGAAAGCAAACTGGCCCAGTCGAGCTGGCCGTAGAATTTGCAGCATTCTTTGAGGTTTCTCTGGATTATCTCTTGGTGGGAAAAGGAGATTTTGCGGAGGAACAGAAGCGCGGACTGCGGATGGCCATCTCTCTACTGTCCGAATTGGAGGCATCTCTCTAAAAACTTTCCATTTTGGGTTGGTAAACTTTCCATTCTGTTTCTGTTGGAAGTATACGCACGGAGTTACAATCTTCGTGAGATCAAAACATCTCAGAGCAAACCTTGAAAAACACCGCCCCAGGCGGTCATATCCGGCAACTTGAATACCTTAGCTGATCGGGAGAGCGTCATGCCGAGTGCGCGAAGACCACCTGTGCGGAGCAGATCCGCATCAAAGGACGGCCAAATAAGGTGCAGAGCGATACCCACTCAGGCCAAGGCAGCCTTGGCAAGCTGTCCCCGCCATGACCCCGTCAGCCTACAATGATACTTCTGCTTACGCAGCTCGGAGAGAGCCTCGGAGGGGTGAGAGTCCCATGATGTGCGCCAGCGCAGTTCAAGTTGCCGCCCTGCCTGGGGAAGTAGTGTCGAATACAGGCGACTAAGCAGCATCAAGAAACAAAGGGCCGCTCCAGACTCGGAGCCTGCAACCGCTCACCTGACCTTTGGGAGCGGCCCTCTGTTTTTCTTTTGATAGCAGAAATATGGGATCTGATCACAGTACATCCTCTTCTTCTCAACCTCCGTTTCTCTGAGTTCTTCATCTTTCCCCCTCTACACTCCTCTTCCTTTTCTCCTCAAACTCCCTGATCGGGTCCCATATTTCTGTTATCAAAAACAAATCCACGAAAGCGAGGAAACGAGATGACAAATATCGATTTGTGCGGCATTGCCCAACTGCTCCGCACGCTGATAGAGCAGAAGAAAACGACGGAAAGAGAGGCCCGCAAAATTTTGGCCAGAATTGCCGCACAGACCGGTGCGGACATTATCCTTTCTTTCTGAAATCGCATTCTTTTCAATAGCTATTTCAAAGGTGTTGTGGTATTGTTTGTGTTGCAAAAAAGGAGGTGAACTGACATGGCGGAAAAGCTGATGACCGACGGCAGCATGGCACTTCGAGAAAAGCAATACCGGGTCATCACCATCGAGGCAACCGAAAAGCCCCAAAACGCCAAATCGCGGGTTGCGGCATACGCCCGTGTCAGCTCCGTCTCTGATGACCAGCTCAACTCCTTCGCCGCCCAGAACCGTCACTACAGTGACCTGATCTCCAGCAAGGAAAACTGGAGAATGGTTGACATATACGCAGATGAGGGTACACCAATTGCAGAAGATGAAATAACAAATGCTTTCATCCGCCTATACTATAAGCTCAAGCACCATGGCGAACCCATCCTCATGGAAATGATCACCTCGCTCCAAGCCATCCGCAACCGCCGGATGCTTTGGAGCCTGGATGTCATTGAACTCAACAAGCAAATATCCGATCTTACCAGTCAGAATCAAATGTTGGCCACGCTGAAACAACAGGGCCTCATTGATCCTGACATTTTTATATCCCAGAGCAATGAGTTGACCGAGCAGCTCCGCGCTGTAAAGCTGAAAAAGGAGCGTCTTCTGACCGTCGATGGCGACAACACCATCGCCCAAACAAGAGAGCTGATGGAAATCTTGAATGATGGCCCGGACTTCCTTGACAGCTTTGACGCAGAGCTGTTCGGTGAGCTCGTTGAAACGATCATCGTGGAAAGCAATGAGCGAATCCGCTTCCGCCTGAAAAACGAGCTGGAGCTGGCTGAAACCATAGAAAGGACGGTGCGCTGATGGGCAATCGGAAGCAGCCGTTTGGCTATAGGGTGGTTATGGGCGAAATTGCCATCCATCCGCAGGAATCAGAGCTGGTAGAGTACATCTTCCAACAATACCTTGCGGGTGCCACCTACAACACCTTGGTAGAGGAGCTTCGGGAACAGTCAATTCCCTATGACGAGGGAAAGCTATGGAACAAAAACATGGTTGCCCGAATTCTGGAAGACAGCCGCTATACAGGAGAGCGCGGCTATCCGCCGGTCATTGATCGAGAAGCCCTGGAGAAAACACTGGAAAAGCGAAGCGCAAAGCAGACGGCAGCTCCCAAAACGGACACGCAGAAGCTCCTCCGCCGCTTCAGCGGGCGGCCATCGACAGCGCGCATGGAGCGGCAGGTGCTGGATCTGCTCAACAGCCTGATCGTATCGCCGGAACAGCTCCGGCTTCCGGCAACAGCGCCGCCTGATCAATCCACTGAACTGAACCTGCAGCGAGAGAAGAAACTTTCACTGTCCAACAAAGACCCGGCAAAGCAGCATACCAGGGCATAACCGCACCCAAGGAAGAAGCAGCTTCATTTTCTGCTTCTTCCCTTGCTTTGTTTCTACCGAAAAAAGGATGAATGTACCACCATACAATCCGTAATGAAAAACGCAGGTGGTTTTGTCTTAAATGAACCCGAAAATCCTTCTATAATAAGGCCCCCCGATGAGCGGAGGGACAAGCCCTTCACGACCATAAGTCTCCCCTTCGAACTTGCCGAAAAAATTTGTACGCAGCCATATGCAAAAAAACTGGAAAGAATCCGAAAAAGGGGTTTCATAAGAACCAAACAGCACAAATTCTTATACCCTCAGGAGGATTCGGCATATGAGCCATTCCAAAAACGACTTTCCGATCATGGGCGGAACCGGCCGCCAAGTCACCAAACCATATAGAGGAAGCTACGACGCTTTCTATAAGTTGATCAACCCCAACACCAAAAAGCCATATACCAATGCCGAGCTGGCTGCGGAACTGGAACATCGCCAGCAGGAATATTCTGTCCTTGCCCAGCTGATTAGCCCGGATTTGGAGGAAATTCAAAAAAAGGCACGTTCCCATCCCAATGCCGAATTCAAACTCGCACGCCGCGGAAAAAGCCGTAAAAAGGCAGAAGAACTCCTTCACCAGGAAGCCTACCCGATACTGGAACGCATCGCCAAATTGCTTTTTCGCCCCCTCTGGAAAAGTAATTTGAAATGTGGAAACGTGACCGTGCGCGATTACGTCCATTTTGTGGGCGACACCCTTTACGCAGACAAATCTCTCAAAGAAGCTGCATCACTGCGGTCTTGTATCAACAGAATTATATTGCCGATGATCGGCGACATCCAGCTTCATCAGCTGTCGCCCGATCGGCAGAAGGCAATCGTTCAGAGACTCAATAGTCGGCTTAAAAACGATGAGACCATCTCGCTAACTGCAAAAACCCATACACAGGCGGCATACAGACTGTTGTTCCAGTCGCTTGTGCAAAACGGATATCCTGCTGCACGCGAAGGAGTGCGACTCTCTGATGAAATCACCCGCATAAAGCGCCAGAACCGTGGGATCATCAACAGCTGCCGTGAAAATCATCTGGACGATACATTCCGCGCCGCTCTCTTTTCCGTTCTTGCCCCCGCCGATCGTCTTTATGATCTCTGGCTGGTTGCACTGATCTACACCGGTCTGGCTCCCAACGAAATTCCCGCTCTGTGTTTTGGCGACATCGATCAGCTGGAACTGCGTGATGAAAACTGCTACACCATCACGGTGACCAAACAGATCCGGGACACAAACACTGTTTGCCGTGCAATCAGTGCCGATAATGACGATTTCCCGATTCATCGTTTGCGGCGTGTCGTTCTTGCTCCATGGGTGGCAAACGTTATGCTGAAGTATATTGAGTATCTGCACAGCTCCGGGTATTCCGATGCTCAAATTGCTGACATGCGTCTTTCTGGCACGATTTCGGGCAAAATCGTTGGAGCAAAAGATATCCGTGATCGCATCAACTCGATCATGCAGCAGGCCGGCATCCCTAAAGCGAACATTCCACGCACGAAGAAGAGCGGCAAATCCAGGTTTCAGACCGAAAAGCGGGACATTGAGCTGTTACAGCGGGATGCCAAATACATCGCCAAATGTTGCGGGGCCGATGATGCCATGGTCCACGCTATGTTCGGCCTGCCCGCTACGACAATGGATGAGCAACATTACCTGGACACCCTGTGCGACGATTATGCCGTTACCCGCTATCTCAGACTGCGCCGGTACACACCGTTTTCAGACCAGTCTGTTCCGCAGCGTCGCATCTTTCGTATAGAAAACAACACCGATACAGCGCAAACCATCCGCATCAACAGCAACTATGCCATTCTGGCATCATGGAGGTCCAATAATTAATGGAAGATTTTGAACACAACGGCGTATATTTTAAAACAAACCTGTCGTATCCCTCCTCATACAAAGCAAGTGACACACCCTGCCGTATTCGCATTACACCCCGTGATCCGAAAACCGGAAAGGCGATCACAAAACGGCAGCTCCGCGGCAGCGACAGCGACAAACCCGCCGAAACAGCAATTTTCGGCAGGGACATTGAGGATATCCGAAAGAACCTCTTCCCGTCCATTGCTGACGGTATCATTGCACAGATGCATCTGGCTGGATTTTTTGATTCCGGGCAGGCTTCCACCGCTCCCGCGGTCGATCTGGGAGAATTGGCCCGCACCTACCGGGATGCATTTTTTGCCTTTTCACAGCGCGAAAGAAACTGGGCTCCGCTCACGGTCAAGGATTATGGTTATCAATTCGATAAACTGATTCCTCATCTGGATGGTATCAACGCGCTTACAATCAACGATGAGATTTATACCGCTGTTTTCGAGTCCATCTGCGATGCTGCACGCAAAGCGACAAAAGTCAAACAGGATGATCCGTATCAGGAGGTGCCATCTGCGGCACAGAAGCGTTACGGTTTGCTGAAACAGCTGATCAGTTACCTGATTGAAGAGGATGACATACAGATTGACTGTCTTCCCCCGGACCTCGACGGCAAAACATCCCACCTGTCATCGATTATGTCTCAGGTGGATGGGGTTCGCAGCTTGCCGCCTGACGAGCTGCTCGCATTGTGCAAAAACTCCCCGCTTGCCGATGTGATCAGCATTCTCACCGATACCGGACTTCGAATCGGCGAGTTTACCGGTCTGCTGTTTTGCTCGCTGGGCTATCTGGATGGATCGCAGGGACGGATGTATTATCTGCGTGTTTCCGGCCAGCTGCTGCCAGACGGCAAGCGCACCGAAATGCCCAAAACTCTGCCGTCCTATCGCATCATCCCATTATGCCCAGATGTAGGCGAAGCCATGTATCAACGGGTGATGACTTTGAGTGCAATCCATGGAGACCTCTCCCTGCAGCTGCTTTGCGGTCAATCGGAAGGTGACGCCTTCCTCACCGATCCCGCAACGATGCGCATTTATCGGGATCATCTGTCGAACGCTATTACTGATTTGCTGCGCAATGAGGGTATGCTCCAGTCCTTGTACGCTGCCAGACAGTTTGTATTCAATATCAAACAGCAAAACGATCACGTATACCGTCGACTGACCGGTCACTCGGAACGACGCAACTTCTGCACCTTCCTTTATTGTCACAGCGGTTTCGATGCTCCGGAAATCCCCAAACTGATGGGACATGCAGACAAAACCCGCAAACAACCGTCCACTTCATACGGGGCGACTCCCAGCGAGATATACCGCATGTGCCTGAGACGATATGTCTCTCAATCCTTGCTGCATTCTGCACAGCCTTTGCGCTACCAGGCGGATAACTTCAAACGCAGCGAAGTGCCTTCCTGCGCCCTGGAATTGACCCTGCCTCCTCACAGCAGTTATGACCTGATTGTTGATGATATGGATCCGGAAAACGAGCTGCATTTCTCCGGCACCCTTACCGCACAGAAGGTGCGTCAGGATGATTTCACGCCCGGTCCCTATCCCTATGCCCTTTTGGCGGATCCCGACATGTACATGGTGCGCAAAAAGAGCAAGCTCTTTTCTTGATGGCTGGTTTTTGATTCAGCATTAAAGAGCTGCTGATTCCGGAAGCTTCTTATGTCCTTTTTCAGATTCACTGCGGGATGGTCCGACCAACCGATCAGGGCCGCCCTGCTTTTTTATGTTCCAGAAATTGTTCGGGACAGAATACGCATTCTTTGGGAGGATACGCCCGGACCATTCTACGACTTTATATCCGGGCGTAGCGCAGTTGGTAGCGCGCCTGCTTTGGGAGCAAGATGGTGCCAGTTCTGTCGCTCGGACCTCCTTTCTTAGGAAAACCACCTTTTTAGGTGTTTTTCTGCGTTTTTAGTCTAATTGTTGCATCTATCCAGGCTGCAAATCAAAATTTCAAATGGAAAGGCTGGTCAAAAATAAGGCAGCATATTATCCCCGTCTCAAAGGGTGGCCGCACTGAAGAAACGAATCTACAGACCCTATGCTGAAAGTGCAACCGTACAAAGAGCAAGAAGATTCTTACGTAAATGAGAAAAGGGGCTGTTGCAAAACGAAAGTTGCGCAACAGCCCCTTTTGTTTTGACATCACAGCCACACTCTTACGGCAAACCCGCCTTTGAAAAAACAGGTGTTCGTGTAATGTCCGTCTGGTGGACAAAGGTGGCGCAGAACTCCTTTGTCCACACAAGCTCTCATCAATCCCACCAGAAATACCAGACAGTTGACTGCCGCAGCACATCGGCCAGAGTGCCCACGGTGGCGTCCTGCGGGCCTTGGTCAATCACATCTGGGCAGAAGCCGTACAGCTCCACCGCCACATCTATGGCCTCTTTCTCGGAAACAGGAGCCGGGAGCAGAAACTCCAACTCGTCATGGCTCATGGCAGCGGGCACCGCCCCATGCTGTTCAAACCAACATTTCGCAACTGCCATTAATTCCGGCGTGTTAGGACATTCATTCCAGCCACCAAAGGGCAGATAGGCAAAAATCTCCCAAGGGTTCTTCACAGGGATTTTAGCCAGAATGAGAGGATATGTCATCTTATTATCGGAGTTCCAGTAGCTTGAAAAACGACGGTTCTCATATCCGCCTTCCATCTCGCCCAGGATCTCCTCAACCCAATCCATATCGTCATCCTCGGCTTCTTCTTTGCGCTGCCCAATCATTTCCTCCAGAACTGCTTTACTGTTCTTGATGGGGGCGGAGAGCATTTCCTTTCGGTATGCGGCAACTTTGTCCGGGTCGAAAGCATAGTCGTCCTTGCTATCGCTGTCCGGATCGGAATTTAGAATCAGGCATTCCCACAGGATTTCGTCATCCGCCTTAATCAGAACCGGCACAAAGCCCTCCTTGACACTTTCCCGTTTGGCGTAGTTGTATGCCGACATAATGGGGTCATCATCCGTCATTGAGGGAAAATAGGTACATTCACAGTCCAGATATTCCATCATGGTTTTAGCAAGGTCCGAAGGCTCCAGAGTGGCCTCATCGAAACTCTGTCCCTGCCAGTTGGCAAACCGCTTTTCCATAACTTTTGCCATAGCCTGATAATAGTTTTCATCGAATGGGATGAACAGATAGGCTTCATCCTGGAACTTATCGGAATAATATTGCTCCGAGCCGAAATATTCCAAGGCATAGTTGTCAATGTCGCTGGGGAAGTACGGACTGTCCGCCTCGCCATAGTAATATCCGGCAAAGGCTGCGCCCTCCTTGTTGAACAGAGCCCCAAAGAGCTGCCCTTTCAGCTGGTCCCGGATGAAGCCACGCAGATCAGCGCGGCTCAGATCTGCCATAAACAGCTGCACCTGCTCCCAGTACCGCTCCATAAATTCCGCGCTCATCAGATCATGCTCCATGCACCAGCGCAGATAGATTGCCATGTGGTTGTAGGCATTGATCTCGTCCACCGGCAGGCCCTTTTGCTGAATGGTTTCCAGATGCCAGTCGGCATCGTCCATATCGTCGGTGAACTCCTCTGCAAGCGTTCCTCTGGTGATGGCATTCTGGCGGGTGGGGTTGACCACAAAACTGATGCCTGCCATCTTTTCCAGCAGAGCGTCCACGTCATGCTCCATCTTATACTCTATTTCATTACGATAGAGCGGGATCACTTGATAGAAGTTGACCTCCTCGCCGCTGGGCAAAGTGTAGACTTCTCCTCCGTTCCAGACAACATCCTGCGGGCCTACCAGAAGTGCGCCGCAGAGTGCCGTGTTCTCCGCAAATGGCGACTGCTTGTCAATTGTATGGCCAAAGCCCAACCAGGTATCGTTGGAAATGGGCAGGCGGGCCAACACTTTCAAGAGGCCAATGGGCCAGTACCACCGCTCATCCTTCAGGGATTCCTCATCCAGTTTCCAATCCGGCGGCAGAGCGATGGCCAGTTCCGCCCGCTCCAGCTTGTATTCCTCCAGCTCCTTCGGCACATTCATCCGGTGAGCACCCATCCCCATCGTTACCAGTGTGTAATAATCCCGCTCTTCAGAAGGAGGAACAATGCAGATGTCCACATGGATGTCGGGAGAAACCAGCTCATGGAATACATTCTCAAACTCACCAAACATGTTTTTGATGTGCTGCTCTATCGCAGACATCTCATCCTCCGAATAAACCTCAGGCTCACGCTTGTCCGCCGAGGACCAGATGGCATCCGCCTTTGTACCGTCCGGATTCAGAAAAATCTGAAAATACTGATCGTCTCCCGCCTGCTGATAGACAAGACTGATGCGACGGTTCTGCTCCACGAAGACTGCAACCAAAGTCCCCTCCGATTCCCCTTCCGGGGTGTGGAGCAACCATTCCCCGCTGTCCAACCGTTCTTTGAGCTGCCGCAGCCAGTCCGTTCCCATTTTGGAGAGTCCGGCTTCGTTCATACGGAAGGAAAGATCCACAAGATGTTCCTTCACCATGTATCGAAATTCGCAGCAGGGTGAATTTTTCTCATAGCCATACTTCTCCGGGTGGAACAGCTCATAAAATTCGGCAAGACCTGCTTTGTCTACTCGGATACACGCCAGAGCATATTGTTTCCCATCCGCATCCTCGTCCAGTCCCTGCTGGAGCGTTTGGTCAGCATCCGGGTTAATCCAGTGGTATTCCATCTGCTCCAGAGTCGCGCCGGATTCGATCTCCTGCTGCAAGGTCAGGAACTCATAATCACCGGGTTCCAGTTTCAACCCTTGTTTAACAGCATCCAGCGCGCCAGCTTTGTCACCAAAATGCGCTCTCAATTTCCCCACCTGCAGCCAGATCCAGGGGTAGTCCGGCTCTTCCTGAGCACCCTTCTCCGCATAGTTGAGCGCTTCTTCCAGCCTGCTGCAGTACATCAGCGCCACAGAATACCGATAGTACCAGGTAGCACAGCCTGTGGCATTTTTCTCAGAATCCTTCATCCACTGGGCTGCCTGATAATAATGGATATAATCATCCAGATTAAGGCAGGCGAAGGCGTACCAGAGGGCGATCTGCAGGTCCTGGTGTGCCTGCTTTTCGGTGAATCTTCCTTCTTCAATGCCAGTTTTGATGAAATCCTCCAGCCATTGAAGCATTCTCCAGAAGTAGCCGGAGATTCCGTCATCATAAGATTCCAGTGTTTCAATATCCTCTGCTGAAAGCAGGGAGCCGGTTTCCTCATGAATATCAGGCTCCGGTTCCGCCTCATCCAGCAGCGGCACACCGCCCACATCTCGCCGGAATACATGGAAGTGCGCATAGGGCAGGTTGCTTCCCTCAAAGAATGCCTGTGCCGCGGTCAATACAGCGGGCAGATCCCATGCGATAAAATCCAGATATCCATGGTACAGACCGGTAGCCCCACCCAGGAAGGTCACGGCTTCCGCTCCTGCCTCCCGCAGGATGGCATCTCTCAAATCATCTCGGAAGTCCAGAATGGCCTTGCTCCGCTCCTCTCCGGTAAATCCTTCCAATGGGTAGCAAAGGAACCCCGCTGCGATGCCATCCCTGTGGTACTCATCCACCGCGTCGCTGCGGGCAGACAGATAGTCGTTGATGAGCACTGGCAGGCGGCAGGCGCCGGCATATACATCCAACCGCCAGTCAGCCTCTGGATCCTCCACCGGTTCCAGCTCGTAGGTAAGATAGCTGTTTTCCAGATAGTCGCTGCCATCCCTCCAAAGGGAGAGTCCCATGCTCTGCAGCAACTCCGGCAGCTGGGTAAGGCGCATGGCCGGTTCGTCTTTCGGCTGAGCATAAACATCGAACCCGGCAACAAAGGCAATAGCGGAAACTTCTCCAATGGTTTGATCCACCAGCATCGAGAGGGCCCACCAGACCTTGTCGGTGTCCTCTTTCAGGATCGGCGTCAACTTTTCACAGCAAAGAACCAGACTCACCCGCTGATCGTCGGTTTTCTCGGCCCACATCTGCACATCCTCGGCCCGGACTTTGATCTCTCCCGCTCTTAGCTCAAATTTCTCACAGGGCTGGCGGCCTACTAAGATATTCCAATGCTCCAGCACCGATTCCGGGGCCTGCCGCTGGAAGTACACCAGAGGAAACAACCGGGACCGAAGGCCCTCCGGGCTGAGGATCAGTTCATACTTTTCGCCATTGAAGCCCAGCTCAAAGGAAGTATCACGCAGGGCCGTCTTGAGCGCATTCCCGCATTTTTCAATCAGTTCTTCGCCGCGTTGGCGCGTTTCGTCGATATCCATGATTTGACGCAGCTCCGCCTCAATCTGAGCAAAGGCCGCCCACGCTTCCTGCGCTCTTTCCCGGAAGTTCTTTTCAAACCGGGGCAGGGATAACCGACGTCGGCAATCGTCTATGTACTCCTGGGTATCTTTGTCGCCCGGACGGGCTTTCAGGGCCTTTTCAAAGTAACGCAGGGCGGGGCCTTCCTCGTCCAGATAGTAATAGGCCGAAGCGATCCGATAATTCCAGCAATGATCTTCGGCAAAATACTCCTCATGGGGGGCCAGAAGTTCCAGCGCCTTTTCAAAAGGCTCCCGTTCTCCTATATGTGCAACGGCAATATATGCCTTGGCCAATTCGCTGTCCAGTTCCGGGGTGCGCTCCTCAGCGGGAATTGCTTCCAGGGCGTCGATTACCTTCTGCACCTCGTCCTGCTCAAACCAGAGCTGGCATTGTTTCAACAAATCCATATCCGTACCTCCTTTATTTCGGCTTTTCTATACGGTTGTTATTTCACCGTAAATCATCGTTCAAATATCCCAGTCTATAAAATCTTCACGGTTCCATACAAAGTGCTGATACAGGCACTTCAAATTCCCCTGTTCATCCCGTGAGAGCTTCGCCCCGTTTTCATACCGCAAAGTGTCGGCATACAGGATAAAACCATCCACTTTCCCAGATAAAGCCCGAAACTCACCGTTTCCAATAACGGCTATATTGCCACATTCAAATGTAACCGAAGAAGATGTGGTGTGGATTTTCGTAATTGCTTCGATCATATGGGAATATCACCTCTCCTCTCCGGTCGATACCATTCTCCACCCGGATGTCTGCACTCGGATCACTGGACGAAAGAAGTCGTAGTCATTGTGGATCTCATTATCTTCCCGAACCTCCGGTTTACTGTGAGGGGAACAGGGCAAATATCCAAACAAAGATCCCATGCCACCGCAGATATTGCAGCCGCCGTCGCCGCCGCAGGTGGTCAATGTTTTCCCGTCTACCAGCTCCCGCTTATAGGGGTCATAGGCAATAGACAGGCCAAAGAAGTTCGCCTGCTCCATGTCGTATGGCTTGTCCTGGTCTTCCTGGCTTTCAAAGTGATGCAGATGCATGGAATAGTCCAGTCCATCCCCCCAAGGAAACAGGGTGCGGCATCCGCCCCCGCACAGATAGGCCCACTCATCCGGCGTGGGAAGGCTGGCCGCCAGCTCCCACAACAGGGACCGCTGAAACTCCGGGTAGGTCATTGGATGGCACAGCCACGCTCGCCAGCTATCACCATTGCGCTCAAAGCGAACCGTTTCGTGTATCTCAAAACTCTGGCTGTTCTGGCCTGCCCATTTCTGCAAGTTCTCCAGCCAGTCGGGGTGGGCGGTGATGCGTGGATCGTTCATGGGTACGCTTTCCCAGCCGATCTCCTCCAGTTTTCTGCCCACGAACATGGGGCCGATGGTCACCTGGCGTACTGGGGTCATTCCCTGCCGGAGAAATTCCTCCGCAGTGCCCTCATATTCGATTTCCGCAAAAGCATCCGCCAGTTCCTCCTGGTTGGCCTTATCCATCCCTTGGACAAAGCTCTCCCAGCCAAGAATCACGGTATCGCCCGGGACAAAGACAAACTCCCGGCCACCTTTTTCAAACAGACCGGTGGTGCAGCTTTGTCCCCAACGGGAAAAGGCGTATAGTTCCTTGAAAGCAAGTCCATAATGAGTCGCCAGCGTCTGCATCAGCCAGAGCTTATCGGACAGTTTCAGTGCATTAAATTGTGGGCGAAATAGTTTTTCGTTCATAGCAGCGCACCTCACAGCAAGTCCACTTCGATGCCGCACCGCTCCAGAATGGGCAGCACCTGTTCCGGCTTGGAGGACATGAGAGTAATATGTTTGAGATTGGGGAACTGGCGCAGTTCTGCCTCCGTAATGGCATTGAGATCAAAAGCTCCATCCTCGCCATCCCAGAACGGACAGAGCTGGGTATAAATCTCGCTGCCGCCATCCATCTCGATTTCTGTGACCGACCGGGCCAGCCGCTCCGGGATCGGGTATTTCTCCAGCCACTTCCGGATCTCCGGGATGGGTTCATACCCTTCCGCGTCAATGTCGATCTTGCGCCGGCTATATTCTCTGGCAAACTCATGGGCATCCAGTTTAGGAGCCAGTAAGCCTTTCTCGTACATCAGGACTTCCATGACCGCCAGCTTGAAGTTGAAGCTGGTAAAGGTGAGCACTGGTTCAGTCGGCTTGGATAACTTGTATTTCTGCGCTTTCGCCGCCTTTTTCTCCGGCTCTTTCCAGCTGATCTGCACCATGGCGGAGAGGGCCTCCAGCCTTGCTTTCTGCGCTGACTGCTCCTCTGAAACAGGACCCGGCAAGCGGGTATAAACGGTAAAGCCGCCTAATTTGAGGGTATGGGCAAATCCGGCAAAATCCTTCCAGCCGACCTCCCGGTAGTCCCTGGATCCGATCCAAACCGCTCCGTCAAATGTCTGCCGAACCGCATACTCTCCCAGTGCCGCTACCCGGACACCAAGGGTTTTGATGGTCTGCTCATCTTCATCCAACCAGCCCTGGAGTCCAAGCTCGTCCCACAGAGCAAGTGCCTGGGTATAGGGACTCTCTCGGCCTGTAATGGGGCTTTTCCGTGTTCCATTTTGCAGGACAATGCGGGCGGACCCCAGCTTTTCCGCAAGTTGCGACAGGGTAAACGGCGGCGTAAATACCGACCCCAGAATAGTCAGGCTGTCTTTTTTGAGAATGATTTTTCGCTCCGTGGTCTTGGGCGGAAGAAAGATTGGCAGATTCGGGTACACTTCTTTGTACTCTCGCCATTCCAGCTTTTTGGGCTTGTTTGCCGTCCGAAGGAAACCCCAGAAGTCGATGGGATAACGAAACACCGGCCCAACCCTATCCCGCCGGGTGACGATCACCACCGTGCCATCGGTGAGTATTCCAATGTGCTGCATTTTCTCCCCGCCGAACATTCCCGGACGGATACGCAGCACTTCACGGGTGTTCCTATTGATAAGCTGGGCAAAGTCATCGGAGAGGATCTCGCCGTTCCCCTGCACCAGCAGCCAGTCCCCGGTAAACCAGCGCAGTTTCAGTCCCTCGCCCATTCCGGGCAGCGGGGCAATGCGGCACCGCCCGGTGTCCATGTCCAGTTCCAGCAGGCATTCTTCCATTCTCCCCTTGCCGCTGACTGCGTGGATCATGGTAATGCGGCCTGTGCCGGGAACGGGAACGGCCTCGGAGAGATGGTCGTATCCATTCAGAGAGAAGGTGTGTTTTGTTACCTTGCCGTTTTCCCAGCGGTAAATCTGCCCCTTGTACCACTCGTTGGAAAAGTAGACCCGGCCCAGACCGTCTGTCACGATGCCGCAATGGTATTTGGTGCTCCATCCATCTTCCGGCAGAATCCAGTTTTTCACATCCTGGCAGGTGCCCCGGTCAGTCAGTTCGATCCGTGTGGCGTTGGTGGGATCACCCACCCAGAGGGAATGGTCAGCCCAGCAAAGGGTGCGGGGCGGGCCGTCATATCCAATGGGGGACGGTTCGGCCCAGTTGAGGGTGGCTGGATTTCTGCTCAGTAATGCCCGGCCAATCGTCCCGCTGCCAGCGGCTATGGACGCGGCATAGAGTCCATTTTCTGCGGAATAAGTGAGGCACCCAAGATGCGGCAAACTGTGGGCGCGGGTCACCTGGGGCGGACGCTGGCGCAGATCGGCCACACAGCCGTTTTTCCATTCTTCTGCATCCTGGTTTTTCCATTCGCCCGCCGCAAAATCACCCGCCAGGGAGTTGAAGAAATAATCGTACTCATCCTGAAGTATGTACTCCTCGCAGGGCATCAGCTTCCCAGGGTCCTGCTCCTTGGCATGGTCGCCCCATTTTCTCCCCTGCTGTTTCATCAGGTGGCAATATTGCCCCTGCTTTTTGCAGTAGCGTTCCCATTCGCTGCGTTGTTCCTCTGGGATCAGGGCAAACAGATACTCGTCCTCATCGTCCAGGTTATACAGCGCCCAGCCGAAGGCAGAAAGTTCCTGTCCCAACGCTGCCGCCCCTTTTTCATGGGACAGTTTCATATACTGAACACCAACGGCATCAAAGCGTTCATCCAGCAGCGCCGGGACCTGTGCGCTCCATTTTTCTCGAAGCTCCGCCAGAGTGTCCTGTATGGCTCCGTCAAATTTCAGAATGTCCAGCGCATTCTCTATGATTTGTTCGAACTCTGCCATAGGTCGTTTCCCCTTTTCCCAGTTCCTGCATCATAGCGACAGCCATGTGGTCAACGCACTGAAAAATCACCAGTCCCGTTCCCGGATGGCCTCCTCGGTGTCAATGGGAATGTCAAACCACTCCAGAATGTAGGCAACGGTATCTCCAATACAATCCCTCGCCACCGTTTCAATCTCGCTGTCGTTTTCGTAAAATTCATCCTGAAGATTATTGATTCCGCAGACCGCCTTATCCAGCGTGTTCTGTATCACTTCAGTGTCGGTTTCGCCGCTCTCCAGCAGGTCAATGACTTTTTGAAGTTCATCCTTTACCTTGTCTACCAGAAAAGCAGGATAATAATCATCCTGATACATCTCGTCCAGTAATTTATAATCGGGATCAAAGGTTTTCATATTGTTTCCTCCTATCGAAAAATTTCCTGATACCGCTCTCTCAGTTCCTCCGGAGCTGCTTCCACCACTTTCTGACCACCCTTGGCGCTGGCTTTGCCCCAGATCACATAGCAGACCGTTTCCCATGCGTATTGCAGCACTTCCTCCGGGCTGGCTTCTGTTTCCTCGGTGGGTTTCTCGTCATCATCGTCATCCTCGTCGGAGGAAAAACCGCTTGGAACGATCTCGGACAGGTGGCTTTTGGCCTCCAGCAGAGCGTCCAGGCTTTCTGCATTTGCCATCCACGCGGCATAGTCCTTGGAATACTTCATGTTCTGCATGGACAGCACACCCCGGACAAACACAGGGACGGTATCGGCGGTAAATCCGAACTGTTTCACATACTCCCGGAGGAATTTTTCCTGTAAGTGGGAGTGCTCATCATCGCAGAGATCGAGATAATCCCATACCAGCTGCCGCCACTCTTGCCCCAGCATTCCCAGAGCGAACACAGCAAAACTTCCGGGGAGCGCGCACTGCTCATCGCTGAGATTGGTGTACTGCTCATATTGCCGCATGGCAAGCCGGGCGTACCGTTCCATCAGGGAGTGGAGGCCGGGGTACTGCACGGCACAGGCAAAGAGCTGGTTTACTCCCTTTTTGGGCAGGCCTGTGATGGGCAAATACCTCTTTTCCGGCCCTTTGAACTCCACCGCATAGCTGCGGGGAAAATCCTCCTGCGAAAGAACCTCACACAGATAGTCCAGCACTTCATGGCAGCATTCCTCGGTGTTGTCTCTGGCCGTAATGCGGATCACGGCAAAGGCATCGTTGGCCGATGCGGTGAAGTGCTCTGTTTTCCGCTTTTGCAGGTTGAGCGGCAACCTGCCGGTCCCATGTTCTTTCAGCTTTTTCACCATATCCGGACGGACTTTCTCTACCAATCCAAAGAGGTAATTGGCGTCCAGATACTCAAAGTCCATGCCATATACCTTATAGCTCACTGCCACATAGCAGGCGAAACGCAGCAGCGGCTCCGGGACCTGTTCTGCACGGATACCTGGCTTCAGGGAGTATTCCCGATCCCAGAAGTGGTCATCTTCGTTGCCTGTCACGACAAAATACTTCTCCTGCAGCTCCCGTTTCAGCATATCAAGTAAATAGTAGTCAATTTCACCCCACCGGCTCTGGCGGCGCAGGTTTTCGCTGAAGGCGATGGCCTTTTCCGCATCGAGCGTTTCAGCCCGCTGCGCTTCGGTCCATTTTCTCACCAGAGCGTGCACCTCAAAGGGTGCGCCTTCGCTGCTGACCACTACCGGCGGCCAAAGGGAATCAAGCCGTGTGATTCTCCCGTCAATAGCATCCTGAATGCACTGGTCAAAGAGCAGTTGCAGTTCCTCCTGTACCTCGGGCTTCATCCAGTAACAGCGCCCGTCCGCACTATTTCGTTTTGGTAAATTCATATCAGGCACCTCTTTCCGAACAATAAAAAATGCCCTGCGACACCCTGTCACTTGGACAGGCTGACGCAAGGCATAAAAAGGCCGCACAGACCCGAGACCTGTTTTCCAAGGCCCCGTGCTTAACAATATTCTGCTGTCTTTCGTGTCCGTTTGGACGTAGGAACCCACCGCTATACATCTGCTTTCACCTGCCGCGCATCCTCTTTTGCACGCTCCATCTCGTCCACCAGAGCCCTGACCTGGAATTCCACCATATCTTCCGCCACCTCCGGAAACAGGAAGGGCATGGTGTCCGGAATGGCCTTGTGCACCATCATCATGGCCAGAGCCAGATTACCGAAGAGCCGGGGGTCAATGCCGTCTGCGGGGAGGCCAAAGATGGAGAGTAGTTTCCCATAAAAACTGACCTGATCCTGTCGGAAGGCCTGAAAATTCTCCTCGGAAAGGCAACGGCGTACTTGCTGCTCCTCTTCAATGGACAAAACAGCGACTCCGCTTTTGGCTCCGTAGCAGCAGTTTTTCAGGAAGGTCTCCACGCCCGCCCGCCAACTGAGCGTCGGGTCTTCCATCAGCTGATGGGCGTAGTCCAACAGTCTGGGCTGCTGATATCGCAGGGCGTAGAGCACCAGTTCCTCCTTGGATGAGAAGAAACTGTAGAAGAAGGTCTTGGAGATCCCCACTTTTTTGCAGAGAACATCAATGCTGCTATGAATCAGCCCCCGATCCGCGATGCACTGGATCATGGTGACCATCAGGGCTTCCTTCACCTGCGCCCTCTCCTCATCGGAGTACGCCTTTCTTGCCACAAGCTGTCACCTTCCCGTATAAAGTACAAAATCAAAAAATAGTCTTTATTTGTATTATAGCGAAACTCTATTGAAATGCAAGACTGTTCAAAAAAATAAGTCCCCCAGTGCACCGCACCGGAGGCATAGCATGCTGTGTTCAAGTATGCCAAAAAGCAGCTGTGTGACACCACTTTCCTGCTGGAAACAATCAATCAGGTTCGTGAAAACGCCGTTCAGATTACGGCATCATAAAAACAGAAAACCAGGCACAGAGATTCACCTCGGCAGGTGGCTCTGTGCCCGGTTTTTTACTAATATGTATGGCTGTGCTTTTTCGATTCACTCTTCCAGCAAATCGCTGCCGGCCAGATCCTCTTCAATCAGGTCCGTAATATAGCCGTTCACACTCTTGTTCAGCTGTTCTGCCCGCTTCTGAATGATTTCTTTCTGCCCTTTCTTCACCCGAACCCGGACATCATCGTATACTTTTTTAGAATATCGGTTTACAGCCTGACCACTCGCTTTGGTATAAGCCATGTTCAATTCCTCCATTCAATCGATAAAATGGCATATTTATTTTAAGTATATCATAAATGACTATTGGTACCAATATGGATAATGCACAAAGAATGATATATTGGTACCAATATTATTTGGAGGAAATGCGTATTTAATATATTGGTACCAATATGCTATAATATAAGCACAGGGAACACACTCCCTGACACCAATCAGATAGGAGGTATCTATATGAAAGGCAACGCCCACTTCATCTACGAAGCGGACAACATCCCGGATCATCGAAGCAGGCAGTTCGGCCATTGTCCCTGCCTGCTGGCCGTGATAAAGATTGCTTTCCCCACACAAAAAAAGCCGCATCTGAGCTGCAACTCAGACACGGCAAGTGCAAGATGAACCATTCGTCAAAACAATCCAATCTGCCCTCTCATCATAACATGCCGGCCGCAACAAAACAAGCCGGAAAAGGGCAGTGGATCAACCATATTCCTTATAAATAAGAAAGAGAGGATTCAATATGAACAACCAGAACACGAACAACATCACCGCCTGCACCAACGAGAGCCACGAAATCTCCATCAACATCACCGGCAAGGC
This sequence comes from Allofournierella massiliensis, assembly GCF_004345265.1. GTDB lineage: Bacteria > Bacillota > Clostridia > Oscillospirales > Ruminococcaceae > Allofournierella > Allofournierella massiliensis. The sequence goes on from NZ_SLUM01000012.1 coordinate 95,566, forward strand.
CTTTGTCGGGCTGGCCCGTCAGGGAATGCTCTGCCATCAGGGTACCTGTGAACTGTGCGATGACGCCCTCGCTGCCGTACTGGCGGGCGAAAAAGCCCGGATCTGTGTGGCGCTGGCACCTGATGCAGACAAGAACTATATTCACCTGGCAGTGGCCGACTGGGGCTGCGGCATGGATCTTGCCGCTCTCACCAATGCGCTTCAGCTGGGCAGTGCTCCGCTGACCAACAGCCGCCTGAATGAGCACGGATATGGTCTCAACAATGCGCTGGCCTGCCTGTCCGGCGGCACCGGTGACTGGTGCATCTACACCCGCAGCCAGCCCGGCCCTTATTACAAAGTGAGCGGCCCCTTTGACCTGAAGATGACCGTAACTGAGGAAAACAATCTTCAGCTGCCCGAGGGCCTGAATCTTCAGTGGCCTGATCCCTCCACGGTCATCTATGTGCGGGTGCCGATGGCCATTGCCCGCACCCTGCAGCGGCAGGGCAACCGGAAGCTCAGTGATCTGGCCACTCTCCGGCTGTGGCTGATCGAGCATCTGGGCGTTGTCTACCGGGGTTACCTGGAATTGGATCCGGTCACGCTGGAGCCCAGCGCCAAGATCGCGGTGACGGTAGGCCAGAGCAGTATGCTGGTTCCGCCCATCCAGGTTCCCATGATGATGGCGCGCACCGAAAAGCTGGAAGTGGAACTGGGCGGCCAGATTGTACCGGTGACTTACGTCCACGGTACCCTCGATAAATCCAAGCGGGATCATCTGGTACTGGGCGGCAAGGCCCGGTATTACTATCAGGGAACCCAGCCCACGCAGGGCATCGATATCCGGCTGGGCAAGCGGGTGATTGCCACCGCTCAGCTGGGGGAAATCTGGCACAAAGAAGACGGCACGCCCATTTCCCGGCACAACAGCTACAACGATTTTGTGGGCGAGCTGATCCTGCCGGAGCTGCCCCGTGGTGTTCTTGCCACCCTGAACAACAAGACCGGTATTGACCGCAACGACCCGGACTGGGACAAGGTCTTTGAAGCGCTGGCTGAGTTCCCGCCGCAGAAAAACGCCGCCACATTCAGCGAGGATGAACTGAAAAAGAAGTGGATGAAAATTCTCAAGGCTGCAAATCCGGAGGATGAGGTAACCAGCGAGATTTGTGTCTGGCCCACCGGTACTCGCGTGGATGTGGTGGACAAAGGGGAAAATGGAAAATGCGATATCTATGAGCTGAAGACTAGAAAGGCAGAGCCGAAGGATTTGTACCAGCTGCGGATGTACTGGGACGGTCTGGTTCTGGAGGGAATTCAGCCCACCCGGGGAATTCTGCTGACAAACGGCTATTCTGACAGACTGCAGGAGATGGTGCGCATTCTGAATACCCTGCCCACGCCCAATTTCCCGGACGGACGGCCCAGTGCGCCCTACAACTTCTCGCTGGCCACCCACAAAGAAAAGCAGCTTCTGTGATAAAGGAGGGAATCCGCATGGTATTGGATGCTATCTACCGGGGAGAGTTGCTTCCCTGTGAAAACAACATGGAAGGAAACGGTCGGCACAAACAGGCTGGCAAGGAGATTGAACAGCTCCTGAAAGACCTGCGGAACAATCTGAGCGAGGATGATATGGCACTGGTGGACCAGATGCTGGAACAGACACTGATTATCTGCGATACAGAAAGCAGCGATGCATTTCAATACGGGTTTTCCACAGGACTGCTGCTGATGCAGGAGGTTCAGGAAATTCTCCGCAAACGGATTGATGCAGCTGCACATGACATCTTCTGAAAATTTTCAGAAGATTAATTGATATCTTTCCGACGCACCCACCGCAGAACGCTGGAGCGACTCCGAAGTGTCGCGGTTCTGATTCCCCAAACAGCAGCGTTGCGAACACAGGAAGCCCGGTTTGCAAAAAGCTCCCTCCCCTTTCATTCCGCAGGAATGGATCGGGAGGGAGTTTTCTGTTTTGCGCCCCGTTTCTTCTTTCTTTTCTGTGCAGCTGCGTTCCAGAAGCTGCACAGTCGTTTTCCCCCAATGGCTTCATCAAGATATATCATCCTGCCTGACCGTATGAATCGAGACGCAGGCAACATCAATTTTTTTGCCAGATATGAATTTCAAATGACCGGTTACGAAATATCTCCGGGCAAAGCGTGTACGAATTGCAATTTCATCAACGATTCACCCGCCACGGCCAATGACGAACTAAACACCGCCGAACAGGCTTTAAATGAACAGGTGGCAGGCGAAGGCGCTGTACTGCTGAAACACACAGACGGTTATCTGCCCTAACCCTTTTCATAATTTTGCAGCCTGCCAGTGGATGCAGGTTTTTATCCGGTCGGCAATGTATGCCCGGTCCCTTTCGGCATAGAACTTTAGCGGCTCCTCCAGTGCAGCAGTTACTTCGGCAACCATAAAAGTCCATTGCAATTGGGGCCCATAGAGGGATCTGACCGCCCGGACCTGTCGTGTGAATGTTGTGTTCAGCGGCTGCGCCCGCAGCAGCTTCATGTGGGAACGAGGTTCAATATCCATGGGATAGTCGCGCACATTGGAAAGAAGTCCCGCACCAAAGTCAAAAATGGGACAGTAGTCGAATTCCTCTCCCCTGCGCAGAACAGCAATATTATTCAGATGGCGGTCTTCGTTGCCAAACAGCATATCCACTTCAAACAACAACGTGAGATAGTTTCCAAACTGTTTCAATTCGGTGAGGCGTATCGTTTGTTCCACCATCCAGCGAACCTTCCCGGCGAGGTTAGGCTGTCGGGCTACAACACTTTGCCAGTCCGGTCCAACACCTTTGCGAAACAAGTCAGCGAGGGTCAGGATGCTTTCGCCGGGCATCAGAAAATTGGGGCTGGAACAGCCATTCCGAATCCGTTGATGCACGTTCATCCGCTCCATACAGTAAGTCACATAGCGGAAACCCAGTTCTTCTATGTTAGACTGCTGCAACAATTGGGAGGTTACGGTTTCCGCCAACCCTTCATATCCAAAGAGGTCAAGTTTGTACCAACGGTCATGTTCCAGCCACTTTTCCTGATTTCCCTTGGAGGACGTTTCTGCAATGCGATTTCCGGTCACTAATCTGACTGCCATCTTACCCCTCCACAATCTTAATCCAGCAGGAATCTTCTGCCATGCGGCCGGCAGTCTTACGGATGATCTCCATCGGATCGTATTTCTCTATCCCCAGCTGTGCCAGATAGTATTTCAATCCATCCCGCTGCCGCGGAATGCAGCGAGATTCCAAAAAGGTCATAAAGTCCTCCCAATTGGGTGTCTGGTTGACCCCAAACGCGGTTGAAAGAATATCGTCCGTCTCATTTTCGATAACCAACCGCCGGGAGGTCCGATCCAGGCAGATTTTGGTGCAAAGAGTCTCCCCATCATAGTAGTGAAGAATCAATAGATCGTGCTTTTTCTCTCTCGCCTCATTGATAAAGGAATGATATTCTCCCGTGCCAGCTCTGCGGATGGTAATACATTCGCCGTCAAATTGCAGAATGACATCACAGCTATTCTCCATAACCCCCAGTTGTTTGGCCCATACAGGGGGCAGCACCACACGATAGCTTTTCCCTTCTGGCCCAGCTGTCCCACCAGCTTTGTTGATTAGAATTTTTGCCCGCCGTTCTTCCAGCGTCATACCTGCATCACCTCTTTGAGAACATTATACTCATTGGACACCAACAAATCAATATTTCCAACACCTGTGAGAGCAGAAAACGGGAACCCTCCTTTTGCAGACAAAGAAAGGCGGGATGCATAACACTGATTCTGTAGTATAATGAAACGCAGGAAGGATGGGCCAAGATGGACTGGATTTTACTGAACAAAGACACACCATTTCTGGAATTTTCCACCCAAGAGGATGAATTTGGCGATGTGGTAGCTCTGGAAGGAACCTGGTTTTCGTCCCTGCGCCCCATTGGCTATAAATCTCTTCTGAGCTTTCTGGAAGGGCGGCGTGCTCCCAAGCACCGAAAGCACATCGAGCAGCTTCTCGAGCAATATGGGTGCCGCACATTGGAAGGATTTCTGCTGGTCAGCCATGCGCTTTCTCTCAACGATACCTTTTGGGTAAAACCGGCGGATTCCCCGTTGTGCTGGCGGGATGTCTCCCTGTATCAGAATGACTTTGATGAGATCATTGCTGAGGCTGCGTTGAACGGCTTCTTCAGCGAGCAGAATCTTCCCTCCTCCCCCTCACCGGAATTTACCACGGACGGAAACTATGCCAAGTGCTGGAAACGAGAAGCGGACGGTATTTACCTCTATAAGGCCGGCAGCGCCACCTATGAGCTGGAGCCACTGTCGGAATATCTGGCTGCTCAGATTTCCAGCATCCTGTGCCCTGGTACAGTCTCATATGATATACGATTCCATCATGGAAGACTGGTGTCTACTTGTCCCCTGTTCACCAGTGAATCCATCGGCCTTGCCAAAACAGCTGCCATTACCCATGAAGAGCGGTCTATCTCCGGCTTACTGGAGTATTTCCGTTCCATCGGTAGCGAGGATGCCTTTCGCCGCATGATGATTCTGGATGCCATTCTCCTGAATACGGACCGGCATCCGGGTAATTTCGGTGTTTTGTTTGATACGGATACCATGCAGGTGAAAACCATGGCCCCGGTGTTTGATAACAACCGCAGCTTGCTGTTTGATCTGGATGCCGACCAGTTGGAGCATGCGGAACGTTATATCGCCCGCCTGACTCCACGGCTCGGATCTGACTTTATCGTCGTTGCAAAAGCCTTAATGACAGATGAGATCCGTAATGACCTGAAAAATCTGTATGGCTTCGCGTTCCAAGAGCATCCGCAAATCCCAGTGGCGGATAATCGGCTGGAGAAGCTGAGCGGTGTTGTGAATGGTCAGATACGGCAGTTGATTTGATTGCATTGTATGCGAGGAGCGTGCGCCGTGCCATGATTGGCACTGCTCACGCTCCTCTTTCGTTTATATATGGTTCTTCATCCATTTGACTACTTTCCTTTTTTCGGTAGTGTCAAGAGTTTTTCGCACTTTGGTTTACAGCCCCTGTCGCGAATGAAGTCAGCCAGCAATGGAGGTGTCCTCAAGGGTCGCCTCCAGGTACTTCATGTTCATGTACTTCTTGTTACCCCACTGGGTACCAGCCACATGGCGCAGTCGGGCACAGACCAGCATGAGAGCAGAATTGCCGTCCGGGAAACTGCCAACCACACGGGCGAGGCGGCGGATCTCCCGGTTCAGCCGTTCAATGACGTTGTTGGTGCGGATACGAGTCCAATGTTTGCTGGGAAAATTGCAGTAGGTCAGCGTCTCCTCAATGCCATCTTCCACCTTTTTAGCGACCTCTTTCGGTTTCACGAAACGCAGCTCCTCCACTACGACCTTTGCCTTCACACGGGCAGCTTTCTTGCTTTCCTGGGAGTGGATTGCCTTGAGCATTTTAGCTACCAGCTTCACTTTGGAGCGAGGTGTGACAGAGAAGATATTGCGGTAAAAGTGGACAGTGCAGCGCTGGTATTTGGCTTCAGGAAACACTTCACCCACGGCTTCCAGCATACCAAGACACTTGTCGCCAACGACGAGTTTTACACCATCCAGACCACGGCCGCGTAGCCACTGGAAGAAACTGACCCAACTGGCTTTGTCCTTCTTCATGCCCTCGGCTGCACCAAGAACCTCGCGGTATCCATCCTCATTCACCGCAATCGCCACCAGAATGGCCACATTTTCAAACTCTCCGCCCCAATTTCGGCGCAGATAGATTCCATCTATGTAGACATACGGATACCGTCCGCCTTGCAGGGGGCAATTTCGCCAATCCTTGATGTGGACATATGCTTTCTTATTCAACTCACTAATGGTGGAGGGTGAGACTTTGCTGCCCCACAGGGCCTCAGTGATATCCTCCACACGTCGGACAGATACTCCTGCCAGGTACATTTCAATGAGAGCTTCTTCCACGCTGCTTTCACGGCGACGGTACCGCTCAATGATGGCGGTTTCAAAAGAAATTCCCTTGAGTTTGGGCACTTTCAGGGTAACATCCCCGGAAGTCGTAGTGAGGTTGCGGCTGTAGTGGCCGCTGCGGTAGCCCTGGCGCTGTTCATTGCGTTCATACCGAGCTGCCTGAGTCAGTTTATCCGCCTCGGCCTCCAGCAGCTCGTTGAGAGTTTCCTCTACGCTGCCTCGCACAAGTTCTTTGAGTTCGCTCTTGATTACGGCCTCATTTAGTTGTACAATTTTTTCAGGCATGGTTTGCTTTCTCCTTTCGAATGGTTAGTGTCGCAACTTCATTCTACCAGCGATCTGCAAACCATGTCTTTTTTATTTTTGCGAAACTTATTTTACCTCATCGCCGCCCCAGGACCTCTTTTGATCCTCTCACTTGTAGGCCACGGGAGAGGCCGTTTGTTGCACAAAATAATAATAAAAAGAAAAAGAGAGCTAACTGACTAATCAAAATCAGTTAGCCTCGATGATTTCATCCGCTGTTTGTGCCACTGTCTCATCGGTATCCGGCTCCAGAATATTGCCTTTGAAATCTTTATCCAGAGCCTTAAAATACTCATCTGCGTAGTTTTTCACCTGGAAAAAGCTCAATGCCGAGCCAACTTCATGCAGAGCACCCTGGGAAAAAGCTGTGCGGGGCAGATGTTTGAGCCACTTTACTTTCCGGCGATTGGGATACTGTGCTGCTGTACTATCATAAAAATAGGCGCTCTCAACGATCCCAATATTGATTTTACGGTCGAACTTAGATGGAAACACGACATAATCGCCTTCTCGCACTTCATGAACGAACCGGTACAGCATTCCAGCACTTGTGGGGATCGAACCTTTTTTAGCGTCCGGATAGGTCGCAATATATTTTTCTTTGTAGACATCACGAGATGCACTTATGACCGACAAGTCGCCCATCTCTTCCCAGCCGATTGCAATTAGATTCTGATTCAAAAAAAGGGGATCGTCCATCGTATGGATTCCCCAAACCGTTTTGTTTGCTGTTGCCATCACAGCCACACTCCTATCCGATCTTTCACAGCTTTTTAGTCTACGAAGTTTTTGTATGCCAAAAGAACCCTTCAAATATCAAACCACTTTGTCAAAATTCATGCTTATTTTTCTTCCGGAACAAACTCCAGAATATCGTCCACGCCACACTCCATCACACGACAAATCTTCTCGATGCTTTCGATGGAAACATACTCGTTACGCTTTAGGCGGGTGATAATATTGGCACTAAAACCGGCCTTCTCTTTTAGCTGTGCGTTGCTTATCTTTTTATCAATCATCAGATGGAATAAGCGGTCATAACAAATCGCCATTTTAGTCCCTCCAAAGCAAGAAATGCTTGGATTTATTTTATCACATTTTCGTGAAAAACTCAACTTGACATCCAATTATCAGGTTTTATCAGTGTTATGGAAAGGCAGAGATTTCGCTGCTTTTTCCGGGCATACTCCACCAACTCCCGCGCATTGCTGGCGGGGTGCCAGGTATAGGCGATAAGATAGTCTACATGATCTACAACATAGCGATTTGCTCTCACGATTGCGATCTTGCGCGGGACACTTTCCATCCCCGGTGGATAGAAGGTGCCGTCAAATCCATTTGGCGTCGGGATGGGCTGCTCTGCCGGATGGTATGGCAATAGCAAAGTGAGCTTCACTTCTGGGTAGAAACGCTTTGCTTCTTTGACTGCTGACGCTGCAAGACGGTCAAATCCGCCGTAGTGGCCGACAATAAATTCTGTGGCACCATATTCAACAATGTGCTGCTCAACAGCAGGCGGATCTAACTGCCGCCCTGGCGCAGGTACTGGATGTCTCGCCCTATGCTCTTTCTGTCCCGGATATAGACTCCTATGTGGGGCTCATGCACACCCTGTTTACCCTGGAGGACAACTACGGGCTCAAGATCAGCGAGATGGATGGAGAAGTCTGCTTGAAGGTCGATGTGCGGAAGAACAAGGATGCCGCCCGGCTGCATGAGATGCTCTGTTCTTGGCAGCAGGCCGCTGCCATGTTGGAGGCGGGCGAGATCTCCAAAGAGGACTATGACAAGTGGCGCTACCATTACCCGGAGTTTGATAAGGCTCAGACCTATGTGAAGGTGCCGCCCCAGAACCTCTTTTGACTCTCTCACTTATAGGCCACAGGAGAGGCCGTTTGTTGCGTAATTAAGAATACAAAGATACATTTTCTATCACTAAAATTGCTATAAGAAAGAAGATGTTGAAATGAGCAAACTAATGACAGAAGAAAAAGTCTTGAAAAAACTTGGGATTGATGATTTTAGGCATATTACCAAAAACAAGGTTATTAAAATGGCGTCAATCTAAAATTTGAAACAAAACATTCCCTTCATCTGGAGAAAGTGAAACTTTGGCACGGTCTCTTAAGGCGTGTTTTAATGCATTTATAGATAATTCCTCAATATCAATAAAAGTTTGTCTATCTGGGAACTGCGCCTCCCTGTTCTCCATGCGTTCATCGCTAAAAAGAATTGGTACGAGTTCCCCGCTTCTTTTTTTCATTGATATAAATTTTTTTACGCTTGTAACTTCACCGCATGTAATATGGTCTTTAATTTTGGGAATTCGATGTAATTCTAACTTTGGACTTTTATCATAGTGAGGTATCAGCACATACTTTCCAATGGTTGGAAAATATTCCAACAGATCATCTTCTGATATCCAAGAAGTATTGGTTGAATTTTTTTCCTGTATATGCTTGCATCGAGGTTCAAAATCATCTAGGTCGTCCGGTGAAGTAATCAATAATAAATGTCCCTGCTCTACATCAATTTCAATACCCGGAAATACTGGAACTGATATTTTTTTACAAATTTCTTCATATTGCTTTCTATCAAACAGATTATGATTTGTGACAGCAATTGCATCTAATTCTTTGCGTTCCACATAACTTTGCAGAGTATCCATGGAGAATTCAAAGTAATGGTCACTTACAGTCGCAACTGTGTGAATGTGTAAATCGACCTTTTTCATACTTTCTATCCTCCTATCAGTCCCAATGCAGCTGTTCCCAAAAGTTGAACCACGGCACCGTAAAACCAACCATGCTTTTCCATGTGATTGGAGATCTTTTCAAATAATTTCTTTTGTTTCGGTATAGCTCTGCTCAACTGTATATTTTCAATCAATTCTTTGACCTCATCCAACAATTCGTGGAGTTCCTCTTTATCCTCGCCGCCTTTTTCATCTATGGCTTGCTCAATTTGATGTATGGAATTGTCCACAGTCAATGTAGAGCCCGAAACATTACCGAAAACCAAGTTTCCATAGTTGATGATACTTTGCTGGCGTTCCTTTTCTCGCTTATCTTGCCTATCTAAAGCTGCCTGTTTATCCTCAAAATAGGAGAAGGCAGGTGGTAACAAGTCGAGCATACCTCCATTGCCAAATGATAAAAGCCCGCCAATCATCCCATATTGTATTAGTTTCTCGAGTTCCACTCCAATAGACATCTGGACATACGACGGAAAAATATCATCAGAGAAATTAACATGGCTGTTCCTTAGGCTGTCACACTCCAGTAAACACCTTAATATTTCTTCTGATGTCTTATCCATAATGCGAAAGCCTTCCACTAATGGTTGGCCATTTACAATAGATGATGCCCGATCCCGAACAATCGCTTTTTGTTCCATGCGCTTCTGCTCCCTTGCCCGTTTTTCATCTTCTCGCCGCTTTTTATCTGCAAGCTGTTTTGCCTGCTTCATTTGAGATTCAATCTGTCTTTCCAATGGACTTTTGGCCATAGTTTCACCTCATTCCATCCGTGCCTGTCCGTTCATCAGCATCGGCAGGAGCCAGTCACGGAGTTTTGATAATTCAATATTCTCGAATACAAGTTTGGCTTGTTTTTCATATATCGGCTTTGTTATTTCTGCAAAATTGCCAGAAATATTTTTCTCCGGAATAACAATCAATGTATCTTTTAAGAACTTAAAATGGCGTGCATATCCATAGTTAGACAAGTCGATTGATTTTATCATTTGATAAAATAATTCTTCTGGAATGCAAGGATTATTGGATTTTAACACCTGTGTTCCATCTGCTCCTCTCGCAAATGGAAAACGAATATATTTAACTATTCTGGTATGATCGCCAAAAACTATATACCCTGATTTTGATTTAAGAACAGAGTAGGGATTGTTAGTATAAAATCGTACTTCATTGTTATCCAACTCCTAATTATATATTGCTTCTCAACGGATACCGGAGTTTATTTGCCGACATCCATCGGAGTATGCGATTTAAAATGCTGTCCAGCCGCTCTCTGTGAGCAGATACAAGATCACAAAGGAAAGGGCTATAACCGAAATCATCCAAAAAGTGCCGAATCCCCCGAAATGCTGCGGGAATTCGGCACTTTTGCTTATTTGGAAGAAATCTGCATCGCCTGCTCTGCCATACGTTTTCCGTAAATCCGGAACAGTTCGGCGAAGGAGTCCAGATCCGGACCGATGGCTACCGGTCCCAGATGGATTACAGGCATTCCCTTGGCCTGACCGCTGGAATAGACCATCATGCCGTCCACCATCAGATGAGTGAGGATGCACTGAATGGCCAGATCACCGCCGCCATGAATAAAGGCCGCCGTAGCATAAGCACCACCCAATTTTCCTGCCACATTTAACTTGACCGGAGCAGATTCCAGCCAGGCTTTCATGCGGGCAGTAAGATAGCCGTTATAGGTAGGCGTACCCACGATCAGGGCATCGCTTTCTTTCACATATGCTTCGTCAATGGACTCAATAGAAAATGCTTTGGCCTCAGCTCCAGCAACCTGTGCAACACCTTCAATGATGTATTCAGCCATCTTGGCAGTGTTTCCAGTCTTGCTGTCGTAGACAATTGAGAGTTTCATAGTAATCCCCCTTGATAAATTATCAATACATGGTATGATTTCTGTATCTACTTTCATTATATGGAGAGAAAGCAAATTGACAAGAACGCAGTTTTTTGTATATGGTATACTTTTTCGTATCTGGGGAGGATTATTGAACTATGAAAAACCAGGTTGAGATTTGCCCGTTGCGGCTAGCGATGGATATTATAGGCGGAAAGTGGCGGCTGAGTATTATCTGCCTGCTGAAGGACGGCCGACCTATGCGCTATAATCAGATCAAACGCGGAGTGCCTGGTATTACCAATGTAATGCTTTCCCAATCTCTGAAGCATCTGGAGGAATATGGGATTCTGCATCGGGAACAATACAATGAAGTTCCAGTTCGGGTAGAATACCAGTTGACAGATAACGGGAAAACCCTGCTCAATGTATTGAGTGGACTCAGCGATTGGGGAAACCAGTACATCGACCGCCATCAGGAGTATCAGTCACACTGTGCAGAATGTCTTTTTCGGGAAGCTGCGGAGTCAAAATAAACTAAAATTCCCAAAGCGTTTCGAAGATGATTTTGACGGATCTCCTTCTTTGGGCAAGAGACACCAAAACAGAACCGATCCGCAACAATCTGACTTCACTGGCTTCTCGCAATTCCCGTCAGGTGTGTTACCACATCCAAAGCTTCGTCCGGCTATTCACCATACGCAATGGTATAACCCCTTTCTCATATGTGCTTATTTCGCAGGTACCGCCTGTGGCCACCGCTTTCACATTAATCACCACTTATGATTGTATCCACATTTTTCTGTACTTTCGGCAATGGACTCATGCTTCTCAAACTTACACCCAATGTGGACAAATTATGTAACGTAGCGGAAGTCGCTGGCGGCAAAATGCCCATTACCCCCAATGCGATAAGTGCACCATTAAATCCAATCACAAAACGATAGTTAGAATGTATCCGCCGCATCAGTTCCATCGCAACATGACGCAGCTCTACCAGCTCCCAAAGACTATCAGCAGCAATGGTAATATCTGCAATTTCTCGGGCCAATGCCGCACCATCGCTGATGGCAATTCCTGCATCCGCCTCGGAAAGCGCGGGAGAATCATTGATTCCATCTCCTACCATTAAAACTGTGTGTCCTTCTTTGCGCAAACGTGCAACAAACTCAGCCTTATCTGCAGGCAATACTTCTGCTCTGAACTCGTCCACACCTAACTGAGCTGCTATTGCAGCCGCTGTACGCTGGCTATCGCCGGTAAGCATCACCGTTTGCTTGACTCCCATATTTCGCAGTACACGGAGTACATCTGCAGCCTCTTCTCTCAGCGGGTCCGATATACATAATACAGCCGCCAGTTGCCCTCCTACCGCCAGGAACAGATGAGAGTATTCTTCCGGAAGCATCGCAAATCGTTCCTGCTCCCCTTCCGGAATTTTACATCCCTCATCTTCAAAAACAAAATGCGCACTGCCGATTAATACGCGCTCACTATCCACCGTACTCACAATACCGTGAGCCACCAGATATTCTACTTTCGAATGAAATTCTTCATGGGTTAACCCCTGTCGTTTTGCTTCTTCCACTACCGCGTTCGCCATGGAATGCGGAAAATGCTCTTCCAGACAGGCAGCAAGACGAAGCATTTCATTTTCGTTATTCCCTCCAAAGGGAATAACCTTCGCTACTCGAGGACAAGCATGAGTGAGCGTGCCTGTTTTATCAAAAATGATGGTATCTGCTGCAGCTACCGCCTCCAGGAATTTTCCTCCTTTAACTGTAACATGAGCCCTGCCAGCCTCTCGCATAGCAGAGAGAACCGCCAAAGGCATTGCCAGCTTTAGCGCACAGGAAAAGTCCACCATCAAAACCGACAAAGCACGCGCTACATTGCGCGTTAAGGCAAAACTCAACAGACTGCCGAAAAAAGTGTAAGGAACCAACTTATCCGCCAGATGAGTCGCCTTGCTTTCAGCTGCCGATTTCATCTGCTCGGATTGTTCAATCATATGTACAATCTGATCGTAGCGACTTTGTCCGGATGCTTGTTTTACTTCCAGAACGCATTCGCCTTCCTCCACCACAGTGCCCGCATAAACAGCACTCTCGGCTCGTTTGGCAACCGGTATGGACTCTCCGGTAAGCGAAGCCTGATTAACAGTTGCTTCCCCTTCCAGAACAATACCGTCCATAGGGATGACGCTTCCTGCGCGCACAACAATTGCATCTCCCGGCCGCACTTGAGACACTGGAACCAGTACTTCTCCCTGCGCCGTACGAAGCCAAACCCGATCAACATTGAGTGACATACACCGGGCCAGATCCTCCATGGATTTTTTTCGGGTCCATTCCTCGAGCAACTCTCCCACTTCAAGCAGAAACATCACCGCTCCGGCAGTACCAAAATCTCCTCGGAAAGCAGAAATCGAAATCGACAGAGCATCCAATAAATCCACTTTGATTCGCCGCTGTAATAGGCAGCGCAAACCACGTCGCACAAAAGGAATCATATGCCAGAGAATTCGAGCAATTCGTAATGGGGACGGCAAAAACAACGTGCAGGCTGCCTTCATCACAATTTTGCCCACTAATTTTTCTTCAAATTCCCGGTTCAAGGCACGACTGCTGTGAACTGGCAAACTCACATTCTTTTCTGCATCTTTCCAGGAAAAACGACGAATATCGTCCAAAACCGCCTGCCTGTCTCCACTATAATACGCAATTACAGAGCAGGTGCGTTCATGGACAGTGATCCTCTTTGCCCAGCCCCTACTCTGCAGCCAGGCTTCCAACTGATCTGCCTGTTCCGGAGTCATTCGCCTTTGCTGCAGTCTGATACGGATTCGGCCACGACTCTCGTGCAAGATTGTTGCATTCATGAGTTATCCTCCTATTACAATATATTTACGGTTTAAGGCACGGCAGCCAGCCGTGTCTTTTCCGTATCGTTGCCTAAGCTGTTAGAATGAGAGTGTCTTG